>NZ_BPFX01000003.1 GCF_019655855.1 Pseudomonas paralcaligenes | reverse complement strand
TGCCCCCCTTCCGCCCGCGCCTCCCCGGCGCGCGGCCGACACGCATGCACAAAAACCGTACAGATTTACATGTCAATCGCATATGTATAGCGTTTTATGGAGATCAGTTCATACACATGTACAAAAACAGTACATCAATGCCCTGACTCGCCAAGCCTAGGGATGCCCGGGAACGCAGCGCTCGCTGGGGCCCGCATCGAAAACAAGAAAAGGTGAACAGACGTGAAACCAACCATCAAGCGGCCCGGCATGCCCGGTGCAGCCATCCTGGCGGTGGCGACGGCGAGCTACATGGCCGGCGCCCAAGCGGTCAATTTCAACATCGGCGAAGTGGAAGGGAAGTTCGACTCGGCCCTGTCCATCGGCGCGAGCTGGGCGGTCCGCGCGCCGGACCGCGACTTCATCGGCGCCGGCAACGGCGGCAAGGGCGATACCCGCACCTCCGACGACGCGAGGCTGAACTTCAAGAAGGGCGAGACCTTCTCGAAGATCTTCAAGGGCATCCACGACCTCGAACTTAAATACGGCGACACCGGGGTGTTCCTGCGCGGCAAGTACTGGTACGACTTCGAGCTGAAGGACGAGCACCGCCTGCTCTACGACATCCGCGACGACAACCGCAAGCGCGGCGCCCAGTCGTCCGGCGTGGAGCTGCTCGACGCCTTCGTCTACCACAACTACGAGGTCGCCGACCTGCCCGGCTCGGTCCGCGTCGGCAAGCAGGTGGTCAGCTGGGGCGGCAGCCTGTTCATCGGCGGCGGCATCAACAGCATCAACCCGCTGGACGCCAACGCCCTGCGCCGCCCCGGCTCGGAGCTGAAGGAAGGGCTGCTGCCGGTGAACATGTTCTACCTGCAGCAGGCGCTGGCCGAAGACATCAGCGTGGAGGCCTTCTACCAGCTGGAGTGGGACCAGACCGTCGCCGACAACTGCGGCACCTTCTTCGCCAGCTCGGACATCATCGCCGACGGCTGCGACGACCGTTACGTGGTGAGCGGGCGGGACATCGAACCGGGCCGGTCCGACAACAGCGGCCGTAACGGCAACACCATCTACCTGCCCCGCGGTGGCGACCGCGACGCCCGCGACAGCGGCCAGTTCGGCCTCGCCCTGCGCTGGTTCGTGCCGGAGCTGAACGACACCGAGTTCAGCCTCTACTACCTCAACTACCACAGCCGCATGCCGGTGGGTAACTCGGTCATCAGCAGCGCGGAAAACCCCTTCGCCACCCCGGGCTACGGCGCGGCCTACGCCCAGTACTTCCTCTCCTACCCCGAGGACATCCGCCTGTACGGCCTGAGCTTCGCCACCACCGTGGGCACCGCCTCCGTGGAAGGCGAGCTGAGCCACCGGCCGAACATGCCGCTGGGCGTCGACGACCTGACCTACGCCACCCTGCGCCTTTCGCCGCTGGTGCCGAGCATCATCCCCAACTCGGGCATCCCCGGCGACGAGGTGCAAGGCTACACCCGAGTGCCCATGACCCAGGGCCAGGTGAGCGTGGTGCAGACCTTCGACCAGGTGCTGGGCGCCAGCCGCCTGAACCTGATCGGCGAGGTGGCCTTCAACCACCTCAACGGCATCAGCGAGGGCAAGTGGGGCGAGTTCCGCTTCGGCCGCGCCAGCCACTTCGGGCCGGGCGAATACTTCGGCGAGGACGGCACCGACCTGTGCCGGGCCGTGCTCAGCAGCCTGCCGGAATACTGCAACGACAAGGGCTTCTTCACCCGCAACTCCTGGGGTTACCGCCTGCGCGCCGGCCTGACCTACAACGGCGTGATCGGCGGGCTCGACCTCAGCCCCAGCCTGGCCTGGTCGCACGACGTGGACGGCTACGGCCCCAACTTCACCGAGGGCAGCAAGGCCGTCAGCATCGGCCTCAGCGCCAAATACCTGAACAACTACGAAGCCAGCATCAGTTACACCGACTTCTTCGGCGGCGACTACGCCACCAACGGTGACCGCGACTTCATCAGCGCCAGCATCGGCGTGACGTTCTGAGGATGCTCCACATGAATCGACCCACCCTCTTCTCGCGCTGCGCGCTCTCGCTGTGCCTGCCGCTGCTGCTCAACACCGCCCATGGCGCCGTGGACGCGGCGCAGGCGGACAGGCTTGGCGCCAGCCTCACCCCGGTCGGCGCCGAGCGCGCCGGCAACGCCGCCGGCAGCATCCCCGAGTGGACCGGCGGCCTGGCGCGGGACGCCGGCCAGGTCAGCGACGGCTTCCGCGCCGATCCGTTCGCCGGCGAGGCGCCTTTGTTCACCATCACCGCGCAGAACCTGGACCAGTACCGGGAGCAACTGAGCCCGGGCCAGCAGGCGCTGTTCGCCCGCTACCCCAACACCTACAGGATTCCCGTGTACACCACCCACCGCAGCATCGCTTGGCCGCAGAAGGCCTACGAGATCGCGCGGCGCAACGCCACCGCCACGCAGACGGTGGAAGGCGGCAACGGCCTGGAGAACTACTCCAGCCCGCTGGCCTTCCCCATTCCGCAGAACGGCCTGGAAGTGCTGTGGAACCACATCACCCGCTACCGCGGCGGCAGCTTCACCCGGGAAACCACGGCCTTCATGACCACCCCCACCGGCGACTACTCGTGGAAGACCGAGCGCGACCGCCTGGCCTACAGCGAGGAACTGCTGGACTACGACCCGAAGAAGTCGAAGAACATCCTCTACTACTTCACCTCCGAGAACATCGCGCCGGCGCGCGACGTGGGCGGCGTGCTGCTGGTCCACGAGACCCTCAACCAGGTGAAGGAGCCGCGGATGGCCTGGCAGTACAACTCCGGCCAGCGCCGGGTGCGCCGCGCGCCGCAGGTGGCCTACGACAGCCCCGGCCCGGGCAACCTGCGCACCACCGACCAGACCGACATGTTCAACGGCTCGCCGGATCGCTACGACTGGCAACTGGTCGGCAAGCGCGAGATGTACGTGCCCTACAACAGCTTCCGCCTGGCGGACCCGGCCAACAGCTACGACGAGCTGATCACCCCCGGCCACCTCAACCAGGACAAGACCCGCTACGAGCTGCACCGGGTCTGGGAAATCGTCGGCACGCTGAAGGAGGGACAGCGCCACGTCTACTCCAAGCGCCACCTGTTCATCGACGAAGACAGCTGGACCATCGTCGAGGCCGACCACTACGACGCCCGCGGCAACCTGTGGCGCGTCTCGGAGAACCACATCCTGCCGCTGTACGACGTGCAGACGCAGATCTCCGCCGGCGAGCTGACCTACGACCTGATCTCGGGCCGCTACCTGGGCAACTACATGTTCAACAAGGTGAAGAACGCCTACCGCTTCGGCCTCAAGGCCAAGACCGCGGACTTCACCCCGGCGGCGCTGCGCGCCATCGGCATCCGCTGACCGCCGCGCCAGGAGGAACCGCCTCCAGCACACCCGTCATCGAAATCTGCTGGAGACCTTGCCGCCCCCTCAGGGCGGCTTTTTTATGGCTATGTCCCCGTTAGGGTCTGTACGAAAAGTCGTCGAGCGAAGGTCAGGCGAGGGCTAGGCGCCCCCACAAAAACAGGTGAGGAAGCGGACTGGGCTCGCATGCGAGTTTACGAGCTGTAAATGAGCATTCCGAACCCGTTTTTAACGAAGCATCACCGAGCGCAGGCACTTTTCGTACAGAGCCTGGTTGTTGCGCGCCTTGTGGGAGCGGATTTATCCGCGAATCTCGCGGCCAATCGGAATGCCGCCCAGCCGCTCCCACAAGAGCAGGATTGCGCCACCAACATATAACGGGGACATAGCCTTTTTTATGCCCGCGGGTCGAGCAACCGCCTTCGCTCGCAGGTCGCTTTCGCCGGCGCCATCGAGGGCACGCTCCTGGCCGTTCGCTTGCGGCCAGACAAGACGAGGCCGTTTTCGTCTACCCTGGCTTGAAAATTGGGCTCCCGGTGCCTGATCCGACCGGCTCCGATCTCATCCGCCCCACAGAATCCAGGCTCCGGCCTTTCAATCACACGATGCCTTCGCCCAGCCCCGGGCCGCCCAGCAGGATGCGTTGATGGTCAAGGAAATCGAAGAAGCCATGGCTGGCCGCGAGCAGCTTCATCGGAATGGCTACGTGCTGCTCCGTCGGGCGATCCCGGCCGAATGGCTGGATGACCTGCGTGCCGTGTTCGATGCCGGCGTGCGGCCGCCGGACCAGTGGCCCGTGCCGCGTGGTGCGGACTGGCGCCATTCGTTGCTGGACTTCGATGCGAAGATCCAGGCGGTGTGTCGACTGCCCGAGGTGCTGGCGGTGGCCGGCGAGTTGATCGGAGAACGCTTCTTCATCGCGCAGGTGGAAGGCCGCGAGCCCCTTGCTGGAGGCGGTCACCAGCGGCTGCACCGCGACCTGTCGGCCCAGCGGCCGGGCGACAGCGTGAACGCCCTGGCCTATTTCGATGATTACGGTCCCGGCAACGGCGCGACCCGCATCGTCCCCGGCAGCCATCGCCCCGAGCGGGGAGCGCCGCCATTCGACTTCGATGACGAATCCCGGTCCGTGCAGCTTGCAGGCTCAGCGGGCGACATCCTGGTGTTCGATGTCGACCTGGTGCATGCGGGCAGCCTGAACGCGAGCGGCACGCGCCGCCGCTCCATCCTGATCAGCTATTTTTCGGAGCCTCTGTACGCCTCGCACCTGGAAACGGCGGCCCTGCGAAACATCCGTATGGATACCACCGACCGGTTCGAGCCCTCGGACTTTGCCTTCGGGATCCCCAGCGCCTGACCATGCCCCTGCAGCCCACCCCGTGAAAAGAGGAATGGAGGTGGCCGGATACTGGCGAAGCGAGCCGCCACCTTTGACCATCCACGACCTGCCGATGCGCCTGCGCCTCGGCCCATAACAGGAGCACTTCCATGGCCGTCCACGTCGTCCGCTTCGAACACCAGAACCGCAGCCAGTGGGGCGTGATCCGCGACGGACGCATTTCCCGGGTGCCCGGTGAGTTCGCCACCACCGGCGACTTCATCGCCGGCAACGGCCTGGCCGACCTGGCGCGGCTGGACGGCGCGGAACTGGCACTCGACGAAGTCACCCTGCTCGCCCCAGTGACGCGCAACCAGCAGTTCGTCTGCCAGGGCGCCAACTACCGCCAGCACATGATCGAGTCGGGCATGGACCCGGACGCCAAGCACTTCAACATGATCTTCACCAAGGCCAGCAGTTGCCTGGTGGCGGCGGACAGTCCTCTGATCAAGCCGCGCAACGTGCGCTTCCTCGACTACGAGATCGAGCTGGGCCTGGTGCTCAAGCGCGACATCACCGGCCCGCTGGCGGTCGACGACGACAACCTGCACGAGTTCATCGCCGGCGTGGTGATCGTCAACGACTACTCTGCCCGCGACGTGCAGATTCCGCAGATGCAGTTCTACAAGGGCAAGAGCTTCCGCACCTTCGGCCCGGTCGGCCCCTACCTGTGCCTGCTGCAACCGGACGAGATGAAATACCTGAAGAACCTGCAGCTGCGCCTGACGGTGAACGGCCAGGTGCGCCAGAACGACAGCACCGCCAACCTCGTCCACGGCCCGGCGCAGACCCTCGCCGAACTATCCACCGTGCAGGACCTCGCCGCCGGCGACCTGATCGCCACAGGCACCCCGGCCGGCTGCGCCCTGTCCATCCCCTCGCCAGCCAAGCAACGCATCGCCGCCCTGCTGCCGGAAGCGACCAAGTGGAAGCTGTTCATGAAGGCCCAGGAAGGCCGCACCCAGTACCTCAAGACCGGTGATCTGGTCGAGGCCAGCATCCGCAGCGGCGATGGCGTGGTGGACCTCGGGATGCAGCGCAACCGGGTGGTCGAGGAAGCGTAGCGCTGTCCTCATGCGCAACCGGAGTCCGGGGAGAGGTGCGCTCTCCCCGGGGCGGAGCTAGAAGCGATAGTCGAGCGAAGTACCGACCTGATACGGGTGCCCGTCATCGCCAGCGAAGGTCGTGGACGCGCTGAGCGCCACGCTCAGGTTGTCGCTCAACGCGAGAGAGACACCGCCACCGACCACCCCATGGTCTCGCGACTCGAAGTCATCCACAGAGGTACGGATCGGCAATAGCGGTGCCTGCTCGTGCGGTTCCTGTCGCCGAACTCGTGCTGCCAGGTCAGGTTCAGTCCGGCCAGCGACAGAGAACGGCGTGCGAGTTGTACGCCCGCCTCGCCGGTCTTCGACGTGAGGGGCTGTCCATCGACCCGATAGGCGAGCAGCGCATCGCCGTGCTCCCGGTCCACATCAGCCCGGTCACAGACAGTTAACGGCGCGGCCTTTGCAGACGTCCGCATCATGTACGGAAAGCGAGGCTCCGTCCTTTGGAGGATCCTCGCGGCTGATGGACGAACACGGAGCTGAAGGCGCAATCATAGGTGGAAATGGCCCGCAGCCTCCGGCTGGTAAAGCACTTTCCTGATCGCAATCCGGCGGGTCCGATCAGCAATTCGCCAGTCGATGGTGTCCCCCTCCTGATAGCCCAGGATGGCAGCGCCGATATCGGAACACACGGAATGCTTCCCCGCGTTGGTGTCTGCGTCTTCCGGGTAGACCAAGGCCACTTCGATCTCTTCTTCGTCCAGTTGCAGCAATGCCCTGGAGTTCATCGTGACGACATCGCACGCCACCTGCTGCGGCTTGACGACAATGGCGCGTTCAAGCTCATGTTCGAGTTCAACAACGGCCGGGCCTTGCTCGAGCGCGATCAGACTCTCGAGCCTGGTTTTGTCGATTTCAGTGATGTAGATCCTGGTGGAGTCGCCAACGGTGCCTTCCCGCAAGAACTGGAGATAGCGCCCCGCCGTCATGGAAAAGGACTTCAATGAAGGCGTTTCGCTCTCAAGCAGAAAGCCGCTGCTCAGAAAGGCTTTCAGCGAGCGCACGTTGTCCGGGTGGATCTTGGCGATGAGCTTTTCGGCCCGCATGTCGAGGAAGGCCAGTTTCATGCCTTCGCGGATCGTGCTGGCGCCAAGGTTTCGGCCCCATTTGTCGCTGTCTCCGATGACCAGGACTATTTCGCAATTTGCCCCGGTCTTGATGAGGCGGACAAAACCCACCGGAGCGTCATGCCGGTCATAGGCCATGAAGAATCGGCCGCCCCGGTTGAATAGATGGGTCAGGATCGGTAATTGAGTACGATCGATGGCTTGCTCGATGAAGCGTGAGGTATGACGCGAATCGCTCAGGTAGCAGGTGACGCGCTCATCCTCCAACCAGTCCATCAGCGTCAGCGCGTGTGCCCGAGTAATTTCAGGGCACAGCGAAATGAAAGGCTTGTTCATCTTCACCACACTTGTCTGTAAAGAATGAAAGCCCTTCATGGCTATGGCCATGACGGTTCTTTCGGCAACCGGCTATCTTAAGACATTACGCAGGCAATGCCGAACAGCCTGGAGTTCGAGGGGGCCACCGTTTTGCCGAACCCGAACCAGGCAAGCGCTCAAGCATCCCGTATGCGTCGGTAGCCCCGTCAGAACAGCAGCGAGTGCACTTGTGGCCGCAGTAGCTATGGCCGATAGCTGCCTTTGCCAGCATCCACACCTGCCGAGCAACAGTGGCCAGCGCTGCTCCCCTGCGAAACTCACTCCATCGGAAAGAACAGCGACCGCCACCTCGACAAGCCCGGAAAAAACCGTATCTCATCCACCCTGTAGCTGCTCCGCTTGAGACCCCATGCCCTTCACCCTCCGCCCCGCCACCCTCGACGACGCCGACCTCCTGCCCGAGGTCGAGCGCTCCGCCGCCCTGGCCTTCCGCTCGATAGAGGACTTGGACTGGCTTGCCGACGGGGAGCCGATGGCGGTGGAGCGGCATCGTCTGTCGATCACGCAATCCACCTGCTGGGTGGCGGTGGACGATGCGAAGCGGATTCACGGGTTTCTCAGCGCGGAACGGCAGGCCGAGGCGCTGCATGTGCATGAGGTGTCCGTTCGCCACGGCAGCCAGGGCAACGGCCTGGGCCGCCGGCTGGTGGAGGCGGCGATGGAATATGCACAATCGGAGGGGCTGCGCTGCGTGACCTTGACGACCTTCGCGGAGGTGCCGTGGAACGCACCGTTCTACGAGCGCCTGGGCTTCCGGCGTATCCCGCCGGCGGCGCTGGATCGGCGGCTGGCGGAGCAGCTCGCGGCGGAGTACGCGCAGGGCTTCGCGCCGGGGAGCCGTTGCGCGATGGCCTGGGAGGTTCCCCGGTGATCCTGCGGAAGAAACCCCGGCCTCGCGGCCGGGGCTGATCTCCATTGCGCGAGCGCACCCTCGTGAGGTGCGCACGGGCGATTCAGCGTCTGTTGGCCAGGCGCTGCACGGTGCTCACCAGCAGGTCGATCTCGTCCACCGTGTTGTAGAAGGCCAGCGACGGGCGCACCGTGGCCTCCACGCCGAAGCGGCGCAGGATCGGCTGCGCGCAGTGGTGGCCGGAGCGTACGGCGATGCCCTCGCGGTTCAGCGCCGCGCCGACTTCCTCGGTGCGGTAGCCGTCGAGGACGAAGGACAGCACGCTGGCCTTGTGCGCCGCGGTGCCGATCAGGCGCAGCCCGGGGATCGGTGCCAGGCCGCGGGTGGCGTACTGCAGCAGGTCGTGCTCGTAGCGCTGGATGTTCTCCAGGCCCAGCCGGTCGACGTAGTCCAGCGCCGCCCCCAGGCCCACCGCGTCGGCGATGTTGCCGGTGCCGGCCTCGAAGCGCGCCGGGGCCGGCTGGTACACCGTCTTCTCGAAGGTCACGTCGGCGATCATGTTGCCGCCGCCCTGCCAGGGTGGCAGTTGCTCCAGCAGGTCCTTCTTGCCGTAGACCACGCCGATGCCGGTGGGGCCGAAGATCTTGTGCCCGGAGAACACGAAGAAGTCGGCGTCCAGCGCCTGCACGTTGACCCGCAGGTGCGAGACCGACTGGGCGCCGTCCACCAGCACCCGCGCGCCGACCGCATGGGCCAGGCCGATGATCTCGGCCACCGGCGTCACGGTGCCCAGGGCGTTGGAGACCTGGGTGACGGACACCAGTTTGGTGCGCGGGCAGAGCAATCTCGCGTACTCCTCGAGAATGATCTGCCCCGTGTCGTCCACCGGAATCACCCGGATCTTCGCCCCCACCTCGGCCGCCAGCTGCTGCCAGGGCACGATGTTGGCGTGGTGTTCCAGTTGGGAAACGATGATCTCGTCGCCCGCGCCGATGAACTTGCGGCCGAAGGTGTTGGCGATCAGGTTGATGCCTTCGGTGGCGCCACGGACGAAGACGATCTCTTCCTCCGAGCGCGCGCCGAGAAAGCGCCGCACCTTGCTTCGCGCGCCCTCGTAGGCGTCGGTGGCACGCGCCGCCAGTTCGTGCGCGGCGCGGTGGATGTTGGAGTTCTCGTGCTCGTAGAAATAACTGATGCGCTCGATCACCTGGCGCGGCTTCTGGGTGGTGGCGGCGTTGTCGAACCACACCAGCGGCTTGCCGTTGACCCGCTCCTGCAGGATCGGGAAGTCGCGGCGCACGGCGTTGACGTCGAAGCTGCCCGAGGCCTGCGGCTGGCCGCCCGGCTGCGGAGCCTTCTCCAGGCGTGGCGCGCCGCCCTGGTCGAGGAAGTAGAACTGCCCGCTACCGCCAGGTTGGCTGCGCGCTGCCGGCGCCGGCTCGGCGAGGATCGACTGGAGGATCTGCCCCAACTCATCGCCACCGGGCAGACCGTGGCTCTGCGCGGAGACGCGGTCCTCCCCCGCCGGCGCAGCCACGGGCGGCGCCTGGTCGGCGAAGTAGTAGCTCGATGGCGCCGGCGCCCCGCCGCCACCCGGCGACTGGACGATGGAGGCCCCGGGGTAGACCTGCGGAATCGCCGCCGTGTAGGCCTGCGGCGAGCCGAGGTCGAGACCGTCCGCCGTGCCCGCCGGCGGGGTCGCCGCCAGCGGCGCCTCGTGGGCGCTCAGGTTCGGCGCATCGAAGCCGCGCGGCTCCTCCCCGGGCTTGGCCGAGAACAGCTCGTTGGCCAGCCGCGCCAGACCGTCCAGATCCGGCAGGCCGGCGGCCCGGGGTTCACTTGTAGGTATCTGGATAGTCATGGTACTTGCCGACCTCCACGTCATCGAGCACAGCCAGGGCATCCTCGGTCAGCACCGCCAGGGAGCAGTACAGCGAGATCAGGTAGGACGCGATCGCGTTGCGGTTGATGCCCATGAAGCGCACGGACAGGCCCGGGCTCTGCTCGCCGGCCACGCCCGGCTGGTACAGGCCGATCACCCCCTGGCGCTTGTCGCCCACGCGCAGCAGGAGGATCTTGGTCTTGCCGTTCTCGTCGAACGGCACCTTGTCCGACGGGATCAGCGGCAGGCCGCGCCAGGTGATGAACTGCGAGCCGAACAGGCTGACGGTGGGCGGCGGCACGCCACGGCGGGTGCACTCGCGACCGAAGGCGGTGATGGCCAGCGGGTGGGCGAGGAAGAAGGCCGGCTCCTTCCACACCCTGGCGATCAGTTCGTCGAGGTCGTCCGGGGTCGGCGCGCCGGTCAGGGTGGAGATGCGCTGGGTCGGGTCGACGCTGGCCAGCAGGCCGTACTCGGGGTTGTTGATCAGCTCGTTTTCCTGGCGCTCCTTGATCGTCTCGATGGTCAGGCGCAGCTGCTCGCGGATCTGGTCGTGCGGGCTGCTGTAGAGGTCGGAAACGCGGGTGTGCACGTCGAGGATGGTGGTCACCGCGTTGAGGAAGTACTCGCGCGGCGCCTCCTCGTAGTCGACGAAGGTCTGCGGCAGCACCGCCTCGTCGCGCTGGGAACAGGCGACCTGCACGTTGAGCGGGTTCTTCACCTTGTTCAGGCGGAAGATGCCCGCCTCCACGGGCGTCCACTGCAGCAGGTGGACCAGCCAGCGCGGGGTGATGGTGGAAAGTTGCGGTACGGTCTTGGTCGCGTTCGCCAGCTGCCGGGCGGCACTGTCGCCGAGGGCCAGACGTACATCCTGATTGTCAGCCATGAATCACTCCTGTTGCGTTCTTATGGCGCGCAGAGGCCCGCCGGCCGCCGCGAGGGCGACCGTGGAGGGTGTGCGCGCAGGTTGGCCGCAGGGCCGCCGGGGTCTACCCGGCGTTGCCTGCCTGGTGTTGCAAGCTCGCCTGGGTGACGTTGCTGCCGGGCGGCACGCTGCGCGTCAGCCAGACGTTTCCACCGATGGTGGAGCCCTTGCCGATGGTGATGCGGCCGAGGATGGTGGCCCCGGCGTAGATCACCACGTCGTCTTCGACGATGGGATGGCGGGCCTGGCCCTTGTGCAGCTGGCCCGTCTCGTCGGCGGTGAAGCGCTTGGCGCCCAGGGTCACCGCCTGGTAGATGCGCACCCGGTTGCCGATCACCGCCGTCTCGCCGATCACCACGCCGGTGCCGTGGTCGATGAAGAAGCTGTGGCCGATCTGCGCGCCGGGGTGGATGTCGATGCCGGTGGCCGAATGGGCGATCTCTGCGCCGATGCGCGCCAGCAGCGACAGGCCGGCGCGGTACAGGTGGTGGGCCAGGCGGTGGTGGATGACGGCGAGGATGCCGGGGTAGCACAGCAGCACCTCGTCCACGCTGCGCGCGGCCGGGTCACCGGCATAGGCGGCGATCACGTCGCTGTCGAGCAGGCGGCGCAGGCCCGGCAGCGCGGCGGCGAAGTCACGCACGATCTGCACCGCGTCGGCGTCGCTGCCCTCCTCCGGCTCGCCGCGCTGGCGGGCGGCGTGGCGCAGCTCCAGGCGCACCTGGCCGAGCAGGCTGTTGAGCGCGCTGTCCAGGGTGTGGCCGACGTAGAAGTCCTCGCTCTCCTGGCGCAGGTCGCTGGGGCCGAGGCGCATGGGGAACAGCGCGCCGCAGAGGTCGGCGAAGATCACCTCCAGGGCCTGGCGCGACGGCAGTTCGCGGCTGCCCAGCTCGCGGGCGCGGCCGGTGCTGCTGCGCCACTCGGCGCGGGCGGCGCGCAGCTGGTCGACGATCTGGTCGAGCTGCCAGTTGACCGGCTTCGCCACGGCCTCGGTCGGGGTCTGGATGAGGCCGTCGAGGCCGGCGGAGAGCTTGTTGGACATGGGGAATCCTTGGGACCGTGGGAAGTCTGCCGTGCGTCGGCCTCGCGTCAGCGGCGGACCGGGAAGCGACCTCCCCGGATGATCATCGGGCACCGCGCCCGCGCCGCCTCGCAGAGTTTGGGCCGCGACGGCTGGCGACAGGTTCCGGGCGCCTGCGCGCGCTCAGTCCTGCACCCACGGCAGGCCCCAGTGGCGCCAGCCGCCGGTATCGCCGCGCTGCCGCTGGCCGTCCAGGTCGCCCTCGAAGCCTTCCAGCACGTTGAACACCTGGGTGAAGCCGGCCTCGGTGGCGGCCCTAGCGGCGGCGGCCGAGCGCTTGCCGCTGCGGCACAGCAGCACCAATACCTGGTCGCGGCCGGCCTTGTTCTCCAGTTCGCGCAGGAAGCGCGGGTTCTTGATCAGCGCCGGGCCGGTCTGCCAGGCGACGTGGGCGCTGCCCGGCACGCGGCCGACGTACTTGAGTTCCTCGGCGGTGCGCACGTCCACCAGGGTGACGGCGCCGGCCTCGGCCAGGGCCCAGGCCTCCGGCGGGTACAGGCTGCCGGCGTAGGCGTTGCCCTGCTCGACGCCACGGGCACGGCCGCGGGCCAGCAGCTCGCCGCTGGCGATCTCCAGCACGCTGCGCAGGCTGGCGGGACGAAGGGTGTTGGGGGTGATTTCTACAACCGGCATGGGCGAGTCCTCTAGTGGGCTAGTCGGGGTCGGCAGAAGGTCTGCACCGCCTCGTTGAGGGCTACTCTATGCTCGGCCTCATATAACTAAAAAATAATTAATAATTTTATTTATCAAACTTTATTGAATATGAGATTTCGTGGGGCATTCCCGGATTGCACCCGGGCTACGGCGGCGGTTTCAGCGTGTTGAACGCAACGCGGGTTTCACCCGCCCTACGCCGCGGACCGTAGGGCGGGTGAAACCCGCGAAGACAACCACTCAAGCCAGCTCGCGCAGGTAGCTCCAGGGGTAGATGCCCTTGTCGTGGCCATCGCTGAACACCAGTTGCACGCCATAGCCCTGCTGGCCGATGGCGCGCAGGCGCACCTCGGCCGGCACCGCGTCGATGCGCCCGTGCAGGCGCGCGGCGCGGCACTGCGAGCAGGGGCAGGCGGCGCGCAGGCGGGCGTGGCTGAGCTGGCTGACCTGGCCGTCCGGCCATTCCAGGCGCAGTTGGCCGGCGGCGCTGCGCAGGGCGCTGGGCGCGTTCATCGCGGCGTGCCCTGCAACTGGCCGAGGGCGATGCGCACGGCCTTGCGTACTTCCGGGTCACCATCGTTCTCCGCCGCCTGCAGCGCCGGCAGCGCGGCAGGGTCGGCCAGCTCGCCGAGGGCCAGGGCCGCCTCCTTGCGCAGGTTGCTGATGCTGTGGCCGAGCAGCTCGACCAGCGCGCTCAGCGCGCCGGCGAAACGCAGCTTGCCAAGGGAACGGGCGGCGCGCAGGCGCACCTGCCAGTAGCCGTCGGCCAGGGCCTCGACCAGCGCCGGGCCGGCATCGTTCTGGCCGACCTTGCCGAGGGTGGTGGCGGCTTCCTCGCGCACCTGCCATTCGCGGTCACGCAACGCGGCGCGCAGGGCCGGCAGCACGCTGGCGTCGCTGGCCAGGCCGAGGGCGCCGGTAGCGGCGCGGCGCACTTCGGTGTCCGGGTCGGTGCTGGCCAGGCTCGCCAACGCCGGCAGCGCCTCGCCGCGCTTGAGCCAGCCGAGGATGCCGACCGCCTCGCGGCGGACGAAGGCATCGCCGTCGCCCAGCGCCGACAGGGCCAGCGGCGCGGCCTCGGCCAGGCGCAGTTCGCGCAGGGCGCGCAGCGCGCTGGCACGGACGAAGGCGTCGGCATGGCCGACCCAGGGCAGGATCACCCGGCCCGCCTCGGCGCTCTTCAGTTCGGAGAGGCTCTGCGCGGCGGCGGCGCGCACCGCCTCGTCGGCGTCGGCCAGGGCGGCGCACAGGGCGGCTACCACCTCGGGTTCTTCCCAGGCCTCCAGCAGGCGCGCGGCCTCGGCGCGCACGTCGGCGTCCGGGTCGGCGGCCAGGGCGCGAGTCAGCCAGGGCAGGCCCTCGGGGTCTTCCAGGTCGGCCAGTTCGATCAGAGCGATGCGGCGCACGCCGGCGTCGTCGGCTTCCAGGCGCGGCAGCAGGTCGAGGATGTCCGGGTTGTCGGTAATAAGAGCAGTCATAGGGCGATTCGCAGTGGCGGATGGTCAAGGGTGGGCAAGCCCAGCGGGGTCAGGCGCGGCAGTTCGCGGCCGTCCTCGTGGCGCAGCAGTTCCAGGCAGTGGCGCTTGAGGTGGACGAAGCCGGGGCTGGTCAGCAGGCCGGCGTTGCGCGGGCGCGGGAAGTCCAGGCGCAGGTCCTCGATGAAGCGCCCCGGGCGCGGGCTCATCACCAGGATGCGGTCGGCGAGGAACAGCGCCTCGTCGATGTCGTGGGTGACGAACACGACTGTCGTGCGGATACGCGTCCAGATGTCCAGCAGCAGCTCCTGCATGCGCGCGCGGGTCTGCGCATCCAGCGCGCCGAACGGCTCGTCCATCAGCAGCAGGCGCGGCCGATTGATCAGCACCCGGGCGATCTCAGCGCGCTGCTGCATGCCGCCGGAGAGCTGGCTGGGCCAGCGCGCGGCGAAGTCCTGCAGGCCGACCAGGCGCAGCATCTCGGCGGCCTGGCGGTGGCGCTCGGCCTTGCCGATGCCTTGCATCTTCAGGCCGAAGGCGACGTTATCGAGCACGCTGCGCCAGGGCAGCAGGGTGTGGTGTTGAAACACCATGCCGCGCTCCGGCGACGGCCCGGCTATCGGCGCGCCATCCACCAGCAGGCTGCCACCGGCGGGCCGCAGGTGGCCGGCCAGGGCGCCGAGCAGGGTCGACTTGCCGCAGCCGGAGGGGCCGAGGATGCAGACGAATTCACCGGGCTCGACGGCGAAGTCCAGCGCCTGCACCGCCTCGAAGGCGTCGCGGCCCCGGCCGAGGCGGATGGACAGCTGGCGGCCGTCGATGCGGCCGGGCTCGGGGGCTTTCTGGTAGACGCTCATCGCTGTGCTCCGCTGCGGTACCAGGGCGTGGCCAGGCCGCCGAGGCGCTTGACCAGGCCGCTGCTGGCCATGCCGAGCAGGCCGATCAGCAGCATGCCGACGACGATGTCCGGGTAGTTCTGGATGGTGTAGGACTCCCAGGTGTAGTAGCCGATGCCGAACTGGCCGGAGATCATCTCGGCGGTGACCAGGCAGAACCACGAGGTGCCCATGCCGATGGCCAGGCCGGTGACGATGCTCGGCGCCGCGCCGGGCAGGATCACCTCGCGCAGGATCGCCAGGCGCCCCGCGCCCAGACTGCGCGCCGAGGCGATCAGGCGCGGGTCGACGCCCTCCACGCCGTGGATGGTGTTGAGCAGGATGGGGAACAGCGCGCCGGTGAAGGTGATGAACACCATCGACAGCTCCGACGAGGGGAACATCAGGATGGCCAGGGGAATCCAGGCCACCGCGGGAATCGGCCGCAGCACTTCCAGCGGCGGCAGCAGGCTGTCCTCGGCCCATTTCGAGCGGCCGATGACCAGGCCCAGGAGCACGCCGAGCACGGCGGCGGCGAGGTAGCCGGCGAACACCCTGCCCAGGCTGCTGGTCAGGTGCGCCAGCAACTGGCTGGAGTACAGCAGCTGCCAGGCCGCATCGAGCACCGCGCCGGGCGTGGGCACGTAGGTGAAGGTGAGCAGGCCCAGGTCCAGCCGCGCGGTGGCGGCCACCTGCCAGAACAGCAGGCAGGCGGCCAGCGAGGCTAGGCGCAGGGGCCAGCGGTAGAGATGGCGCATAGAAGATCTCCGGAGCAGGGTTTGCTCCCCTCTCCCCCTGGGAGAGGGGCCGGGGGTGAGGGTCTTGCAGGCAACTACGAGCCGCCTGTGGCACCCTCACCCCAGCCCTCTCCCGGAGGGAGAGGGAGCTGTCCGTCCATCAAAGGCTGGCGACGGCCTGCTGGTTGGCGCTGACGAAGTCCAGGGCGGTGCCGCCGTGCTGCTGGGCGTAGGCCTCGGCCTGGTCCTTGAGCAGGAAGGCGCTCAGCTCGCCCTTGCCGTTGCGCACGAACCAGGCCTGGTTGGCCAGCAGCTTGATCCCGCTGTCGGCGGCCTGGGCGTAGATGGCGCGGATGTCCTTGCCCTCTTCCTCCAGCGCGGCCAGGGCCTTGAGCGCGGCTTCCGGCGAGCTGTAGTGGCGCACCTTGTCCTCGCCGCGCACCCAGATCTGCGCCAAGCGCGAGAAATCGGTGATCGGCTGGCCGGTCAGCGCATCGTTGGCCTGCAGCGGCAGCGGCTGGTAGTCGGCCAGGGCCTTGTCGTAGTCCTTGCCGGCCTGCTTGAAGGCGGCGCGGATGTACTGGTCGTCGACGAACTGGTCCACGTCCAGGCCGCGGTCAGTCTTCTTCAGCAGCTTGAGGGTGTCGATGGAGGTTGCCAGTGCCTGGCGGTATTCCGGCTTCCAGGTCAGGTCGCGGGTCTGCAGGCCGAGCGGGCCGTGGAACAGGTAGTTCACCTCGGCCTCGATGCCGGTGACCTTCTCGATCAGCTCGCTGTATTTCTCAGGCTGTTCGGCGATCAGGCGGTCGGCCTCCAGGCTGGCACGCAGATAGGCGGTGACCACTTCCGGATACTTCTTCGCGTACTCGGCATCGACCAGCGCGCCGTGGAAGGTCGGCGCGTTGGCTTGCGAGCCGTCGTAGATCTTGCGGGCGAAGCCGCGGTTGGGGAACAGCTCGGCGAACGGCACGAAGTCGGCGTGGGCCTCGATGCGGTTGCTGCGCAGGGCCGAACCGGCGATCTCCGGCGCCTGGGCGATGATGCGCACGTCCTTCTGCGGGTCCCAGCCCTGGGCGGCGACGGCGCGCAGCAGCATGCCGTGGGCGGTGGAGGCGAACGGCACGGAGATGGTCTTGCCCTTCAGCTCGGCCAGCGACTGCACGCTGGAGGACGCTGGCACCACGATGCCGTTGCCGCTGCCACGGGTGCTGCCGGACAGCACGCTGAGGAACAGGCTGCGCTTGCCGGCATCGAGGTGGGCGACGCCATTGAACGAGCCGGGGAAGTCGGCCATGGCGCCGAAGTCCAGCTTGCCGGCGACCATCTCGTTGGTCAGCGGCGCGCCGCTGGTGAAGTTCTTCCACTCGATATCGTACTTCACGTCCTGGTACTTGCCGTCCTTCGGCAGGTACTTGTCGAGCAGGCCCAGCTCGCGGATGAGCAGGCCGCCGGTGGCGCAGTTGATGGTGGTGTCCTGGGTGCCGATGGCGACGCGAATGGTCCCGGCGGGCAGCTCGGCATTGGCATGAACGGTGGCGATGGCCAGGGCGAGGCCGGCTAGGGTGGTACGCAAGCGCATGGGATTGTCCCCTCGAATCGTAGTTATGGAATCGTCTCCGCCAGTCGGTCGGCCGGTGGGAAACGAGGGGTGTTGCATCAGGCGTCCGGCGGCGGGCCGGATGGCGTTTCTTATCTCCCTCTCCCTTTGGGAGAGGGCCGGGGTGAGGGTGTATCGAGCGGCGCGATATTCCCTCATCCGCCCTTCGGGCACCTTCTCCCAAGGGGAGAAGGAAGAACTCAACGCAGCAGGTAGGGAATTTCCACCTTCACCGCACCGGTCGGACAGTCCTTCTCGCAGGGCATGCAGTACCAGCACTCGTCGAAGGCCATATAGGCCTTCTGGGTGGCCGGGTTGATCGCCAGCAGGTCCATCGGGCAGACCTCGACGCACACGGTGCAGCCCTTGTGGGCGATGCACTTGTCCTCGTCGACGGTCACCGGCGCGTTACTGCGGAAGAAGATTTCCTGGGGCTGGTAGGCCATGTCACGGTTCCTCGGAGCCTCGTGGCCCTCTGCTGTCTCGAATGGCGGGAGCGGCTGGCGGTATTCCGCCTGGCGGCGAAAAGCTTCGCGGACAAGTCCGCTCCCACAGGTTTCCTGCCCTAGGCGGCGTCGCTGCGCACCCGCAGGCGCGCGTAGGCGTGCTGCTCCTCGTCGTCGAGCGGGATCAGGTAGGGCTCGACGGGTTTCTTGAAGCTGGTCATGGCGCCGTCATCGCCTTTCTTCAGGTGGCAGTGGACGAACCACTCGGCGTCGTTGCGCTGCGGGTGGTCGACCCGGTGGTGGTACAGGCCCCAGCGGCTCTCGGCGCGGAACAGCGAGGCACGGGCGGCCATCTCGGCGCAGTCGCGGATCACGCTGACCTCCAGGGCGCGCATCAGCTCGTGGGGGTTGCTGGCCTTGAGCTGGTCGAGGTCACGCTGGATATCGGCGAAACGGGTCAGGCCGATCTCCATCTTCTTGGTCACCTTGGGCGGCTGCAGGTAGTCGTTGACCATGCGCCGCAGCTTGTACTCGACCTGGGCCGGCGGCAGGCCGTGCTCTCGGTTGAGCGGCGCATAGACCCGCGCCCGCTCGCGCTCGACCTGCTGCGCGTCCACCTCGGTGAACTCGCGCCCGGCGATGTACTCGACGGCGTTGACCCCGGCGAACCAGCCGTAGGTGAAGGCGCCGAGCATGTAGTTGTGCGGCACCGCGGCCATGTCGCCGGCGGAGTACAGGCCCTTCACGCTGGTCTCGGCCTTCTCGTTAACCCACACGCCCGAGGCGCTGTGGCCGGAGCAGAAGCCGATCTCGGAGATGTGCATCTCGACCATCTGCGAGCGGTAGTCGGTGCCACGGTTGGCGTGGAACTGGCCGCGGCTGGGGCGCTCGTTGCTATGCAGGATTTCCTCGATGTTCTGGATGGTCTCCTCGGCCAGGTGGTCGAGCTTGAGGAACACCGGGCCATTGCCGCCCTCCAGTTCCTGGTGGAACTCCCACATCATCTGCCCGGACCAGTAGTCGCACTCTATGAAGCGCTCGCCCTTGTTGTTCGCCGTGTAGCCGCCGAGCGGGCCGGTGACGTAGGCGCAGGCCGGGCCGTTGTAGTCCTTGATCAGCGGGTTGATCTGGAAGCATTCCAGGTTGGCCAGCTCGGCGCCCGCGTGGTAGGCCATGGCGTAGCCGTCGCCGGCGTTGGTCGGGTTCTCGTAGGTGCCCATCAGGTAGCCGGAGGATGGCAGGCCCAGGCGCCCGGCGGCGCCGCAGGCGAGGATCACCGCCTTGGCGCGGATCAGGTGGAAGTCTGCCGTACGGCAGTCGAAGCCCATCACGCCGTTGACCGCGCCCTCGGCGTCGGTGAGCAGGCGGGTGGCGATGACCCGGTTGGTGATCTCCACCCGCGCGCGCTTGAGCTGGCGGTACAGCACCTTCTTGATATCGTGGCCCTCGGGCATGGGCAGCACGTAGGCGCCCATGTGGTGGACCTTCTTCACCGCGTAGTCGCCGGTCTCGTCCTTCTCGAACTTCACGCCCCAGCGGTCGAGCTGCTCGATGGTCTCGAAGCTCTTGGTGGCGTAGGCATACACCGCCGCCTGGTTGACGATGCCGTCGTTGGCGATGGTGATTTCCTTGGTGTACTGCTCCGGCGTGGCGTGGCCGGGGATCACCGCGTTGTTGAGGCCGTCCATGCCCATGCTGATGGCGCCGCTGCGCTTGACGTTGGCCTTGTCCAGCAGCAGCACGCGCAGCTCCCGGTTGGCCTCCTTGGCCTTGATCGCGGCCATCGGCCCGGCGGTGCCGCCGCCGATCACCACCAGGTCGTATTCGCGTTCGATCGTGTTCATGCGTGGGAGCCCTTCTGGCGGTCGATGCGCAGGCGGTACTGGAAGGCGTCGCCGCGGTAGTAGAGGTATTCGAAGTCCAGCGGGGTGCCGTCGGCGGCGTGGGTCAGGCGCTCGATGCGCATGATCGGCGCGCCCTCCTCCACGTCCAGCGCGCGGGTCAGGTCGGCGTCGGCGAGCACCGCGTCGATGGCCAGGTCGGCATGGCCGAGGGCGATGCCGCAGTCGTTCTCGATGATCAGGAAGATGTCGCGGGCCACCAGGTCGGCCTTCTCCAGCTTCTCGCCGACGGCGCGCGGCACGTAGGTGACTTCCAGCGACACCGGCTCGCGGTTGACCAGGCGCACCCGCTTGATCTCGCTGACCGGCGCGCCCTCCTCCAGCCCCAGACGCTCGGCGACCCGGGCGCTGGCCGCCAGGTGTTTGAGGCCGATCAGGCGGTTGATCACCTCGTAGCCCATCTGCGACATGGATTCGGCCAGCCCCTGCAGGGTGCTGACGTTCTGGAACGCCTTGGGCTTGGCGACGAAGGTGCCCTTGCCGTGGATCTTGAAGATCAGCCCTTCCTTCTGCAGGTCGCCCAGCGCCTGACGCACGGTGATGCGGCTGACGCCGAACGCCTGGCCCAGCTCGTTCTCCGAGGGCATGCGGCTGTGCGGCGGGTAGGTGCCGTCGAGGATGCGCCCGCGCAGCAGCTCCTTGAGCTGGCTGTACAGCGGTACGGGGGACAGGGGAAGCAGTTCGGCCATCGTTTTCTTCTCGCGCTCTCAACTTGTCATAACAAGATGTGATGAGAAGATAGGAGATATAAGAACCTCAGAACAAATACGAATTTCGCATAACCATATATGCGTTAGGCCAGACGCTGGCGCCGGGCTAGCGACGCAGCCTGGCGCAGTGGTCCTCGGGCGGATTGGCGGCGGTGTACCAGACGTAGTCGGCGCTGCCCGGCGCCGGCTCCCGGCCGACCTCGGCGAGGATCAGCACGGTGTTGCCCTCACCGACGCCCAGGTCGCTCAGGTGCAGCGGCACGCCCAGGTCCCGACGCACGTGGAAGGCGCCGGCCAGCAGCATGGCCGGTTGCGGCGCCTCTGCCAGGCGCCGGGCCATGCGCCGGTCGCGCTGCTGCTGCACGGCGAGCATCGCCGGAATCTGGCTGTCCGGCAGCAGGCCGCAGTGGGATTCGCGGATATCCTGCTCCAGCTTCGCCTGCACCGCCGGCGCACTGGAGGCCGGCCCCTCCAGCGCCGGGCGCTGGCGGTAGATATCCATGATCTCGGCCCGCTCCAAGTTGGCCGCCAGCAGCGGATAGGGCTGGCGCAGCTGGTACTGCACCAGCGCGCCGTACAGGCCCCAGTCCCAGCCGGCCTGCCAGTCCAGCGCGGCATAGGCGTCGGCCGGCGGACGGCCGGCGCGGGTCTCGGCCTGGGCGCGGTCGACCGCCGCCTGCTGGCCCGGGCCGATCATCTCCATCAGCACGCTGCCCTGCGGACGCCGGGCCGCCAGCTCGCGCGACAGCCAGAGCTGCAGGGCGTGGTGGTCGGGGTTGTCGTGCTGCTCGCCGACCAGCACCCGCGGCGCGGCGGCCAGGCGCTCGACCAGTTGCTCGGGGCTGATCCGCGCGCCGCTGGCCAGCTCGACGAGCTGGCCCAGCCGGGCATGGTCGCGGCCTTCCGGAGCGATCGGCGTCGGCAGCGGCAGCACGCCGCGGGACTGGCAGGCGACCAGCAGGCAGAAGCAGCAGAGCAGAAGGATTCGCATGGGAGGCTCCCGAAGATTGTTCAGCGCGCCACGATCAGCGGGTGGCCGCGCTCCGGATGGCGCTGGATCAGCACGTCGAGGCCGAACACCTCGCGCAGGGGCTCGGCCTGCAAGACCTCGACCGGGCTGCCGAAGGCGTGGGCGCGGCCTTGCTGCAGCAGCAGGATGCGGTCGCAGTAGCGCGCCGCCAGGTTGAGATCGTGGAGGATCACCAGCACCGCCGCGCCCTGGCCGGCGAAGTCGCGCACCGCCTGCAGGGTGGTGTGCTGGTGCAGCGGGTCGAGGGCGGAGGTCGGCTCGTCCAGCAGCAGCACCTGCCCTTCCCCGCCCGGCCACAGCTGCGCCAGCACCCGCGCCAGGTGCACGCGCTGGCGCTCGCCGCCGGACAGCGCCAGGTAGCTGCGCCCGCGCAGGTGCTCGGCATCCGCCGCGCGCAGGGCCGCGTCGACGATCTCGGCGTCGCGCTGGCGGCCGCTGGCGTGGGGCAGGCGGCCCATGCCGACCACGTCGACCACCGGGAAGGCGAAGCTCAGGGTCGAACTCTGCGGCAGCACCGCCAGGCGCCGCGCCCGTTCCTGGCCGGACCAGTCGCCGAGAGGTCGCTCGTCGAGCAACACGCTGCCGGTGGCCGCGCCCAGCTCGCCGCACAGGGCGCCGAGCAGGGTGCTCTTGCCGGCGCCGTTGGGGCCGAGCACGCCGAGCACCTCGCCGGGCTTCAGGGCGAGGTCGATCCCTTCCAGCACCAGCGTGCGGCCGCGGCGCACGCTCAGCCCGTTCGCGCACAGCATCAGGTCCGCCCCCGCACCAGCAGATAGAGGAAGAACGGCGCCCCGATCAGCGCCGTGACGATGCCGATCGGCAGCTCGGCCGGGGCCAGCACCAGGCGCGCCGCCAGGTCGGCCAGCAGCAGCAGGCTGGCGCCGGCCAGCAGCGAGGCCGGCAGCAGCACCCGGTGGTCCGGCCCGACCAGCAGGCGCATCAGGTGCGGCACCACCAGGCCGATGAAGCCGATCAGCCCCGCCGCCGCCACGGCCGCGCCGACGCCCAGCGCCGTACACAGCACCAGTTCGAGCTTGAGCCGCTCGACGTCGAAGCCCAGATGGCGGGCCTCCGACTCGCCGAGCAGCAGCGCGTTGAGCGCCGAGGCCCGGCGCGGCAGCCACAGGGCCACGCCGAGGGCCACCAGCAGCAGCGGCCACAGGCGCGGGTAGCTGGCGCCGTTGAGGCTGCCGAGGTTCCAGAAGGTCAGGCTGCGCAGGGTGGCGTCGTCGGCCAGGTAGGTGAACAGGCCGACGCCGGCGCCGGACATGGCGGTCAGCGCGACGCCGGCCAGCAACATGGTGGCGACGTTGGTCTGGCCGTCGCGGCGGCCGAAGCGATAGACCACGGCGGTCACCGCAAGGCCGCCGCCGAAGGCGCAGAGCGACAGCAGGTACGGTGCCCACAGCGGCGGCAGGCCGCCGATCAGGCTGCCGCCGACGATGGCGACCGCCGCACCCAGCGCCGCCCCACCGGAGACGCCGACCAGGCCGGGGTCGGCCAGCGGGTTGCGGAACAGGCCCTGCATGGCCACCCCGGACAGCGCCAGCACCGCCCCCACGCACAGGCCAAGCAGGCTGCGCGGCAGGCGGATCTGGCCGAGGATCAGTTCGGCCTGCTGCAGGCCCTCGCCGTTCACCGGCAGGCCGAGCAGGCGCAGCGCGGCCATCAGGGTGTCGCCCAGGGGCAGGCTGACCGGCCCCAGGGCCAGCGACAGCCAGAACGCGAGCAGCAGGAGAACGCCCAGTGCCAGCAGCAACGGGCGTGGTCGGAACAGCGGATTCATCGGTCCTCGGTGGTCAGGGCCTTTGCCGCAGGATAAAAGGCCGCCGACAGCTCGGCCAGCCCTTCCGGCAGGCGCGGGCCGAGGCCGCCGACCAGCAGGGTCGGGTCGAGGCTGAGCAGGCGGCCGTTGCGCCCCGCGCTGGTCTGCGCGATCACCGGGTTGTGCTGCAGCAGCGCCGCGCGCGCGGCGTCGCCCTGCAGGGTGCGGTCGGCGAAGATCACCACCTGCGGGTCCATGGCCAGCAGCGCCTCGCTGGAGATCGGCTTGTAGCCGTCGTGTTCGGTGCGGCTCTCGCCGCCGGCCCGCTCGATCAGCCACACGGCCAGGCTGTCCTTGCCGGCGGCCAGGGTGTTGCTGCCGGCGTGGCCCAGTAGCATCAGCACCCGCGGCGCTTCCTGAGTCTTCCGCGCCTGGGCGACCCAGTCGGCCTGGCGCTGCAGACTCTGGCGGTAGTCGGCCATCCGCTCGCGCGCCCTTTCCGGCTCGCCCAGCAGTTCGCCGAGGCGCAGCACGTTGCCTTCCAGCGTTTCCAGTTCGGCGGTGGCCGGCAGCGTCTCGATGCGGATGCCAGCCGCCCTGATCTGTGCGATCACCGGCGGCGGGCCCATCTCTTCCGTGCCGATCAGGATGTCCGGGCGCAGGGACAGCACGCCCTCCGCCGACAGCGCGCGCTGGTAGCCAACGCTCGGCAGCTCACGCAGCGACGCGGGGTGCTGGCTGGTGGTGTCGACGCCCACCAGGCGGCTCTCGCCGCCCAGCGCGACGACCCATTCGCTCAGCGAGCCGCCGGAACTGACCCAGCGCTGCGGCAGGTCATCGGCGGCGGCGGCGTGGCTGAACAGCATGCTGCTGCTCAGCAGAACGGCTTTGATCAGACGCATCTCAGGCCTCCAGAGCCAGGGTGGATTCGGCCAGCTCGCGCCAGTCGGCGCGCTCCGGCACGCCCGGCTTGCGCGCGCCGAACAGCTGCACCACCAGCTCGCCGTCGGCGTCGAACGCCTCGTAGCTGGTGATGATGCCGTCGCTGCTGGGCTTGCGCACGCGCCACAGCTCGCTGACGCCGCCGGTCTTCAGGTGCAGGTTGAATTCGGGGTCGAGCACGTTGAACCAGTCGCCCATCCAGCGCAGGTTGTGCACCGGTCCGGTGTGGATCTGGATGCAGTGCGGGTTGCCGACGAACACCATGATCGGCACCTGGCGCGCCGCCGCTTCCTCGAACAGGCCGGTCAGGCCGGCCGTGGCCAGCGGCTCGGCCCACTCGCGGCCGGCCAGGCGCAGGGCCTGGGTGCGCGCCACGTCGTGGCGCCGGAGCATGGCGTGGAAGTGGTGGGTGTCCTGCAGTTGCGCCCAGTCGGCGCGCAGGGCGACGGCGTCCACCTCGGCATCGGCTCGGGGCACCTTGCGCTCGGTCGGTGCGTGCAGGTCCAGCTCGGCGCTCTGCCCGGCCGCGCGGAAGCGCTCGACCAGCGGCGCCCAGGCGTCGGTTTCGCTCTTGTCGGTCAGGTAGACCTTGTGCACGGCGACGCCCTGCCGGTCGAACACTTGGATGCTGCGCTGCACGCCACGCTCGGTGGCTTCGGCGACGGCGAACGCGCTGGCCCAGCCGGACAGGAACAGGCGCAGGTCGATGTCGGCGGACACCACCAGCCCCATCGCGCTGTTGGGGGTGAGCGACACCTCGCGGTAGAAGCCCTTGCGTTCATGCACGCAATGCTCGTTGCGGGTCAGCGCCATGATGTAGCCCAGCTCGCCCAGCGCCGGCAGCAGCGCGGCCCATTCCGGGCGCAGGCGGACGGCGTCCACGCCCAGGCGGCTGGCCGTCAGCTCGGCCTCGCTGACGCCAAGGCGGGCGGCGGCGTCGCGGGCACGCAGGCCGGGCTGCTCGCCGCGCAGGCGCTGCCAGTCCCGGTACAGCTCGGGGGTCGAAGTGGTCATGGCGTACCTCGCGAAGGGTTCGAAGCGGCACAGAGCATATCAACAAGCGCCGGACAAATAGCTTTGAGAATTATTTTTATTTAAAGCGAATCATCCTTCAACCGAGGCGTGGCAAGTCCCGGCCCGCCCGAACACAGGGGCGCGAGGCCGAATGCCAGGCCGGGCGGGGTTGTGTCGGTGCGTCGCGCCGAACAATAATAATTATCATTTTGTCCGAGATGGATGTTGTGAGCAGTTCCAACCTCGATACGGTGTTTCTCGCCCAACGCACGCCGCTGCTGCGCACGCTGGCGAGAATGGTGAAGAACCCCAGCATCGCCGAAGAGCTGGTCCAGGAGACCTACCTGCGCGTGGCGCGCACCCTGCTGCAGCGCAAGGTGGAGCACCTCGAGCCCTTCCTGTTCCAGACCGGACGCAACCTCGCCCTCGATCACCTGCGCCACCTGCGCATGCAGTCGCGCACCCTGATGGAGGACATCTCCGACGAGGAACTGCAGGCGGTGCCCTCCGGCGCGCCTTCCGCCGAGGAGGGCCTGCACGCCGAGCAGCTGCTCGAACGCCTGGGCTCCACCGTGGAGCGCCTGACCCCGCGCCAGCAGCAGATCTTCATCCTCAGCCGGCTGAACGGCTGCGGCTACGCCGAGATCGCCGAGCAGCTGGAGGTGTCGGCGAGCACGGTGCAGAAGGAGCTGAAGCTGATCATGGCCATCTGCATCGACGTGCTGGATCGTCTGGAAGAAACCAGGTGACAGGCTACCCATCCGCCGGGCGCTGGACGACAATGAGCGTCCCCGCCCCGAGGATTCCCGCGTGACCGCTTCATCCCAGCAACCGACAGCCGACTCGCAACGCCTCTCGGAAGCGTTGGACTGGCTGATCCGGCTGGACGATGCCGATGCGGACACCCGCGCCGCCTTCGACGCCTGGCTGCAGGCCAGCGAGGACAACGCCCGCGCCTACCAGCGGGCCAGCCGCATGTGGGGCTCGCCACTGCTCAACGTGGCCGCCGCCGGCCTGCAGCAGCAGGGCCAGCGGAAGCGGCGCCAGCGCCGCCGGCTGGCGCGCCGCGCCGCGGCCTCGGCGGCCGGCCTGCTGCTCGCCATCGCCGCGGTGCTGCAGAGCGACCTGCCGCAGCGCCTGCAGGCCGACCACGTCACCGCCGTCGGCCAGCGCCAGCAACTTCAGCTGGCAGACGGCTCGCGCGTGCTGCTGAACACCGACACCGCCCTCGCCAGCCGGATGGACGACTACCGGCGCAGCACCCGCCTGCTGTATGGCGAGGCCTACTTCGACGTCGCCCACGACCGCAGCCGCCCGTTCGAGGTGGACGCCGGCCCGGTGCAGGTCAGCGTGCGCGGCACCGCCTTCGCCGTGCGCTATCTGAACGACGAGGCCGAGGTCAGCGTGGAGCGCGGCGAGGTGGACCTGCGCACCCGGCGCAACGACTCCAGCGTGATCCTCGGCGCCGGCGACAGCATCCGCATCGGCCCCGACGGCTTCGGCGCGCGCACCCATACCACGCGCGCCCAGCCCCAGCTGGCCTGGGTGCAGGGTCGCCTGGTATTCGAGAACTGCCCGCTCGGCGAGGTGCTGGCCGAGCTGCGCCGCTACTACCCGGGCTGGATCATCAGCACCGACGAGCGCCTGGCGGCGCTCAACGTCACCGGCAACTACCGGCTGGACGATCCCCTCGGCGCGATGCGCTCGCTGGCCCAGGTCACCTCCTCGCGCCTGCACGAACTGCCGCGCGTGCTGATCCTCGACTGAGCCACGCCTGAAACCCGATGGTGCGCGCGGCGCACCCTACCCCACACCCGAACCGTAGGGTGCGCCGCGCGCACCGGCTCGTCTCCCAAAGCCCACCCCCACAAGTTTTTTTACGCGATCTCGCGGGCTCGTTCGTTTCGTCAAATGCCAATGCTATTAATTCGCATTTCAGCGACGAATACTGACCAGAAGAGAGCTCCGATGAACGTCTCCTCCCGACGCTCCACCCTCGATCGCCTGCGTGCCCCGGCAGAGCTGCCCCTGCGGGCCCTGTCCCTGCTCACCCTGTCCATCGCCCTGGCCTCGGCGCCCGCCGGCGTGGCCAGCGCCGCCGAGGGCAGCACCCAGACCCAGGCCGGTTTCCGCTTCGACATCCAGCGCCAGCCGCTGAGCGCCGCGCTCAACGCCTTCAGCGACGTCACCGGCTGGCAGGTCGGCCTGCAGGCGGACCTGGCCGACAACGTCACCTCGCCCGGCGTCTCCGGTAACCTCTCCGCCGAACAGGCGCTGCGCCGCCTGCTGGCCGGCAGCGGCCTGGTGTTCGTCCAGGTCGGCCCGCACAACGTCGTACTGCAACGCGCCAGCCAGTCGCGGGCCATGGAACTGCAGCCGCAGACCATCACTGCCACCCGCCGCGCCCAGAACGTCGACGAGGTGCCGAGCACGGTCAGCGTGCGCGGCCGCACCGAGCTGGACCGCAACAACGTCAACAGCATCAAGCAGCTGGTGCGCGACGAGCCGGGCGTCTCCGTCGGCGGCGCAGGCCAGCGCGCCGGCATCACCGGCTACAACATCCGCGGCATCGACGGCGACCGGGTGCTGACCCAGATCGACGGCGTGGAAATCCCCAACAGCTTCTTCTACGGCCCCTACGCCCAGACCCACCGCAACTACGTCGATCCGGAGATCGTCAAGCGCGTGGAAATCCTCCGCGGCCCGGCCTCCGCCCTGTATGGCAGCAACGCCATCGGCGGCGCGGTCAGCTACTTCACCCTGGACGCCGACGACATCCTCCGCGAAGGCCGCGACGCCGGCGCCCGCCTGAAGGCCGGCTACAGCTCCGCCGACGACAGCTGGCTCACCTCGGCCACCGTCGCCGGCCGCCACGAGGCCTTCGACGCCCTGCTGCACCTGTCCCAGCGCAACGGCCACGAGACCGAATCTTACGGCAGCACCGGCGGCACCGGTCTGGACCGCACCGAGGCCAACCCGGAAGACGTGCGCACCACCAACCTGCTGGCCAAGCTGGGCTGGAACTACAACGACAGCGACCGCCTGCAGCTGACCTACGAGAAGTACGAGGACGACCGCGACACCGACCAGCTCAGCGCGGTCGGCGGCCCGTTCAACGCGCCCACCCCCGGGGTCGGCTCCGGCTACTACCGGGACCGCAGCGGCAACGACACCATCACCCGCGAGCGCTTCGGCCTGGAGCACCGCCTGGCGCTGGACAGCCTGCTGGCCGACAACCTGAAGTGGAGCCTGAACTACCAGATCGCCAAGACCGACCAGAGCACCCGCGAGCACTACGTGCCGGCCAACCCCTTCACCGGCATCGCCAGCCGCGACGTGATGCGCTTCCGCGACACCTACTACAAGGACCGCCAGTGGGTGCTCGACGCCCAGCTGGACAAGGCCTTCGCCCTCGGCGCGACCGACCACCTGCTGACCTATGGCCTCAACCTCAAGCGCCAGGAAGTCACCGGCCAGCGCTCCGGCAAGGGCGTCTGCCTGCGCGTGCTGAGCGCCGCCTGCCCCGCCGTCGGCGCGATCAGCACCAACGCCTCCGACACCATCGCCACCCAGAGCGACTTCCCAGATCCGACCATCCACGTCTACGGCCTGTACCTGCAGGACGAGATCCGCTGGAACCAGTGGACCTTCCTGCCGGGCCTGCGCTACGACTACACCCGCCTGAGCCCCGAACTGACCGACGAGTTCCTCGCCAACATCAACGGCACCAACGTGACCGGCTACAGCGACGACGACAAGACCTGGCACCGGGTCTCGCCCAAGCTCGGCGTCACCTACGCCTTCGACGACCACTACACCTGGTTCGGCCAGTACGCCGAGGGCTTCCGCACGCCGACCGCCAAGGCGCTGTACGGCCGCTTCGAGAACCTGGCGGGCGGCTACACCGTCGAGCCCAATCCCGACCTCGAACCGGAGAAGAGCCGTGGCCTGGAAACCGGCCTGCGCGGCAACTTCGAGGGCGGCCGCTTCGGCCTGACCGCGTTCTACAACGAGTACCGCGACTTCATCGACGAGGACCAGCTGCAGGCCAACTCCGGCAGCCTCGAGTTCCAGAGCCGCAACATCCGCCACGCCAGCATCCGTGGCGTGGAGGCCCGTGGCCGCCTGGATCTGGCCCTGCCCGGCCTCTACGCGCAAGGCAGCATCGCCTACGCCCGCGGCCGCAACGACGACAACGGCGAGCCGCTGAACAGCGTCAACCCGCTGACCGGCGTGTTCGGCCTGGGCTACGAGCAGGAGCGCTTCGGCGGCCTGCTGAACTGGACCCTGGTCAAGCGCAAGACGCGCATCGACAGCACCAGCTTCAACGCACCGGACGGCACCAGCCGCCAGTTCGCCAGCCCCGGCTTCGGCATCCTCGACCTCACCGGCTACTACCGCCTGACCGACGACCTGACCGTCAACGCCGGCCTCTACAACCTGACCGACAAGCAGTACTGGCTGTGGGACGACGTGCGCGGCTACGCCAGCGTCGGCGAGAGCGGCCTGGGCGAGGCGGCGGTGACCGCGCCGGCCAACCTCGAGCGCCTGACCCAGCCGGGCCGCAACTTCGCCATCAATCTGGTGTGGGACATCTGATCCCGGCGTGAAACCCGTCCCGCCCCGACAGCGCCCGCCGCCGGGGCGAGGCGGCGTCCTTTACGTTATCCGCCGCCTCGTTCGTCTCGTCTTTCTGACACCCTCCGATCAAAGGACTCCCAGCATGAGCACGCTGCGCTCCCAGCGCCTCAACCAGGCGACCCACGCGCCCCACGAACGACTCGACAACGCCGTCAAGGCGCACGACCCGTTCGCCAGCCGCGAGAACTTCACCCCCTTCGTACAGGCCCAGTACCTGTTCCAGTCCGAACTGCAGGCGCTCTACCAGGACGCCGAGCTGATCGCCCTCTTCCCCGACCTGGCCGCCCGCTGCCGCGCCCGCCAGGCCGAGGCCGACCTCGGCGACCTGGGCGCAGCGATCCCGGCCCCGGTGCCCGGCGCACCCGCCGACCTGTCCCGCGCCGAGGCGCTGGGCTGGCTGTTCGTCTCCGAGGGCTCCAAGCTCGGCGCCGCCTTCCTGATCAAGCGGGTCGCCGCCCTGGGCCTGAGCGAAACCTTCGGCGCCCGCCACCTGGGCGAACCGGAAGGCGGCCGCGCCGCCGGCTGGAAGCTGTTCACCCAGACCCTCGATGCGCTGCCGCTGAGCGAAGAAGAAGACCGCGCAGCGGAAGCCGGCGCCCTGGCCGCCTTCGAGCGCTTCGGCGTGCTGCTGCAGCACAGCTACGCGCTGGCCGAGGCCGCTTGAGTCCCACGCCCCGCTCGCGGCCGGTCCGCCTGCTGTATGCCCTGCTGGCCTACACCTCCCTCGGTGTGGGCCTGGTCGGGCTGGTGCTGCCGGGGCTGCCGACCACCGAATTCGTGCTGCTCGCCGCCTGGGCCGCCTCGCGCAGCTCGCCCCGGCTGAGCCGCTGGCTGGAGAACCACCGCCTGTTCGGCCCGATCCTGGCCAACTGGCGCAACGGCAAGGCCGTCGCCCGCCGCGCCAAGGTCGCCGCCAGCCTGTCGATGCTCGCGGCGCTGGCGATCATGCTGATCACCCTGCCCCACGGCTACTGGCTGTACGCAGTGATCGCCGGGATGGCGGTCGGCAACCTGTGGATTTGGTCGCGCCCGGACAGCACGCCTACGCCGCGCGACGCCTGACATCGCTTCGCGCCTGACGGATAATCCCCGCCCTGTCCCAATCGAATGTTGCTGGCGAGTCCCGAGCCCCTGTGGGAGCGGACTTGTCCGCGAAGCTTTTCTGTCAGCCCCGTTCGCGGACAAGTCCGCTCCCACAGGGGCTTGCGATCACCAACGGCCGTTGACTCGGACATAGCCATTCCTTTCATGAAAAGCATTACGCCCCGGTACGGAGGCTCCTCATGATTCGCCTGTGTGCCCCGGAAGAGCTGGTCGAAGGCCGCAGCCGGGGCTTTTCCGTTCAGGGCCGCAAGCTGCTGGCGGTGCGCCGCGACGGCCGGCCCTATGTCTACCTGAACAGTTGCCCCCATCGCGGCCTGGCGCTGGAATGGCGCGAGGACGACTTCCTCGACGCCAGCGGTAGCCTGATCCGCTGCGCCCACCACGGCGCGCTGTTCCTCATCGAAGACGGCGAGTGCGTGACCGGCCCGTGCGCCGGTGAAAGGCTGCAGGCCCTGCCCGTGCGCGAGGACGACCAGGGCCTGTGGCTGCTCGACTGAATCAGCCCCTGCCGCCCCGCCGCAGCGCGGCGATGCCGCTGCGCGCGTTGGCCTCGGCGGCCAGGGCCAGCTCTTCGGCGCTGGCATGGTCGCGGTCCCAGGCCAGCACCTTGGGCGTCATCAGCCGATGCCAGAGCGGTGGGATCATCGCCACAAGGATGGTGGTGAGATAACCGCCGATCATCATCGGCGCGTCCGGGAAAGGACGCAGGTCCTGGTAGGGCACCTCGCCCTGGGCGTGGTGGTGCGAGTGGCGGGTCAGGTTGAACATGGTCCACGAGCTGATCCGCCGGTTGGTGTTCCAGGAATGGCGCGGCTGCACCGGCGTGGCCGGGTTGCGCACCATGCCGTAGTGCTCCATGTAGTTGACGATCTCCAGCAGCGCCTTGCCCCACAGCGCGCAGGCGACGAAGAACAGGGCGGCTTCGACGCCGCCGATGGCGTAGGCGGCGGCGACCAGCAGGACGCTCATCAGATGGCCGCGAAGCACCGCGTTGTGCCAGCCGAAGCGGCTCTGGCCCTTACGCGCCAGGCGTTTGCTCTCGATCTTCCAGGCACTGAGATTGCCCTTCGCGGTCGAGGCCAGGATGTGCCAGTAGACGTTGCGACCGCGCGGCGCGGTGGCCGGGTCCTCGGTGGTCGACACATAGCGGTGGTGGCCGTAGACGTGCTCGATGGAGAACACCGTGTCGAAGCTGAACGCCAGCAGCCAGCGGCCGATCAGCATGGACACCGGGTCCCAGGTGCGATGGGTCAGCTCGTGGGCGGTGATGGTTCCGATCATGCCGATCATCAGGCCGGTGAGCAGCCAGGTGGAGACGTGGTGGCCGGCGGCGGTCGCGTCGCGGGCGGCGAGCAGGTCGTGGCCGGTCAGCCGGCCGAGCGCGGCGCCGAAGCCGAGGAAGTCGCCGATGCTCACGCTCCACAGCGCCGCGAAGACGATGCCGGCTAGCAGCGGCAGGGCCAGCCACAACTGGAAAGTAAGGATGCCGGGGTGCTCGAAGCGCGGCGTGCTGGTGTCGTCGCCGCAGACCGCGTCGCCGATCAGGTAGATGGCCAGCACGCCGAGCAGGCCGAAGGTGACCCAGGCGCCGCCGGCCAGGATGGCGACGACGGCCAGCAGGCCGATGGCGTGGAACAGGAAGAATTTCAGGTAATGCAGCGCGTTCATGGTCGCCTCGCGTGTTGTTGTGATGTTCGGGCTCATGCGGCCGCCAGCGGGCCGTGTCGGGTAATGAGGCGGTCGGCGTGGATGTGTTCGTGGGCCACGCCGCGCTCGCGCAACAGCGCCACCGCGCTGTCGATCATGGCCGGCGGCCCGCACAGGTAGGCGTGGGCGCCGTCCTCCAGCCATGCGGGGATGTGCTCGGTGATCCAGCCCCGCGCGCCCTGCCAGTCGGCGTCGGCGGCGGCCTCGGACAGCACCTGCAGGAAGCGGAACGGCGCGCGCCACTGCGCCGCCAGGGCCTCGATGGCCTCCAGGCAGTAGAGGTCGCGCGCCTCGCGGGCGCCGAACAGCAGGCTGACCGGGCGGCTGGCGCCGGCGGCCAGGGCCTCCTCGAGCAGCGCCAGGATCGGCGCCAGCCCGCTACCGCCGGCCACCAGCAGCAGCGGCGCCGCGGCCGGGCGCAGGTGGAAGTCGCCCAGCGGCCCCTCCAGCGTCGCGCCCAGACCCAGCAGCGACTGGCCGTCGACCAGGCCGGTGAGGCGCCCGCCCGGCACCTTGCGGATGAAGAACTCGACCTTGGCGTCCGGCCGCGGGCGGCAGGCGAAGGAGAAGCTGCGCGCATGCCCCGGCAGCGCGTCGAGACCGAGTTCGGCGTACTGGCCGGCCTTGTACGGCAGGCTCTCTTCGAGCTGGATCACCAGCCGGGTGATGTCGTGGGTCAGCCGCTCCTGCGCCACCACCCGGCCGCGCACCTGGCGCCGCGCCTGGGCGCGGGACAGGTCGACCTCGATGCGCACATCGCCCCTGGGCAGGCTCTGGCAGGCGAGGATGTAGCCGGCGTCGAGTTCCTCGTCGGAGAGGATGTAGCCGGTCTCGGTGAGTTCGCGCACCTGGCCGGCGACCAGCCGGCACTTGCAGCTGGCACACCCGCCGACCCGGCAGCTGTGGGGAAAGTCGATGCCCTGGCGCAGGGCCGCCTGCAACAGGGTCTCGCGCGGCTCGACCACGACCGCCGTGCCGTTGATCAGCGCCGTGGCAGCACGGCGCCTGGCGAAGAAAGAGAACATGAGGGCTCCGCAGGGGTGGTGGATGACGCCACCATCCTCGGCCAACCCGGGCTCCGGGCGAGAGGTTGCGGATTGACAATCCACAGGTCATTTATTGACACTTTTCACCCCTCGCACCCCAGCCGGAACCGCCCATGGTCGACTTCACCCTGCCCGTGCAGTACCTGCGACAGATCGCCGAGCAGCTGCGCGCCATGGGCGTGGCGCCCGAAGACTGGCTGGCACGCAGCCAGCTGAGCCCGCGCCGGCTCGACGAACCCGGCTTCCAGCCGGACTTCGCCGTGTTCCGCCAACTGATCGAGGGCGCCCTGGCGCTGACCGGCGAACCAGCGTTCGGCCTGCTGATCGGCGAGCGGCTGGTGGTCAACACCCACGGCATCCTCGGCTTCGCCGCGCTGCAGAGCGAGTCGCCGCGCCAGGCGCTGCACCTGCTGCAACGCTACCTGGCGCTGCGCACCACGCTGTTCGACCTGGAGCATGAGCACGACGAAGCGGCCGGGCTGGAGCACATCCGCTTCCGCGCCAACTACGCCCTGGGCGCCAGCGAGCGTCCGCTGCAGGAGGCGGTGATGCTGGCCATCAAGCACGTGTTCGACGCCATCACCCTGGGCGCCGCCCGCCCGCGCCGGGTGTGCTTCCCCTGCCCGGAGCCGGGCTACGCCGCGCTGGCCGCCGAGATGTTCGGCTGCGAAGTCGCCTACGACCAGCCCTGGGCCGGCTTCACCCTGGACGCGGCGCTGCTCGACATGCCGCTGAAGATGGCCGACCCGGCCGCCTTCCGCGAGGCCGAGCAGATCTGCCAGCGCGAACTGGCCAAGCTGGAGGAAAAGACCTCGATGAACGCCCGCGTGCGCCGGGTGATGCTGGAGAAGCAGCACGGCTTCCCCAGCCTCAACGTCACCGCGCGCCTGCTCCACCTGACCCCGCGCACCCTGCACCGCCGCCTGCTGGCCGAGGGCACCTCGTTCAAGCAGATTCTCGAAGAGGTGCGCCACACCCTGGCGGTGGAACACCTCAAGGCCGGGCATCTGACGGTGGAGGAGATCGCCGGCACCCTGGGCTACACCGACCAGGCCAACTTCCGCCGCGCCTTCAAGCGCTGGGAAGGGGTGCCGCCGTCGGCCTATCGCCAGCGGACGTTTCCAGGCGCAGACGGCGATTGAGCCAGACGCCCTCGGGGCTGACATCGGCGCCGTAGGCCAGCACCTCGACACCCGCCGCCATCGCCTCGTCCAGGGCGGCCGCGTAGACCGGGTCGATCTCCCCGGCGGCGCGCACCGCGTCGACCCCGCTCAGGTTCACGCAGTACAGCAGCACCGCGCGCGCACCCTGCCGCGCCAGCGCCGCCAGCTCGCGCAGGTGCTTGGCGCCGCGCGCGGTCACCGCGTCGGGAAAGGCGGCGACGCGGGAGTCGGCGAAGCCCAGGGTCACGCTCTTCACTTCCAGCATCACCGCGCCGGAGGCGTAGTCCAGGCGGAAGTCCGCCCGGCTGCCCTCGCTGCCGTAGACCACCTCGCGGCGCAGGCCGGTGAAGCCGGCGAGTTCGCTGACGATCCCGGCGCGCAGCGCCTCTTCCACCAGGGCGTTGGCCCGGCCGGTGTTGAGGCAGGCCAGGCGCCCGTGCGGGGTCTCGCCCAGCTCCCAGGTGCCCGGCAGCTTGCGCTTGGGATCACTGGAACGGCTGAACCAGACCCGGCAGCCCTCGCTCATGCAGTTGAGCATGGAGCCGGTGTTCGGACAGTGGATGGTCAGCGCCTCGCCTTTCGCCGTCTCGATGTCGGCCAGGAAGCGCTTGTAGCGGCGCAGCAGGCGCCCTTCCTCCAGCGGCGGATCAAAGCGCATTGGGGTTCCACGTCTTCAGGCCGCGGGCGATGCGCTCCACCGCCTGCTGCAGGCGCTCGACGCTCTGCGTGTAGGCGAAGCGCACGTGCTGGCCGGCCAGGTGGCGGCCGAAGTCCAGGCCCGGGGTGAAGGCCAGGTGCTCGGTCTCGATGAAGTGCCGGCAGAAGGCGAAGGCGTCGCCGCCGAAGGCCGAGATGTCCGCATATAAATAGAAGGCGCCCTCCGGCTCCACCGCGATGCGGAAGCCCAGCTCACGCAGGGCCGGCAGCAGGTAGTCGCGGCGCCGCTGGAACTCGTGGCGGCGCTCCTCGAAGATCGCCAGGCTGGCCGGCTCGAAGCAGGCCAGCGCGGCATGCTGGGCCATGGAAGGCGCGCTGATGTAGAGGTTCTGCGCCAGCTTCTCCAGCTCCGGCACCGCGCCCTGCGGCGCCACCAGCCAGCCCAGGCGCCAGCCGGTCATGCCGAAATATTTGGAGAAACTGTTGAGCACGAAGGCGTCGTCGTCCACCTCCAGCACGCTGGCCGCGTCCGTGCCGTAGGTCAGGCCGTGGTAGATCTCGTCCACCACCAGATGACCGCCGCGCGCCTTGAGCGTGGCCGACAGCGCCGCCAGTTCGTCGCGCTGCAGCAGGGTGCCGGTGGGGTTGGCCGGCGAGGCGACCAGGGCGCCAACGCTGTCCGCATCCCAGTGCCGCTCCACCAGCTGCGGGGTGAGCTGGTAACGGCTCTCGGGGCCGACCGGCACCAGCTGCGCGGCACCCTCCACCAGGCGCAGGAAGTGGCGGTTGCACGGGTAGCCGGGGTCGGCCAGCAGCCAGTGTCGGCCCGGATCGACCAGCAGGCTGGCGGCCAGCAGCAGCGCCCCCGAACCACCGGGAGTAATCAGGATGCGTTCGGGGTCGATATCCAGACCGTAGCGGCTGGCGTAGAAACCGGCGATGGCCTGGCGCAGCTGGGGAATGCCACGCGCCGCGGTGTAGCGGGTATGCCCGGCGGCCAGCGCGGCCTGTCCGGCGCGCACGATGGGCTCGGCGGTGGTGAAATCCGGCTCGCCGATCTCCAGGTGAATCACGTCATGGCCAGCGGCCTGCAACTCGTTGGCCCGTGCCAGCAGCGCCATGACGTGGAAGGGTTCGATGGCGCGGCTACGTGCGCTGAAGGGCTGGGCCATATGGCCTTCCTTAATTGGATAAAAGGGGGGATTCTAACCAACTGCCCCCGATGCTTGTAGGAAGCGTGACAACCGGGAGTGGCATCGCCCGAATCGATCTGGTAAGTTCGCCGGCTTGCAGCCGCAGGCCCGGCGTCACTTGCCGGCAAAGGAACCGATCCTGCGCATTGGATCAGAGAGAGTGAGAGGCGGTCATCCATGCCCACCAAAGCGAAAGAGAACAGCAACCAGCTGGTTCGTGGCTTCGAACCCTACAAAGAGAAGAAGGGCGAGGAATACATGAGCGAGCCGATGCGGGCTCACTTCACCGGCATCCTCAACAAGTGGAAGCTGGAGCTGATGCAGGAAGTCGACCGCACCGTGCACCACATGCAGGACGAGGCGGCCAACTTCCCCGATCCGGCCGACCGCGCCAGCCAGGAAGAAGAATTCAGCCTGGAACTGCGTGCCCGCGACCGCGAGCGCAAGCTGATCAAGAAGATCGACGAGACCCTGCAGCTGATCGAGGACAACGAGTACGGCTGGTGCGACTCCTGCGGCGTGGAAATCGGCATCCGCCGCCTGGAAGCCCGCCCCACCGCGACCCTGTGCATCGACTGCAAGACCCTCGCGGAAATCAAGGAAAAGCAGCTCGGTTCCTGAGTTGCACGACGGGGCGCCACGGCGCCCCGTTCTGTTTCTGCCCCGGCTTCGCAACCGCTTCTTAGGAGCGAGCCCGGCTCGCGAAGCCTGCCGTGTTTCCCGCGTTCGCGAGCAGAACTAGCTCCTACAGGGTCGGATGGCCAACGACTGACCATCGCTCCAGCCCCGCGCCAATGAACAGTTCCTACATCGGACGCTTCGCCCCCACCCCCAGCGGCTACCTGCACTTCGGTTCGCTGGTCGCCGCCCTCGCCTCCTACCTGGACGCCCGCCACGTCGGCGGCCGGTGGTTGCTGCGCATGGAAGATCTCGACCCGCCGCGCGAGATGCCCGGCGCCCAGGACGCCATCCTGCGCAGCCTGGAGACCTACGGCTTCGAGTGGGACGGCGAACTGGTCCGGCAGAGCGAGCGCCACGCCGAATACGCCGCGCTGATCGAGCGCCTGTTCGCCCAGGGCCTGGCCTATGCCTGCACCTGCTCGCGCAAGCAGCTGGAAGGCTGCGGTGGCATCTACCCGGGCACCTGCCGCAACGCCGGCCATGCCGACCACGACGCCGCCATCCGCCTGCGCGTGCCAGAACTGGAGTACCGCTTCGTCGACCGCGTTCAGGGCGAGTTCCGCCAGCACCTGGGCCGCGAGGTCGGCGACTTCGTGATCCGCCGCCGCGACGGCCTGTTCGCCTACCAGCTGGCGGTGGTGCTGGACGACGCCTGGCAGGGCGTGACCGACGTGGTGCGCGGCGCCGACCTGCTCGACTCCACGCCGCGCCAGCTGTACCTGCAGGAACTGCTCGGCCTGCCGCAGCCGCGCTACCTGCACGTGCCGCTGATCATCCAGCCGGACGGCCACAAGCTGGGCAAGCGCTACCGCTCGCCGCCGCTGCCGGCGGACCAGGCCGCGCCGCTGCTGGCCCGCGCCCTGCGCGCCCTCGGCCAGCAACCGCCGGCCGAACTGGCCGCCGCCACGCCGCGCGAGGCGCTGGCCTGGGGCATCGCCCACTGGGACGCCACGCGCATCCCGCGCAGCCGCACCCTGGCCGAGGCCCAGCTCAAGTAAGCGGCACCATCAAGTAAGCGGCACATCTTGTGGGAGCGGCCTTGGCCGCGAAATGAGCCCGCGCAAGGCCCATCGCGGCCAAGGCCGCTCCCACAACATAGAGCAGGGTCTGGCCAGACGGCACCCACAGGCCATGCGCCTGCCGGTAGTTGCCGTCCGCCGCTTCCTTTACCATCGGCCCCATCCTCAGACGAGATGCCGCATGTACATCTACCGATTGGTCCTGATCCTGGTGGTGGGGATCTACCTGTTCTCCCCCGCCATCATGGACTGGTGGATCGACGCCAATGGCGCCTGGTACCGCCCCTACCTGCTATGGCTGATCCTCATCGTCGTCACCCTCATCCTGCAGAGCCAGCGCGATGCCGACGAGCTTTGAACTCAGCCAGCTGATCCTGATCAGCGCCGGCTACCTGCTGCTGCTGTTCGGGGTGGCCTGGATCAGCGAGAAGGGCCTGATCCCGCGCCAGGTGATCCGCCACCCGCTGGTCTACACCCTGTCGCTCGGCGTCTACGCCAGCGCCTGGGCCTTCTACGGCACGGTCGGGCTGGCCTACCAGTACGGCTTCGGCTTCCTCGCCAGCTACCTGGGTGTCACCGGCGCCTTCCTCCTGGCGCCGGTGCTGCTCTACCCGATCCTGCGCATCACCCGCACCTACCAGCTGTCGTCGCTGGCCGACCTGTTCGCCTTCCGCTTCCGCAGCACCTGGGCCGGGGTACTGACCACGCTGTTCATGCTGGTCGGCCTGCTGCCGCTGCTGGCGCTGCAGATCCAGGCGGTGGCCGACTCCATCGGCATCCTTACCCGGGAACCGCTGCAGGACCGTTTCGCCCTCGGCTTCTGCGCCCTGATCACCCTGTTCACCATCCTCTTCGGCGCACGCCATATCGCCACCAGGGAAAAACATGAAGGCCTGGTCTTCGCCATCGCCTTCGAATCGGTGATCAAGCTCGGCGCGCTGGGCGGCATCGGCCTCTACGCGCTGTACGGCGTGTTCGGCGGCCCGGGCGAGCTGGAGCAGTGGCTGATGCAGAACCAGTCCGCCCTGAACGACCTGCACACGCCGCTGCAGGAAGGCCCCTGGCGCACCCTGCTGCTGGTGTTCTTCGCCTCGGCCATCGTCATGCCGCACATGTACCACATGACCTTCACCGAGAACCTCAACCCCCGCGCCATCGTCAGCGCCAGCTGGGGCCTGCCGCTGCTCCTGCTGCTGATGAGCCTGTCGGTGCCACTGATCCTCTGGGCCAGCCTGAAGATCGGCGCCACCACCAACCCCGAGTACTTCACCCTGGGCCTGGGCCTGGCCGTGGGCGACCGCAGCCTGGCGCTGCTGGCCTACGTCGGCGGCCTGTCGGCCTCCAGCGGACTGATCATCGTCAGCACCCTGGCGCTGTCCGGCATGGCGCTCAACCACCTGGTGCTGCCGCTGTACCAGCCGCCGGCCGAGGGCAACATCTACCGCTGGCTGAAGTGGACCCGGCGCGGCCTGATCATCGCCATCATCGCCGCCGCCTACGGCTTCTACCTGCTGCTCGGCGCCGAGCAGGACCTGGCCAACCTGGGCATCGTCGCCTTCGTCGCCACCCTGCAGTTCCTCCCCGGCGCCCTGTCGGTGCTGTACTGGCCGACCGCCAACCACCGCGGCTTCATCGCCGGCCTGCTGGCCGGCATCGGCGTGTGGGCGGTGAGCATGCTGATCCCGCTGGTGAGCAACCTGCAGGGGCTGCACCTGCCGTTCGTCGACGTGGTCTACGTGCTCGACGAGAACAGCTGGCACCTCGCCGCCGTCGGCTCGCTGGCGGCCAACGTGCTGGTGTTCACCCTGGTCTCGCTGTTCACCGAGGGCAGCGACGAGGAAAAAAGCGCCGCCGAGGCCTGCACCGTGGACAACGTGCGTCGCCCGCAACGACGCGAACTGCTGGCCGGCTCGCCGCAGGAATTCGCCGCCGAACTGGCCAAGCCGCTCGGCGCGGTGACCGCGCAGAAGGAAGTGGAGCGCGCCCTGCGCGACCTGCACCTGCCCTTCGACGAGCGCCGCCCCTACGCCCTGCGCCGCCTGCGCGACCGGGTCGAGGCCAACCTCTCGGGCCTGATGGGGCCGAGCGTGGCGCAGGACATGGTGGAAACCTTCCTGCCCTACAAGTCCGGCAGCGAGGCCTACGTCAGCGAGGACATCCACTTCATCGAAACCCGCCTGGAGGACTACCAGTCGCGCCTCACCGGCCTGGCCGCCGAGCTGGACGCCCTGCGCCGCTTCCACCGCCAGACCCTGCAGGAGCTGCCCATGGGCGTGTGCTCCCTGGCCAAGGACCAGGAAGTGCTGATGTGGAACCGGGCCATGGAAGAACTCACCGGCATCGCCGCCCAGCGCGTGGTCGGCTCGCGCCTGCTCAGCCTGGAGGAACCCTGGCGCGGCATGCTGCAGGGCTTCATCGAGCAGGACGAGGAACACCAGCACAAGCAGCACCTGGCGCTCGACGGCGAGGTGCGCTGGCTCAACCTGCACAAGGCGGCCATCGACGAGCCGCTGGCACCGGGCAACAGCGGCCTGGTGCTGCTGGTCGAGGACGTCACCGAGACCCGCGTGCTGGAGGACCAACTGGTGCACTCCGAACGCCTGGCCAGCATCGGCCGCCTGGCCGCCGGCGTGGCCCACGAGATCGGCAACCCGGTCACCGGCATCGCCTGCCTGGCGCAGAACCTGCGCGAGGAGCGCGAGGACGACGACGAGGTAGCCGAGCTGAGCACCCAGATCCTCGACCAGACCAAGCGCATCTCGCGCATCGTCCAGTCACTGATGAACTTCGCCCACGCCGGCGCCCAGCAGCACGCCGAGTACCCGGTGAGCCTGGCCGAGGTGGCCCAGGACGCCATCGGCCTGCTGTCGCTGAACCGCCACGGCACCGAGGTGCAGTTCTTCAACCTGTGCGACCCCGACCACCTGGCCAAGGGCGACCCGCAGCGCCTCGCCCAGGTGCTGATCAACCTGCTGTCCAACGCCCGCGACGCCTCGCCGGCGGGCGGCGCGATCCGGGTCTGCAGCGAGGCCAGCGAACAGAGCGTCGAGCTGATCGTCGAGGACGAGGGCACGGGCATTCCGCAGGCGATCATGGACCGCCTGTTCGAACCCTTCTTCACCACCAAGGACCCGGGCAAGGGCACCGGTTTGGGCCTCGCGCTGGTCTATTCGATCGTGGAAGAGCATTATGGACAGATCATCATAGACAGCCCGGCCGACCCCGAGCGCCAGCGCGGAACCCGATTCCGCGTTACCCTGCCGCGCTATGTCGAAGCGACGTCCGTAGCGACCTGAGTAGTGACCTGTGATCGTCGCGCGCCCGTACCACGGGCCTCGCCGATCCGGAGACCGTCGAGAGAACACAATGCCGCACATCCTCATCGTCGAAGACGAAACCATCATCCGCTCCGCCCTTCGCCGCCTGCTGGAACGCAACCAGTACCAGGTCAGCGAGGCCGGCTCGGTGCAGGAAGCCCAGGAGCGCTACAGCATCCCCACCTTCGACCTGGTGGTCAGCGACCTGCGCCTGCCCGGCGCCCCCGGCACCGAGCTGATCAAGCTGGCCGAGGGCACCCCGGTACTGATCATGACCAGCTACGCCAGCCTGCGCTCGGCCGTGGACTCGATGAAGATGGGCGCGGTGGACTACATCGCCAAGCCCTTCGACCACGACGAGATGCTCCAGGCCGTGGCGCGCATCCTGCGCGACAATCAAGAGGCCCGGCGCAACCCGCCCGGCGAGGCGCCGAGCAAGCCCGCCGGCAAGGCCAACGGCGCCGCCGCCGAGGGAGACATCGGCATCATCGGCTCCTGCGCCGCCATGCAGGACCTCTACGGCAAGATCCGCAAGGTCGCGCCCACCGACTCCAATGTACTGGTCCAGGGCGAGTCCGGCACCGGCAAGGAACTGGTCGCCCGCGCCCTGCACAACCTGTCCCGCCGCGCCAAGGCGCCGCTGATCTCGGTGAACTGCGCGGCGATTCCCGAGACCCTGATCGAATCCGAGCTGTTCGGCCACGAGAAAGGCGCCTTCACCGGCGCCAGCGCGGGCCGCGCCGGCCTGGTGGAAGCGGCCGACGGCGGCACCCTGTTCCTCGACGAGATCGGCGAATTGCCGCTGGAAGCCCAGGCCCGCCTGCTGCGCGTGCTGCAGGAAGGCGAAATCCGCCGCGTCGGCTCGGTGCAGTCGCAGAAGGTCGACGTGCGCCTGATCGCCGCCACCCACCGCGACCTCAAGACCCTGGCCAAGACCGGCCAGTTCCGCGAGGACCTCTACTACCGCCTGCACGTCATCGCCCTCAAGCTGCCGCCGCTGCGCGAGCGCGGCGCCGACGTGCTGGAGATCGCCCAGGCCTTCCTCGTCCGCCAGTGCGAGCGCATGGGCCGCGAAGGACTGCGCTTCGCCCACGACGCCGAACAGGCGATCCGCCACTACCCGTGGCCGGGCAACGTGCGCGAGCTGGAGAACGCCATCGAGCGCTCGGTGATTCTCTGCGAGGGCAACGAGATTTCCGCCGAGCTGCTGGGCATCGACATCGAGCTGGACGACCTGAACGACGACGACTTCGCCGAGGCGCCCTCCGCCCAGGCGGCGGCGAGCAACAACCACGAGCCCACCGAGGACCTGTCCCTGGAAGACTACTTCCAGCACTTCGTGCTGGAGCACCAGGACCACATGACCGAGACCGAGCTGGCGCGCAAGCTGGGCATCAGCCGCAAGTGCCTGTGGGAGCGTCGCCAGCGCCTGGGCATTCCGCGTCGCAAGTCGGGCGCGACAGCCGGCTGAACGCGACAGAACCCCACGCGATTGGTTCCGCAGCTGTTACCCCACATCAACATCGCGTAACAAAAGCCGGGTTCATCGGTAACGATGACCCGGCTTTTTTCGGCCTACTGCCCGGCCATGAAATCATCAAGTCATTGAAAATAAAGGATTTACAAAAACTGGCACGGCATCTGCTTTATCTCTGGCACAACAACAATAACAACGCTTGAAACCTCAACAATAAAAACAATACAGAACGGCTCCAGCCCAACAAGAACAACAACGCGGAGGCGCAGCTAACTGATTCTTTTGGAGAGGATTTGCCTTTGGGGTTCGCCCCACGACCAGGCTGAGAACAACAAAAACTGCACTAAAGCAGCGCCTGCACTGGTTGGATCACGGAAAGATCATGGCAGCATCAGCATCCAAAGCAATCCGTTTGCTCCTGGTACCCGGCTTGGGATACCTCAAACGGGCTTACAACAAGAACAACAGGCCCGGCATAACAATAAAAACAAAGCACGCACCATTTTGGGGGGGAGCTTCGGCTCCCCCAGTAGCTTCACCCCTCTCATCATCCCCAGCCTGCCTTTTCCATCCTTCTCCTTCCCGATGCTAGAATCCGCGCCAATCGTGCGGTTACCGGCATTTCCGGCCGCTTATCCCTGCAAACAGTGCCTCCCATGCTGAAAAAGCTGTTCAAGTCCCTTCGCTCGCCCCTCGCGCTGAAGCGCCAACCCCGTCCCCGCAGCACGCCGGAGATCCTCGGCCCGCGCCAGCATTCGCTGCAGCGCGGCCAGTTCAGCCGCAACGCGGTGAGCGTGGTCGACCGCCTGCAGAAGTCCGGCTACCAGGCCTACCTGGTCGGCGGCTGCGTGCGCGACCTGCTGATCGGCGTGCAGCCGAAGGACTTCGACGTCGCCACCAGCGCCACGCCCGAGCAGGTCCGCGCCGAGTTCCGCAATGCCAGGGTGATCGGCCGCCGCTTCAAGCTGGCCCACGTCCACTTCGGCCGCGAGATCATCGAGGTCGCCACCTTCCGCAGCAACCACCCGCAGGGCGACGACGAAGAGGACAGCCACCTGTCCGCGCGCAACGAGAGCGGCCGCATCCTGCGCGACAACGTCTACGGCAGCCAGGAGAGCGACGCCCAGCGCCGCGACTTCACCATCAACGCGCTGTACTTCGACGTCACCGGCGAGCGCGTGCTGGACTACGCCCACGGCGTGCACGACATCCGCAACCGCCTGATCCGCCTGATCGGCGATCCCGAGCAGCGCTACCTGGAAGACCCGGTGCGCATGCTCCGCGCCGTGCGCTTCGCCGCCAAGCTCGACTTCGAGATCGAGAAGCACAGCGCCGCGCCGATCCGCCGCCTGGCGCCCATGCTGCGCGACATTCCCGCCGCGCGCCTGTTCGAGGAAGTGCTCAAGCTGTTCCTCGCCGGCCGTGCGGAAAGGACGTTCGAGCTGCTGCTGGACTACGACCTGTTCGCCCCGCTGTTCCCGGCCAGCGCCAAAGCCCTGGAACGCAACCCGGAATACGCCGGCCGGCTGATCCGCCAGGCCCTGGCCAACACCGACGAGCGCATCGCCGTCGGCAAGCCGGTGACCCCCGCCTTCCTGTTCGCCGCCCTGCTGTGGCCGGCGCTGCCGGCGCGCGCCCTGCAACTGCAGGATCGCGGCATGCCGCCGATCCCCGCCATGCAGGAGGCGGCCCACGAGCTGATCCTCGAACAGTGCCGGCGCATCGCCGTGCCCAAGCGCTTCACCATCCCGATCCGCGAGATTTGGGACATGCAGGAGCGCCTGCCGCGCCGCCAGGGCAAGCGCGCCGACCTGCTGCTGGAGAACCCGCGCTTCCGCGCCGGCTACGACTTCCTCCTGCTGCGCGAAGACGCCGGCGAGCAGACCGGCGGCCTCGGCGACTGGTGGACCGACTACCAGGACGCCACCGACAGCGAACGTCGTGCCATGATCCGCGCCCTCGGCAATCGCCAGGAAGACGCCGGCGAAGGCAGTGCCGCGCCGGCCGCGCGCAAGCGTCGCCGCGGCGGGCGCAACCGCCGTCGCGGCCCACGCAGCGACGGTCCGGCCGGCGAGTGATGGAACGGGTCTACCTCGGCCTCGGCAGCAACCTGGCCGAGCCGCTCCGGCAACTGCGCGACGCCCTGGCGGCCATCGCCGAACTGCCGTGCAGCCAGCTGGCCGCCGTCTCCTCCTTCTATGCCAGCGACCCGCTCGGCCCGCCGGACCAACCACGCTACGCCAATGCCGTGGCCGCGCTGGACACCGAACTGGCGCCGCTGGAGCTGCTCGACTCCCTGCAGCACATCGAGCGAGAGCAGGGCCGCGTGCGCAAGGCCGAGCGCTGGGGGCCACGCACGCTGGACCTGGACATCCTGCTGTTTGGCGAGCGCCTGCTCGCCGAGGAACGCCTGACCGTGCCCCACTACCACATGCACGCGCGCGCCTTCGTCCTCTACCCGCTGGCCGAGATCGCCCCCGCCGACCTCCAGCTGCCCGACGGCCGCACCCTGTCGGCGCTGCTCACCGCCTGCCCCTACGCGGGCCTGGAACGCCTCGCCGAGCGCGCCCTGTAACCCTGGGCGCGCCGCCACCCACGCGGGGCCGAGCGCAGCGGGTAACGCCGTAACAGCGCGGTAACACCTGCGATTGACTTCACGCCCCCCCATCGGGACTATAGGCGTCCCGTTGCCCCGAGGCGGTGCATACAACACCGCCCCTAGAAGGCCGAGAAGGCGACACGAGCGCCGTAGTCCGGCCCGCTGATGAGGAAGCCTTGATGCCTGATACAACCGTGAGCACCCTGCTGGGTCTGAAGCAGAAGGGCGAGAAGATCGCGATGCTGACCGCCTATGACGCCACCCTGGCGCGGGCGGCCTGCGAGGCCGGCGTGGAGGTGCTGCTGGTGGGCGACTCCCTGGGCATGGTCCTGCAGGGCCACGACAGCACGCTGCCGGTGTCCCTGAGCGACATGGCCTACCACACCGCGTCGGTCAAGCGCGGCAACCAGGGCGCGCTGATCCTCGCCGACCTGCCCTTCATGGCCTACGCCACCCTGGAACAGACCTTCGCCAGCAGCGCCGCGCTGATGCAGGCCGGCGCCCACATGATCAAGCTGGAAGGCGCCAGCTGGCTGGCCGAGCCGATCCGCCAGCTGGCCGAGCGCGGCGTGCCGGTGTGCGTCCACCTGGGTCTCACCCCGCAGGCGGTCAATGTGTTCGGCGGCTACAAGGTGCAGGGCCGTGGCGAAGCCGCCGCCCGCCAGCTGCGCGCCGATGCCATGGCGCTGGAACAGGCCGGCGCCGCCATGCTGCTGCTCGAATGCGTGCCCAGCGAGCTGGCCGCCGAGATCACCCAGGCGGTGAAGATTCCGGTCATCGGCATCGGCGCGGGCTCCGCCACCGACGGCCAGGTACTGGTGATGCACGACATGCTCGGCCTGTCCCTGAGCGGCCGCGCGCCCAAGTTCGTGAAGAACTTCATGGAAGGCCAGCCGAGCATCCAGGCGGCCTTCTCCGCCTACGTGCGCGCGGTGAAGGACGTCAGCTTCCCCGCCGCGGAGCACGGATTCTCAGCATGAACACCGTCAAGACCGTTGTGGAACTGCGCGCCGCCGTGGCGCGGGCGCGCGGCGACGGCAAGCGCGTCGCCTTCGTGCCGACCATGGGCAACCTGCACGAGGGCCACGTCGCCCTGGTGGAGAAAGCCGGCCAGCGCGCCGACTTCGTGGTCGCCAGCATCTTCGTCAACCCGCTGCAGTTCGGCCCCAGCGAGGACCTGGCCAGGTACCCGCGCACCCTGGTCGCCGACCAGGAGAAACTGGTCGCCGCCGGCTGCCACCTGCTGTTCCACCCCGAGGTGGACGAGATGTACCCCTACGGCCAGGAAGGCCAGACCCGGGTCAGCGTGCCCGGCGTCTCCGAGGGCCTGTGCGGCGCCAGCCGGCCGGGCCACTTCGAGGGCGTCGCCACCGTCGTGACCAAGCTGTTCAACATGGTCCAGCCGGATATCGCCGTGTTCGGCGAGAAGGATTTCCAGCAGCTGGCCGTGATCCGCACCCTGGTGCGCGACCTGAACATGCCGGTCCAGATCATCGGCGAACCGACGGTGCGCGCCGAGGACGGCCTGGCCCTGTCGTCGCGCAACGGCTACCTGAGCGCCGAGCAGCGCGCCCAGGCGCCCGCCCTGCACCGCACCTTGCGCCAATTGGCCGAGGCCATCCGCGGCGGCGAGCGCAATTTCGCCCAGCTGGTGGAGAGCGGCAAGGGCAGCCTGCTGAGCGCCGGCCTGCGCCCCGACTACCTGGAAATCCGCGAGTCCGTCGGCCTGCGTCCGGCCCATGACGAAGACACCCGGCTGGTCATCCTGGCCGCCGCTTTCCTTGGCACCACGCGCCTGATCGACAACCTGGCCTTCGAGCTGTAACCCGCATATCGCCTGGCCTTGAACCCCCGCGGGGGTTCGGGCACACTCTGCCGCCGCAGTATTCCGAGGGGGAAGTAGTCATGCACGCCATCATGCTCAAGGCCAAGCTGCACCGCGCCATCGTCACCCACGCGGTGCTCGACTACGAAGGCTCCTGCGCCATCGACGGCGAATGGCTGGACCTGTCCGGCATCCGCGAGTACGAGCAGATCCAGATCTACAACGTGGACAACGGCGAGCGCTTCACCACCTACGCCATCCGCGGCGAGGAAGGCTCGAAGATCATCTCGGTCAACGGCGCCGCCGCGCACAAGGCCGGGGTCGGCCACCGCGTCATCATCTGCGCCTACGCCCACTACAGCGAGGCCGAACTGGCCAACTTCCAGCCCCGCGTCCTCTACATGGGCGCCGACGGCGAGCTGAGCCACACCAGCAACGCCATCCCCGTGCAGGTCGCCTGAACGAGTCGGCGACCGCTACACTCCAAGCCCGGAACCCTTCCGGGCTTTTTGTTGGTGCGCCGCGCCCGCGCGCCGAGGCGCGCAACGACAGGCGCGCACCACCCAGGGCCCTGAACCTCCAGATACCGGAACGCCGCACACAAAGGAAATTGCCACCCATGGCGTATTACCAGCACCCGCTCGACGTCACCACCCTGCCGGCCTGGCAGGCCCTGCGCCAGCATCGCCAGGCCATGCAGGACTTCAGCATGCGCGAGGCCTTCGCGGCCGACCCGAAACGCTTCGAGCGCTTCTCCATGAGCACCAGCGGCATCTTCCTCGATTACTCGAAGAACCTGCTCAGCGAGGAGACCCTGGGCCTGCTGGTCGACCTGGCCCGGGAAGCCGGCCTGCAGGAGGCCATCGAGGCGCTGTTCAATGGCGAGCGGGTCAACGCCTCCGAGGGCCGCCCCGCCCTGCACACCGCCCTGCGCCGGCCGATCGGCGACTGCGTCAAGGTCGACGGCGTCAACGTGATGCCGGACGTGCACCGCGTGCTCAACCAGATGACCGACATCGTCAGCCGCATCCACAGCAACCTGTGGCGCGGCTACAGCGAGAAGACCATCACCGACGTGGTCAACATCGGCATCGGCGGCTCGTTCCTCGGTCCGCAGCTGGTGTCCGAGGCGCTGCTGCCGTTCACCCAGCACGGCGTGCGCTGCCACTACCTGGCCAACATCGACGGCAGCGAATTCCACGAACTGTCCGCCAAGCTCAACGCCGAAACCACCCTGTTCATCGTCTCGTCGAAGTCCTTCGGCACCCTGGAAACCCTGAAGAACGCCCAGGCCGCGCGTTCCTGGTACCTGGCCCGCGGCGGTACCGAGGAGAAGCTGTACCGGCACTTCATCGCCGTCACCAGCAACCGGGACGCGGCCATCGACTTCGGCATCCGCGAGAAGAACATCTTCCCCATGTGGGACTGGGTCGGCGGGCGCTACTCGCTATGGTCGGCCATCGGCCTGCCCATCGCCCTGGCCATCGGCATGTCCAACTTCAAGGAGCTGCTGTCCGGCGCCTACAGCATGGACACGCACTTCCGCAGCACCCCGTTCGAGAAGAACATGCCGGTGCTGTTGGCCCTGCTCGGCGTCTGGTACGGCAACTTCTGGGGCGCTCAGAGCCACGCCATCCTGCCCTACGACCACTACCTGCGGAACATCACCAAGCACCTGCAGCAGCTGGACATGGAGTCCAACGGCAAGAGCGTGCGCCAGGACGGTAGCCCGGTGAGCACCGAGACCGGCCCGGTGATCTGGGGCGGCGTCGGCTGCAACGGCCAGCACGCCTACCACCAGCTGCTGCACCAGGGCACCCCGCTGATCCCGGCGGATTTCATCGTGCCGGTGGTCAGCTACAACCCGGTGGCCGACCACCACCAGTGGCTCTACGCCAACTGCCTGTCGCAGAGCCAGGCGCTGATGCTCGGCAAGAGCCGCGCCGAGGCCGAGGCCGAGCTGCGCGCCAAGGGCCTGGGCGAGGACGAGGTGCAGCGCCTGGCCGCGCACAAGGTGATCCCGGGCAACCGCCCGAGCAACACCCTGGTGCTGGAGCGCATCAGCCCCCGCCGCCTGGGCGCGCTGGTGGCGATGTACGAGCACAAGGTGTTCGTGCAGAGCGTGATCTGGGGCATCAACGCCTTCGACCAGTGGGGCGTGGAGCTGGGCAAGGATCTCGGCAAGGGCGTCTACCAGCGCCTCACCGGCTGGGACCAGCCGCCGGCCGAGGACCCCTCGACCCAGGGCCTGATCGACTTCTTCCGCGGCCGTCACCGCGGCTGAAGCGCGCCCGATAGTCGCTGGGCGCGATGCCCAGCGACTGCAGGAAGGCACGCCGCAGGTTGTACTCGCTGGCGAAGCCGGTCTGCTGCGCCACCCGCTTCAGCGAGGGCGCGCCGTTCTCCAACAGGCGACAGGCCCGTTCCAGGCGCAACTGCAACAGCAGGCGCGCCGGGGTCTGGCCCAGTTCGGCCTGGCAATGCCGATGCAGACTGCGCGGCGACAGCGACAGCGCCGCCGCCATCCGCTCGACATCCAGCGCCTCGTGCAGATGTTCGTGCAGCCACGTCACCAGGCCTTCGACCACGCCACCCGGCGCGGCCGCCTGGGCCAGCAGCTCGGCGCTGAATTGGCGCTGGCCGCCACTGCGGCGCAGATGCACCACCAGTCCCTTGGCCACCTGCAGCGCCAGTTCGCGGCCATGGTCGGCCTCCAGCAGGGCCAGGCACAGGTCGATGCCGGAACTGACGCCGGCCGAACTGAACAACCGATCCTCCTCGACGAACAGCGCATCCGCCTCGACCTGCACCCGTGGAAACAGCCGCTGCAGCAGCTCGGCATAGCGCCAGTGGGTGGCGGCGCGGCGCCCGTCGAGCAACCCGGCCTGGGCCAGCAGGAAGGCGCCGGTGCACACCGAGCCGCAGCGCGCCAGGCACGGCGCCACCCGTTTCAGCCATGCCGCCAGCAGGCCACGCCCCATGGCCTGCTGCACACCGAAACCACCGCTGACCAGCAGGGTGCAACCCTCCAGCGTCTCCGCCACCGGCATCGGCTCGGTGTGCATGGCTAGGCCCGAGGACGACGCCACCAGGCCGCCCTCCTGCGAGATCAGGCGCAAGCGGTACAAGGGCCACCCCTGCAAGTCGTTGGCCGCGGCGAACACCTCGGCCGGACCACTGGCATCGAGCAACTGGAAGCCGGGAAACACCAGCAACAGAACTTCGTGGGGCGATGACATGGCGCAGCTCTCGGGAGGGGTTGGCAGATTTTCATCCATGGTTGTCATTCACGCCAATACGTGCCGGCGCAGACTGCAACGCCAACGCCTTCCCCGTGGAGCCTCACCATGCGCCCTGCCCTGCTCGCCTTGCTCCTGCTGTTACCGCTGATCGCCCCGGCCGACGAGCGTCTGCCGCCCCACGAGCCTCGCTTCGGTCGCGAGCGCCCGCTGGTGGCGGTGGTCGGCGACAACCGCATGACCGAACTGGCCGATTACCTGGTGCCCTACGGCATTCTCGGTCGCGCCGGCGTAGCCGATCTGGTGGCGCTGGGCCGCGACGCCGGCCCCATCGAGATGATGCCGGCCCTGCGCATCCAGGCGCAGGCCAGCCTCGCCGAGTTCGACCGCAACCACCCCGAGGGCGCGGACTATCTGATAGTGCCCGCCGTACACCACAGCGACGACCCGCGCCTGACCGCCTGGCTGGCCGAGCAGGCGACCAAGGGGGCGACCCTGGTGGCCATCTGCGACGGTGTGCTGCTGCTCGGCCACGCCGGCCTGCTGCAGGGGCGACGCGCCACGGGCCACTGGTACTCGCGCGAGGACCGCGAGAAGGGGTTCCCCGAGACCCGCTGGCAGGACGACCGCCGCTACGTGGTGGACGGCCGCATCGTCAGCAGCGCCGGCATCAGCGCCGCCGTGCCGTTGAGCCTGGCCCTGGTCGAGGCCATCGCCGGCACGCCGCGGGCCGAACGGCTGGCACGCGAACTGGGCGTGGACGACTGGTCGCCAGACCACGCCAGTGCGAACTTCGGTTTCACCGCTGACGACTACCTGACGGTGGCCGGCAACTGGCTGGCCTTCTGGCGGCACCAGCGCATCGGCCTGGTCGTCGCCGACGGCTTCGACGAAGCGGCGCTGGCCCTGCGTGCCGACGCCTACGGCCGCACCTTCCGCAGCGAGGTGCTGGCCGTGGCGCCCGGCCCCGTGCGTGGCCGTGCAGGCCTGCTACTGTTGCCACGGCAGGCGAGCGTCGAACTGCTGCCGCCCGAGCCCGCCCCGCACGCAACGACGATGGCCAGCCTGGAACTGGCCCTGCGCGACATTGCCGAACGCTATGGAGCGGCGACCGAGCGCCTGGTGGTTCAACAGCTCGAGTACCCGCGCATGCCGCACTGAGGCGCCGGCACTTGAACCGGGCAGTTGCCTGGTCCACCCTGCTCGGCATTGCGGCTCAACAATAAGAAGGATTCCCGCCATGTTCGAGATCACTCGCCACCCCGTGCCCGACAGCGTGCGCCAGCGCGCCTTCCTCGACAGCGACGCCTACCTGCGCCTGTACCGCCAGTCCATCGAACAGCCGGAAGCCTTCTGGAGCGAGCAGGCGCGACAATTCCTGCACTGGTTCGAGCCGTGGGAGCAGCTGCACCACAGCGACCTCACCAAGGGCGAGGCGCAGTGGTTCAAGGGCGGCAAGCTCAACGTCGCCTACAACTGCATCGACCGCCACCTGGCCACCCGCGGCGAAGACATCGCCATCATCTGGGAAGGCGACAACCCGGCCGAGTCCGCCCACATCACCTACAACAAGCTGCACCACAACGTCAGCCGCCTGGCCAACGTGCTCAAGAGCCGCGGCGTACGGAAGGGCGACCGGGTGTGCATCTACATGCCCATGGTGCCGGAAGCCGCCTACGCCATGCTGGCCTGCGCGCGCATCGGCGCCATCCACTCGGTGGTGTTCGGCGGCTTCTCCCCGGACGCCCTGCGCGACCGCATCCTCGACGCCGACTGCCGCACCGTGATCACCGCCGACGAGGGCGTGCGCGGCGGCAAGTACATCCCGCTGAAGAACAACGTCGACAAGGCCCTGCAGAACTGTCCGGACGTAGGCACCGTGGTGGTGGTCGAGCGCACCCAGGGCGAGATCGACTGGGTGGAAGGCCGCGACCTCTGGTACCACCAGGCGCTCAAGGAGGCCGACGCCGACTGCCCGGCCGAACCGATGGACGCCGAGGACCCGATGTTCATCCTCTACACCTCGGGCAGCACCGGCAAACCCAAGGGCGTGCTGCACACCACCGGCGGCTACCTGCTGGGCGCGGCCATGACCCACAAGTACGTGTTCGACTACCACGACGGCGACATCTACTGGTGCACCGCCGACGTCGGCTGGGTCACCGGCCACAGCTACATCGTCTACGGCCCGCTGGCCAACGGCGCCACCACCCTGATGTTCGAGGGCGTGCCCAACTACCCGGACGCCTCGCGCTTCTGGCAGGTGATCGACAAGCACCAGGTGAACATCTTCTACACCGCGCCGACCGCCCTGCGCGCGCTGATGCGCGAGGGCGAGGCGCCGGTGCAGGCGACCGACCGCTCCAGCCTGCGCCTGCTCGGCACGGTGGGCGAGCCGATCAACCCCGAGGCCTGGGAGTGGTACTACAACGTGGTCGGCGACCGGCGCTGCCCGATCGTCGACACCTGGTGGCAGACCGAGACCGGCTCGATCCTGATCACCCCGCTGCCCGGCGCCACCGACCTCAAGCCCGGCTCGGCCACCCGCCCCTTCTTCGGCGTGCAGCCGGTGCTGCTCGACGAACAGGGCAAGGAGATCGACGGCCCCGGCGCCGGCGTGCTGGCGATCAAGGCCAGCTGGCCGAGCCAGATCCGTAGCGTGTACGGCGACCACCAGCGGATGATCGACACCTACTTCAAGCCCTACCCCGGCTACTACTTCACCGGCGACGGCGCGCGCCGCGACGAGGACGGCTACTGGTGGATCACCGGCCGAGTCGACGACGTGATCAACGTCTCCGGCCACCGCATCGGCACCGCCGAGGTGGAGAGCGCCCTGGTGCTGCACGACGCGGTGGCCGAGGCCGCAGTGGTCGGCTACCCGCACGACGTGAAGGGCCAGGGCATCTACGCCTTCGTCACCACCATGAAGGGGCTGGAACCCTCCGAGGAACTGAAGGCGGAACTGCTCTCGCTGGTCGGCAAGGAGATCGGCAGCTTCGCCAAGCCGGAGCTGATCCAGTGGGCGCCGGGCCTGCCCAAAACCCGCTCCGGCAAGATCATGCGGCGCATCCTGCGCAAGATCGCCTGCAACGAGCTGGAAAACATGGGCGACACCTCGACCCTGGCCGACCCCAGCGTGGTCGACAGCCTGATCGAGCAGCGCCTGAACCGCTAGAGCTGCAAGCTGCAAGCTGCAAGCTGCAAGCTGCAAGCTGCAAGCGAGCCAGTATGAGAGCCGGATCGACTCGGTTAGGCTTTCGCTCTTACTTGCCGCTTGCGGCTTGCAACTTGAGGCTGCTCTCGTGGAATTCCTCCGCCGCCGCATCGAAGCCCAGGTCCTCGGCCTCAGCGGCATCGCCCTCGGCCAGATCGACTTCAGCCAGCCCCAGGGCGACCCCGGCCTGTTCGGCCCGGACGCCGTGTGCTGGCGGGTCCACGGCGACTTCACCAGCATGATGGTCGGCGGCATCTGCGCGCTGCTGATGCAGGCCCTGCACCCGCTGGCCCTGGCCGGAGTGTGGGACCACTCGAACTTCCGCGAGGACCTGATCGGCCGCCTGCGCCGCACCGGCCAGTTCATCTCCGGCACCACCTTCGCCTCCCGGCGCGACGCCGAATGGCTGATCGACAAGGTGCGCACCATCCACCTGCGCGTGGTTGGCACCGCGCCGGACGGCCGCCCCTACGCCGCCAGCGACCCGGCCCTGCTGACCTGGGTACACGTGGCCGAAGTCTCCAGCTTCCTCGCCGCCCACCTGCGCTACCGCAATCCCGCGCTGAGCGAGGCGGACCAGGACCGCTACTACGCCGAAGTGGCGCTGATCGCCGAGCGCCTGGGCGCCGAAGGCGTGCCGCGCTCGCGCGCCGAGGTCGCCGCTTACCTCGAGGGCGTGCGCCCGCAACTGCTGTGCGACGAACGCTCGCGGGAAATCCTGCGCATCCTGCGCGGCGCCCCGGCCCCCAGCGCGCTGGCCGTGCCGGTGGGCAAGCTGCTGATGCAGGCCGGCGTCGACCTGCTGCCAGGCTGGGCCCAGGACCTGCTCGGCGAACGGATCGATCCCGTGCGCAGCCGGGCCATCCGCGCGGGCGTGAACGGCCTGGCGCCGACCCTGCGCTGGGCCGTGCGCGGCGGCGCGGTGCACCGGGCCCGCCAGCGCATGGGCCTGCCGCCGCGGGACTGACCAGTCGGTTCGCGCACTGGCCGGGGGCGAATCGGCTATGCCAACATAACGCCCCCGTCGCGCCCACCGCGCGCCCGATTCCGAGGAGCCCACCATGCAAGAAGTCGTCATTGTCGCCGCCACCCGCACCGCCATCGGCAGCTTCCAGGGTTCGCTGGCCGGCGTGCCCGCCGTCGAGCTGGGCGCCGCGGTGATCCGCCGCCTGCTGGAGCAGACCGGCCTGGACGGCGCTCAGGTCGACGAAGTGATCCTCGGCCACGTGCTGACCGCCGGCGCGGGCCAGAACCCCGCCCGCCAGGCCGCGATCCAGGCCGGCCTGCCCCATGCCGTGCCGGCGCTGACCCTGAACAAGGTCTGCGGTTCCGGCCTCAAGGCCCTGCACCTGGGCGCCCAGGCGATCCGCTGCGGCGACGCCGACGTGGTCATCGCCGGCGGCCAGGAGAGCATGAGCCTGGCGCCCTACGTCATGCCCGGCGCGCGCACCGGCCTGCGCATGGGCCACGCCCAGGTGATCGACAGCATGATCACAGACGGCCTGTGGGACGCCTTCAACGACTACCACATGGGCATCACCGCCGAAAACCTGGTGGACAAGTACGGCCTCAGCCGCGAGGAGCAGGACGCCTTCTCCGCCGAATCCCAGCGCAAGGCCCTGGCCGCCATCGAGTCGGGCCGCTTCCGTGACGAGATCACGCCGATCGCCATCCCGCAGAAGAAGGGCGAGCCGAAGGTCTTCGACACCGACGAACAGCCGCGCGCCGGCACCACCGCCGAGAGCCTGGCCAAGCTGCGCCCGGCCTTCCGCAAGGACGGCTGCGTCACCGCCGGCAACGCCTCCACCCTCAACGACGGCGCCGCCGCCGTGCTGCTGATGAGTGCAGACAAGGCCAAGGCGCTCGGTCTGCCGGTGCTGGCGAAGATCGCCGCCTACGCCAGCGCCGGGGTCGACCCGGCGATCATGGGCATCGGCCCGGTCTCGGCCACCCGCCGCTGCCTGGACAAGGCCGGCTGGCAACTGGCCGACCTCGACCTGATCGAGGCCAACGAGGCCTTCGCCGCCCAGGCCCTGTCGGTAGGCAAGGAACTGGGCTGGGACGCGGCCAAGGTCAACGTCAACGGCGGCGCCATCGCCCTCGGCCACCCCATCGGCGCCTCCGGCTGCCGCGTGCTGGTCACCCTGCTGCATGAAATGCTCAAGCGCGACGCCAAGAAGGGCCTGGCCACCCTGTGCATCGGCGGCGGCCAGGGCGTGGCCCTGGCCATCGAGCGGGCCTGACCGTAGGGCGGGTGAAACCCACGCGTGCCCCTCGCGGGTTCACCCGCCCTACCGACTCACCAACACCCAGAACGCGCCGGCCGAGAGCCGGCGTTTTTCTTGGTAGACTGCGCGCCCCTTCCGACCCGAGATGCCGCGCATGTCCTCCCTCGCTCAGGCGCTGCGCGCCGCCCTCGACGCCCGCCGACCGCTGCTCGACGAGCTGCACGGCCAGGGCACCGACTGCTACCGCCTGTTCCACGGCAGCCAGGAAGGCATCCCCGGCCTCACCGCCGACCGTTACGGCCCGCAGCTGATGGTGCAGAGCTTCCACCAGCCGCTGGAACGCGATGCGCTGCTCGATCTGCACGCCACCATCAACGAACGCCTCGGCGCCGAGCTGCGCCTGGTCTACAACGACCGCTCCGGTGGCAACTCGCGGGTCGACCGCCGCGACACGGTGTACCAGGCCACGCCCAAGGCCCTGGAAGACCTGATCGGCCGGGAATGGGGCCTCGACTACCGGGTGCGCGGCCGCCACCCCGGCCAGGACCCGCTGCTGTTCCTCGACCTGCGCGAGGCGCGGGGCTGGGTGAAGCGCAACAGCGCCGGCAGGAGCGTCCTCAACCTGTTCGCCTACACCTGCGGCGTCGGCCTCTGTGCCGCCGCCGGCGGTGCGCGCGAGGTCCTCAATCTGGACTTCGCCGAGGGCAACCTGGCGGTGGGCCGGGAAAACCTGGCACTCAATCCGGGGCTGGCGATGGACTTCGTGCAGTCCGACTACTTCCCGGCCATCCGCCAACTGGCCGGTCTCCCGGTGGCTACACGCCGCGGACACAAGCTGCCGAGCTATCCGCGCCTGGAGCAACGCCGCTTCGATCTGGTGCTGCTCGACCCGCCGGCCTGGGCCAAGAGCGCCTTCGGCACCGTCGACCTGCTGCGCGACTACCAGAGCCTGCTCAAGCCGGCGATCCTCGCCACCGCGGACGACGGCGTGCTGATCTGCTGCAACAACCTGGCGAAGGTGCCGATGGACGAATGGCGCCCCCAGGTGCTGCGCTGCGCCGAAAAGCTCGGCCGCCCGGTGCGCGAATGGGAACAGCTCCGACCGGCCGCCGACTTCCCCTCGCACGATGGCCAGCCGCCGCTGAAGACCCTGGTCCTGCGCTTCTGAATCGACCGAGAGGGCACAGTGCTGGCCCACAAAGCCCGACGGCCCATGCCATACTCCAGGCGTCTTGGCCCGGAAGATATGCAGCCCCATGCCCAAAGGATTGAAACGCGCCGCCTACGCCCTCGCCATCGCGCTCGGCCTCTACAGCCTGCTGGGCTTCCTGATCCTCCCGGGGATCGCCCTGCGCGTCGCCAACCAGCAACTGGACCAGCTGGCCACCGTGCCGGCGCGCCTGCAGCGCGTCGAACTCAACCCCTTCAGCCTGGAGCTGCAGCTCTGGGGCCTGCACATCGGCGAGGCCGACAAGCCGCAGATCGCCTTCCAGCGCCTGTATGCCGACCTGCAGCTCGACAGCCTGTGGAGCGGCGCGCTGCACCTGGCCCGGGTGGAACTGGAGCGGGCCCACACCGAGGTGCTGTTCGCCAAGGACGGCACGCTCAACCTGACCCGCCTGTTCGAACTGCCGCCCAGCGAGGCGAAGCCCGAGCAGGAGCCGAGTGATCCCTTCCCCCTGCGCATCGGGCGCATCGCGCTGATCGAGAACGGCTTGCACTTCGAAGACCTGCGTCCCAGCGAGCCGGTGGAGTTCGTCTACGACTCGCTCAACCTCGAACTGAAGAACCTCAGCACCCTGCCCGACGACAACGCCGACATGCAGATGGTCGCCACCGGCCCCTACGGCGGGCGCATCGACTGGCAGGGCCAGGTCAGCCTGACGCCGATCGCCTCTCGCGGCAGCCTCAAGGTCACCGACGGCAACATGAAGGGCTTCTGGCCCTACGTGCGCGACGCCGTGCCCCTGGCCCTAGAGAAGGGCACCCTGAGCCTGAGCGGCGACTACGTGCTGAACCTGGCCAAAGGCACCGAGCTGCAGTTGCAGAACGTCGCCATCAGCGTCGCGCCGTTCGCCATCAACGACCCGAGCGGCAAGCCCCTGGCCCGCCTGGAACGCCTGGACGTCAGCGAGGCCAGCCTGGACCTGGCCAAACAGCAGGTGACGGTCGGCAAGGTGCGCAGCCAGAAGCTGGAAACCTGGGCCGCCCGCGAGGCAGATGGCCAGCTGGACTGGCAGAAGCTGTTCGCCAGCGATGCCTCAGCCGAGCAGACACCTGCCACCCCGCCTGCCACGGACAGCGAGGCGGCCACCGAACCCGCAGCCGCAGCCGAGCCGCAGGCCACCGCCCAGGCGCCGGACGAGCCGGCCAAGCCCTGGCAGGTGCTGCTGCGCGACGTGCAGCTGCGCGACTACCAGATCCACCTGGCCGACCGCGCCGCCGGCCCCGATGAGGTCAAGCTCGACCTGGCCCCGCTCAACCTGGACATCCAGGACTTCGACAGCCTGGGCACCTCGCCCTTCGCCCTCAAGCTGGACACCGGGGTGAACAAGCGCGGCCGGATCGGGGCCGAGGGCCAGGTCCAGCTGCAGCCGACCACGGCCAGCCTGCAGGTGACCACTCGCGACATCGACCTGCGCCTGGCCCAGGCCTATATCGATCCCTTTGTACGCCTGGAGCTGCGCAGCGGCTCGCTCGGCAGCGACCTGGCGGTGGAGCTGAAAAGCGTCGAACCGCTGGCCTTCGGCATCAGCGGGCGGGCCGAGGTCAACCAGCTGCACACCCTGGATACCCTGAAGAACCGCGACTTCCTCAAGTGGCAGCAACTGGTGGTCGAGGGGCTGGACTACCGGCACGGCGAAGGCCTGGTGATCGGCAAGGTCGATCTGCAGCAGCCCTACGCCCGCTTCGTCATCAACGAAGACCTGACCACCAACGTCAATGACCTGATCATCGCCCAGCCCGCCGAGCCCGAAGCCAAGCCCGCCGAGGCCGGCAAGCCGCTGCCGATCCGCATCGGCGGAATCGACATCCGCAACGGCTCGGCCAACTTCGCCGACTTCAGCCTGATGCCGAACTTCGCCACCGCCATCCAGCAGCTCGACGGCCGCATCGGCACCCTGGACAACCAGAGCCCGCAGGCGGCGAGCGTCGACGTCAAGGGTAAGGTCGACAAGTACGCGCCGGTCAGCATCCAGGGCAAGCTGACGCCGTTCGACCCGATGAACAGCCTGGACATCGCCACCAGCTTCAAGAACGTCGAGCTGACCACCCTCACCCCCTACTCCGGCAAGTTCGCCGGCTACCGTATCCGCAAGGGTCGCCTGAACCTCGACCTGCACTACCGGATCGAGAAGGGCCAGCTCAACGCCGAGAACAAGCTGCTGCTGGAAGACCTGCAGTTGGGCGAGAAGGTCGACAGCAAGGATGCCGTGGACCTGCCGGTGCGCCTGGCGGTGGCCCTGCTCAAGGACACCAAGGGCAACATCGACATCCAGCTGCCGGTGCAGGGCAACCTCAACGACCCGCAGTTCAGCGTCATGCCCATCGTCTGGCAGACCCTGCGCAACCTGGTGCTGCGCGCGGCCCAGGCGCCCTTCAAGTTCATCGCCGGCCTGGTCGGCGGCAGCGACACCGACCTCAGCCAGGTCCAGTTCGCCGCCGGCAGCAGCGAGCTGGACGAGGCGGCGCAGAAGTCCCTGGACACCCTGGCCGCGGCGCTCAAGGAGCGCCCGGTGCTACGCCTGGAAGTCGAGGGCGTGAGCGCCCAGGCCGGCGACGGACCGCTGCTGGCGGAGAAGCGCCTGGAGCTGGAATACCAGAACACCCAGTACAAGATCCTGCAGCGCGGCGGCGACACGGTGCCCGCCGAACCCGTCCTGCTGGTGGTCGACGAGGACGACAAGCCCGCGCTGCTGGAGGGCATCTACCGCGCCCGCCTGAAACAGCAGCCGCCGGCGGAGTGGCGCGAGTTGCCGGACGAGGAGCGTACGAAGAAAATGCGCGACGCCGTGCTGCAATCCTGGGCCAGCAGCGAGCTGCTGCTGCGCCGGCTGGGCCAAGCGAGGGCGGCCAGCATCAAGGACTATCTCGTGGAACGCGGCGGCCTGGAGGACCAGCGCATCTACCTGCTCGATGTCAGCCTGAACAAGGAAGACACTGGCGACCGCGTGTCCACGACCCTGCACCTGGGAAGCATGTGATGAAAAGGTATCTCTGGCTCGCCGCCCTGACCCTGGCCTGCGGCCTCGCGCAAGCGGGCACTCTGCGCTGCGGCAGCAAGCTGGTCAACGAAGGCGACCGCGCCTTCGAGGTCGAGCGCAAGTGCGGCACGCCCGCCCACCGTGACCTGGTGGGCTACACCGGCGGCGCCTACGGCGACCGCGAACTGGTGATCGAGGAATGGGTCTACGGCCCCAACAACGGCATGCTCAGCATCCTCACCTTCCAGGGCAACCGCCTGGTGCGTATCGAAACCAAGCGCGCCGACTGACCACTCCCAGGTAACAACCGACATGTTCTACAGGTATCTGCCGCTACTCTGCCTGCTCCTCGCCGCCCAGGCCGAAGCCAGCTCCACGCTGCGCTGCGGCAGCAAGCTGATCAGCCTGGACGAGACCTCCAGCCAGGTCCAGGCCAAGTGCGGCGAGCCGGTCAGCCGCGACTTCCTCGGCTACCGCGAGGTGGTCGACGAATACGGCTTCGTCAGCGAAGTGGCGCTGGAGGAATGGATCTACGGGCCGAAGAACGGCATGTACTACTTCCTGCGCCTGCAGGGCAATCGCCTGGTCAAGATCGAGAGCAGGCGCGGCAACTGATCGTCGCGGAACATCATGCAGCACACCATCACGCCCATCGGCTTCCTGCGCTCCTGCTTCAAGGAGAAGTTCGCCATTCCGCGCCAGCCGCAACTGGCACCGGCCGCCCGCGGCGTGCTGGAGCTGGTGCCGCCGTTCGACCGCGCCGAGGCCGTCGAAGGCCTGGAGCAGGTCAGCCATGTATGGCTGCTGTTCCTCTTCCACCAGGCGCTGGAGGAAAAGCCACGGCTGAAGGTGCGCCCGCCACGACTGGGCGGCAACGCCTCGATGGGCGTGTTCGCCACCCGCGCCACCCACCGGCCCAACGGCATCGGCCAGTCCGTGGTGAAGCTGGAGAAAGTGGAACCCGGTCGCCTGTGGCTGTCCGGCATTGACCTGCTGGACGGCACGCCGGTGCTCGACATCAAGCCCTACGTACCCTACGCCGACCAGGTGCCCGACGCCGTCAACCGCATGGCCGACGCCCCGCCACCCCGAGTGGCGCTGGAGTGGGACGACATGGCGCTGCGCCAGGCCGGCGACCACGCCCTGCGCCTGGGCGAGCCGCTGGTGGAGCTGATCGAGCAATGCCTGGCCCAGGACCCGCGCCCCGCCTACCAGGTACCGGAACCGGAGCGGCGCTACGGCGTGCTGCTGTGGGACGTACAGGTGCGCTGGCACTACCCGGAGCCGGGTCGCATCCGCGTGCTGGAAGTGGTGCAGGGTTGAGGCCACTGCGAGCACTGAGAGACTGTTCATGCTCTCGCGAGAACAGCAGACAGGGGCAGTTGTAGGAGCGGCTTTAGCCGCGAACACTGAGATGGCACAGGAAAAGCTTCGCGGCTGAAGCCGCTCCCACACAGTATGTGCTTTCGGAACGTGGACAGGCTCTGAAACGACAAACCCGCCGGAAGGCGGGTTTGTCTGTGCAGCGACTGGCGCTTACTTCTCGACGAAGGCGCGCTCGATCAGGTAGTCGCCCGGCTCGCGCATGCGCGGGGAGATCTTCAGGCCGAAGCTGTCGAGTACTTCGCTGGTCTCGTCGAGCATGCTCGGGCTGCCGCAGATCATCGCGCGGTCGTCCTGCGGGTTGATTGGCGGCAGGCCGATGTCCTGGAACAGCTTGCCGCTGCGCATCAGGTCGGTCAGGCGGCCCTGGTTCTCGAACGGCTCGCGGGTCACGGTCGGGTAGTAGATCAGCTTGTTCTTCAGCGCGTCGCCGAAGAACTCGTTGTTCGGCAGGTGCTCGGTGATGAACTCGCGGTAGGCCACTTCGTTCACGTACCGCACGCCGTGGACCAGGATCACCTTCTCGAAGCGCTCGTAGGTTTCCGGGTCCTGGATCACGCTCATGAACGGCGCCAGGCCAGTGCCGGTGCTGAGCAGGTACAGGTGCTTGCCGGGGTTGAGGTCATCAAGCACCAGCGTGCCGGTGGGCTTCTTGCTGATGATGATCTCGTCGCCTTCCTTCAGGTGCTGCAGCTGCGAGGTCAGCGGGCCGTCCGGCACCTTGATGCTGAAGAACTCCAGGTTCTCTTCCCAGTTCGGGCTGGCGATGGAGTAGGCGCGCATCAGCGGGCGGCCGTTGGGCTGCATCAGGCCGATCATCACGAACTGGCCGTTCTCGAAGCGCAGGCCCGGGTCGCGGGTGCACTTGAAGCTGAACAGGGTGTCGTTCCAGTGATGCACACTGAGTACGCGTTCCGAGTTCATGTTGCTCATGCGGTAGGTCCTCAAAAGTCTCGGTAGTCAGATTGCCGGATAGCGCATCCGACCTGTTGAGTCAGGTCAATGGTTGGCGATTTCGCGGGCAATCCTCTGCCGGGGCCGGCAGCGTTGCGCGCCATTCTAGAGGCAGTCACAATATCTGTTAAGCGAATTATCAAGATAACGATTATTGGTTATATAGATATGCGATTCACTCTCAGACAGCTGGAAGTCTTCGTCGCCGTGGCCAAGCAGGAAAGCGTGTCGCGCGCGGCCGAATCCCTGGCCTTGTCCCAGTCGGCGGCAAGCACCTCGCTCAGCGAACTGGAGCGGCAATCCGACTGCCAGCTGTTCGACCGCGCCGGCAAGCGCCTCTCGCTCAATGCCCTGGGCCGCCAGTTGCTGCCCCAGGCCGTCGCCCTGCTCGACCAGGCCCGGGAAATGGAACTCCTGCTCAGCGGCAAGACCGGCTATGGCCTGCTCGAAGTGGGCGCCACCCTCACCGTCGGCAACTACCTGGCCACCCTGCTGATCGGCAACTTCATGCAGCGCCACCCGGAATGCCGCCTCAAGCTGCACGTGCAGAACACCGCCAACGTGGTGCAGCAGGTCGCCCACTACGAGCTGGACCTGGGCCTGATCGAGGGGGACTGCCAGCACCCGGACATCGAGGTGCAGCCCTGGGTGGAAGACGAACTGGTGGTCTTCTGCGCCCCGCGCCATCCGCTGGCCGAGCGCGGCACGGCGACCCTGGAGGAGCTGAGCCGCGAAGCCTGGATTCTGCGCGAACAGGGATCGGGCACCCGTCTGACCTTCGACCAGGCGATGCGCCACCATCCGGCGCAGCTCAACATCCGCTTGGAGCTGGAACATACCGAGGCGATCAAGCGCGCGGTGGAGTCGGGACTGGGCATCGGCTGCATCTCGCGCCTGGCACTGCGCGACGCCTTCCGCCGTGGCAGCCTGGTACCGGTCGATACGCCGGCGCTGGACCTCACCCGCCAGTTCTACTTCATCTGGCACCGGCAGAAGTACCAGACCGCCGCCATGCGCGAGTTCCTCGACCTGTGCCGGGAGATGACGGCGGGCATCCGCCGCAGCGACGAGATCGTCCTGCCGACGATTGCCTGATCGACGTCAGTCAGGCCGACGCGGCCAGCGGGCGAAAGCTGAAGTAGCTGCGCAACGCAGCGACCATCTCGACGTATTCGAGCGGCGGCGCGGCCAGGGAGAAGCCCGAGTCGTAGGTGCCGGGGGTGATGTCCTCGCGGCTCCAGTGGCAGTTGGCGGCGAAGTCGACGTTATGGATGCGTCCGTCGCGGCCGGGAATCTTGAGGCGCATGTCGAAGCGGGCGTTGACCAGCATGGGGTACTGGCTGATCAGCATGAGGCCGTCCAGCGAGACGTTGCCGATATAGCCCATGGGTTTGTCGGTGATGCGGTTGAACACCTTGAGGTAGTACGGCAGCTGGTGGCGTTCGATGCGGCGCTGGGTGTGCATGATGGCCAATCGCTATGGAGGGACCCCGAGTATGGCCGCTGAGCCGCCGCTCTACCAGACTCAGTCGCACCGCTCGGCGATGCGAGACGACAAACGGCTGCGCGCCTCGTCGATCTGCTCGGCGCTGGCGTAGGTCCGGGTGCCGTCCGGGGCCGTGGAGAAATAGCGCTGGTCGCGCTGGATTCTTTCCAGGCGGCTGCGCAGCTCGGCGCACTCCTGGCGGCGCTCGGCGCGCACCTCGGCGACCCGGCCGTCGGCCACCGACTTCTCCTCGCGGCGGGCGTCGAAATATTTCCTGGAGCGCTCCTCGCGCTCGCGCGTGGCGGCGTCGCGCTCCACCACCTGGGGCTTCACCTCTACCTGCTGCGCCCCCTCGCCACCTGGCCTCTCGCCGAAATGCACGCGGCCCTGGGCGTCTGTCCAGCGGTAGATTTCCGCGCCGGCGAAACCGGGCAGAAGCAGGGCGATGAGAATCAGGTGACGCATGGGCTCCCTCCTGCGACGAGCGTGGCGCGGCCCTTCCTTCTGGCACGACGCCAGCGTCACAACGACGCGGGCGACGCCTTGGCCGGCGCGGGTGCCTGATGATGCCCGAGCTGTCGCAATGTCTCCAGCCTGGCATGCGCGCGATAGGCGTATTCGCTGGTGGGGTAGCGTCTGACGATGAATTCGTAGGTCTGCGCCGCGTCGACGAACAGGCTCTGCCGTTCCAGGCACTGGCCACGCAGCAGGGAGATTTCCGGCTGCAGGTAGCGCCGCGAGCGGCTGGTGCGCTCGGCCCGGCTCAGGTCGAGCAGCGCCTGCTCGCAGTCGCCTTCGTTGTAGTGCCGGTAGGCCTGGTCCATGTGGCGATCCAGAGATATCCGGGTACAGCCGGCCAGGGCGATCAGGGCCAGAATCAGAACAAGGGTTCGCATGATGAAAATCCTCCAGTGAGAAGCGTATCGGCCACCGACGCTTTTTCTACAGAGCCAGGTAGTACAGGCGAACAATGACTACAGTGACTGGCCGTAGTAGCCTCCCCGCACGCTATGCCAACTGGAGTTACCGCATGACCCTGCGCCGCACCAAAATCGTCGCCACCCTCGGCCCGGCCAGCAGCTCCCCGGAGGTGCTGGAGCAACTGATAGTCGCCGGCATCGACGTCGCCCGCCTGAACTTCTCCCACGGCACGGCCGACGACCACAGGGCCCGCGCCACCCTGGTACGCGAGCTGGCCGCCAGACATGGCCGCCATGTGGCGCTGCTCGGCGACCTGCAGGGGCCGAAGATCCGCATCGCCAAGTTCGCCGACAAGCGCATCGAACTCAAGGAAGGCGACCTGTTCCGCCTGTCATCCACTCACTCGCGCACCGAAGGCAATCAGGAAGTGGTCGGCATCGACTACCCGGCGCTGATCCAGGATTGCGACGTCGGCGACGAGCTGCTGCTGGACGACGGCCGGGTGGTCATGCGCGTCGAGCTGAAGGGTGCCGAGGAGCTGCACTGCCGCGTCGAGATCGGCGGCCCGCTGTCGGACAACAAAGGTATCAACCGGCGCGGCGGCGGCCTCACCGCCCCGGCCCTGACCGAGAAGGACAAGGTCGACATCAAGCTGGCCGCCGAACTGGAACTGGACTACGTCGCCGTATCCTTCCCGCGCGACGCCGCCGACATGGACTACGCCCGCAACCTGCTCACCGAGGCCGGCGGCAATGCCTGGCTGGTGGCCAAGATCGAGCGTGCCGAGGCCGTGGCGGACGATGCCACGCTGGACGGCCTGATCCGCGCCAGCGACGCGGTGATGGTGGCCCGCGGCGACCTCGCCGTGGAAATCGGCGATGCCGAACTGGTCGGCATCCAGAAGAAGATCATCGCCCACGCCCGCCGCTACAACAAAGCGGTGATCACCGCGACCCAGATGATGGAGTCGATGATCCACAGCCCGATGCCGACCCGCGCGGAAGTGTCCGACGTGGCCAACGCCGCGCTCGACTACACCGACGCGGTGATGCTTTCCGCCGAGAGCGCCGCCGGCGAGTACCCGGTGGAGGCCGTGGAAGCCATGGCCCGGGTCTGCCTGGGCGCCGAGAAACACCCGACCAGCCAGCGCTCCAGCCACCGCATCGGTCGCACCTTCGAGCGCTGCGACGAGAGCGTGGCCCTGGCCACCATGTACACCGCCAACCACTTCCCCGGGGTCAAGGCCATCATCAGCCTGACCGAGAGTGGCTACAGCCCGCTGATCATGTCGCGCATCCGCTCCTCGATCCCGATCTTCGCCTTCACCCCGCATCGTGAGGCCCAGGCGCGCGTGGCGCTGTTCCGCGGCGTCTACACCGTGCCGTTCGACCCCGCCGCCCTGCCGGCCAGCAAGGTCAGCCAGGCAGCCGTGGACGAACTGCTCAAGCGTGGCGTGGTCGAGCCCGGCGACTGGGTCATCCTGACCAAGGGCGACAGTTACCACGGCACCGGCGGGACCAACACCATGAAGATCCTGCATGTGGGCGATCCCCTGGTGTGATCGCCCAGCCGGTCCGCCTCGGCCGGCAAAAATGAAAAAGGCCGCTCCTCGCTGGAGCGGCCTTTTTCGTCATGGGCAAATCGCAGGCAAAAAAAGGGGCGGTGTTAGCCGCCCACTCTTTCTTCCCTACTCCCTGAGAATCCTTTCATCATCCTGATGAACTGCGTCCCGCAGTGGTTCCCTGGTCGCCGTCCTGGCCCCCGTGCCTTATCCCTAGGCACGACCTCATAGTAGCGTTTCCTCAGTGCCCGACAAGGCCGTCGGGTAGGGGAAAACCTCCTCTCGCACTCGATACCTCTTTATAAAAATCAAATACTTTCAATAACTTACTAAAAATCAACAGATAAGAATGGCTCTCAACCAGCGCATTCAGACTGCAATCGCTTACAGCCCGTGTAAGCAATTGCCTACACGCCCCTCGGATATGTCCGGGCTCGTAGGGTGCGCCGTGCGCACCGGGGGTCATGCATTGGCTTGGCGGTGCGCACGGCGCACCCTACCTGTATGGCCATGCGACCATGAAAAAGGCTGTGTACCCGTTACGTGTTGTGGCGCTCGGGCTCATTCTGGGTCCCCGCCTGCGCGGGGATGACGAGGTAGGGGGAATTTCTTCCGGAACCGTCATTCCCGCGCAGGCGGGAATCCAGGAGCAGGCAGCTGCAGCGCTCGGATAAGGGGCTTGACCACGCATCGCATAGGGTGGGTCAGCCGCTTGCTGGCCTAACCCATCCTACGAGTTCCTATTGATATGGCAGGCAGGCCGTTTCCGCAGGCCAGCTGTAGAGTCTGCAACACGCAACGGGGACATAGCCATGAAAAAGCCCGGCGCATGGCCGGGCTCGGGGTACATCAGAAAGCGTTCGGACTACTGGAACAAGGCATCGCTGGAAAGGCCGTTCTTCTCGAGGATCTCCCGCAGGCGCTTGAGGGCCTCGACCTGAATCTGCCGCACCCGCTCGCGGGTCAGACCGATTTCCTGGCCGACTTCCTCCAGCGTACAGCTCTCGTGGCCGCGCAGGCCGAAGCGGCGCACCACCACCTCGCGCTGCTTGTCGGTCAGCTCGGACAGCCACTGGTCGATGCTCTCGGAGAGATCATCGTCCTGCAGCAGTTCGCAGGGGTCGCTGGGCCGGTCATCGGTCAGGGTGTCGAGCAGGGTCTTGTCGGAGTCCGGGCCGAGGGACACGTCCACGGAGGTGACCCGCTCGTTCAGGCCGAGCATGCGCTTGACCTCGTCCACCGGCTTTTCGAGCAGGTTGGCGATCTCTTCCGCGGAAGGCTCGTGATCCAGCTTCTGGGTCAGCTCGCGGGCCGCGCGCAGGTAGACGTTCAGCTCCTTCACCACGTGGATCGGCAGACGTATCGTGCGGGTCTGGTTCATGATCGCCCGCTCGATGGTCTGCCGGATCCACCAGGTCGCATAGGTGGAGAAACGGAAACCACGCTCGGGGTCGAACTTCTCCACGGCGCGGATCAGGCCGAGGTTACCTTCCTCGATCAGGTCCAGCAGCGACAGGCCGCGATTGACGTAGCGCCGGGCGATCTTCACCACCAGGCGCAGGTTGCTTTCGATCATGCGTTTGCGACCCGCAGGATCGCCCTTCTGCGCCAGGCGCGCGAAGTGCACTTCTTCCTGAGGAGTCAGCAGGGGGGAGAAACCGATTTCGTTGAGGTACAGCTGGGTCGCGTCGAGCGCCCGGGTGTAGTCGATGTACTTGTGCTGCTTGAGAGTCGTGCTCGAGTTCTTGGATTTGGCGCTGGCGAGGGACAGCTCGGCTTCCTCTGTCATTTCGTCCAGGACGATGCCGGGCTCCATCAGGAGAACCTCATCGTCGACGTCAAACTCCGGCGCTTCTTTACTGAGTGCCATTGTTGTTGTCCTGTGCTGAGTTCGACAACAAGCTCTGGCGGCGCCTGACCCAGTTTCACATCAGAGAGAACCGGCCCCCCAAGTCAGCCTCCTGGCCGACCTGCCGCCGATAACCGCGCACCTGATGAGTAGCTGGAAGACTCCCTGGCAACACCAAAGCCCGCTCCTCCTACGCATGGAGCAGGCTGGTCTGCAGAGTCAACGGCGAGGCAGATATTGCAGGGGGTCCACCGGTTTGCCCTGGCGGCGAATCTCAAAATGGAGCTTCACCCGGTCGGTGCCCGTGGATCCCATTTCGGCGATATGCTGTCCGACTTTGACCTGCTGTCCCTCCCGCACCAGCAGCCTGCGGTTATGTCCGTAGGCGCTTACGTAGGCATCGCTGTGCTTGATGATCACCAGTTCGCCGTAGCCCCGTAAACCACTTCCGGCGTACACGACGGCACCATCAGCCGCAGCCAAAACAGGCTGGCCCAATTCACCAGCGATATCAATGCCTTTATTCAAACTCCCGTTTGAGGAGAACTTGCCGATCAGCACGCCGCTGGCGGGCCATGCCCAGCCGGTCGCGGAACGGGGCACCGTCTGCACCTTGCCGGGGGTGGCCGGCGTGGTGCTGGCCGTGGGTGGAGGCTGGCTCACCGGTGGCTGGGAAGGGGTTGGTGTCGCCACCGGCGGCGGGGTCTGCACCGGTGGTTGCGGGGTGGAAGTCCTGGGTGGGGTGGACGGCGTGCTCACCACCGGCGGCTTGCTCGGCTGTGCCGCCACCGGCGCACTGCCCTGCTGGTCGAAGCGGATGCTCTGGCCCGGGCGGATGGTATAGGGAGCGGCGATGCCGTTGCGCGCCGCCAGGGCCTTCCAGTCCCAGCCGAAGCGGAAGGCGATCGAATAGAGGGTGTCGCCCGGCTGCACGATGTACTGGCCAGCGGTCGCCTGCGGCCGCGCCTGGCCGCCATGGGTGCGATCCACCACCTGCACGGGTGTGGAAGGCGAGCTGCCACAGCCCGACAGTATCACCGCGAAGACCACCGCCCCGAGGCCATACCTCGCCGGGCGCTTGCGCCGCTGTCCGCTCGTGAGACTCAACCCCTGCTCCCTTTGCCGGTGATTCCTGAAATGAATGTGGTGCATTGTGCCGGATTTATCCGGCATCGCCAGCGTCCGGCGCGCGCGCTGTGATGCAGGAACGCCCCGCCGCTCAGGCCAGCGGGCCGTTGAGCAGCGGCACGAAACGCACCAGGTCGAGCACGTGGCGGCTGTAGCCGTCTTCCTCGCGCACGATCAGCACCAGCTCCTGGGTCTCCCCGGCACCGACCGGGATGACCAGGCGCCCGCCGATGGCCAGCTGATCCAGCAGCGCCTGCGGCACTTCCGCGGCGGCCGCGGTGACCATGATGCCGTTGTACGGCCCCAGGGCGTTCCAGCCCTCCCAGCCGTCGCCCCAGCGGAACACCACGTTGCGCAGCTTGAGTTCGACCAGGCGTTCCTTGGCCCGGTCCTGCAGCGACTGGATGCGCTCCACCGAGAACACCCGCTCCACCAGCTGCGCCAGCACGGCGGTCTGGTAGCCGGAGCCGGTGCCGATCTCCAGCACCTTGTCCAGCGGGCCGCCGGCCAGCAGCAGCTCGGTCATGCGGCCGACGATATAGGGCTGGGAGATGGTCTGGTTGTGGCCGATGGGCAGCGCCGTGTCCTCGTAGGCACGATGGGCCAGGGCCTCGTCGACGAACAGGTGGCGCGGCGTGCGGCGGATGACTTCCAGCACGCGCGGGTTGGACAGGCCTTCCTCGTACAGCCGCTCGATCAGGCGCTCGCGGGTGCGCTGCGAGGTCATGCCGACGCCCTGGCGCTGCAGATGATCCTGGCCGCGCATCAGACCAGGCCCTCCAGCCAGCCGCCGAGACCGTCGAAGGCTTCGTGCAGGGTACGGTCGAGTTGCAGCGGCGTGATCGACACGTAGCCCTGCAGCACGGCGTGGAAGTCGGTGCCCGGGCCGCCGTCCTCGGCGTCGCCGGACACGGAGATCCAGTAGCCCTCCTTGCCCCGCGGGTTGACCATCTTCACCGGCGCGGCGGCGCGGGCGCGGTGGCCCAGGCGGGTCAGCTGGATGCCGCGGATGCGGTCCAGCGGCAGGTTGGGCACGTTGACGTTGAGCACGGTGCGCGGCGGCAGGTCGAGCTGCTCGTGCGCCTCCACCAGCTTGCGCGCGAAGTAGGCGGCGGTCGCCAGGTTGTCGGGGCGCCGCGAGACCAGCGAGAAGGCGAAGGCCGGCCGGGCCAGGAAACGCCCTTCGAGGGCGGCCGCCACGGTGCCGGAATAGAGCACGTCGTCACCCAGGTTGGCGCCCAGGTTGATGCCCGACACGACCATGTCCGGCACCTGCTCCAGCAGGCCGTTGAGGCCCAGGTGCACGCAATCGGTGGGCGTGCCGTTGAGGCCGATATAGCCGTTGGGCATGGTCGCCGGATGCAGCGGGCGGTCCAGGGTCAGCGAGCTGCTGGCGCCGCTCTTGTCTTCGGTGGGGGCGACGATGGTGCATTCGGCATAGTCCTGCAGCGCGCCATGCAGCGCGGCGATGCCGGGAGCCATTACCCCATCGTCGTTGGAAATCAGAATTCGCATGGAGAGTCCGTCTGCCCTGCCGGCAGCAGATCGACCAGTTCGCGCACCACGACGGTGGCGAAGCAACCGGCCGGCAGGACGAATTGCAGTTGCACTATCTCAGGCTCGGGATAATGCCACGTCAGGTCGGCGATGGGGAGGCGCAGGATTCGCCGTTCGTGCGCCATGCCCGCCTTCGCCAGCCAGACGGCCAGCGCCGGCTCGGCCTCGGCGATGCCCTGCTCCAGCGCCTGCGCGGCGCCGCCGGCCGGCGACGGGCCTTCGCCCCACAGCGGGCCGGTCGGGTGCAGGTCGAGGATCGCCAGGCGCGGATCGTCGCACTCGCTTTCGCCGGCCATGAAGAAGCTGCGACTGTCGGTGAAGGCCAGCAGGTCGCCGACTTGGGCCTGGTTCCAACTGCCCTCCACCACCCGCGCCGCCAGGGCGCGGTTGAACAGGAAGCTGCGCGCCGCCGAGAGCAAGCGCGAACGCAGGTTGCGCTGCTCCGGCAGCTCTCCGCGCTCGGCGAAGGCGCGGGCATCGGCCACATTGCCTCCCTGCCAGCCGAAGCGCTGCAGGCCGTAGTAGTTGGGCACGCCCTGCTCGCGGATGCGCTGCAGGCGCTGTTCCAGCGCCTCGCGGTCGGCCCGCAGGTCGGTCAGGCGCAGGGTGAAGCCGTTCGCCGCATGGGCGCCGCGCTGCAGTTTGCGCTTGTGCCGCACCTGTTTGAGGATGGCCAGGGTCTCACCCTCGGCGGCACTCAAATCGGGATCGGCCTTGCCCGGCAGGTGCAGGCTGAACCACTGGCGGGTCAGCGCCTGGCGATCCTTCAGCCCGGCATAGCTGATGTTGCGCTGCGACACGCCGGCCGCCCGCGCCAGGCGGCGCGCCGCCTCCTCGGTGTTGAGGCCGCGCTTCTCCACCCACAGCCAGAGGTGCTCGCCCTCGCCGGCCAGCGGGATGTCCAGCACCTCGTCGACCTGGAAGTCCTCGGCGGTGGCCTTGAGCACGGCGCGGCCACAGGCCTCGCCATGGGCGCGCGGGCCCAGCAGTTGCAGTTCGGTCATGCCTTGATCAGCAGCGCCACGGCGTGAACCGCGATGCCCTCCTCGCGCCCGGTGAAACCGAGCTTCTCGGTGGTGGTGGCCTTGACGTTGACCGCGTCCAGTTCCACCTGCAGGTCCTCGGCGATGCGCGCGCGCATGGTCTCGATGTGCGGCGCCATCTTCGGCGCCTGGGCGATGATCGTGGCGTCGACGTTGCCGACCGCGTAGCCCTTGGCCCGGATCAGCCCGACCACGTGGCGCAGCAGCGCGCGGCTGTCGGCGCCCTTGAAGGTCGGATCGGTGTCCGGGAAGTGCTTGCCGATGTCGCCCAGGGCCACCGCGCCGAGCAGCGCGTCGGACAGCGCGTGCAGCAGCACGTCGCCGTCGGAGTGGGCGACCAGCCCGAACCGGTGCGGGATGCGCACCCCGCCGAGGGTGATGAAATCGCCTTCGCCGAAACGATGGACGTCGTAGCCGTGACCGATGCGCATGATGGGAACGCCTTGCTGAAATTCGGCCGGATTCTAGCGCGAATGCGTCGCGACGCGCCGTAGCCGGACTTGTCCCCGCCCTCGCGCCGCCCCTAGAATGATAAAAATTCTCATTTGAACCGAACCCCATGACCTCGCCCACTCCCGCCCTCCAGGCCCAGGTCGGCCGCCTCTACCAGGACCACCACCGCTGGCTGCGAGGCTGGCTGCAACCCAGGGTGGACTGCCGCCACCTGGCCGCCGACCTGGTGCAGGACGTGTTCGTGCGAGTGCTCAGCGCCGAGGACGCCTCCAGCAGGCTGAGCGAGGTGCGCGAGCCCAAGGGCTACCTGGCGACCATCGCCCGGCGCCTGATGATCGACCACTTCCGCCGCGTACGCCTGGAGAAGGCCTGGCTGCAGGCGCTGGCGGAGCGCCCCGAGGCGCAGGACATCTCCGAGGAGACCCGGGCCATCCTGCTGGAAACGCTGTGCGAGCTGGACGCCATGCTCGCCGGACTCGGCCCCAGGGTGCGCCAGGCCTTCCTGCTGTCGCAGCTGGAGGGCATGACCTACAAGCACATCGCCGAGCGCCTCGGCGTCTCGCTGATCACCGTCAATCGCTATATGGCCAGGGCCGTGCAGCACTGCATGCTCTACCACCTGCAGCTGGACGCCTGACGTGCCGTCCCTCGACCCTCGCCAGCTCATGGCCCTGGAGCAGGCGGCCCAGTGGTACAGCCGCCTGGCCTGCGAGGACGTCACGCCCGAGGACCAACTGGCCTGGCAGGCCTGGCTGGACGCGGAGCCGCTCCACCGCTGGGCCTGGCAGCAGGCCGAGCGCCTGCAATCGCGCCTGCGCGGCATGCCGGGGCCGTTGGCCCGTCACGCCCTCGGCCTGGCCGACCGCGACCGCCGCGCCGTGCTCAAGACCCTCGTCCTGCTCGCCGGCACCGGCGCCCTGGCCTGGGGCGGCAGCCGCGCGGTCCACGAACGGGCCTGGCTGGCGGACCGGCGCAGCGGCATCGGCGAGCGCGCGGACACACTGCTCGCCGACGGCTCGCGCCTGCAGCTCAACAGCGACAGCGCGGTGGACATCCGCTACGACTCCCGCCAGCGCCTGCTGGTGCTGCGCCGGGGAGAACTGCTGCTGACCACCCACCCCGACCCGCTGGGCCGCCCGCTCGCGGTACAGACCCCCGCCGGGCTGGTGCAGGCGCTGGGCACCCGTTTCTCGGTCAGGCTGGCCGACGACGGCGTGACCGTGGCGGTATTCCACAGCCAGGTGCGGATCGTCCCCGCGCAGGGCTCACCCGTGCTGCTCGATGCCGGGCAGCAGTGCCGCTTCGACGCCCGCGGCGCGGGCCGGGTCGAGCCGCTGGCAGCCGGCCACGACGCCTGGAGCAAGGGCCTGCTGGTGGCCAACGACCAGCGCCTGGACCACTTCCTGGCCGAGCTGTCGCGCCATCGCCCCGGCCTGCTGCGCTGCGATCCCTCGATCGCCGGCCTGCGCATCAGCGGCACCTTCGCCCTCGACGACACCGACCAGGCGCTGCGTGCCCTGGCCGACAGCCTGCCGGTGCGGATCGAGCGGCGCACCCGCTACTGGGTCAGCGTGGTGCCAGTGGAAACATGAAAAATCGTCTCGAATGATACTTCTTCGCGTTCTCGTACGACTTGGGGAGGTGGGCCCCATGCCCACCCGCCAACCCATCAGAGAACACGACCATGAGCATCCCCTTTCCCCTACACCCGCTGCGCGTCGGGCTTAGCCACGCGCTGCTCTGCTCCGCGCTCCTGCTGAGCACCCCACTGGCCGTCCAGGCCCAGGATGCCGACGCCCGCGAATACCACCTCGCCCAGGGCGACCTGGGCCAGGTGCTGACCCGCTTCGCCAGCGAGGCCGGCGTGGTGCTGTCGTTCGACCCGGCGCTGACCCGCGGCCAGTCCAGCGCCGGGCTCGACGGCCACTACGGCGTCGAGGAAGGCCTCGGCCTGCTGCTCTCCGGCAGCGGCCTGCAGGCCGTGCGGACCAGCGACGGCCGCTACCAGCTGATCCCCGCCGGTGACGGCAGCGGCGCGCTGGAGCTGGGCGCCACCAGCATCGTCAGCAACCAGCTCGGCACCATCACCGAGGACAGCGGTTCCTACACGCCGGGGACCATCGCCACGGCCACCCGCCTGGTGCTGACGCCGCGCGAAACGCCGCAGTCGATCAGCGTGGTGACCCGCCAGCACATGGACGACTTCGCCCTGAACTCCATCGACCAGGTGATGGCCCACACCCCGGGCATCAGCATCGTCACCTTCGACAGCGAGCGGAATGTCTACTTCGCCCGCGGCTTCAGCATCGACAACTTCCAGTACGACGGCGTCCCGATGACCCGCAACTCGGCCTACTCGGCGGGCAACACGCTCAGCGACATGGCCATCTACGACCGCGTCGAGGTGCTCAAGGGCGCCACCGGCCTGCTCACCGGCAGCGGCGACCCGGGCGCGACCATCAACCTGATCCGCAAGAAGCCCACCCACGACTTCCAGGGCCACCTGAGCCTGGGCGCCGGGCGCTGGGACACCTACCGCAGCGAACTGGACGTTTCCGGCCCGCTGACCGAGACCGGCAACCTGCGCGGCCGGGCGGTGGCCGCCCACCAGAAGAAACACAGCGTGCAGGACAACTACAGCCGCGAAAGCACTATCTATTACGGCATCCTCGAGGCCGACCTCGGCGAGGACACCCTGCTGACCCTCGGCGCGGACTACCAGGACAACCTGCCGCAAGGCTCCACCTGGGGCGGCAACCCCATCTTCGACGCCAACGGCAACTTCAACGACCGCTCCCGCTCGTTCAGCAACGCCGCCGAGTGGAGCACCTGGGAGCAGTACACCCGCACGCTGTTCGCCACCCTCGAACACCATTTCGCCAACGGCTGGCTGGGCAAGCTGCAGCTCAACCATCAGATCAACGGCTACTACGCCACCCTGGGCTCGGCGGCCGCCGGCAACCCAGACCCGACCACCGGCACGGGCGCCAGCATGTGGACCGGCAAGTACACCGGCGAAACCGTCAGCGACGCCGTCGACGCCTACCTGTCCGGCCCCTTCCAGGCCTTCGGCCGGGAGCACGAGCTGGTCGTCGGCGGCAGCCTGGCGCGCCGCGAATGGGACGGCAAGGGCTACTGGGGCTATGCCTACGACGGCGAGGTGAGCGACTACTACGGGTGGAACGGCAAGGTGCCGGAGCCCGAATGGGGTGAGCCATCAGGGATCAACGACGAGCTGATCCGCGAACGCGGCGCCTACCTCGCCACCCGCCTGAACCTGGCCGACGACCTGAAGGCGATCCTCGGCGTCCGGGTGTCCGACTACGAGGGCGAGGACATCCGCGAGAGCGGCGTGCCGGTGCCCTATGCCGGCCTGGTCTACGACCTGACCGACAACCTCTCGGCCTACGCCAGCTACACCAGCATCTTCAAGCCGCAGAGCATCCGCGACCTGGACTCCCGAACCCTCGACCCGCTGGAAGGCGACAGCTACGAGGCCGGCTTCAAGGCCGAGTTCTTCGATGGCCGCCTGAATGCCAGCCTGGCCTACTTCGAGATCAAGCAGGACAACTACGGCGAGGCGGTGGGCACGGTGCCCGGCACCGGCGAGGTCGCCTACCAGGCGGTCCAGGGTGTGAGGACCAAGGGCTACGAGGCGGAGATCTCCGGCAGGCTGGCGGAGGGCTGGAACCTGCAGGCCGGCTTCACCCACAAGATCGCCCGCCTCGACAGCGAGAAAATCTCCACCCTGGAGCCGGAAAACCAGTTCAGCGTCCAGACCACCTACCAGCTGCGTGGCGCGCTGTCGCCGGTCACCCTCGGCGGCGGCGCGCGCTGGCAGGACCGCACCTGGGGCTCGGTGTGGAACGCCCCGCTCGACCGTTACCAGGACTTCGGCCAGGACGACTTCTGGCTGCTCAACGTGATGGCCCGCTACCAGGTCAGCGACAACCTCTCGGCCACGCTCACCGTGGACAACCTGCTGGACGAGAAGTACCTGACCCTCATGGACTTCTACAGCACCTACTCCTGGGGCGAGCCGCGCAACGTGATGCTGACCACCCGCTACGACTTCTGAGTCGCCCGTGAGCGAGGGGCGCCAATGGGGCCAAGCCTGTCAGTCAGGCGTCGGCAGGGTGTCGCGGGGCCTCCTGGTCATGCGCACCAGGAGCGCTCGGTGCGCAGGGCGCACCCTACGGCACCACACCTGACCTGATCGTTGGCGCCCCTCGTCGTTCAGCGGTTCAGCGCCTCGGCATGGTGCCGAAGATGATCCTCGATAAAGCTGGCGATGAAGTAGTAGCTGTGATCGTAGCCCGGCTGCAGGCGCAGGGTCAGAGGATGATCCGCCGCCTTGGCCGCGGCCTGCAGCGCCTGGGGCTTGAGCTGGCCTTCGAGGAAGTCGTCGCGATCACCCTGGTCGACCAGGAGCGGCAGCCGCTCCGTGGCCTCGGCAATCAGCGCGCAGGCGTCCCACTCGCGCCAGCGCGAACGGTCGTCGCCCAGGTAGTTGGAGAACGCCTTCTCGCCCCAGGGGCAATTGAGCGGGTTGGTGATCGGCGAGAAGGCCGACACCGACCGGTATCGCCCCGGATTCTTCAGCGCGCAGATCAGCGCACCGTGGCCGCCCATGGAGTGGCCGGAGATACCTCGTTTGTCGGTAACCGGGAAATTGGCCTCGATCAGCGCCGGCAGCTCCTGCACCACGTAGTCGTACATGCGGTAGTGGCGCGCCCAGGGCTCCTGGGTGGCGTTGACGTAGAAGCCGGCGCCGAGGCCGAAGTCCCAGGCCTTGTCCGGGTCGTCCGGCACGCCCTCGCCGCGCGGACTGGTGTCCGGCGCAACGATGATCAGGCCGAGTTCGGCGGCCAGCCGGTGCGCGCCGGCCTTCTGCATGAAGTTCTCGTCGGTGCAGGTCAGGCCGCTCAGCCAGTACAGCACCGGCAGCTTGGCGCCCTGCTCCGCCTGCGGCGGCAGGTACACGGCGAACACCATGTCGCAGTTGAGCGCGGTGGAACGGTGGCGGTAGCGCTTGTGCCAGCCGCCGAAGCTCTTGTTGCTGGAAACGATTTCGAGGGTCATGACCCACTCCGTAGGGTGCGCCGCGCGCACCGATGGATTTGTGGTGCGCACGACCTGGGCGGCCCCGCGCACCCTGCGAGCAATCCGCGCGGCCAGCGGGCCGCACGGTATTTCCTCAGTAATGGATGACGGTGCGGATGCTCTTGCCCTCGTGCATCAGGTCGAAGGCTTCGTTGATCTGCTCCAGGCCCATGGTGTGGGTGATGAAGGTGTCCAGCGGGATTTCGCCGCTCTGCGATTTCTCCACGTAGCTCGGCAGCTCGGTGCGGCCCTTCACTCCGCCGAAGGCGCTACCGCGCCAGACGCGGCCGGTCACCAGCTGGAACGGACGGGTGCTGATTTCCTGGCCGGCGCCGGCCACGCCGATGATCACCGACTCGCCCCAGCCCTTGTGGCAGCACTCCAGCGCCGCACGCATCAGCTGCACGTTGCCGACGCACTCGAAGCTGTAGTCGACGCCGCCGTCGGTGAGTTCGACGATCACGTCCTGGATCGGCTTGTCATGGTCCTTCGGGTTGACGAAATCGGTCGCGCCCAGCTCGCGGGCCACGTCGAACTTGGCCGGGTTGATGTCGACGGCGATGATCCGCGAGGCCTTGGCCATCTTCGCGCCGATGATCGCCGCCAGGCCGATGCCACCCAGGCCGAAGATGGCGACGGTGGCGCCCTCCTCCACCTTGGCGGTGTTGAGCACCGCGCCGATGCCGGTGGTGACGCCGCAGCCGAGCAGGCAGACCTTCTCCAGCGGCGCGTCTTTTGGAATCACCGCCAGGGAGATTTCCGGCAGCACGGTGTACTCGGAGAAGGTCGAGCAGCCCATGTAGTGGTAGATCGGCTCGCCGTTGTAGCTGAAGCGGCTGGTGCCGTCCGGCATCAGGCCCTTGCCCTGGGTGGCGCGCACCTTCTGGCACAGGTTGGTCTTGCCGGACTTGCAGAACTTGCACTCGCGGCATTCGGCCGTGTACAGCGGGATCACGTGGTCGCCGACCTTCACCGAGGTCACGCCCTCGCCGACGGCCTCGACGATACCGCCACCCTCGTGGCCGAGAATGGACGGGAACACGCCCTCGGAATCGGCGCCGGACAGGGTGTAGGCGTCGGTGTGGCAGACGCCGGTGGCGACGATGCGTACCAGCACCTCGCCGGCCTTCGGCGGGGCGACGTCCACTTCGACGATCTGCAACGGCTGGTTGGGGCCGAACGCGACGGCGGCACGGGACTTGATCATGGACGTTCTCCAGCGGATGAAAAGTGCCGGAGAGTGTAGACCTCCGCGATTTTCTGGATAATCCCAGGTAACAGCAAAACATTATTGCCAAACAGGGATAATCCATGAACCGATGGGAAGGGCTGGACGAGTTCGTCGCCGTGGCCGAATGCGGCCGCTTCGCCGCCGCCGCGCAGCGCCTGGGGCTGTCCACCTCCCAGGTCAGCCGCCAGGTGGCGCGCCTCGAAGAACGCCTGCAGACCCGCCTGTTCTACCGCAGCACGCGCAAGGTGGCGCTGACCGAGGCCGGGCAGACCTTCCTGCAGCACTGCCAGCGCCTGCAGGACGCCCGCGAGGAAGCCCTGCGCGCGGTCGGCGACCTGGCCGGCGAACCCAAGGGCCTGCTGCGCATGACCTGCGCGGTGGCCTACGGCGAGCGCTTCGTGGTGCCACTAGTCAACGACTTCATGGCCCGCCACCCGCAGTTGCGGGTGGACATCGAACTGAGCAACCAGACCCTCGACCTGCTCCACGGCGGCCTGGACCTGGCCATCCGCCTCGGCCGCCTGCCCGACTCGCGCCTGGTCGCCACCCGCCTGGCGCCACGGGTCATGCACCTGTGCGCGGCACCCGCCTATCTGGAGCGCTACGGCCGGCCGCACTCGCTGTCCGAACTCGTGCGGCACAACTGCCTGATCGGCAGCAGCGAGCAATGGAGCTTCCAGCAGGACGGCCGCGAGCTGGGCGTGCGGGTGCAGGGCAACTGGCGCTGCAACAGCGGCGAAGCGGTGCTCGACGCCGCCCTGCGCGGCTTCGGCCTGTGCCAGCTGCCGGACTACTACGTGCAGCCGCACCTGCGCAGCGGCGCGCTGGTCGACCTGCTGCCGCAGCAGCGCCCGCCGCACACCGCCGTGTGGGCGATGTACCCGCAGCAGCGCCACCTCTCGCCCAAGGTGCGCCTGCTGGTGGAACTGTTGAAGGAAGGACTGGCGCAACGCCCCGAGTACCGCGAAACCTAGGCCGCACGCACCGGCGGCATCAGGCCGGGGTCAGGCAGTCCGGCCCCTCGAAGGCCGGATCGTTGATCAGGGTCGCCAGCGCCCGCTCGCGCAGTGGCGGCTGCGGCGCGGCCAGCAGCGCCTGCAACTGCTCGACCGGGGTCTGCGGGTAGAGCCAGGCGCGGGTGGCGGCCTGGTCCAGCACGATGGGCCGGCGCAGATAGCTGGCCGGCGCGGTGATCATCGCCACGCTGAGGTAGGTCTGCCCCGCCGTCGGGTAGGCCTCCCACACGCCGGCGAAGTACAGCAGCCCCTCGCTGCTTAACCAGTACGGGCGCTTGCGGTTGGCCTGGCCACGCCATTCATAGAAGCCGTTGGCCGGCAGCAGGCAGCGGCGCTGGCGGAACGCCTCACGAAACATCGGCTGCTCGGCCAGGGTCTCGGCGCGGGCATGGGCGGGCGCCTTCGACAGATCATCGAGCCAGGCCGGGGTCAGCCCCCAGCGCCCGGCCGCGGCCTGCAGCTCGCCCTCGGGTTGGTGGATGAACAGCACCTGGGCGCCGGGCGCCAGGTTCCAGCGCTGGGGGAAACCCTCGGGAAAACCCGGCAGGCCGGAAACGGCCTGGGGCCAGCGAAACAGGGCGTAGCGTCCACTCATGGGCAGGGCAGTACCGACAGAACTAGCAAAGCAGCACGCCGGGGCAGCCCTCGGGCTCCTCGCCGGGCAACGGGGCGGCGGCATTGTACCCGGCGATCAGCCGCCGCGCGTGCTCGGCGTCCTCGTCCTCCACCACCAGCGCGAGCAGGCCCAGCGCCGGCAGCTCGCCCACCGCGCCGAGCAGATGCCGCCCGGCCAGGTGCGCCTCCACCCCCTCGCTGGCCAGCATGCCCAGCAACAGCTCCGCCTCCAGCAGGTCCTGCGGCTCGTAGATGCGCTGCATCACTCGTTCTCCCCACGCACGTCCAGCGACCACTCCACGCCATCGGTGCGCAGGTCGAACAGGATCGGCCGACAGCACACCGGGCAGTCCTCCACATACTCCTGATCCCCGGCCGACAGGTCGAGCACCGCCTCGGCCGTCTCCCAGCAATAGGGGCACTGGTACAGCTGTGTTTCCAGCATCGCAGTCTCCATGTGGTTCGTCGTGGCGTCTGACAATCCCTTGTGGAACAGTAGCTTGTCGGAGGGCCGATAGCCCGTTGCCTGCAGGAATCGCTCGCTCATCGTTCTCATGGCGCTGGACGATGCGCTCGCTCCGGTGAATATCTCGTTTTCACCTGCCGCTTCACTGTCTGGGTTTCTCAAACCACTCAAACTCTCTATCGGCGTGCACGTGCAAGCCGCGGCAACCGTCGCCCCATCAACCAAACGCCACGCCCGGGGAAGGAGACTCGCCATGATTCAATGTGACAGCCTGAAGCAGCTGATCAACACGACAATCGCCGAGGGCGATGACGTGAATTGCTGGATCTATGTCAATCGTAAGCAATGGAACAGCGATCCTCATTCGGCCCGGTTCTTCTTCATCGACGAAGATGAGGTCGATGATATGCCGGACGACGAGGTGTACGAATGCAGGCACGGTGGGTATCTGCCCATCGCGCTACGCGACCTCGATCTGTACCCGTGGTTCGAGAGTGGGACTCTGGTCGGCGTTATCGAGAACGCATCCATCCCCAGGGAACCGAATCAGGAGGAGATCGAAAGATTCGTGCTCGCCGCGAACCATTACCGCGAATACGACGACTTCTATGACCACCCTGGAACTTCGGCTTGACCACTCCAACAGTGATACCGAACTCAAGCCATAGGACACACATGCACGACTGTCGCTCCCTGCTGGCGATACTCCTGCTGCTGATCCCATTCGGCAGCATGGCCCACGATTCGCCCGAACGTACCGTCCAGGACTTCTACGCCTGGGCAATTCACACCACCTCGAACGCCCCGGACAAGGAAGCGGCACAGGTGCAACCGCTACTGGGGCAGGAGCTGTTCACCGCCCTGGCAGCGCAACGCGCCTATGAAGAATCCTGTGCCCGCCTGGTGCCGGCGGACATGAAGCCCCACATGCTGGACCAGAGCCCCTTTTTCCTCTGGCCGGAAGGAGCCCAGGCCCTCCTGTCCACCCAGGCCAGCGTCGCGGGCGATACGGCCCGCGTCTCCGCCCGGCTCGCCTACGACGACTTTCACTGGACGGACACCGTCGTCCTTCGCCGCGAGAGCGATCGGTGGGTCATTCTCGATATCCAGTGGCAGGAGCGCTCGCTCACCGAGCGGCTCGTCGAGTTCGCGAGCTATCGCTGCGAGCCCTAGCCATTCGATGGAATCCGCCCCGCCTGAGGAGTCAGAAAATGAATGAGGCTGACCGCCCCTTCTCGATGAACGGCCTGCCATGGACGTCTGCCGCGATCGCAGAGGCTGGGTCACAGATAAGGCACGGTGGCCACATTGGCTTCACCTTCGGCTTCGAGGCGCTGGAGCACCTCTTCGAACTGGATAGGCAGGTCTTTTCCAGGCGCCCGGACCTGGGGTTGCAGGTCTGGACGGTTGCGGACAAAAAGAGCTACAGCGACGAAGAGTTGCAAGCACTGGCTTCGCTGCGCCATGTGCGCAAACTGGAGATCAGCCTGGCTCAGGCCCGGGCCATCTCACCCTTGATGCAATTGGATCTGGAGGCCCTGACACTCAAGGGCGGCAAGTCCGTCAGCCTGGACTTTCTGCCCGCCCTCAAGAACCTGAGCACCCTGGAACTGTACGGCGACTTCTGTGGGTTGGAAGCATTGGCCGACTGCCACAGCTTGCAAAGCCTGTATGCCGGTGGTTCGCGCATCGCAACGGATGAACTGCTCGACTCGCTGCCTGACCTGAGCGCACTGACACTGGACGGCTGCACTGCGCCCGGGAACCTCGCGGTCCTGAATCGCCGTGGCCTGAAAGCACTATTTCTGAGTTCTCTCAGGAAACTCGACACATTGGATGGCCTGGCAGACTTTTCAGGCCTTGAAGTCCTGAAAATCCACGGAGCACCGCATCTGCAGAAGCTGCCCAGCCTTGCAAACATGGCCGCCCTGAAGCACCTCGAACTGAAGCGTCTGAAAATCTGGGACAACCCGGAGGTGCTGCAAAGCCTGCCCAGCCTGGAAACGCTGGTGCTTGAAGAGATCAATACCCATCTGCAGGCGGAGCGCTTTTCCTTCCTGCCCACGCTCCCTTGCCTGAGCAGGATAGATTTCAGAACCATCGACTGGGGCAAACGCCGCCGCGCCCAGCTGGAGGCGATCTTTCTGGCCGCCGGCAAAACCCACCTCATCGAACCCGATCCCGAGGCTGCGGGTGAGTGAAACAACGCCACCTTCCCACTCGATCTGCGCCCACTGGCGCGTGCCAATCGACTCGTTGCCAGGCACGAAGCATGCGGAACCCTCCGCCCGGAGGCGCGATTGGCCTTATAATCGCCGGCCTATTTGCCAGCCCGCGATGGGCCTTCCGAGCAGCCTGACCACGAGAACATGATGGGCGAATTCGATTCGATCCGACCCTACGCCGACCACGAAGTCCCCGCCGTACTGGCGCGCCTGTTGAGCGACGACACCTTCCTCGGCATCCTCACCCGCTTCCGCTTCCCGCGCCTGGCCGGGCCTTTCGGCTGGCTGCTCAAGCCCCTCATCGCCCATCGCCTGCGCCGCGAGACGGCGGGCATCGAATCGGTGGACGCCCTGCAGGCGCGCATCGAGCCCTACATCGACCGCACCGTGGAGCGCGCTACCGACGGCATCACCTTCGCCGGGCTGGAGCAGTTGAAGGCGGGCGCGCCCTACCTGTTCATGGCCAACCACCGCGACATCGTGATGGACCCGGCCTTCGTCAACTACGCGGTGTTCCACGCCGAACTGCCGACACCGCGCATCGCCATCGGCGACAACCTGCTGCAGCGCCCCTTCGTCAGCGACCTGATGCGCCTGAACAAGAGCTTCATCGTGCACCGCAACGTGGCGGGGCGGCGCGAGAAGCTGGCGGCCTTCCAGCTGCTGTCGGCCTACATCAACCACTCCATCCGCGAGGAAGGCCACTCGATCTGGATCGCCCAGGCCGAGGGCCGAGCCAAGGACGGCGACGACCGCACCGACTCGGCGATCCTCAAGATGTTCCACATGAGCCGCAAGGACGAGCCGTTCGCCGAGGCCCTGGCGGCGCTCAACCTGATCCCGGTGTCGATCAGCTACGAGTACGACCCCTGCGACCTGGCCAAGGCCCGCGAGCTGCAGATCCGCGCCACCACCGGTAGCTACGAGAAGGCCCCGGGCGAGGACGACGCCAGCATCGCCCTCGGCATCACCGGCTACAAGGGCCGCGTCCACGTGCAGTTCGGCGCGCCGGTGCGCGAGGGCTTCGAGGATGCCAAGCAGCTGGCGGCGCTGATGGATCGCCACATCCTCGGCGGCTACCGGCTGTTCCCGGTGCACTACCTGGCCTACGCCGAGTGGGAGGAACGCGACCCCGCGCTGCAGGTGCCGACGGCCGAGCAGCAGTTCCCCACCGCCGAGGTGGCCGCCGCCCGCGCCGAATGGCAGCGGCGCATGGCCGCCTGCCCCGCCGAGCAGCGTCCCTGGCTGATCCGCCAGTACGCCACGCCGGTGCGCAACCAGTACCGGGTCAGGGCCGGCCTGCCGCTCTGAGCGGCGCCCACATGCGAAAACGGCAGCCCAGGGCTGCCGTTTTCGTTTGCGCGGGATGAATCAGAAGCCGGTGCTGAACCAGGACAGCGCCAGCGCGCCCGCCAGGGTGGCGCCGCCGAAGGCGTAGAAGAAACGGTTGATGCGCTGGGTGCGCTCGTCCAGCAGGCTGGCGTCGGCGTCCAGCTCGGCATCGGAGGCCAAGCGCACGCCGGCACGCTGCTCGCGCAGCCGGGTGGCGAGCAGCAGCCAGCCGCCGGCCAGGGCGAAGAACAGGGCCAGACCGTTGAGCACTTGGGCGGGGTAGGTCGAAAACAGGTTCCAGAGGTACTGCAGGGACACGCGAATCACCTCAACGACGAAAACGATGCACCATCGACAGGAAAACACCGGCACCAGCAGCGGGCATGAGCGGCCCGGAGGCTCTGGCGCCAACCTTGCAGCCTTTCGTCGGCGCACCAGAACGAGGCGGTGTTTCGCTGGATCGGCGCCAGGGCGCGGCTGCGGCGGGCGGCAGTCTACTGGAAGCGTGCGGGTTATAAGTTCCGTTTCCGACGAGCGACAGGACTAATCGCGAATCTGTCTGAAAAACGTCACCAACCTGGCCTAGGGTTTGTCTCTCCATCTGTGACTCATCGGTCACTGACGTGACGGAGCAATATCCATAACAGCGGAGGACCCGCCATGCTGAACCCGCAACCGGTTGACCACGACTACCTCATCGACTCCCTGGACGAAGTGGAGGCGGTGGTGGACGAACTTTCCATCAACGTGCAGGACCATCACTGGCTGGTCTACTGCGCCCTGGGCGGCCACGAGCACTACGACCTGCCGGACATCGACGAGCGCACCGGCTTCAGCCTGCCTGAGCTGTACGCCGAGGCGGCCTGAACGCTGTAGGGTGCGCCGTGCGCACCGATGCACCGGCAATTGATCGTAGCCCGGATGAAATCCGGGGCGGTCTCTGTGGGTGCTCCGTCGTTAAGCAGGTGGCCGAGTGGCCTGCTGCTTCTGGCCTCACCCTCCCGGGCGACTCACTTGACTCGCTACGCTGCCCTTGTTTGCGGACCACCGCCAGACCGCTCCTACCAAGCAGGATCGGTTACGTTGGTGGCGCAATCCTGCTTCTGTGGGAGCGGCTGGGCGACATTCCGATTGGCCGCGAAATTCGCGGATAAATCCGCTCCCACAAGGTGTGCAACAACCAGCCTGGGCATGGCCATAAAAAGGCAATATCCCCGTCAGATGTTGTAGTGCCCTGACCCCTTCTGGATCCCCGCCTGCGCGGGGATGACGAGGTAGGGGGATGGAATTGCTTCCGAAACCGTCATTCCCGCGCAGGCGGGACAGCAGCTGAATCGTTGAACAGCGCTTGCGCTGGCCCGAAGGGGAATAATCCAGGGGCAGGCAGCCGCAGTGTTCAGATAGAGGGGCTTGCTCGCGCAACGCGTAGGGTGGTTAGCCGTTTGACGGCGTAACCCACCGTGGTGCCACGGTCGATTGCGCTGGTGGGTTACGGCCTGTGGCCCAACAACCCTACGGGCTCCAGGCAGGCCGCTTCGTCTGCAACACGCAACGGGGATATAGCTTTTTTCGCTATGTCCTCGTTATGTGTTGGCGACGCAATCGCTTCTGTGGGAGCGGCCTTGGCCGCGAAATTCGCGGATAAATCCGCTCCCACAAGGTGTGCAAAAAACGTGGACATAGCCATAAAAAGCCCGGCATGTGCCGGGCTTTTTTATGGGAGGCGCTTACTGCTGGCCGAGCATCTGGCCGATGGTCGGGTCCTTGAAGGCGCGGGTGAGCGCGTCGCTCAGCACGTCGGACACCAGCTTGGTGTTGGTCTCCTGGTTCGGCGCCATGCCGAAGCGCTGGTTCAACGAGGCGCCGTAGCGGCCGCTGTAGCGGCGCGCGCTGTTCTGCACGTCGGCGCGGATGCTGGCGCTGATGTCGGCCTCGGTGACATAGGAGCCTTCCTTCGGCGACTGGTACTTGAGGTCGGCCAGGGTCAGGGTCAGCTGCGGGGCGTTGTAGGCGTTGGGGCTGGGGGTGAAGCCCAGCAGGCGCACTGCCGCCTCGGCCTCGGCCTGCAGGCGCGGCAGGATGTCCTGGGACTGCACACTGATGTTGCTGGTCTCCGGGTACAGACCGCCGCGGGTACCGAGCACCGGCGAGGCGCGGCCATCGACCACGCGCACCACCACCGGCTGGCCCTGGCCGACGGGCACCAGCGCCACGGTGAGCTTGGGCTGCGGACGCAGCTGCTGGGGGCTGTGGGCACAACCGACCAACGCGACGCCGAGTGCGGCTACCAGACCGAACAGCAGATGTTTCTTCATGACGATCTCCAGAAAGGTGGCGGCGGAAAATGCGCGGCAGTATACCTGCCGCTCCGCTTGCGTCGACAGCTGTGTTTCTGACCTCCGCCGCAGCCGGGCGGTTCCTGTCACGGCCCTGTCACCTCGGCGTGCGATAAGGCTGCTGTCGCCCTGGAGGATTGCCCCATGATGAGTCTGTGGTCGCTGCTCATGCCACGCGCGCCGATGCGCCGCTTCGCCCTGCTGGATGCCTCGGGCACCTGCCGCGCCCTGCGCGAGGCCCGCGAGCTGCCGGGCGAACCGGGCTGGGTGGAGGTGCGCGAGCTTCGCACCCAATGGCTGGGCCAGGCGCTGCCGCTGGACGTGCTGGTCACCCCGCGCCGCGTCGGCACGCGCCCGAGCCCGGCGCTGGCCGCCTGAGGCCGGCAACGAAAAGGCTATGTCCCCTGCCCTACACATCGCGCGGTCAAGCCCCTCTAGCTGAACGCTGCAGCTGCCTGCCTCTGGATCCCCGCCTGCGCGGGAATGACGAGGCAGGGGGTGGAATTTCTAATTTCTTCCGAAACCGTCATCCCCGCGCAGGCGGGGATCCAGAAGGGCTCAGAGCAGCACTACAACATCCAACGGGAACATCGCCAACGAAAAAGCCGCCCGAGGGCGGCTTTTTTCAGGGGGCAACACGCGAGTTGCACCCGCCCTACGACACTCAGGCGAGCTGCAAGGCCTTGGAGCACCGCTCGGCGACCGAACGATACAGCTCGGCATCGTCTTCCAGCGCCTTCTCGCGCGCCGGGAAGATTTCCGCGAGCCTGGCGGCCCACTCGCCCCGGGCCTTGTCGGCGAAGCAGCGCTCGATCAGGTTGAGCATGATCGACACGGTCACCGAGGCGCCCGGCGAGGCGCCGAGCAGCGCGGCGATGGAGCCGTCCTCGGCCGCCACCAGCTCGGTGCCGAACTGCAGGATGCCGCCCTTCTTGGCGTCCTTCTTGATGATCTGCACGCGCTGGCCGGCGATCTCCAGGCGCCAGTCCTCGGCCTTCACGTTCGGGTAGAACTTGCGCAGGGACTCCAGGCGCTGCTCCGGCGACTGCAGCACTTCCTTGATCAGGTAGCGGGTCAGGGCCATGTTGTCGCGGGCCACGGCCAGCATCGGGCCGATGTTGCTCGGACGCACCGACAGCGGCAGGTCGAGGAACGAGCCGAACTTGAGGAACTTGGTGGTGAAGCCGGCGTAGGGGCCGAACAGCAGCGAGGTCTTGCCGTCCACCACGCGGGTGTCCAGGTGCGGCACGGACATGGGCGGCGCGCCCACCTCGGCCTGGCTGTAGACCTTGGCCTGGTGCTGCTTGACCACCTCGGGGTTGTCGCAGCGCAGCCACTGGCCGCTCACCGGGAAGCCGCCGAAGCCCTTGCCTTCCGGGATGCCGGACATCTGCAGCAGCGGCAGCGCGCCGCCGCCGGCGCCGAGGAAGACGAAGCGCGCGCCGATCTCGCGCTGCTCGCCGGTCTTGGTGTTCTTGATCTGGGCGGTCCAGCCCTCGCCGCTGCGCGCCAGGCCGGTGACCTTCTGGCTGTAGCTGAGGGTGGTGCCGCCCTGGGCGGAGAGGAACTGCAGCAACTGGTTGGTCAGCGCGCCGAAGTTGACGTCGGTGCCGTTGCCGGCGCGGGTCGCGGCGATGCGTTCGGCCGGGTCGCGGCCTTCCATCATCAGCGGCATCCAGTCGGCCATGACGGCCCGGTCCTCGGTGTACTCCATGTTCTCGAAGGCATGATGCTGGCTGAGCAGTTCATGGCGCTTCTTGAGGAAACCGACATCCTTCTCGCCACGCACGAAGCTCATGTGCGGCACGGAATTGATGAAGCTGCGCGGCGAACCGAAGCCTTCCTTGCCGGCCAGGTGGGACCAGAACTGCCGGGAAACCTCGAACTGTGCGTTGATCTGCACGGCCTTCTTGATGTCGATCGAACCGTCCGCCGCCTGCGGCGTGTAGTTCAGCTCGCAGAGGCCGGCGTGACCGGTGCCGGCGTTGTTCCACGGGTTGGAACTCTCGATGGCGCCGGAGGAACGCAGCTCGGCGATCTCCAGCTTGAGGCTCGGGTCCAGCTCCTTGAGCAGCACCGCCAGGGTGGCGCTCATGATGCCGGCGCCGACCAGCAGCACATCCACAGTTTCGTGATTGACTTGCGTCATTAACGCTTCTCCAAGATCTGCAGTACCAAGCCGCTGGCATCGGCCTTTTGAGCCACGCATCGGCGTCTAATCACTGACAGCCAGACAAGTGTCTGGAGCTTCGGAGGGCTCGTACCATGGCCGATGACTTGGCCTGATCGATGCCGAGCAACCTCGTCCGGCGTGGACTGCCTGTGGGCAGCCCGCGCGTTCAATTCTTCACTTCCCGCCCGCGCGCGACAGACGCGCAAGCCCAGCAGGGGCGCCGGGTCGGGAGTTTTCCGGCGCGCACGATACCACTATTGCCGCTCGCCCAGCCGCAAAAAATGCACGAACCTGGGGCAGACGGTCATTTTTCCTACGAAGGTCAGGCTTTTGCCGCCTTTATCGCGTCGATGTAGGGCTCGGCCAGGCGCTGGTCCTGGATCAGGGCGACGAAGTCGTTGCCCTTGGCATCCCGGGCGTCGAGGTCGTAACCTGCCTCCCTGAAGAAGGTCAGGAAACGCTCGAAGTCGTCGATGCGCAGGCTGCGGTAGGCCTTGACCAGCTTGTGCAGGGACGGCGGCGTGTCGTCGGCCGGCTCGACCGCGAGGAACAGCTTGATCGCGTCGTCGCCGATCTCTTCGCCAATCACCTGTTTCTTGTCTTTGCGCATCACGCTCTCCAGCTGGCGGGCATTACGGGGCCGGCAGTTTACCCCCGCCCGTGGCGCGGCTCAACGCGACTAAAGCAGCGCATCCAGCCGGGCAAGCCGGAGGCCTTCGTCCCTATAATGCGCACAGTCCCCGCTGGAGCCCCGCGATGTCTCTACCTCCGCTGTTCGCCGCCTGGCGCCAGGTCCTGGCCGTCGGCTATTCCCGGCACGCCCTGCGCGGCGACCTGATCGCGGGGCTGACGGTCGGCATCATCGCCATCCCGCTGGCCATGGCCCTGGCCATTGCGGTGGGCGTGGCACCGCAGCACGGCCTGTACACCGTACTGGTGGCCGCGCCGCTGATCGCCCTGGCCGGCGGCTCGCGCTTCAACATTTCCGGCCCCACGGCGGCCTTCGTGGTGATCCTGCTGCCGATCAGCCAGCAGTACGGCCTCGGCGGCCTGCTGCTGTGCACCATGCTCGCCGGGGCGATCCTCATCGCCCTTGGCCTGCTGCGCGCCGGCAAGCTGATCGAGTTCGTGCCCTATCCGGTGACGCTGGGCTTCACCGCCGGCATCGGCATCGTCATCGCCGTGCTGCAGATCAAGGACCTGCTCGGCCTGCAGCTGTCGGCCACGCCGCAGCACTTCCTCGACCAGCTGGAGCTGCTCGCCGAGGCGCTGCCCGACTTCCACCCCGGCGACGGCCTGACCGCCGCCGCCAGCCTGGCCACGCTGCTGATCTGGCCGAAGCTGGTGCCGAAGGTGCCCGGCCACCTGGCGGCGCTGGCAGTGGGCGTGCTGGTCGCCCAGCTGCTGGAAGCCGCCGGCCTGCCGGTGGCTACCCTGGGCGAGCGCTTCAGCTACACCTTGGACGGCGTCAGCCACCCCGGCATCCCGCCGTTCCTGCCCGACTTCGCCTGGCCCTGGCAGCTGCCGGGGCCGGACGGCCAGCCGCTGGTGCTGTCCTTCGAGCTGATCCGCCAGCTGCTGGCGCCGGCCTTCGCCATCGCCATGCTCGGCGCCATCGAGTCGCTGCTGTGCGCCGTGGTGGCGGACGGCATGACCGGCAGCAAGCACGATCCCAACGGCGAGCTGCTCGGCCAGGGCCTGGGCAACCTGGTCGCGCCGCTGTTCGGCGGCATCACCGCCACGGCCGCCATTGCCCGTTCCGCCGCCAACGTGCGCGCCGGGGCCGTCTCGCCGCTCTCCGCGATCATCCACGCCGGCGTGGTGCTGCTGGCCATGCTGCTGCTCGCGCCGGTGTTCAGCCTGCTGCCAATGGCATCGCTGGCCGCCCTGCTGCTGATGGTGGCGTGGAACATGAGCGAGCCGCACCACGTCATCCACACCCTGCGCATCGCGCCGCGCAGCGACGTGCTGGTGCTGCTGACCTGCCTGGTGCTGACCGTGCTGTTCGACATGGTACTGGCGGTCGGCGTCGGCCTGCTGCTGGCCTGCGGCCTGTTCATCAAGCGCATGAGCGAGCTGACCGACGCCGGGCCGCTGCCGCGCCCGCAACTGAGCCAGCTGGGAGAACTGCCGGACTCGGTGCTGACCTACAGCATCCGCGGCCCGCTGTTCTTCGGCGCGGCGGAGAAGGCCCTGAGCGTGCTGCGCCGGTTCAACCCGGAGGTGAAGGTGGTGATCGTGGAGATGAGCGCGGTGCCGATGCTCGACATGACCGCCCTGGCAGCCCTGGAAAACGTGCTGCGCGACTACCACCGCCAGGGCGTCGGCCTGGTGCTCAGCGGCGCCTCGGCCAACCTGCGCCTGAAGCTGCGCCGGGCCGGCATCCACCGCGAGCCGGGGCGGCTCGCCTTCGCCCGCGACCTGCGCCAGGCGCGGGCCAAGGCGTTGAGCTGGCTGGAGCCGGCGGTCGCCGAATGAGCAAACGCGGGTTTCACCCGCCCTACGTAGGGCGGGTGAAACCCGCGTATCCGGGATTGGGAATTACAGGCCCTTGACCGCGAAGATGCCCGCCGCGTTGCGCCAGTAGCCCTTGTAGTCCATGCCGTAGCCGAAGATGAAGCGATCCTCGCAGGACAGGCCCACGTAGTCGGCCTTGAGGTCCGGACGGGCCTTGCGGTCGTGGTCCTTGTCGATCAGCACGGCGGTGTGCACGTCGCTGGCGCCGGCATGGCGGCAGAACTCGATGATCGCGGCCAGGGTGTGCCCCTCGTCGAGGATGTCGTCGATGATCAGCACTTCGCGGTCGATGAAGGAGATTTCCGGCTTGGCCTTCCAGAACAGCTCGCCGCCGGTGGTCTCGCTGCGGTAGCGGGTGGCGTGCAGGTAGGACAGCTCCAGCGGGAAGTTCAGCTTGGTCAGCAGCTTGCCGGCGAAGATCAGGCCGCCGTTCATCACGCAGAACACCACCGGGTTGCGTTCGGCCAGCTCCTCGCAGATGGCCGCGCCGACGCGCCCGATGGCCGCCTCGACCTCGGCCTCGCTGAAGAGGCAGTCGGCCTCGGCCATGATTTGACGGATGTGGGCGAGATCGGCGGGCATGGTGGCTCCGGGCAGCGAAAGGCAACTGGTTAAGAAATGGCCATATCCACGTTAGCTGTCGCACACCTTGTGGGAGCGGATTTATCCGCGAACTTCGCGGCCAATCGGAATGCCGCCCAGCCGTTCCCACAAAAGCAGGATGCGCCACCAACACGTAACGGGACATCGCCTGAAAAATGGGCGGCAAAGGTACTCAGATGCCCGCCCGAGGGCAAGCCCGCCGGTGATTTTCTGACCGCTCGCCCAGGGGAGGCGGTAAACTGCGCGGCCTTGCACGCCGGAGGCTGCGGTGCGATCCACCGCCGCGACAATCGGTCCCCCGGTTGCGCCCGACTCCGGCACGAGCAGTGCTTTACTCTAGCCAGAAATCCTCGCCCCGGAGACCCCCGCATGCCCATCCGTGAGATCCGCCACCCGCTGATCCGCCACAAGATCGGTCTGATGCGCCGCGCCGACATCAGCACCAAGAACTTCCGCGAACTGGCCCAGGAAGTGGGCGCCCTGCTCACCTACGAGGCGACCAACGACCTGCCGCTGGAGAGCTACGAGATTCCGGGCTGGGCCGGGCCGGTGCAGGTGGAGAAGATCGCCGGCAAGAAGATCACCGTGGTACCGATCCTGCGCGCCGGCATCGGCATGCTCGACGGCGTGCTCAGCCTGATCCCCGGGGCCAAGGTCAGCGCCGTGGGCGTCGCCCGCAACGAGGAAACCCTGCAGGCCCATACCTACCTGGAGAAGCTGGCGCCCGAGATCGACGAGCGCCTGGCCCTGATCATCGACCCGATGCTCGCCACCGGCGGCTCCATGGTCGCCACCATCGACCTGCTGAAGAAGGCCGGCTGCAAGGAAATCCGCGCCATGGTGCTGGTCGCCGCGCCGGAGGGCATCAAAGCGGTGGGCGACGCCCACCCGGACGTGACCATCTACACCGCCTCGATCGACCAGCAGCTCAACGAACACGGCTACATCATCCCCGGCCTGGGCGACGCCGGCGACAAGATCTTCGGCACCAAGCAGAAGGACGCCTGAGCATGAGCGAGTACAACGACCCGCTGCCGCGGCAGATTCTCTCCGGCGCGCAGATGCTGTTCGTGGCCTTCGGCGCGCTGGTGCTCATGCCCCTGATCACCAGCATGGACCCGAACGTGGCGCTGTTCACCGCCGGCATCGGCACCCTCCTATTCCAGCTGGCCACCGGCCGCCAGGTGCCGGTGTTCCTCGCCTCCAGCTTCGCCTTCATCGCCCCGATCATCGCCGCCAAGGGCGAGTTCGGCCTGCCGGCGGTGCTCGGCGGCGTGGTCGCCGCCGGCTTCGTCTACACCTTCCTCGGCCTGGCCGTGAAGCTCAAGGGCCCGGGCTTCATCGACCGCATCCTGCCGCCGGTGGTGATCGGCCCGGTGATCATCGCCATCGGCCTGGCCCTGTCGCCGGTGGCGGTGAACATGGCCATGGGCAAGACCGGTGACGGCGCCGCCGAACTGGTGCCCTACCAGACCGCCATGTTCATCTCCATGCCGGCGCTGGTCACCACCCTGCTGGTGGCCGTGCTCGGCCGCGGCCTGTTCCGCCTGGTGCCGATCCTCGCCGGCATCGCCGTGGGCTGCACCCTGGCGGCGATCTTCGGCGTGTTCGACACCGCCGGCATCGCCGCCGCTGCCTGGCTGGCCATGCCCAACTTCGTCGCGCCTGAGTTCCACCTCGGCGCCATCCTGTACATGGTGCCGGTGGCCCTGGCGCCGGCCATCGAGCACATCGGCGGGGTGATCGCGGTCGGCACCGTCACCGGCAAGGACTTCGTGCGCAAGCCGGGCCTGCACCGCACCCTGCTCGGCGACGGCCTGGCCACCTCGGCGGCCGGCCTGTTCGGCGGCCCGCCCAACACCACCTACGCCGAGGTGACCGGCGCGGTGATGTTGACCAAGAGCTTCAACCCCAAGGTGATGACCTGGGCGGCGGTATTCGCCATCCTGCTGGCCTTCGTCGGCAAGTTCGGCGCCGCGCTGCAGGCCATCCCGGTGCCGGTGATGGGCGGCATCCTCTGCCTGCTGTTCGGCTCCATCGCGGTGGTCGGCCTGAACACCCTGATCCGCCACCAGGTGGACCTGTCCGAGGCGCGCAACCTGATCATCGTGTCGGTGACGCTGGTGTTCGGCATCGGCGGCATGGTGATCGGCGGCAAGGAGTTCGCCCTGTCCGGCATCTCCCTATGCGCCATCAGCGCCCTGGCGTTGAACCTGCTGCTGCCGGGTGGCAGTGCCTGGCACAAGCATCCGCCGATCGATCCGGAGATCTGAGCGGCCGATGAGCAGCCCCAGCACTCGCGGCGCGGGGCTGCTTCGTAGGGTGCGCCGTGCGCACCGATGAACCGGTAAGATCGATGCGTAGCCCGGATGAAATCCGGGGGCGGTTTTATTGGCGCCCCTTCTTTCAGCCGATTTCTGTGTGCTCCGACGCTTCCGGTTTCGCCCTCCCGGGCGAGTCACTTGACTCGCTACGCTCGCCCTTCGGGCCAGCCTGCGGCTGTTACTCCGCTTCGCTTCGTTGCTCTTGTCTGCGGATCGCCGCCCGGACCAAGAGAAAGTAACCAAAGAGAAGGCCACACCGGCATCCGGCCCTGCGCTTCGCTCCGGGTTCCCTCCTTCCGGTGCTGCTCCGGGGGCCGGCTTGCAAGGGCCATCCATGGCCCTTCAAGCGGGGCCCCCCAGTCCTTTCGCCGCATCCATGCGGCTCATCCCCCTGCGCGACACTTCCACTCGGCCTCCTGACGGGGACTCCGGCTCCGAGCCGCCTGAAAGTGTGGATTTTCCCCAATGAAAGCAGCGCTTTCATGTGACCCGGATTTCATCCGGGCTACGAGGCTGCCGTAGGGTGCGCCATGCGCACCGGGGGCAATGTGCCGGCCTGTCGGTGCGCGCGGCGCACCCTACGGGCGGTCGCGCTCTACGGCGCCATCGGCCTGGCCTCGGGCCGTTCGGCGCGCTATGGTCGTCGGCCTTTTCCCTCGTTCCGGCCTCGTCCCATGCTCGATACCCTCGCCAGCGTCTTCGGCTTTTCCCACCTGCGGCCCGGCCAGGAGCGGGTGGTCGATGCCGTGCTCGCCGGGCGGTCGGCGGCGGCGATCTTTCCCACCGGTTCGGGCAAGTCGCTGTGCTACCAGTTGCCGGCGCTGCGCCTGCCGCACCTGACCCTGGTGGTGTCGCCGCTGCTGGCGCTGATGCAGGACCAGCTGGCCTTCCTCCACGCCCGTGGCATCAGCGCCGCCAGCATCGACTCGGCGCAGAGCCGCGAACAGGTCGCCGAGACCATGGCCAGGGCCAAGTCCGGCGAGCTGAAGATCCTGATGATCTCGGTCGAGCGCCTGAAGAACGAGCGCTTCCGAAACTTCATCGGCCAGGTGCCGATCTCCCTGCTGGTGGTTGACGAGGCGCACTGCATCTCCGAGTGGGGCCACAACTTCCGCCCCGACTATCTCAAGCTGCCCGACTACCAGCGCCAGTTCGCCATTCCCCAGGTGCTGCTGCTCACCGCCACGGCCACGCCACCGGTGATCGCCGACATGCAGAAGAAGTTCGCCATCGCCGCCGAGGATGTGGTCACCACCGGCTTCTACCGCGTCAACCTCAACCTGCTGGTGGAGCCGGTGGCCGGGCGCGACAAGCAGGGCCGCCTGGTCGAATGGCTGGGCGCCCGGGCCGGCCAGCCGAGCATCGTCTACGTCACCCAGCAGAAAACCGCCGAGCAGGTGGCCGAGCTGCTCGACCGGCGCGGCCTCGGCGCCTGCGCCTACCACGCCGGCATGCCGCATGAAGCGCGCGAGGCGATCCAGCGCCGGTTCATGGACGGCCAGGTCGACTGCATCGTCGCCACCATCGCCTTCGGCATGGGCATCGACAAGAGCGACATCCGCAACGTGGTGCACTTCGACCTGCCCAAGTCGATCGAGAACTACAGCCAGGAGATCGGTCGTGCCGGGCGCGACGGCCAGCCGTCCGACTGCCTGGTGCTGGCCAACCGCGACGGCCTCAACGTGCTGGAGAACTTCGTCTACGGCGACACGCCCGAGCCGGACGGCATCCGCCGGGTGCTCGACGAGCTGCTGGCCGGCGCGGCGGACGGCCAGTGGGAACTGATGCTCAACCAGCTCTCCGAGCACAGCAACATCCGCCAACTGCCGCTCAAGACCCTGCTGGTGCAGCTGGAACTGCGCGGCATCATCGCCCCGCGCTACGCCTACTTCGCCGAATACCGCTTCAAGTACCTGATCGAGCCGGAGGCGCTGCTGGACAAGTTCGAGGGCGAGCGGCGCCAGTTCGTCGAGGCCATCGTCGCCACCTCGGCGCGGGCGCGGACCTGGTGCACGGTGGACTTCGCCGCGCTCTACGACCGGCACCAGGCCGAGCGCGCGCGGGTGGTCAAGGCGCTGGACTTCTTCCAGGAACGCGGCTGGATCGAGCTGGAAAGCAAGCAGATGACCGAGGTCTACGCCCTGCTCCGGCCGGACTTCGACCCGCACCAGTTGAGCGGTGAACTGCACGCCTACTTCCAGCAGCAGGAAGCCAGCGAAATCCGCCGCATCCAGGCCATGCTCGACCTGTTCGCCAGCGACCGCTGCCTGAGCCAGCGCCTGGCCGCCTACTTCGGCGATACCAACGCGCCGGCGCGCTGCGGGCACTGCTCGGTGTGCCAGGGCCGGGTCGCCCACCTGCCACCGGCGCCGCCCCTGCGCCCGCTGGCCGAACTGGACCTGCATGCCCTGTGCGCCGACTTCAGCCAGCGCCACGTGGAATACAGCGGCGCGGCGCCAAGCGGCGAATGCCTGACGCGCTTTCTCTGCGGCATCAGCGTGCCGCTGTTCACCAAGCTCAAGGCGCGGCAGATCGCCGGCTTCGCCACGCTGGAGGCCTACCCCTACGCCGAGGTGCGCGACTGGGTGGCGCAGGCGTAGAACTCTGTTGCGAATGATCGGGAAACAGGCAGAAGACTCAGATCGATGGCGTGGCGCAATCGGGCCGCTACCACCCGAGCCCGGTCAGGCACTCAGGTGGCAGGGCTTGTAACGTGATCAGTCAAGGTAGCCCTTGGACTTCAGCTCTTTTTCCGAGCGGTACTCCCTGAGCACCAGCGTGACGATGATCACCACTGTCTCGAGCACGGCAGACGTGACCGTCAGCTTGACGAACACCTCGGCACTGAGCGGCGTGAACCACAGTTGCGCCAGCGCCAGCAGCGCCCAGGCAACGAACAGGCCCAGACCGATGATCACGCCGACTCTCAAGCGTCCTTCTCCAGCACTACTAGGTAAGCCTCGCGCTTCCACAGCAGGAGCATACGGCGGATGTCCTTCTCCATGGTCACCACGCGCCAGCCTTCGGCGGCGTTCTTGTTGAGGAATTCAGAGAAACGCACCGGATCGACCTTGGAGCCACCGAGAAACAAAGAGCCCAGCATTCCTTCGCGATAAACAACAACCTTGTACTGCTTCATGTAATACACCTGCGGTGGTTGGGAAAGGGTGGTGCGAGCGGCGCGCAACAGCATGTCGCTGTGGCGCCAGACCGAGCCGAAGATTACCAGCCAGATGCGACTAGGGCAGCAGGTTTTGCGGCGCCTTCAACCTCAGTGCAACCTGACCCGGTAAGCCTGGTCCGCATCGATCTCGCCGACCCCGCCCGGCGTGCCGAGCAGCAGCTCGTCGCCGTGCTGCACCACGCTGCTGAAGCTGGGCAGGTCGCTGTCCGACGACGCCTGCAGGCTCTCCAGCACGCGCCCCTCGCCGTCGAAGCGGAACACGTGGGGGTAGCGGCTCGGCCTGGCCAGCAGCGCCGGCGGCAGGCGCGAGGCCACCTTGCGCAGGAACGGCCAGGGCGCCAGCGCGTCGAGCAGCGGCTTGCGCGGCGAGAAGAAGGAGCACCAGTAGCTGCCGTCCGGCGCCAGCGACAGGTCGCCGGGGAAGCCCGGCAGGTCGTCCACCAGCACCTCGCGCTGGCCGGCGCGCGGGCCCGCGAGCCACAGGCGGGTGACGCGGTAGGCGCCGGTCTCCGCCACCAGCAGGTAGGACTCGTCCGCGCTCAGCACCACACCATTGGCGAACTCCAAGCCGTCCAGCACGCGCTCGATGCGGCCGTCCGGGTGGCGCACGAACACGGCGCCGTCGCCGCCATGCTCCAGCAGCGCCCGCTTGTTGTCGGCCAGGCCCCAGCGGCTGGAGGCCTCAGTGAAGAACAGGCGACCGTCGCGGGCGACGAACACGTCGTTGAGGAAGGTGAAGCGCTGGCGCGCGTCGCTCTCCACCAGCACCCGCGCCCGGCCCTCGGGCGTCACCTGCCAGACCTTGGCGTTGGCCTCGTCCGCCGCGTATAGGCTGCCGTCCGGGCCGAAGTTCATGCCCACCGGGCGACCGTCCAGGTCGACGAAGGTCTGCGCCTCCCGGCCGGCGTGCCAGCGCAGGATGCGGCCGTCGCCGATGCCGCTGTAGCGCCGCCCCTCGCCGTCCACCACCACCGTGTCCGGGCCGTCCAGGCCGGACTGCTCCAGCACCGCGCCGTCCAGCCGGGCGTTCGGCGCCCACACGCCGGCGGCCGGCGGCAGCGGCCCGGGCTGCCAGGCCACCGGCTGCAACGGGGTGGGCCAGAACAGCAGGTAGCCGAAGCCGGCGAGCGCGATCAGCGACAACAGCTTGCGCATGGCGATGTTCCTTGTTGTTGGAATGCCCGCAGCCTAATCCAGGCCGGCGCGGGGCGAACGCTCCCGCCGCGCCAAAGCACTGTCTTTCCGCGCGCCCGGTTTGGTTACCGGATATTGCCCCGGCACCCGCGAGCGGGCATGAGGGTCTATCACTGTCCGGACCGCCACCGACACGGGAGACCCTCGCCATGCCCACTCGCCGCCGCTTCCTCCAGCACACCACCGGCGTCGCCGCCCTGGCCGCCCTCGGCCCGCTGCTGCCCAATCTGTCGTGGGCCGCGGACAGCGGCGGCCTGCTGCGGCGCAGGATTCCTTCCAGCGGCGAGCTGCTGCCGGCGATCGGCCTGGGCACCTCGCGCACCCACGACGTGCCGCTCGACGAGGCGCACCTGGCGCCGCTGCGCGAGGTCATGGCCACCCTGATCGGCGGCGGCGCCAGCCTGGTCGACACCGCGCCCAGCTACGGCCGCGCCGAGGCGGTGTGCGGCGCCCTGGCCACCGGCGCGCGCGACAAGCTGTTCCTCGCCAGCAAGGTGTCCTCCAGCGGACGCGAGGCCGGGCTACGGCAGATCGAGGCCAGCTTCGCGGACCTCAAGACCGAACGGATCGACCTGCTGCAGGTGCACAACCTGCAGGACACCGAGACCCAGCTCAAGCTGCTGCGCGAGCTGAAGGAACAGGGCAAGGTGCGCTACATCGGCGTCACCCACTACCTCGACTCCGCCCACGAGCGCCTGCTGGAGGTGCTGCGCCGCGAGCCGCTGGACTTCGTCCAGTTCAACTACTCCATCGGCGAACGCAACGCCGAACGCGAACTGCTGCCGTTCTGCGCCGACAAGGGCATCGCCGTGATGATCAACCGGCCGTTCCAGCGTGCCGCCCTGTTCGACAGGGTGCGCGGCAAGGACCTGCCCGAGTGGGCCAGGGCGGAACTGGACGCCGGCTCCTGGGCCCGGCTGATGCTCAAGTACATCCTCGCCAACCCGGCGGTGACGGCGGTGATCCCCGCCACTTCCAAGGCCCGCTACATGGCCGACAACCTGCAGGCCGGCCATGGCCGCCTGCCGGACGAAGGGCAGCGGCGGCGCATCGTCGAGCTGTTCGCCTGAGCATGCGCCGGCGCCTGGCGCGGGCGATCAACGCCGAGGCCGGCGAGCTGGACGCCGCCCTGGCCGGCTTCGCCCTGTTCTTCTGCCTGTTCTGCGGCTACTTCATGCTGCGCCCGATCCGCGAGTCGATGGGCATCCAGGCTGGCGTGGAGCACCTGCAGTGGCTGTTCACCGCCACCTTCGTCGCCATGCTGCTGGCGGTGCCGCTGTTCGCCTGGCTCAACTCGCGGGTGCCGCGCCGCCGCTTCGTTGACTGGGTATTCGGCTTCTTCACCCTCAACCTGCTGGCCTTCGCCGCGCTGTTCGCCGCCCTCGGCGACAGCGTGGGGCTGGCGCGCGCCTTCTACGTGTGGATCTCGGTGTACAACCTGTTCGTCGTGTCGCTGGCCTGGAGCCTGATGGCCGATGTGTTCGACGGCGCCCAGGCCCGGCGCCTGTTCGCCTTCATCGCCGCCGGCGCCAGCGTCGGCGGGCTGGCCGGGCCGGCGCTCAGCGCCCTGCTGATCGCCGCGCTGGACGCCGCCGGGCTGACCCTGCTGGCCGCCGTGCTGCTGGTGGCGGCCCTGTTGCTCAAGCAGCGGCTGATGGCCTGGCGCGAGGTCGCCGGTGCCGGCCGCCCCGGCGCCGCGCCCAGCGAGAACCCGCGGCGGCCGGTGCCGGGCAACCCGTTCAGCGGCCTCACCCGGGTGCTGCGCTCGCCCTACCTGCTCGGCGTGTCGGCCTTCGTGATCCTGCTGGCGACGGTCAGCACCTTCCTCTATTTCGAGCAGGCGCGGCTGGTGGCCGAACTGTTCCCCGAGCGCGACGCCCAGGTGCGGGTGTTCGGCATCATCGACTTCGTGGTGCAGGCCGGCGCGCTGGCCTCGCAACTGTTCATCACCGGGCGGGTGGCCCAGCGCCTGGGCATCCGCGTGCTGCTGGCCGGGGTGCCGGCGCTGATGGCCCTGGGCTTCCTCGGCCTGGCCCTGGCGCCGACCTTCGCCGTGCTGGCGGCGCTGATGATCGTGCGGCGGATCGGCGAATACGCCTTCGTCCGCCCCGGCCGCGAGATGCTGTTCGCCCCGCTGGACGCGGAGACCAAGTACAAGGCGAAGAACTTCATCGACACCGTGGTCTACCGCGGCGGTGACGCACTCAGCGGCTGGGCCAAGAGCCTGCTCGACACCCTCGGCCAGGGCGTCGCGCTGGTGGCGCTGGTGGGCGCGGCCTGCGCCGCGCTGTGGGGGCTGCTCGGCTGGTACCTCGGCAGCCGGGCGGACCGCGCCGCCCGCGAGGAGCGGCGCGACGGCCGTTAGGCGATCAGGTCGCGGGTCTGCTGATAGGTGGTAATGGCCTCGATGGCCGTCCGCGTGGTCACCGTCTGCGCCGGGCCGAAGATCAGCTGGCCGGCGTCGGCACGCGGCTGGGCGAGGGCCTGCGGGTTCGCCGGATCGCTGCGTTCGGCGTTCAAGTCCTGATCGACCTGCCGCGCCTCCAGGAAGCGCTCCACCTGCTGCTGGCGCAGGCGGTCCTGCAGGTTGCTGATGGCCTCCTCGTTGGTCTGGCGCGCCTGCTCCGCCAGTTCCTCGCGCAACGCCTCGCGGCGCTCTTCGGCCAGCTCCTGCTGGCGGGCGAAACGCTCGGCGGCCCGTTCGCGGGCCAGTTCGAGACGGTCCTGCAGGCGCTCGGCGCTGGTGGCGGCAGTTTCGGTGTCGGCGCGGTTGCGCACGGCGCCCACCGCGGTGCTGCTGTCGTCGATCGCGCGCAACGGGCGCGTCTGATAAAGCGTGTCAGTCATCGGGCTGATGGCGATGGCCATAGGCTTCTCCCTGGTTTTCCGGCCTGGGAACCTCAGTCTATGGCGTCGCGAAGCCCTGCTTTAGGCGGATGAGGCATAAGGCGCCGACGCAGATGGTCTAGCACTTTTCCAGGCGTTTACGGTCTCCCATGCCCAAAGCGCGCCGGGCCGCTCGGCGGAATCGCCCGTCCCAGAGGCGTCGCCGCCGTAGGCACCGTTGCGCTGGCGAAAAGGCCAGTGCAACGGCGCGCCGCTTCGCCTGTGCGGCCGGCGCAACGGGCAGAATGCGACGAACGGTCAGCCCCGGGCGTCGCCGAGCGAGCCGATCTGCTCGATCAGCCACTGCAGGGCCATGTCCCGGCGACGCAGGTCGAGGCTGACGATCTCCAGCTGGAACGGCCCCAGCTCGAACGGCAGCGCGTGCAGGCTCAGCGGCAGCAGCCCGGCGAAGTAACGGGCCAGCCTCGTCGGCAGCACCGCCACCAGATCGCCGCTGGCGGCGATGTGCGCCGCCTGCAGGTAGTTGGGCGTGGTGTAGACGATCTCCCGGGTCAGGCCCTGCTCGCCGAGCCACTGCTCGACCATGCCGCGGGTCTGCCCACCGTGCACCCACAGGTGGCGCAGGCGCAGGAAGGTGTTCAGGTCCAGCCCGTCGCGCAGTTGGGGATGGTCGCGGTGGGCCACCAGCTGCAGTGTCTCGCTCATCCAGGGCACACCGCAGAAGCGCGGCGGCAGGGCCTCGAAGCGGCCCAGGGCGAGGTCGATCTCGCCCTTCTCCAGGGCCTCGCTCGGCAACCGTGGCGACAGGTGCTGCACGTCGATGCGGATGCCCGGCGCCTGCCCGGCCAGGTGCGCCAGCAGGCGCGGCATCAGCAGCATCTCGGCGTAGTCGGTGAGGGCGATGGTGAAGCGCTGGCGGCTGCGCGCCGGCTCGAAGCGCTCGGCGCCGCTCAGGCTCTCCTCGATCTGGCGCAGCGCCGCGCGGATCGGCGCCTCCAGCTCCAGCGCCCGCGGCGTCGGCTGCATGGCGCGGCCGACGCGCACCAGCAGCGGGTCGTCGAGCAGGTCGCGCAGGCGGTTCAGCGCGTTGCTCACCGCCGGCTGGCTCAGCGCCAGGCGCTCGGCGGCGCGCGACACGTTGCGCTCGCGCAGCAGCGCGTCGAGCACCCGCAGCAGGTTGAGATCGAAGGTCGATATATTCACGAGGAGAATTCAACTTATCACAAGTCAAAATTTCCCAAATAGTACCCGTGAACTTACTGTGCGTCAGTTGTGTTTTACGTGACCGAGGGAAGGCTATGAGTAACCAGTACAAGATCGAACAGGCCGCCGTGATCGGCGCGGGCACCATGGGCCGTGGCATCGTCATCAGCCTGGCCAACGCCGGCATCCCGGTGCTGTGGCTGGACAACAACCCGCAGATGGTCGAGGCCGGCCTGCAGATGGCCGAGGACACCTGGGCGCAGAACGTCGCCAAGGGCCGCATCAGCACCGGCGAGGCCAGCCTGCGCCGTTCGCGCATCCAGGCGGTGGCCGACTACGCCGCGCTGGCCGGGGTCGATCTGGTGATCGAGGCGGTGTACGAGAACCTCGAACTCAAGCAGGAGATCTTCCGCACCCTCGACCGCACCGTGAAGCAGGGCGCCATCCTCGCCAGCAACACCTCGGCGCTGGACATCGACGCCATCGCCGCCGTCACCCAGCGCCCGCAGGACGTGCTCGGCCTGCACTTCTTCAGCCCGGCGCACATCATGAAGCTGCTGGAGATCGTGCGCGGCGCCAACACCGCCCCGGCCGTGCTCGACGCCGCCCTGGCCCTGGGCGAGCGCATCGGCAAGGTCAGCGTGGTGGCCGGCAACTGCGACGGCTTCATCGGCAACCGCATGCTCCACACCTACGTGTTCGAGGCGCGCAGCATGCTCCTCGAAGGCGCCTACCCGCACCAGGTGGACGCCGTCCTGCAGGGCTTCGGCTTCGCCATGGGCCCGTTCCGCATGTACGACGTGGTCGGCATCGACCTGGAATGGCGCGCCCGCGAACTGGCCGGCCAGGGCCAGGACGTGCCCCAGGTGCAGGTCGACAACCGCCTGTGCGAACTCGGCCGCTTCGGCCAGAAGTCCGGCAAGGGCTACTACACCTACGCGCCGGGCAGCCGCCAGGCCGAGCACGACCCGGAAGTGGATGCCCTGGTACAGCGCGAGGCCGAGCGCCTCGGCTACGCGCGCCGCGCCATCGGCCCGGAGGAAATCCTCGAGCGCTGCCTGCTGGCCCTGGTCAACGAAGGCGCCAAGATCCTCGAAGAGAACATCGCCGCCAACGCCCACGACATCGACCTGGTGTACCTCAACGGCTACGGCTTCCCAGCCGACAAGGACGGGCCGATGGCCTGGGCCGACGCCCAGGGCGTGCCCGCCATCCGCCAGCGCCTGCTGGACCTGGCCGAGCGCCACGGCAACCACTGGCAGCCGGCCGCGCTGATCGAGCGCCTGGTGGCCGACGGCAAGCAGTTCAGCGATGTACAGGAGGGCCGCGCATGAGCTACCAGGCGCCCCTGCGCGACATGCGCTTCGTCCTCCACGAGCTGTTCGACGTGGCCGGCCACTGCGAGCGCCTGGGCAACGGCCTGGACCGCGAGCTGATCGACGGCGTGCTGGAAGAAGCCGCCGCCTTCACCGGCAACGAGATCGCCCCGCTCAACCGCAACAGCGACGAGGAAGGCTGCCAGCTGGTGGACGGCAAGGTCAGCACGCCCAAGGGCTTCCGCGCCGCCTACCAGCAGTACGTGGACAACGGCTGGGCGAGCATGACCGGGCCGGTCGACTTCGGCGGCCAGGGCTTCCCGCAGCTGGTGGCCTTCGCCTTCCACGAGATGCTGATGGGCGCCTCGCTGTCGTTCCGCGTCTACTCCGGCCTCACCGAGGGCGCGGTGCTGGCGCTGGACAAGCACGGCAGCGCCGAACTGAAACACGCCTACCTGGGCAAGCTGGTCAGCGGCCAGTGGACCGGCACCATGTGCCTGACCGAACCCCAGGCCGGCACCGACCTGGCCCTGCTGCGCACCCGCGCCGAGCCCCAGGCCGATGGCAGCTACCGGGTCAGCGGCAGCAAGATCTTCATCAGCGGCGGCGAGCAGGACCTGTCCGAGAACATCGTCCACCTGGTGCTGGCGCGCCTGCCGGACGCCCCGGCCGGCGTCAAGGGCATCAGCCTGCTGCTGGTGCCCAAGTTCGTCGCCAACGCCGACGGCACCCCGGGCGCGGCCAACGCCGTGAGCTGCGGCGCCATCGAACACAAGATGGGCATCAAGGGCGCCTCCACCTGCGTGATGAACTTCGACGGCGCCACCGGCTGGCTGGTCGGCGAGGCCAACCAGGGCCTGGCCTGCATGTTCACCATGATGAACGACGCGCGCTTCCAGGTCGGCCTGCAAGGCCTTGGCCTGGGCGAGGCGGCCTTCCAGGGCGCCCTGCGCTACGCCCGCGAGCGCCTGCAGTCGCGCGGCCTGGCCGGCGCGGTGGCGCCCGACAAGGCGGCCGACCCGATCATCGTTCACCCGGACGTACGGCGCATGCTGCTGACCCAGAAGACCCTGGTCGAAGGCTGCCGCATGCTCGCCGCCTACACCGCGCGCCAACTCGACCTGGAGCACGGCGCGGGCGAGCCGGCCGAGCGCAAGGCGGCGGCCAAGCGCGCCGCGCTGCTGATCCCAATCGTCAAGGCGTTCCTCACCGACATGGGCCAGGAATCCGCCAGCCACGGCGTGCAGGTGTACGGCGGCCACGGCTTCATCCGCGAGTGGGGCATGGAGCAACTGATGCGCGACAGCCGCATCACGCAGCTCTATGAAGGCACCAACGGCATCCAGGCGCTCGACCTGATCCGTCGCAAGCTGCTCGGCGACGGCGGCGCGGAACTGAACGCGCTGATCGACGAATTCGCCGCGCTCGCCGACACGGCGGCGGCGCACCCGGCCCTGGCCGAAGCGGCGGGCGTGGTGACGGCGCGCCTGGAGCAGTGGCGTGAACTGGCGGCACAGGTGATCGCCAGCAGCCAGCGCGACGCCCAGGAAATCGGCGCCACCTCGGTGGACTTCCTGCAGTACTCGGCCTATGTGTTGCTGGCCGGCTTCTGGCTGCAGGCCGCCGCCACCGCCCAGCGCGCGCTGGACGCGGGCACCGGCGAGGCGGCCTTCTACCAGGCCAAGCTGCACAGCGCGGCGTTCTACCTGCGCCGCGTGCTGCCGCGCGCCAGCACACACCGCGAGGCCCTGCTGGGCGGCGCGGACTGCCTGATGGCGATGCCGGAGGAGAGTTTCGCGTTCTGACCTGACCTGCCGCTCCCGTAGGGCGGGTGCAACCCGCGCGGGTTTCACCCGCCCTGCCGGAGCGGCCCTGACAACCGAGAGACTTGTGGTGAAAAAAACAAAAACAGCCCTCTGCGTCCTCCTGCTGCTCGCCGCCCTGCTCGGCGGGCTGTACGCCTATTTCCTGTACGCCCCCAAGCCCGACGCACCGACGCTGAGCGCCAGCCTGCAACACGGGCAGATCGAGGTCGGCGGCCTGCCACGCGACTATGCCTTCTATATCCCGGCCGGGCTGCCCGCCAGCGCGCCGCTGCTGTTCGTCCTGCACGGTTCGCTGCAGACCGTCGAGGACATCCGCACCTTCAGCGCCTATGAATTCGAGCGCCTGGCCGACGAACAGGGCTTCATCGTCGTCTACCCGCAAGGCTTCGAGCGCAACTGGAACGACTGCCGCGCCACGGCCGACTACCCGGCACGCACGCAGAACGTCGACGACGTCGACCTCATCGCCGCGCTGATCCGGCGCTTCGCCGAGCAGCAGCGGATCGACCCGGGCCGCGCCTTCCTCGCCGGCTACTCCAACGGCGGCCACCTGGGCCTGCGCATCGCCCTGGAGCAGCCACGGCTGCTGGCCGGCGTCGCCGCCGTGGCGGCCAACCTGCCGACGCCGGACAACCTGGCCTGCCAGCCCGTCGACGGCGCCACCCCGGTGCTGTTCATGAACGGCACCCGCGACCCGATCAACCCCTACAACGGCGGCCGCGTCACCCTGTTCGGCTTCGGCGACCGCGGCACCGTGCGCTCGGCCTTCGAGTCGGCGCGGTACTTCGCCGAGCGTGCCGGCCACGCCGCGAAGGACGTGCGCCGCGAAAGCGCCTGGCGCGACGCCGGCGAGCCCGCCCGCCGCGTCGACCTCGACCGCTGGCAGGCCGAGGGCCGCGCCGAGGTCGCCCTGTACGGCGTGATCGGCGGCGGCCACCTGCTGCCCCAGGCCGGCTTCCGCGCCCCGCGCCTGCTCGGCCCCACCCTGTCCGGCTTCGACGGCCCGCGCGCCATCTGGGACTTCTTCGCCCGCCAGCGCCCGGCGCCGGTGCAGCCATGACCCTGTTCGGAGGAATCGCCATGCAACCCTTCAGTTTCGCCACCACCGCGCAGATCCTCTGCGAAGCCGGCGCCAGCGGCCGCCTCGCCGAACTGTGCCGCGAGCGCGGCGCCGAGCGGGTGATGCTGGTCACCGACCCGGGCATCACCCGCTTCGGCCTGCTCGACGGCGTGCTGCCCGGCTTCGCTGCAGCCGGCCTGGCCGTGGAAGTGTTCGATCAGGTCATCGCCGACCCGCCCGAGGCCATCGTGCTCAACGCCGTGGAGCGCGCCCGCGCGCTGGGCGCCGACCTGGTGGTCGGCTTCGGCGGCGGCAGCTCGATGGACGTGGCCAAGCTGGTCGCCCTGCTCGCCCACCCGCACGGCACGCAGTCGCTGCAGGACATCTACGGCGTGGGCAACGTACGCGGCCAGCGCCTGCCGCTGATCCAGGTGCCGACCACCGCCGGCACCGGCTCGGAGGTAACGCCCATCTCCATCGTCACCACCGGCGAAACCACCAAGATGGGCGTGGTCTCGCCCCTGCTGCTGCCGGACCTGGCCCTGCTCGACGCCGAACTGACCCTCGGCCTGCCGCCGGCGGTGACCGCCGCCACCGGCATCGACGCCATGGTCCACGCCATCGAGGCCTACACCACCAAGCTGAAGAAGAATCCGCTGTCCGACCTGCTGGCCCGCGAGGCCCTGCGCCTGCTGGCCGCCAACCTGGACGAGGCGGTGCACAACGGCGGCAACCGCGAGGCGCGCCAGGCCATGCTGCTGGGCGCCTGCCTGGCCGGCCAGGCCTTCGCCAACGCCCCGGTGGCGGCGGTGCATGCCCTGGCCTACCCGCTGGGCGGGCACTTCCACATCCCCCACGGCCTGTCCAACGCCCTGGTGCTACCGCACGTGCTGCGCTTCAACGCCCCGGCGGCCACCCCGCTGTACGCCGAGCTGGCGCCGCTGCTGCTCGGCGAGCGCTTCCGCGACGGCAGCAGCGAGCAGCGCTGCGCCGAGTTCATCAACGAACTGGCCGCGCTCAACCCGCGCTGCGGCCTGCCCAGCCGTCTGCGCGACGCCGGCGTGCCGCAGGACATGCTGGCGACCCTGGCCAGCGACGCGATGCTGCAGCAGCGCCTGCTGGTGAACAACCCGCGCGAGGTGAGCGAGGCCGACGCCCTGGCCATCTACCAAGCCGCCTACTGACCCCACCGTAGGGCGGGTGAGTAGCTCCCTCTCCCTCCGGGAGAGGGCTGGGGTGAGGGTGATGCAGGCCACTCGGAGTCGCTTGTGAATCCCTCACCCCCTCCCCCTCTCCCAAAGGGAGAGGGGATATAGCAGCCAATACAGCCCACGAATCAAAGTTTCCCGCGCCGCCCCGAGGGCTTAGGGTTGAGCGCGACACGAGGACCGAGCATGAACCCACCGCAGCACCGCCGCGCCGACTACCTCCACTTCCAGCCGATCACCACCCGCTGGCACGACAACGACGTCTACGGCCACGTCAACAACGTCGTCTACTACGGTTTCTTTGACAGCGCGGTGAACACCTACCTGATCGAGATCGGCGGCCTGGACATCCACGACGGCCAGGTGGTCGGCTTCGTGGTCAGCTCGGCCTGCGACTACTTCGCCTCCATCGCCTTCCCCGAGCGCATCGAGGTCGGCCTGCGGGTCGGCAAGCTGGGCAACAGCTCGGTGCAGTACGAACTGGCCATCTTCAAGGAAGGCGAGGACGAGGCCTGCGCCGCCGGGCGTTTCGTCCACGTCTTCGTCGACCGCGCCAGCAACCGGCCGGTGCCGATTCCCGAAAACCTGCGCCAGGCGCTCGCCCGCCTGCTGCGCTCCTGACACGACAACAACAGAGGATTCCGCCATGCAAGACGCCGTCATCGTATCCACCGCCCGCACGCCGATCGCCAAGGCCTTCCGCGGCGCCTTCAACGACCTCAAGTCGCCGTCCATGGCCGCCGTCGCCCTGCGCGCCGCGGTCGAGCGCGCCGGCATCGAGGCCGCCGAGATCGAGGACGTGGTGATGGGCACCGCCATGCAGGGCGGCACCGCCTCCACCAACCTGGCGCGCCTGTCGCTGCTGGCCGCAGGCCTGCCGCTGTCGGTCAGCGGCCAGACCATCGACCGCCAGTGCGCCTCGGGCCTGATGGCCATCTCCATTGCCGCCAAGCAGATCATGGTCGACGGCATGGCCGTCACCGTCGGCGCCGGCCAGGAACAGATCAGCCTGGTGCAGAACACCCACATGAAGTGGACCGCCACCGACTACGACCCGGCCGTGGTGAAGATGGCCGAGCACGCCTACATGCCGATGCTGCAGACCGCCGAGCTGGTCGCCAAGCGCTACGGCATCAGCCGCGAAGAGCAGGACGCCTACTCCCTGCAATCGCAGCAGCGCACCGCCGCCGCCCAGGCCGCCGGCCTGTTCGCCAACGAGATCGTCCCGGTCACCGCGCGCAAGAAACTGGTCGACAAGGAGACCGGCGCGGTCAGCTACGAGGAAGTCACCCTGAGCCTCGACGAAGGCAACCGCCCGCAGACCGTGCTGGAAGACCTGACCAAGCTCAAGCCGGTGATCGAAGGCGGCTGCATCACCGCCGGCAATGCCAGCCAACTGTCCGACGGCGCCAGCGCCTGCGTGCTGATGAACGGCGCCCTGGCCGCCCAGCGCGGCGTCAAGCCGCTGGGCCTGTACCGCGGCATCGCCGTGGCCGGCCTGGCCCCGGAGGAAATGGGCATCGGCCCGGTGTTCGCCGTACCCAAGCTGCTCAAGCAGCACGGCCTGACCGTCGACGACATCGGCCTGTGGGAGCTGAACGAAGCCTTCGCCTGCCAGGTGCTGTACAGCGCGCAGAAGCTCGGCATCGACCCGGCCAAGCTCAACGTCAACGGCGGCGCCATCTCCATCGGCCACCCCTACGGCATGAGCGGCGCGCGCATGGTCGGCCATGCCCTGCTGGAAGGTAAGCGCCGTGGCGTGAAGTACGTGGTGATCACCATGTGCGTGGGCGGCGGCATGGGGGCGGCGGGGCTGTTCGAGGTGCTGTAAGCCTCGGCTCTGTTGCTGGAAAACGGAGGCTTCGGCCTCCGTTTTCGTTTTCCTATGGTGGCCTGAACGCCAGCACTTTCCTCGCTTGGGAGGGCGAAACAAAAACATCAACAAAGACGCGGCAATCAGTTTGGGCACCAAAACAGCCAACACTGCATGCACCACTTGCCAGCCCGGTACCAAAACCGCTCTCCCGGAGACTTCGCGATGAGCCCGAAAAAGACCATCCGAAGGTGGCCAGAAATGTACCGAATGCTTCAGCGCACGCCCATGTTATGCAGGGCCTGGGGGCTGTAGTCGTAGACACGCGTCTCCTGGTTGTTCATGCCCAGGGCCAGGTAGCGGGATCTGGAAGCGGAGCTGGAGCAACGCCTGCACCAGGCCCAGGGCGCCCTGCTGGACGGCCTGGCCCTGGGCCGGCGCATGGGTATGGCCGGGATGGAGTGGCATTGCCGCCCCTCGGACCCGGGCCTGGCCGGCTCGCCGTGCGCCGAATCGCCCTCGACGGTGCAGGCGGTGGTCAGGGCCAAGGAACTGAGCCTCATCGGCTGACGTCGCGCGCGGGTGGCGGCTGGGCGAGCGGAAGAATATCGTCATGGCGAACCGCCCTTGACCCGAATAGTCTGAAACCTTCGTCAAACCCCAGGACAATCACCCGCAAGGAGTTCCCATGCCCGCATTCAACCGCTTCGCCGCCCCGCTCGCCCTCGGCCTGAGCGCCGCCTTCGCCAGCCTGCCGGCCATGGCCGACGAGCCGCGCTACAACCAGGTATCCCTGCGCGCCGAGGTGAGCCAGGAAGTGGCCCACGACCGCATGTACGTGACGCTCTACACCGAGGCGCAGAGCGACGACCCGGCGGAGCTGGCCGCCAGCGTGACCAAGACCCTGAACGCCGCCCTCGACAAGGCGCGCAAGGTCCAGGGCGTCAAGGTCAGCCTGGGCAGCCGGCAGAGCTACCCGGTGTACGAAAAGGAAGGCAGCAAGATCAGCGCCTGGCGCGAGCGTGCCGAGCTGCGCCTGGAAAGCGCCGAGTTCGCCCGCCTGTCCCAGCTCTCCGCCGACCTGCTGGGCGAGCTGAAGATGGCCGACATGAGCTTCGCCGTCGCCGAGGACACCCGCAAATCCAGCGAGGACGGCCTGATCAAGAGCGCAGTGGAAGCCTTCAAGGCGCGCGCCCAGCTGGCCACCGAGGCGGTCGGCGGCAAGGGCTACAAACTGGTCAGCCTGAACCTCAACAGCGGCGGCTTCCAGCCGATCATGCCGATGCGGGCGATGGCGATGGACAGCGGCAGCTTCAGCAAGAGCGAGGCCGCGCCGCAGATCGAGGCCGGCAGCAGCCGGGTGAGCATGAGCGCCGATGGGGTGATCGAGGTGCAGCTGCCCTAGGTTCTGCACGAAAAGCCGTCGAGCGAAGGTCAGACAAGGCCTGCCCCCAGGGATGGTCTGAAACCGTCGTCATTCCCGCGCAGGCGGGAACCCAGAGGCCCGCAGCGCCTGGGCTCCCGCCTGCGCGGGAGTGACAGAGGGAGGCTTTTTCAGAGCTCGCGAGGTCGCAAGCAGTCTTTACAGGACCATCGCCCGGGCCAGCGGGTAAACTCCGTGCAGACGCAAGAGCCCGCTCCCCCACAGAAGGATCGCTGATGCGCACTCTCCTGCTGCTCCTGGCCCTGGGCGCCGGCCTGCCGGCGTTCGCCCAGCAGTCCCTGGTGGTCTGCTCCGAGGCCAGCCCGGAAGGCTTCGACATCGTCCAGTACACCGCCGCCACCACCGCCGACGCCTCGGCGGAGACGGTGTACGAGCGCCTCGTCCAGTTCGCCCCCGGCAGCACCCGCATCGTCCCGGCCCTGGCCGAGAGCTGGGAGGTCGGCGAGGACGGCCTGACCTACACCTTCAACCTGCGCCGGGGCGTGAAATTCCACGAAACGCCCTGGTTCAAGCCGAGCCGCGAATTCAACGCCGACGACGTGCTGTGGAGCTTCCAGCGCCAGCGCGACCAGGACCATCCCTGGCACGCCCTGTCGCCGCGCGGCTTCCCCTACTTCGAGGCCATGGGCTTCGCCGAGCTGATCGAGCGCATCGAGGCCCTCGACGAGCACCGCGTACGCTTCACCCTGAAACACCCGGAGGCGCCCTTCCTGGCCGACCTGGCCATGGGCTTCACCTCCATCTATTCCGCCGAGTACGCCGGGCAGCTGCTGGCGGCGAAGACCCCCGGCAAACTCAACAGCCATCCGGTGGGCACCGGTCCCTTCGTGTTCGAGCGCTACGCCAAGGACGCCCAGGTGCGTTTCGCCGGCAACCCGCACTACTGGGGCGGCAAGCCGCCGCTGGACCGCCTGCTGCTGGCCATCACGCCCGATCCCAACACGCGCATCCAGCAGCTCAAGGCCGGCGCCTGCCAGGTCGCCGTGTTCCCCCGCCCCAGCGACGTGCCGGCCCTGCGCGAGAACAAGGACCTGCAGGTGCTGGAACTGGATTCGCTGCTGACCGCCTACGTCGCCCTCAACACCCGCCGCCCGCCGCTGGACGACGTGCGCGTGCGCCAGGCCATCAACCTGGCCTTCGACCGCCAGGCCTACCTGCGCGCCCAGTACGGCGAGGGCAACGCCAGCCTGGCGGCGGCACCCTACCCGGCCACCCTGCTCGGCTATGACGAGCGCCTGCAGCCCTGGCCGAAGGACGTGGAGCGCGCCCGCAAGCTGATGGCCGAGGCCGGCCACGAGCAGGGGCTGAAGCTGTCGATCTGGACCCGCCCCGGCGGCGGGTCGACCAATCCCAACCCGGGCATCGGCGCGCAGATGCTGCAGGCCGACCTGGCCGCCATCGGCATCCAGGCCGACATCCGCGTGTTCGAGTGGGGCGAGCTGATCAAGCGCGCCAAGAACGGCGAGCACGACCTGGTGTTCATGGGCTGGGCCGGCGACAACGGCGACCCGGACAACTTCCTCACCCCGAACCTGTCCTGCGCCGCCGCCGAGAGCGGCGAAAACCAGGCCGGCTGGTGTCACAAGGAATTCGACCTGCTGGTGCGCGAGGCGCGCCGCGTGGCCGACCCCGACCGCCGCGCGGCGCTGTACCGCGAGGCGCTGGCGATCTTCCACAACCAGGCGCCGTGGATCGCCCTCGCCCACCCCAGGCAGTTCGCCGTGCTGCGCAAGGACGTCGAAGGCTTCGTGCTCAGCCCGCTGGGCTCCAACAACTTCGCCCATGTGCGGCGCAAGCAATGACCCTCCCCTCACACTCACTCCCCTCTCCCTTTGGGAGAGGGGCCGAGGGTGAGGGTATTCCAGGCGGCTCCGAGCTGCTTATGACCCCCTCACCCCAACCCTCTCCCAAAGGGAGAGGGAGAAAAGCCCGCCCCCGCCTCTTTCGAGGGGCTGGGGCAAAAGCCACTACCTGACGACCCGGAGTACCACCACGCCATGCTGTCCTTCATCGCCCGGCGCCTGGGGCTGCTGATACCGACCTTCTTCGGCGTCACCCTGCTGACCTTCGCGCTGATCCGCCTGATTCCCGGCGACCCGGTGGAGGTGATGATGGGCGAGCGCCGGGTCGATCCCGCGGCGCACGCCGAGGCCATGCAGCGCCTGGGCCTGGACAAGCCGCTGCCGGCCCAGTACCTGGACTACATCGGCCAGCTGGCCCAAGGCGACCTGGGCGAGTCGCTGCGCACCCGCGAAGGCGTGTGGAGCGAATTCCTCACCCTGTTCCCCGCGACCCTGGAACTGGCCCTGGCCGCCCTGCTGTTCGCCGGCACCCTGGGGGTAGCCGCCGGCGTGATCGCCGCGCTCAAGCGTGGCTCGCTGTTCGACCACGGGGTGATGGGCATCTCGCTGACCGGCTACTCCATGCCGATCTTCTGGTGGGGCCTGCTGCTGATCATGTTCTTCTCGGTGTACCTGGGCTGGACGCCGGTGTCCGGGCGCCTCGACCTGCTCTACGACGTCGAGCCGGTCACCGGCTTCATGCTGATCGACAGCCTGCTCTCGGACGAGAAAGGCGCGTTCGGCGACGCCCTGATGCACCTGATCCTGCCCGCCGTGGTGCTGGGCACCATCCCCCTGGCGGTGATCGCCCGCATGACCCGCTCGGCCATGCTCGAAGTGCTGCGCGAGGACTACATCCGCACCGCCCGCGCCAAGGGCCTTTCGCCGGCCCGCGTGGTGTTCGTCCACGGCCTGCGCAACGCGCTGATCCCGGTGCTGACCGTGTTCGGCCTGCAGGTCGGCAGCCTGCTGGGCGGCGCCGTGCTGACCGAGACCATCTTCTCCTGGCCGGGCATCGGCAAGTGGCTGATCGAGGCCATCGGCGCCCGCGACTACCCGGTGGTGCAGAACGGCATCCTGCTGATCGCCTGCCTGGTGATCCTGGTGAACTTCGTCGTGGACATCCTCTACGGCCTGGTCAACCCACGCATCCGTCACCAGCGATGAGGCGATCACCGATGCCCAACCTCCCGTGGGAGCGGCCTTGGCCGCGAAGCTTTTGTATCGACCCTGTTCGCGGCCAAGGCCGCTCCTACATGAAGGCCGTGCGATGACTGCCAGCACCACGCCATCCGCCGCCGACCCGGCGCTGCTCTACCCTTCGCCGCTGAAGGAATTCTGGCAGGCGTTCTCGCGCAACAAGGGCGCCGTGTTCGGCCTCGGCTTCATGCTGCTGATCCTGTTCTGCGCGCTGTTCGCCCCCTGGGTGGCGCCCTTCGCCCCCGGCGAGCAGTTCCGCGACGCCCTGCTCACCCCGCCGACCTGGCTGGAGGGCGGGCAGGCGCGCTTCCTGCTCGGCACCGACGAACTGGGCCGCGACCTGCTCTCGCGGCTGATCCACGGCGCCCGCCTGTCGCTGCTGATCGGCCTGGCCTCGGTGCTGCTGTCGCTGATTCCCGGCATCCTCCTCGGCCTCACCGCCGGCTTCTTCCCGCGCCTGCTCGGCCCCTCGATCATGCGCCTGATGGACATCATGCTGGCCCTGCCCGCGCTGCTGCTGGCGGTGGCCATCGTCGCCATCCTCGGCCCGGGGCTGGTCAACACGGTGATCGCCATCGCCATCGTCTCGCTGCCGTCCTACGTGCGCCTGACCCGCGCCGCGGTGCTGGGCGAGCTGAACCGCGACTACGTCACCGCCGCCAGGCTGGCCGGCGCCGGGCTGCCGCGCCTGATGTTCGTCACCGTGCTGCCCAACTGCATGGCGCCGCTGATCGTGCAGGCCACCCTGAGCTTCTCGTCGGCCATCCTCGACGCCGCCGCGCTGGGCTTCCTCGGCCTCGGCGTGCAACCGCCAACGCCCGAGTGGGGCACCATGCTGGCCTCGGCCCGCGACTACATCGAGCGCGCCTGGTGGGTGGTCACCCTGCCGGGGCTGACCATCCTGCTCAGCGTGCTGGCGATCAACCTGATGGGCGACGGGCTGCGCGACGCGCTCGACCCGAAGCTCAAGAATGCCGTCTGAGGAGGCCCGCATGCCCAGCGTGATCCCGGTGCGCACGGCGCACCCTACGATCTGCGGTAGGGTGCGCCGTGCGCACCGATACGGACCGGAGCCGCGCCCATGAGCCTGCTGGAAATCCGCAACCTGTCCGTGCGCTTCGGCGGCGCCGACGCCGTGCCGGTGGTGGACGGCCTGGACCTGTCCGTGGAGCGGGGCGAGGTGCTGGCCATCGTCGGCGAGTCCGGTTCCGGCAAGTCGGTGACCATGATGGCTCTGATGGGCCTGGTCGACGCCCCCGGCATCGTCCGCGCCGACCGCCTGCGCTTCGACGGCCACGACATGCTCGCCCTCAAGGGCCGGCAGCGGCGCAAGGTGGTCGGCAAGGACCTGGCCATGGTGTTCCAGGACCCGATGACGGCGCTCAACCCCAGCTACACGGTCGGTTTCCAGATCGAGGAAGTGCTGCGCCAGCACCTCGGGCTGCGGGGCAAAGCCGCCCGTGCCCGTGCCCTGCAACTGCTGGAGCGGGTCGAGATTCCCGCCGCCGCCAGCCGGCTCGACGCCTACCCGCACCAGCTCTCCGGTGGCATGAGCCAGCGCGTGGCGATCGCCATGGCCATCGCCGCCGAACCCCGGCTGCTGATCGCCGACGAACCGACCACGGCGCTGGACGTGACCATCCAGGCGCAGATCATGGCGCTGCTGCTCGACCTCCAGCGCAGCGAGGGCATGGGCCTGGTACTGATCACCCACGACCTGGCGGTGGTCGCCGAGACCGCCCAGCGCGTCTGCGTGATGTACGCCGGGCAGGCGGTGGAGATCGGCCGGGTGCCGGCGCTGTTCGACGCCCCGACCCACCCCTACACCGAGGCGCTGCTGCAGGCCATTCCCGAACACAACCTGGGCGCGGAACGCCTGGCCACCCTGCCCGGCATCGTGCCCGGCCGCTACGACCGCCCCGACGGCTGCCTGCTGTCGCCGCGCTGCCCCTACGCCCAGCCGCGCTGCCACGAACAGCGCCCGGCGCTGGAGCCCCACGCCCGCGGCGCGGTGCGCTGCTTCTACCCCCTCAACCTGTCCGCGGAGGTGGCCTGATGAGCGTCGTTCTCGAGGCCCGCGAGCTGACCCGCCACTACGAGGTGTCGCGCGGGCTGTTCCGGCCCGCCGCGCTGGTGCGGGCACTCAACGGGGTGTCCTTCGCCCTGGCCGCCGGAAGGACCCTGGCGGTGGTCGGCGAGTCGGGCTGCGGCAAGTCGACCCTGGCCCGCGCCCTGACCCTGATCGAGGAGCCCAGCGCCGGCAGCCTGCGCATCGCCGGTCAGGAAGTGGCCGGGACCGACAAGGCCCGGCGCCGGCAACTGCGGCGCGACGTGCAGATGGTGTTCCAGAACCCCTACGCCTCGCTCAACCCGCGACAGAAGATCGGCGACCAGCTGGCCGAGCCGCTGGCGATCAACACCCCGCTGTCCCGCACCGAGCGCCGCGAGCGGGTGCAGGCGATGATGCAGCAGGTCGGCCTGCGCCCCGAGCACTACCAGCGCTACCCGCACATGTTCTCCGGCGGCCAGCGCCAGCGCATCGCCCTGGCCCGGGCCATGATGCTGAACCCCAGGGTGCTGGTGGCGGACGAGCCGACCTCGGCCCTGGACGTATCGATCCAGGCCCAGGTGCTCAACCTGTTCATGGACCTGCAGGACCAGTTCGGCACCGGCTACGTGTTCATCTCCCACAACCTGGCGGTGGTGCGGCACATGGCCGACGACCTGCTGGTGATGTATCTCGGCCGCGCGGTGGAGACCGGCCCGGCCGGGCCTATCTACGAACGGCCGCTGCACCCCTACACCCGCGCCCTGCTCTCGGCCACCCCGACCCTCCGCCCGAACCCGGACCGCCCGCGGATCGCCATCGCCGGCGAACTGCCCAACCCGCTGGACCCGCCGCCCGGCTGCGCCTTCCACAAACGCTGCCCCCACGCCACCGAGCGCTGCCGGGTGGAAGTGCCGGAGCTGCGCCCGGTCGACGGCCGCCAGGTGGCCTGCCACCACACCGAGGCCATCGCGTCCTGAGGGCCCGTCAGCGACCGAAAAAGAGATAGAAGTCGCGCAGCTCCGCCTGGGCTTCGGTGAGGTCGCCGCGGACGAAGCGCAGCGGGCCGTTGGGCGGGCGCTGGGCCAGGCGCCACAGGTCGCGGGGGTAGAGCCAGCCGAGGACCGGGTAGCCGCCCATGGTCTGGCGGTCGACCTGCAGGATGATCGGCTGGCCGTCCGGCGGCACCTGGATGGCGCCGCGGCTCACGCCCTGGGACCACTGGCGGAGCGGCGGCGCCAGGGCCTCGCCCAGCAGGCGCGCGCCCATCCGGTCCGAACGCGGCGAGAGGCGCCAGGTGTGGGCGAAGAAGGCTTCCAGCTGCTCGGCGGCGAAGTTCGCCGCGTCGCCGCCGATCATCACGCGCAAGGGCGCCTCGGCATCCGGTCGGTAGACCCAGGGCACGCTGGCGGCGTGCGAGCGGACAGCGGCAGCACAGGCCAGCAGGTCGCCCTCGCACAGGGCGCCACCCCGGCCGTCCAGGCCACCGAGGCCCTCCCGCGCCTGGGTGGCGACGCTGCCCAGCACCGGATCAGCGGCGAAGCCACCGGCCGCCGCCAGGTACAGGCGCTGGCCACGACGGGCGAAACCGATGCGCAGGCGCTGGCCGGGCTGCACGGCGAAGCGCGACCAGGCCGGCAGCGGCGCACCGTCCAGCTCGGCCGGAGCATCGGCGCCGGTCAGCGCCAGCCAGGTGGCGACGCGGCATTCCAGCTCCACATCGCCCAGGGCGATTTCCAGCAGCGGCGTGCCCCAGGCATTGTCCAGCAGGCGGTTGGCCCAGGCTGCCGACTGCCAGTCCACGGGGCCGGCCGGCGACACGCCCAGGTGCTGCCAGCCGAAGCGGCCGCCATCCTGCAGCAGGCTCAGCGCCCCCGGCCTGAGCACTTGCAGCCCGCTCACGCCCCGCACGCCCGCCGGTAGGCGGCCTCGTCGACCGGCTCGAAACGCACCCGGTCGCCCGGCGCCAGCGGACAGGGCGGCACCTGGGCGGCGTCGAACAGCGGCGTCGGGCAAAGCCCGATCAGGTGCCAGCCGCCCGGCGATGCCTGCGGATACACCGCCGTCTGCCGCTCGGCGATGGCCAGGCTGCCGGCCGGCACCCGGGTGCGGGGCGTGGCCCGGCGCGGCAGGGCCAGGCGCGCATCCAGCCCGCCCAGGTAGGCGAAGCCGGGCGCGAAGCCGATGGCGCCCACCCGGTATTCGGCGCCGGCGTGCAGCTCGATCACCCGTTCGACGGAAAGCCCACAGGCGCGCGCCACCTCGGCCAGGTCCTCGCCCGCATACCAGACCGGTAGGCGATGCAGCCGCCCATTCTCGGCGGCAGCCGGCTCGGCCAGCCAGGCCTCCAGCAGCGGCGCGACACGTTCGCTCAGCTGCCGATGGTCGGTGCACAGCAGGTCGTAGTGCAGCAGCAGGTCGGTCCAGCCCGGCACCAGGTCGATCACCAGCCCGCTCAGTTCGCGGCGGATGCGTTCGGCCAGGCGGGCGATGCGCAGCGGCAGGAGCGGGTCGGGCCGCTCGGCCAGCACCAGCAGCAGGGCCTCGGCGCCGACCGGTTCGCAGCGGATCACAGGCCGTCCAGCCGGGCGCGCAGCCTGCGCAGCACGGCCAGCGACTCGGCGTTGTCGCCATGCACGCAGAGGCTGTCGGCGCGCAACCGCAGGGGCGCGCCGTCGATGTCCGGGAACGGCTCGCCGGCCGCGATGGCCAGGGCCTGATCGAGAATCCGCTGGGGGTCGTGGTGCACCGCGCCGGACAGACGGCGCGGCGCCAACTGGCCGTCGGCCAGGTAGGCGCGGTCGGCGAAGGCCTCGAACAGCAGCGGCACCCCGGCAGCGTCGGCCATGCGCCGTTCGCGAGCGTTGTCGGCCAGGGCCAGGGTCATCAGCGGCAGGCCGCGCCGATAGTCGGCGCAGGCCCGCAGCACGGCCGCGAACAGGGCGTCGTCGCGCACTAGGTCGTTGTACAGCGCGCCGTGCGGCTTGACGTAGGCGACCTCGGCACCGGCGCTGCGGCAGAAGGCGTCCAGCGCGCCGAGCTGGTACAGCACCAGCGCCGTGACCTCCTCCGGGGAGCAGCTCAGGTGGCGGCGGCCGAAGCCCTGCAGGTCGGGGTAGGAAGGGTGGGCGCCGATGGCCACGCCGTGCTGCACGGCCAGGGCCACGCTGCGCTGCATGATCAGCGGGTCGCCGGCGTGGAAGCCGCAGGCCAGGTTGGCCTGGTCCACCAGCGGCATGGCGTGGGCGTCGTCGCCCATGCGCCAGGCGCCGTAGCTTTCACCCATGTCGCAGTTGAGCAGGATTGGTCGGGTCATGGGCCGAGCTTAAAGCCCCGCCCCCGCGACGGGAAGCGTCGCGGGGGACGGCGGCGTCAGTAGACGTCGCGGCGGTAGCGGCCTTCCTCGACCAGCGCCTGCACCGCGTCGGCGCCAAGCAGGTCGTGCAGCACCGCGTCGACGCCGCCGGCCATGCCTTCCAGGCTGCCGCAGACGTACAGCGCCGCGCCGTCGGCCAGCCACTGGAGCAGCGTGTCGCCGTGCTGGCGCAGCAGGTCCTGCACGTAGACCTTCTCGGCCTGGTCGCGGGAGAAGGCCAGGTCGAGGCGTTGCAGGTCGCCACCCGCCAACGCCGCGTCGAGTTCCGCGCCGCAGTAGTAGTCGTGGGCACGGTTGCGCTCGCCGAACAGCAGCCAGTTGCGCGTCTGGCCGGCTAGGATGCGTGCGCGCAGCAGCGAGCGCAGGCCGGCCAGCCCGGTGCCGTTGCCGATCAGGATCAGCGGGCGGTCGTCGTCCGGCAGATGGAAGCCGCTGTTACGGCGCAGCCGCGCCAGCACCTGGCCGCCCTCGGCGACGTACTCGGTGAGCCAGCCGGAGCCCAGCCCCAGGCTGCCGTCGCTGCGCCGCTCCTGGCGCACGATCAGCTCCAGCACGCCGTCGCTGGGCACGGAAGCGATGGAGTATTCCCGCGAGCCGAGCGGCACCAGGGCCTCGACCAGCGCCTGAGCGTGCAGGCCGACCAGGTGGGCGAAGCTCTCCGGCAGCTGCCGGCTGGCCAGCGCTTCGGCCAGGCTCATGGCGAGGCCTTCGACCTCGACCTGGGCGGCGCCGTCGAGCTGATGGCGCCCCAGCCACTCGGCGACCCTGGCCTGCGGGTGGCGCGGCAGGATTTCCAGGATGTCGCCCGCCTTCCAGTCGCGCTGTGCCGGCGGCGCCAGGCCGAGCAGGTAGGTCGGCGCGCCCTGGCTGCCCGGGTTGAGCAGCTCGCGGCGGTCGAGGGTCCAGCCGTCCCACGGCGTTTCGGTGAGCGCCAGCGGCGCCGCGCCGGTCAGCTCGCCGAGCTGCTGTTGCCACTGCTGCAACGCCAGGCTGTCGTTGCCGTCCACTTCGACCGAGTCGAACAGGCGGTGCGCGCCCTGGCGCGAGAGCCAGTCGCCGAGGCGGCGGGCGAAGCCGCAGAACTGCTGGTACTGGCGGTCGCCCAGGGCCAGCACCGCGTAGCTCAGCTGCTCCAGCGCCAGCGAGCCGTCGAGCACCTTGCGCTCGAAGCCGCGGGCGCTGTCCGGCGCCTCACCGTCGCCAAAGGTGCTGACCACGAACAGCGCGCGGGTCGCCTGGCGCAGGCTGGCTTCGTCCAGCTTCGCCAGGGGTTCGACCCGCACCGCCAGGCCGGCAGCCTGGAGTTGTCCGGCGGTCTGCCAGGCGAGCTGTTCGGCGAAACCGCTCTGGCTGGCGAAACCGACCAGCCAGCCCTCGCCGCCCGCCGCCCCGCCCAGGGCGCCACGCGCCGCCCTGACCGCGCGCTTCTTGCGCCGGCGGTCGAGGTAGAGCAGCCAGCCGGTGACGAAGAACACCGGCATGGCGGCGCTCGCCAGCATCATCAGGATGCGTCCCGGCAGGCCGAAGTATTCGCCGACGTGCAGGGCGTAGACGCTGGCCAGCAGCTGGGCCTTGAAGCTCTTGTCGGTGAACAGCTCGTGGCGGGACACCTTGCCGCTGACCGGGTCGAGCTGGATCTGGTTGGACGCGCGCGGGTGCTGGGCGTCGTCCAGCAGGTAGGAGACGCTGATCGGCTGGCCCCCGGCCGGCGGCAGGCGCAGGTTCCAGGCCACCATGCCCGGGCCGGCGGTCTGCCGGACGCTCTGCCACACCGCGTCGTAGTCGACCACCAGCGGCGGCCCGGCGGGCGCCTCGGCGCCGCGTCCGCCCTGGCGCTGGCCACGGCCTTCGCCGCGCTGGCCCTCGCCGCGCTGCTGGCCGGACGGCGCGTCCGACAGCAGGCTGTTGAGGCCCGAGCGATACCAGTCGTAGGACCAGAACAGGCCGGTCAGCGCCGCGCAGAGGTAGAACAGCAGCACCCAGGTGCCGGCCACGGCGTGCAGGTCCCAGTTGAAGGCGCGGCCCTTCTTGGCCCAGTCGAAGGTCAGCCAGGTCCGCCAGCTCAGCGCCTTGCGCGGCCAGCGCAGGTAGAGGCCGGACAGGCAGAAGAAGATCAGCGCGAGGGTGCTCGCGCCGGTCAGCTGCTTGCCCGTGTCGCCCATGGCGAGCCAGCGGTGCAGTTGCAGGACGAAGCGGAAGAAGCCCTGGCCGGAGGGCTCGCCGAGCAGCTCGCCGGTGTAGGGGTCGAAGAAGCGCATCGGCCCGCGGCGCTCGCCCGGTGGCGGGGTGAAGAACACCCGCGCGGCGCTGCCGCTGTCGTTCTCCACCCATAGCCCGGAGACCTTGTCGCCGCTGGCGGCCTCGATCTTCGCCACCAGCTCGCCGGGCGCCAGGGTGCCGCCCTCGCGCACTTCCACCTTCAGGGTGTCGGGGTTGAGGGCGCGCATGATCTCGCCCTCGAAGCTGTAGAGCGCGCCGGTCACCCCCATGATGGCGAGCACCAGGCCGGCACTGATGCCGAGGAACCAGTGCAGCTGGAAAAGGACTTTCTTGAACACGATGAATACCTTGGACAACGGGCCGGGGCCCTTGGGTGGCGCAATTCTAGATAGGAAGCATTTCCAACTGGGCCGTGTTTACCCAGTCTTTACCTTGGAGATGTTCCGTTGGCACGCGGCACTTCCGTAGGAGCGAGCTCTGCTCGCGAAGCTTTGCCCGCAAATGTTCGCGAGCAGGGCTCGCGCCTACAGGCTGCAGATCGAGGGGACATTCCCGCGCGCCCTCCCGGATTGCATCCGGGCTACGGGTTCCTCCGAATGCAAGAAGCCCGCGCAGGGCGCGGGCTTCAGCTTGCGGGGCTGGGTCAGAACGCCAGTTCGGTGGTGAACATCGCCGAGCGGGGCTGGCCGTAGCGGACGCGGGAGCCGCCGTTGTTGACGTCGAAGTAGTCCTCGTCGAACAGGTTGTAGACGTTCAGGCGCAGGTTGACGTTCTCGGTCAGCTGGTAGGCGGCCATGGCGTCGGCCACCCAGTACGACGGCACGTAGGCCAGCGAGGTGGTGGCGGCGTTGACGGCCGTGCCCGAGGTGATCAGGCGCTTCTGCTCGTCGATGTAGCGGGCACCGCCGCCGAGGGTGAGCTTGCCCAGGGTGTAGGTGGTCCACAGGGTGCCGGTCCACTCGGGCGACCAGCGCACGCCGGTGGTCTCGGTGACCACGCCGCTGGTGGCGTTCACGCTCTGCTGGTCGAGCTGCTTGGTCTTCATGTGGGCCACGCCGGCGGTGATCTGCCAGTTGTCGGTGATCTGGCCGACCATGCCCAGTTCCACGCCGTCGACCCGGGTCTTGCCTTCCTGGACGCTTTGCAGGGTGATCTCGTCCTGGGTGACCTGGTTTTCGTTCTCGGTGCGGTAGGCCGCCAGGGTCAGGCTCAGCTGCTCGTCGAGCAGGTCCCACTTGGTGCCCAGTTCGACGTGACGGGTTTCCTGCGGGTCGGCCGATGGGTTGTTGATGTTGCCGGCCGCGGAGCTGATGGTGAAGCTGTTGCCCGGCGGAGTCTGCGAGTCGGCGTAGGACAGGTAGATGCTGCCGTTGGGCAGCGGCTTGAAGACCACGCCGGCGTTCCAGGTCAGCAGCTGGTCGGAGGCGTTCAGCTTGGCCACGGTGCCGTCGACGGCGCGGGTCTTGTAGTCGGTCTCGTAGTCTTCGTAGCGCAGGCCGCCGTTGACCGACCACTGCTCGTTCAGGTGCAGGGTGTCGAACACGTAGAGGGCCGCCGAGGTGGTCTCGCCGGCGTTGCGGGCGCCGGTCTTGAACGGATCGGCCATCTGATCGTGGGGGTTGGGGTCGTACAGGTTGGCCGCGGCGCTGGTCAGGCCGGTGACGGCGCCCGAACGGGTCAGCTGCTCTTCCTTGCTGAACTCGATACCGGCGGACAGCGCGTTGCGCAGGCCGAAGGTGTCGAACTCGGTGGTCAGGTTGGTCTGGTTGGCGAGCACGTCGTTGGCCTGGTCGGCGTACTGGCGCGAGCGGGTGACGGTCCAGGTGCTGCGGTCGGCGGTGGCCGGCGCGGCGATGCTGAAGGCGCCGGTCAGCACGCGCTCGATGCTGGAGCGGCCCCAGCGCGACAGGTTGCGCACAGTGGTGACGTCGTTCAGGTCATGTTCCAGCTTGAGGGTGAACATGTCCGCCTGGGCGTCCTCGTAGTCGCTCGGCGAGCCGTAAAAGTTCTCCCGGTCGACCTTGGGCGCGGCGTCGAGCAGCGGGTTGGCGTTGTAGTAGCCGTCCATGCCGATGGCCGGGATGCCACCGTCCGGCACGTTTTCCTGGCGCAGGTGGTAGGAGTACAGGTAGACGCGGGTGTCGCCGTCGAGGCCGAAGGCGATGGAGGGCGCGATGCCGAAGTTGGTGTTCTCCACGTAGTCGCGCTCGTCGACGCCGCCATCGCGGCGCGCCAGGTTCAGGCGCACGGCGGAGCCGTCGCCGATCCGCTGGTTGATGTCGGCGGTGACGGCCTTCTTGTCGGCGGTGCCGTAGCCGAGGGTGCCGTTGATGCTGTTCTCCAGCGACGGCAGCTTGGACACCATGTTGATGTAGCCGGAGGCCGAGCCGCGGCCGCTGTCGGAACCGGACGGGCCCTTGACCACTTCGACCTGCTCGGTGTTGAACACGTCGCGGGTGATCGCGCCCAGGTCGCGCACGCCGTCGACGAAGGTGGAGTTCTGGGTGGAGAAGCCGCGCATCATGAAGGTGTCGCCGAGGGCGGTGTTGCCGTTCTCGCCCATCTGCAGGGTGATGCCGGGGGTGTTGCGCAGTGCTTCCACCAGGGTGGTGGCCCCCTGTTCGCGCATCACTTCCTTATTGATGACCTGGATGGTCTTGGGCGTGTCGAGCAGGGGCTCGGTCATCTTGGCGTTGGCGCTCTTGGTGACGCGGTACTGGCCCTCGGCCTTCGAGGTGATGCTGGTGGCCGGCAGGTTGATGTCCTTCACTTCCTCGGCCTGAACGCTCAGGCTCATGGCCGGTACCGCCGCGACTACCAGTGCTGCCAGCTGTCTGTTGTTCCGATGCTTACGGCTGCGAATCGTCATTTCGTCCCTCCCCATTTATAAGAAGCCAATCGGGTCCCGGTGGGTCCCGCGGCATGCAAGGCGACGGAATGCTAATTACTTGCATTAAGCACAACAATACATTTACGAAATATTTACAGTCGCGATACACTCTCATTAACACTCGATCGTTCCAGCAGCCGTGAAAGGACTCGCCCGATAGGCGCCAAAGCCGCGTCACGCCTGGACTGGGGCAGGATTCTCCAGGCAGCCGGAAGCCCCGCCCCGAGCGGACGGCCTGTGTAAAGGAAAGGATCAGGAATGCGTGCTGGAAGACGCCCTTGCGGCGCCCGACGCGGAGGAAGGAGGCACCGCGAGCGCCCCGTTCGGGGCGACTCGCGGACTGCCGGGGTCACTCAGAGGTAGAAGGCCTTCAGCGGCGGGAAGCCATTGAATTCCACCGCGCTGTAGCTGGTGGTGTAGGCGCCGGTGGACAGCCAGTACAGGCGGTCGCCGCTGGAGAGGTTGAGCGGCAGGCCGTACTTGTAGTTCTCGTACATGATGTCGGCGCTGTCGCAGGTCGGGCCGGCGATGATCACTTCTTCCATCTCGCCCTTGCGCTCGGTCCAGATCGGGAACTTGATGGCCTCATCCATGGTTTCGATCAGGCCGCTGAACTTGCCCACGTCGGTGTATACCCAGCGTTCGACCGCGGTGCGCGACTTGCGGGCGATCAGCACCACTTCCGACACCAGGAAGCCGGCGTTGGCGATCAGCGAACGACCCGGCTCGAGGATGATCTCCGGCAGTTCGTCGCCGAAGTCTTCCTTGAGGAAGCGGGTGATCTCCTCGGCGTAGGTCTCCAGGTCGTTGGTGCGCTGGATGTAGTTGGCCGGGAAGCCGCCGCCCATGTTGATCATCTGCAGGGTGATGCCGTCCTCTTCCTTGAGGCGCTCGAAGATCACCTTGACCTTGGCGATGGCGGCGTCCCACACGTCGATGTCGCGCTGCTGCGAGCCGACGTGGAAGGAGATGCCGTAGGGCACCAGGCCCAGCTGCTTGGCCAGGATCAGCAGGTCCAGGGCCATGTCCGGGTTGCAGCCGAACTTGCGCGACAACGGCCAGTCGGCCGAGGTGGAACCCTCGGTGAGGATGCGCACGTAGATCTTCGAGCCCGGCGCGGCCTTGGCGATGTTGCGCAGGTCCGCCTCCGAGTCGGTGGCGAACAGGCGCACGCCCTTCTCGAAGAAGTAGCGGATGTCACGGGCCTTCTTGATGGTGTTGCCGTAGCTGATGCGCTCCGGGCCGACGCCGGCGCTCATGACCTTGTCCAGCTCGTAGATCGAGGCGATGTCGAAGTTGGAGCCCTTGTCGCGCAGCAGCTCGGTGATCTCGATGGCCGGGTTGGCCTTCACCGCGTAGTAGATCTTGGCGAAGGGAAAGCAGGACACCAGCTGATCGTAGGAATTGGCGATGGTCTGCTTGTCGATCACCACGAAGGGGGTTTCCTGGTGATCGGCGAACGCCTTCATGCGCTTGAAGGTTTCGGGTGCGAAATAGTCTTCGACCTTGATCGACATGCTCGGGACTCCAAATGGCAAAACGTTATCGGAAAGAGGGAGTGGCTCTGTTTTTCGAGCCGCGAACGCCTGATCAGTTTCCCCACTTTGGTTCGCCTACTTCCCAAGGCATGTCGCCGAGTCGCCGCAGTCGCGGCACCGGAGGCTCTTGCAGAATCATCATGGCTAGGCGCTTCGCCGCAGGCAGGAGACCGGCTACGGCAAGGCGGAGCAACAACGCCAGGGTGGTTCTGCAAGAGCCTCCGACTCTCTCGTCGTCAGTACTTGAGCCGGATGGATCGTTTCCAGCATGAGCGTTCGGGCGCGAACTTTAGGACCAAGATTCCGTGTTAGCAATCAAAAGTTGCCGCCGTTTTGCACCCGGTTGTCGCGTGTGTGAATGATTGTTTTCGATACTCAACGAAGCGTCAGAAATGCTGCACAAAAAAGCCCGCCGAGCGGGGCTCGGCGGGCCTTTAGCACTATATACCCACCAAGGGGGCGGACTGCTTCGTAGGGTGCGCCGTGCGCACCTTCGGCCGGCAACTCCGCGTAGCCCGGATGAAATCCGGGATTGCACGACACCTCCGCTCGACCTCCTGACGGGGACTTAGACTCCGAACTGCCTGATGGCTTTTCCTAGCGCTACGCGGACCAGGCTCCACTCCTAGTGGCCCACTCCCTGGATCAAATGCGCCAGGCAACCCCCAGGCGCAACTCGCGCCCCGGTTCGTTGGAGCCGCGCACGCCCTCGTAGTCGGGGATGTGCTCGAAGTCCTCGTTGCTGGCGTGGTCCAGGTATTCCTTGTCGAACAGGTTCTTCAGCGTCAGCGTCAGCGTCAGGCGGTCGTCGCCCAGGGCCAGCCACTCGGCGTACAGGTCGTGCACGCCGTAGCCGGGCTTCTCCACGGTGCCGACGCCGGTGTGCAGCGCGTCGATGGACTCGACGAAGCGGCCCTGCCAGCCGAACGACAGGGTGTCGCTGGCGCGGTAGTCGGCGAAGGCGGTCCAGGTGTCGCCCAGGCTGGTGCCGAGGCCGTTGTACTCGTAGACGTTGAGGCGCTCGCCGTCCACCCGGGCGTCGTTGTGGTGGTAGCTCAGCCCCAGGCTCAGGCGCTGCCAGTGGTAGGCGCCCTGCAGCAGCACGCCCTTGCTCTTCAGGTCGCCGACGTTGACGTACAGGTTGGGCCTGCCCAGCGGGTCGGCGATGGCGTCCTCGATGCGGGTGACGTAGCCCTTGGCGGACAGCTCCAGGCCGCCGTCGCGGTACTCGAAGCCCAGCTCGGAGGTCCGCGCCTTCTCGGCCTTGAGGCGCGGGTCGTTGCCGGACGAATCCAGCTTGAACGCGTCGCGCACCTGCGGGCCGCGCAGGGCGTGGGCGTGGCCGGCGAGCAGGGCCAGTTCCGGGGTCAGCTCGTAGCGCAGGCTGAGGTTGGGGCTGACGCCCTCCTCGTCGAAGCGCTGGCCGTCACGGTCGTCCAGCTTGTAGCGGTCGTAGCGCAGGCCGGCGCCGAGCAGCAGGCGCTCGGTGACCTGGTAGGCATCCTGCAGGTAGAAGCCGGTGACGCTGCCGTCCTCACCGTCCAGCGAGCGGTCGCCGGCCGGGCCGAGGGTGCCGCGGTCGTCGCGATAGTCGACGCCGTAGGTCAGGCTGTGGGCGCCGATGTGGCTGGTGTTGCGCAGGTCGAAGCCGTCGCTGCGGGTGCTGCCGTAGTACAGGCCCCAGCGGCCGTCCTGCTGCAGCTCGGTCTCGGTGTGGTAGGCGGTCAGCTCGACGTCCAGCAGCGGGTTGTCCTGGGGCCGGAAGCCGTAGTTGAGGGTCCAGGTCTCACGCTCGGTGCGCAGCGGATAGAGCGGGTTGAAGCCGCTGACGATCCACTGCGGGCGCTGGGTGCGCTCGCCCTCGTCGTGGCGCTCCTCGTAGCTCAGGCGCAGGGTCTGCGCCTCGCTCAGCTTGCCGACCAGCTTGGCGTAGCCGAGCTTCTGCCGGGCGCCGGTACCGAGCACGTCGTGGCTGCCGCCGTCCTCGTAGTCGTTCTGGTCCTGGTAGCTGGCCAGGGCCAGGGCGGACCAGTCCTCGCTGAAGCGGCCGAACACGCTGGCGCTGGTCTTGTAGCCCTCGCCGTTGCTGAAATAGCCGCCCTTGAGCAGCGCGCCGGCCTGCTCGCCCTCGCGCAGCAGGTCGTCCGGGTCCTTGGTCACGAAGCGGATGGCGCCGCCCAGGGCGCCGGGGCCGGCGGTGGCGTCGCCGGTGCCGGCCTGAACCTCGGCGCGCTTGAGCAATTCCGGCTCGATGCCGATGCGTCCGGTGTGGTGGAAGGTCTGCCCGGCCTGCTGGGCGCCGTCGATGCTGATGTTCAGCAGCGTGTCCTCGATGCCGCGCAGGTACAGCTTCTGCGCCACGCCGGCGCCGCCGCCGACCGAGATTTCGGGGTTGGACTCGAACACGTCCTGCAGGTCGTTGGCCTGGAAGCGCTCCAGCTGCTCGGCCTCGACCGTCTCGGCGCGGTCGGTCTGGCCGGTGACGGCGGTGGCGGCCAGCTCCAGCGCCGGATCGGTGGCGGCCTGGGCCATGCCGGCGGCGAGCACGGCGCTGGCCAGCAGGGAGAGGCGGAAGGGGCGGTACGGCATGGGGTTACCCTCGGCTTCGATGTGAATATTTCTCAACTGAGAAATGTTCGCCTCAAGCCGAGCGGCGAGGAAAACACTTTTACAACTGTTACGCACGCGGCAGGCGCAGCTCCAGCTGCAACCCACCGCCGTCCAGGTTGCGCGCCAGGATGCGCCCGCCGGTGGCCTGCACCTGGCGCTCGGCCAGCGCCAGGCCCAGGCCGAAGCCGGCGCGCTCGCCGGAGGCGCGGAAGAACGGCCTGAAGATGCGCTCCAGCCACGGCTCGGGCACGCCCGGCCCCTGGTCGGCGACCGTCAGCCGGTAGGCGTCGCCGGCCTCGGCCAGCGCCACCCTCACCTCGCCGCCCGGCGGCGTGTGGTCCAGGGCGTTGCGCACCACGTTCTCGATGGCCTGGCCGAGGGCGCGGTGGCTGCTGCCGGCCAGCATGGCCTCGCCGGGAAGCTCGGCGACCAGGCGCCGGTCGGGGAACTCGAAGCGCGCGTCGTCGAGGATGCTGTCGACCAGGGCGGTGAGGTCGAGGGTCTCGTCGCGCAGCTCGGGGCGTTCGTTCTCCAGCCAGCCGAGGGTCAGGGCGTCCTCCACCAGGCGGCGCATCTCGCCGCACTCGCCGCGGATGCGCTCCAGCAGGCGGCGGTTGCCCGGCTCCTGCTCGGCCAGGCTGACCGCCATCTCGATCCGCGTCAGCGGCGTGCGCAGCTCGTGGGACATGTCCGCGAGGCGCTGGCGCTGGTCGATGATCAGCTGGCCGGTGCGCTCGGCCATGGCGTCGAAGGTCCCCGCCAGGCTGGCCAGCTCGTCGTTGCGCGAGCCCAGCAGCGAGCGCACGCGCACGCCGTAGCCACCGTCGGCGAACTGGCGGGTGGCCTGCTCCAGCCGGCCCAGCGGCTGCATCAGGTGGCGATAGAGCAGCCAGCACACGCCGACCAGCGTGGCCAGCGGCACCACGAACTGCAGCAGCAGCCAGACGTAATGCCAGTACAGGCCGGGGCGCATACGCTGCGGCAGGATGATCAGGAAGTGGGTCCGGCCGTCGGCGAACGGCAGGTCCATGATCGGGTTTTCCGGGAAGTACAGGTGGATCTTCCACGACACGTCGCGGCCCAGGCTGAAGCCTTCGTGGAAGCGCTCGTTGAGCACGCCCGCCAGCGGCCGCACCTCGGACTCGACCACCGCCGCCCAGGTCTGCTCCTGCTGTTGCAGGGTCTCCAGCCAGCGCGCCAGGGCGTCGTGGTCGCCGGCCCGGTACAGCGCCTCGGCCTGGGCGCCGTAGTGCTTGAGCGTGCGCTGGTGCTCGGGGTCGATGAAGCTCATGCGCTCCTCGGTCTGCCAGGCCAGCCTGGCGATCAGCCAGAACAGCAGCACGCTGCCGAGGGCGATCACGATGCACAGCTTCCAGAACAGCTGGCGCTTCATGCGAAGACGTACCCGCGGCCGTGCAGGGTCTGCAGGCGGTCGGCGGCCAGCCCGGCTTCGGCCAGGCGCCGGCGGATGCGGCTGACGTGCATATCCAGGCCACGGTCGTAGCTGCTGTATTCGCGCTCCAGCACCACGCGGTAGAGGTAGGGCTTGCTCAGCGCCTCGCCGCGCTGGCTGACCAGCTGCCACAGCAGGCGGAACTGGATCGGCGTCAGCGCCAGCTCGCGCTCGCCGACCCGCGCCTGCAGGGCGTGGCGGTCCAGGTGCAGATCGTCCACCCGCAGGTCGCCGGGCTGCGCGCCCCTGCCCGCCTCGGCCGGGCGGGTACGGCGCAGCACCGCGTCGATGCGCAACTGCAGTTCGGTGATGTTGAACGGCTTGGGCAGGTAGTCGTCGGCGCCGTGGCGCAGGCCGCGGATGCGCTCCTCCTCCGCGCCGCAGGCGGTGAGCATGATCACCGGCGTCTGCTGCTGCTCGCGCAGGCGGCGCAGCACCACCAGGCCACTGATGTCCGGCAGCAGCACGTCCAGCAGCACCAGGTCCGGCTGCTCGTCCAGCGCCATGGCCAGCCCGGCCTCGCCCAGGTGGCTGCAGCGGGTGGCGTAGCCCTGGCCGCGCAGCAGCTCGCCGAGCTGGGCGCACAGGGTGGTGTCGTCCTCGATGATGAGGATGCGGGCCAGGTGGCTGGTCATGAGGGAACGTCCGGAATCTAAGGAGAACGATTCTCATGCAGATGCGGGCAAACTGCAAAGTATCCGGTGCCCGCCGAAAGCGCCGCGGCCGGGAAGGCGCTCCCTCCTTCCCGGCCGCCAGCAGGGAAACCGAGGGACAGTCCCCGGGCTTTCCTCGATACGGCGGGCCTCGACGCCGTATCAGCCCTACTGCCGCGCATCCTGCGGCATTCGCCCGAGCGACATGGCGACCACGGCAGCCACGAGTGCCGCGCCTGCGACCAGGGCTGCGGCCGAGCCCCAGCCATACGCCTGTATCGCACTGCCGATGGCGATGGGGCCGACGATCTGGCCCAGGTTGTTGCCCTGGATGATCAGGCCCAGCACCACGGGCACGAGGCCCGCCGTGGGTGCCGCGATCGGCGCGGCGGACAGCAGCGCCGCCGGGATCAGCCCGCCCACGGCCGAGAAGACCACACAGAGCATGAAGGTGGCGGTGTCCGGCAGCACCGGCAGGAAGATGCCGAGGCTGGCGAGGCCCATCGTCAGGCTCGCGCCTGCGAGAAGGGTGGCCCGCGCCGTGCCGCGCGACAGCAGAACGCCTGCGGCCAGGTTGCCGATGATGTTCGCCGCCGTCGCGAGCGCGCTCAACAGGCCGGCGCTGCTGTGCGTCACCTCCATGCGCTCCATGAGCAGCACGGGCAGAAAGCTGAACAGCGCGAAGAACATCAGGCTGTAGAGCGCGAACATGGCCGCGAGCAGCACGGGCTTCCTGGCCCTGAAGACATCGAGAGCAGCCGTGTTCAGGCTTCGCCATGACCAGCGCTGCCACGCACCGGTGAGCGGGATGACGAGAGGCACCAGCAGGCAGACCAGCAGGGCCAGCCCGCCGCTGGTCCACCAGATCGCCCGCCAGGTCCCGAACAACGGCCCCGCGAGCATGGCGACCGCCATGCCCACCGGCATGAAGCAGCTCCAGAAGGCGAAGGCGAGATCGCGATGGGAGGGCCCGGTCACCTGGGCCAGGATCGACGGCGCCGCGACCGTGATCAGGAGAAAACCCGCGCCCTCGATCACCCTCGACAGCAGGAGCGTCGCCAGGGACGCGGCCACGGCGCCGAGTGCCGCGCCGAGTGTCGTCGTGAGCAGGCCGAGGATCAGGATGCGCCGGCCGCCAAAGCTCGCGACCAGGGCTCCGGCGGGTATGCCGCCGACCAGTCCCAGCACGGCGAAGATTCCCGTCAGCCAGCCGATGCCCGCCAGACCGATGCCCAGGTCCGCCTGCAGCATGGGCGCCGCGATCACGGCCTTGCCCACCTGCAGCGCCGCCACGACGCCGGCGCCGACGATCAGCGCTACGCTGGCCCAGCGGGTCGACGTGGCTTGCGCTGCGTGCGCCGCGCCGGCCATCACGCCGCCTCTTGCCTGCGCCCGGCGACCAGCGCGCGGGCGATCCCGGCGACATGCCGGCCCTGGAAACGGGCGCCTGCCAGCTCGTTGTCACTCGGCTGGCGATCGCCGCCAGCACCGTCGTCGGCGAGCGTCGAGGCTCCATAGGGGCTGCCACCGGTGACTTCATCCATCCGCAGCTGACCCTTGAAGCTGTAGGGCAGGCCGACCACCAGCATGCCGAGGTGCAGGAGCACGGTGTGCGTGGACTGGATAGTGGTCTCCTGACCGCCATGCTGGCTGCCGGTCGAGGTGAAGACGCTGCCCACCTTGCCGACGAACCTGTCCTCGGCCCACAGCCTGCCGGTCTGATCGAGGAAGTTCTTCATCTGTGACGCCATGTTCCCGTAGCGGGTCGGCGTGCCGATGATGATCGCGTCGTAGTCGGCAAGCTCGGCGACGGTGGCCACCGGGGCCTTCTGGTCGGCCTTGTAGCCCGCGCGCTTCGCGGCCGCTTCCGGTACGAGTTCGGGAACGCGCTTCATATCCACCGACGCCCCCGCTTGGCGCGCGCCTTCCGCAACCGCGGCGGCCATCGTCTCGATATGGCCATAGGAGGAGTAATAGAGCACCAGGACCTTGGTCATTGGGATTGCCTCGCAGGTTGTGATGGGGTGCTCCAAGAGTGCTCCCTCTGGCTGTTCGACATAAGCGATATAATCTTCATCAAGTCGATCAATTGAGGTGAACATGCTGGATGCACTGACTCTCGACCAGATGCGGACCTTCGTGACCGTCGCCGACGCCGGCAGTTTTCGCGCCGCCGCCAGCAAGCTGTACCGGGTGCAGTCGGGCGTGAGCGTGGCGATCGGCAATCTGGAGGCGCAGCTCGGCGTCCTGCTGTTCGATCGCTCCGGGCATCGGCCGGTGTTGACGGCGGAAGGCAGGGTGCTGCTCGGCAATGCCCGCGACATCCTGCTGCGCGTCGATGCGATGCGGGCCAAGGCGCGCGGACTGGGCGACGGCCTGGAGCTGGAACTGCCGATTGCCGTGGACACGCTGTTTCCGATCCAGCAGGTCGGCGTGGCGATCGCCCGGATGCGCGCCATCTACCCCTCGGTCACGGTCAGGGTCGTGGTCGAGCCCCTAGGCGGCCCGCTGCAGGCGCTCAAGGAAAAGCGCTGCACGCTCTCCATCATGGTGGGCGAGGACTTCCGCGACCCGCGCATCACCTTCGAGGCCCTGTCCTCTGTCTCGCAGGTCGTGGTGGTGGCCGCCGGGCATCCGCTGGCCAGGCAGGAGGCCGGCCAGCCGATCGGGGTCATGGAACTGGCCGATCACCTCCAGATCGTCCTCTCCGATCCCTCCCGCGTCTCCGAGGGCCGCGACTTCGGCGTGATCTCGCCGCAGACCTGCCGGGTGAACACCCAGGATGCCAAGTACGCCCTCATCCTGGCGGGCGTCGGCTGGGGGCGGCTGCCGCTGTGGCTGGTGAGGCGCGATCTGGACGAAGGCCGGCTGCTGCGGCTGAGGACCCACTCGCTGGGACGCGAGGGCGAATCCGTATCGGAGGCTTACCTGGCCCACCGCCTCGACGAACCGATGGGCCCCGCCGCCCGCGCGCTGGCCGAGGCGCTGGTGGCACTCAACGCATAGCGCCCCGCAACTACACGGCGAACCCTGGTGATCGGGTGCCGGCATGATGGCTCCCGGGGAGCGAGCCGAACGCGTTCAAGTAAAAAGGCGGAGGCCAGGGGCGAGCCCCTGCCCCCCGCGAAAATCAACTGCGCACGAACGCGAGCAGATCGTTGTTGATGGTGTCGGCGTTGACCGTCGGCATGCCGTGGGAGAAGCCCGGGTAGATCTTCAGGGTGCTGTTGCCGAGCAGCTTCGCGGACAGAACGCCGGCGTTCTCGTGGGGGACGATCTGGTCGTCGTCGCCGTGCATCACCAGCACGGGGATGGTGATGCGCTTGAGGTCGTCGGTGAAGTCGGTCTGGGAGAAGGCGACGATGCCGTCGTAATGGGCCTTGGCGCCGCCCATCATGCCCTGTCGCCACCAGTTCCAGATGATCCCTTCCGACGGCTCGGCGCCCGGGCGGTTGTAGCCGTAGAACGGCCCCGCCGGAATGTCGTGGTAGAACTGCGCGCGGTTGGCGGCGAGCTGGGCCTGGAGGTCGTCGAACACCTGCTTCGGCAGGCCGCCCGGATTGCTCTCGGTCTTCACCATCAGCGGCGGCACCGCGCTGATGATCGCCGCCTTGGGCACCGGGTCCTGCGGGTGGCGCACGATGTAGCGAACCACCTCGCCGCCGCCGGTGGAGTGACCAACGTGGATGGCCTTCTGCGCGCCCAGGTGCTCGACGACCGCGGCGACATCGTCGGCGTAGTGGTCCATGTCGTGACCGTCCCAGACCTGGCTGGAGCGCCCGTGGCCGCGGCGATCGTGAGCGATGACCCGGAAGCCCTGCGCCAGGAAGAAGAGCATCTGCGCATCCCAGTCGTCGGCGCTGAGCGGCCAGCCGTGGTGGAAGTAGATCACCTGGGCGTCGCGTGGGCCCCAGTCCTTGTAGAAGATCTCAACCCCGTCCTGCGTTGTGACGTATCCCATAGTCGTTTCTCCCATGTGATGTGGAGACAAACGATCGACAGCATGCTGGCCGATCGTGTTTCGCTCATGGTCCGAGCGGTCGCTCCTGCGCTGGGTCTGGATGGGAACGCCGCAGAAGGCATCGCTGCCCGCCCCGCCCATCCGCCATGGCCCCGGCGATCCGCTCCGGGCTTCCCGAAGCGCTTGCGCACTTGGCCGCGTTTCGACTGTAGGTTTAAAGTAAACTTTAACGTCAACGCCTTTCGAGAGTGTGGGATATGAAAATCGGAGAACTGGCGAAGCTCAGCGGCCTGACGGCTTCGCGCATCCGCTTCTACGAGTCGAGCGGCCTGATCAGGTCGGTGGAGCGCAAGGCGAACGGCTACCGTGATTACGGTCCCGAAGCGGTGTGGATCCTGGAGATCATCGCCGGCGCGCAGAACGCCGGCTTCTCGCTGGAGGAGATTCGCAACCTGCTGCCGGTCAGTTCCGATGCCTGGCGGCATGACGAGCTGCTGGAGAGCCTCAAGCGCAAGGTGGGCGAGATCGAAATGCTGCAGAAGCGCCTGGAGCAGAACAAGGCGCAACTGCTCATCGTCATCGAGGGCATCGAGACCAAGCCCGAGGGAATGCGCTGCGCCGACAACACGCAACGGCTGCTGAACCGCTTTCGCGAAGACGGGCAGGAGGAAAAGGCGACGGGCGAAAGCTCGACCCCGGTCTGAAGCGCGATCAGGTCAGGCCATCATGGCCTGACCTTCCTCGAATCCGTGCAGACTCAATCGCGTTCCAGCATGGCCTTCAGGGGCTCCGGGGAATACAGAGCGCTCTGGAATGCCGGCACATACTCGTACTTCATCATTTTCCCCAGATCCAGGGACTCGATGTAGGCGGACAGGCTGCCGTCGTTCAGGGTGAGCTTCACCGCCTCCTCGCTCGAACTCGACGCATGGCGCTGCTGGCGCGAAATCGCATAGCCGTAGGCCAGTTCGCCGTCGTGGCCGATGTTGGTGAAGCTGTTGGTGACCATCTCGATCTCGTCCGAGAGGTCGTCGAGCTTCTCGCCCTCGAAGGTGACGTCGACCTTCCCCGTCTCCTTGTCGATGATCTCGAAGACGACCGACTTGTCGGTCTCGCGGTAGTTGATCTCGGTCAGCCACTTCGGCAGGTTGTAGCCGACCACGCCCCGCACCTCGGCCAGCTCCGTGTTCACCGGCAGCTTGAGCACGTAGCCCCAGAAGTCCTTGGACATGGCCTGGCCGACCAGGGTGACGGGCCCCAGGTTGGAGTTGCCGGGCTTGTTGGTGACGATCGACAGCGCGATCTCGTTGTAGCTGTCGTTGTCGCAGTATTCGTAGGCGTAGGCGGTGAACGCCACCAGGCCCCGGCCCGGCCACACCTGAAGCGGCTGGACCTGCTCCAGGACCTCGGCGGGCATCAGCTCCCTCAGCCTGTCGATGTCCGCCGTGAACACCGCCGTCACCCGGTTGTTCTTGTAGTAGAAGTTGGGCGAATACGACTCGAAGCCCATGTCGACCTTGGTCTTCTTCAGTTCCCGGAACCAGCTCAGGTCGATGTCCGGGGCCTCGGCGGCGATCACCGACAGCGGCGGGTTCGACTCATAGCGGTCGTACAGCCCGCCCGCCACCACACTCACTTCACGGCCGCCGAGGTTGGTCCTACCGTCGAGCTGGGCGGCCTCGAGGGAGCCTTCCGCCCATGAGGAGGCTGCAAAGGCACTCAGCAGCACGCCCGTGATCACCGCAATATTTCCGAGTTTCATTCTCTGTCTCCGCTTGCGCTATGGCTGATATGCGAGCAGAAACCAGGTTGTCTGCGTCGCCCTGGCACACCCGTGAGAGGCCAGCTGCGCGCACCCTAACGTTGAACTGAACTTCAAGGTCAAGCGTATGCCTGGGGCTTTATTCATTGCGATTCGTGTCAGCGATGAACGACCGGGAACGACGCACCCGGAGCGCCCGTGCCGGCTCCGGGGACGCCATTGACATTGAATCAAACTTCAAGGTTACCGTCCGGCACCTACCCGGGCGGGCAGCGGCACGCCCTTGGCCATGCAGGAGCCTCCCATGGAAAAGCAGATGAACTGGATGATCTACGGCGCGTACGGCTACACCGGCGAGCTGATCGCCCGCGAAGCGGTGCGGCGCGGCTACCGGCCGGTGCTGGCCGGCCGCAGCCGCGCCAAGGTCGAGGCGCTGGCCGGCGAACTCGGCCTCGAAGCGCGCCACTTCGACCTCGACGACGCGGCGCGGCTGGACGCGCAGCTCGCGGGCTGCGAACTGGTGATGCACTGCGCCGGCCCCTTCTCCGCCACCGCGGCGCCGATGATGGAGGCCTGCCTGCGCGCCCGCGCCCATTACCTGGACATCACCGGCGAGATCCCGGTGTTCGAGCACGCCCAGACGCTGAACGAACTTGCGCGCTCCGCCGGCGTGGTGATCTGCCCTGGCGTGGGATTCGACGTGATCCCCACCGACTGCGTGGCCGCCGCGCTCAAGGCCGCCCTGCCCGATGCGACCCATCTGGCGCTGGGCTTCGACACCCGCTCCAGCATGTCGCCCGGCACCGCCAAGACTTCCATCGAGGGGCTGGCGCAGGGCGGCAAGGTGCGCCGCGACGGCAGGATCGTCCAGGTGCCGCTGGCCTACCGGGTGCGCCGCATCGACTTCGGCGACGGCGAGAAGCCCGCCATGACCATACCGTGGGGCGATGTCTCCACCGCCTACCACACCACCGGCATCCCCAACATCGAGGTGTTCGTGCCCGGCTCCCCGGGCATGATCCGCGGCGCCAGGTTCGCCAACCTGATCCGGCCGCTGCTGGGGCTGCCCTGGGTACAGCGGCAGCTGAAGGCCCGCATCGGCAGGAAGGTCACCGGGCCGGACGACGGCAAGCGCGCCGGGTCGGGCACCTGGGTCTGGGGCGAGGCGCGCAACGCCCGTGGCGAGCGCAAGGTGGCCCGGCTGCGCACGGTCAATGTCTACAGCCTGACCGTCACCGGCGCGCTGGCGGTGATCGGCTACCTGATGCAGATGCGGCCGGCCGGCGGCGCATACACCCCGGCCAGGCTGCTGGGCCCCGACCTGGTGACCAGCCTGCCCGGGTCCGGCGAACTGCGCATCGAGTGAGGCACGCCCCCGGCGCGTGGATGCCGCCGTCCGGGCCGTGAAGAAGGCCTTGACATTCAAGTAAACTTTAATCTTAAGGTCGCACCACCATCACACGAGGTAGTGCTTCATGGGCGTTTTCGACGAGTTAACCCTCCCCAACGGCTCGCGCATGCCGAACCGTATCGCCAAGGCCGCCATGGAAGAGAACATGGCCGACGACGACCAGGCGCCATCCGAGAAGCTGATGCGCCTGTACCAGGCCTGGGCCGATGGCGGCGCCGGCCTGATCATCACCGGCAACGTGATGGTCGACGGCCGCGCCATGACCGGTCCCGGCGGCGTGGTGCTGGAAGATGACCGGCAGCTGGAGAAGTTCAAGCGCTGGGCCCGGATCGGCCGCTCCAGGGGCGCGCAGTTCTGGCTGCAGATCAACCATCCCGGGCGCCAGATGCAGGCCAACCTCGGGCAGAAGACCTGGGCGCCCTCGGCCATCCCGCTGGACCTGGGCATGATGTCGAAGCACTTCAACACCCCCTACGCGATGACGCCGGAAGTCATCCATGAGTTGATCCGCCGCTTCGCCCGCACCGCCCGGCTCGGCGAACTGGCCGGCTTCACCGGCGTGGAGATCCACGCGGCCCACGGCTACCTGCTGAGCCAGTTCCTGTCGCCCTTGACCAACCGGCGGACGGACGAGTGGGGCGGCTCCCTGGAGAACCGGGCGCGCCTGCTGCTGGAGATCGTCAGGGCGGTGCGGGCCGAGGTTTCCCCCGGGTTCTCGGTGGCCGTCAAGCTCAACTCCGCGGATTTCCAGCGCGGCGGCTTCAGCGCCGAGGACGCCGAGCAGGTGGTACGGCTGCTCAATGGCCAGGGCGTCGACCTGGTCGAGCTGTCGGGCGGCAGCTACGAGGCGCCGGCCATGCAGGGCGAGGCCCGCGACGGCCGCACCCTGGCGCGGGAGGCCTACTTCCTGGAGTTCGCCCGCGATATCCAGAGGGTCGCGACGATGCCGGTGATGGTCACCGGCGGCATCCGCCGCCGGCCGGTGGCCGAACAGGTGATCGACAGCGGCGTCGCCATGGTCGGCATCGGCACGGCCCTGGCCATCGACCCGGACCTGCCACGCGACTGGCGCCAGGGCAAGGACAGCGCCCCGCAGCTGCCGCCCATCACCTGGAAGAACAAGACCCTGGCGTCCCTGGCCAACATGGCGGTGGTCAAGTTCCAGCTGCGCAAGCTCAGCCTGGACAAGACACCCAATCCCGGGGTGTCGCCGTTGCGCGCGCTGATCATGCAGCAGCTGGCCAACGCCTCGCGCACCCGCCAGTACCGGCGCTGGATGGCCCGGCGCACGCGCTGACGGCCGCGGCGCACGCCGGCTCGCCTGCCCCGCCACAGCGGGGCCGGGCAGTGTGAGCCGGCACACAGGCTGGCCGCCGGGCGGGCCGGCGCGGGGCGTTTCGGCTTGTCCGATGCGGGTGCGGGAAGCGATGATGCCCGCCCCGTTTTTCAGGAGCCCGCCGATGCTCAACCTCGTCGCCGCCTTCATCAGCCTGACCACCCTGCTCACCTACGTGAACTACCGGTTCATCAGGCTGCCCCCGACCATCGGCGTGATGGCCACCGCGCTGGTCTTCTCGGCCCTGCTGCAGGTGGTCAGCCTGGCCGGCTTCCCGGTGCTGGAGCTGGAGATGCAGCGGCTCATCCGCGACATCGACTTCTCCGAAATCCTCATGACCTGGTTCCTGCCGGCCCTGCTGTTCGCCGGCGCGCTGCACGTCAACCTCAACGACCTGCGCAGCTACAAGTGGCCGATCGGCCTGCTGGCGACCTTCGGCGTGCTGCTGGCGACCGCCATCATCGGCGGCCTGGCCTGGTTCATCTTCGACCTGATGGGCTGGCAGATTCCCCTGCTCTACTGCCTGCTGTTCGGCGCACTGATCTCGCCGACCGACCCCATCGCGGTGATGGGCATCCTCAAGTCCGCCGGCGCGCCCAAGCCGCTGGCGACCACCATCGTCGGCGAGTCGCTGTTCAACGACGGCACCGCCGTGGTGGTGTTCAGCATCCTCCTGGCGATCCTGCTCAGCGGCCACACGCCGACCTTCGGCGAGGTGAGCTGGATGTTCGCCAAGGAGGCCATCGGCGGCGTGCTGTTCGGCATGGCCATCGGTGGCGCGACCCTGCTGATGATGCGCGGCATCGATCAGTACCAGGTGGAGGTCATGCTGACCATCGCCCTGGTGTTCGGCGGCGCGGCGCTGGCCAGGGCGCTGCACGTGTCCGGCCCGATCGCCATGGTGGTGGCCGGCCTGATCATCGGCAACTACGGCCGCCAGCACATCATGTCCGACGAGACGCGGCGCTACATCGACAAGTTCTGGGAGCTGATCGACGAAATCCTCAACGCCCTGCTGTTCGCCCTGATCGGCCTGGAGCTGCTGCTGTTGCCGTTCTCCTGGCTGCACATCGGCGCCGCCTGCCTGCTCGGCGCCGCCGTGCTCGCCTCGCGCCTGGTCACCGTGGCACCGCCGATCTTCCTGCTGCGCCGGCTCGGCCACCCGGCACCGCTGGGCACCATCCGCATCCTGGCCTGGGGCGGCCTGCGCGGCGGCGTCTCGGTGGCGCTGGCGCTGTCCCTGCCGCTGGGCCCGGAGCGCGACCTGCTGCTGACCCTGACCTACATCGTGGTGCTGGTGTCGATCCTGCTGCAGGGCCTGTCCATCGGGCCGCTGGTCAAGCACATCTACAAGGGCCACACACCGCCACCGGCACAATCCGAATAGCGGGCTCAGGGGGAGACTTCCTAGAATTTCAGTGCCAACCGCAATCGGCCGAAGGGCAGACCCGGGATACGGGGTCTGCCAATCAACAAAAACAAGAAAGAGGCCTCCGATGTCAGCACTGAGAAACCTCCGCATCAGTACCCGAGTGACCCTGCTGGTCAGCGCCATGGCCATGCTCCTGGTGATCCTGAGCCTGTGGTTCAGCAGCGTGCTGCAGCGGAGCCTGTACCAGGAAAAGATGGCGGGCGTGGCGACGGCGCTCAATACCGCCTCCAACATCCTGGAGCACTACGAGCGGCAGGTCCGGCTCGGGCAGATAGACCTCGCCGAGGCGCAGCAGCAGGCGGCCGAGGTGATCGGCACCATCCGCTACCTGGGCGACCACTACCTGTGGGTGACCAACCTCGATCACGTGGTGGTGATGCACCCCACCTCCCCCAACCTGAACGGCCGGGAGGTCTTCGACTTCAAGGACGCCGAAGGCCGCCTGTTCGTCCGTGACATCATCAGCGGCGTCAAGGCACACGGCAGCACCCTCGTCGAATATTCGTTCCCGCGCCCGGGCTCGACCGTGGCCGAACACAAGGTTTCGGAGGCCCGCCTGTTCGCGCCCTGGGGCTGGGTGCTGGTCAGCGGTCTCCACCCGCAGGACGTCCGGGACATCGTCAACCAGGTGCTGGTCGGCCCGGCCGTCGCCGCCGGCCTGGCCCTGGCGGCCATCGGCCTCCTCGCCTGGCTGTTCGCCAGCAGCATCGTGCGGCCACTGGCCGACACCGCGGGCGCGCTGGCGGGCGCCACCCGGGGCGTGACCGACCTGAGCCTGCGCCTGCCGGTCACGGGTGACGACGAACTGACCCGAATGTCCGAGAGCTTCAACCACCTGATGCAGGCCGCGCACCAGATAACCTGCGGCATGGCCGAGGCCAGCAACCACGTCTCGGCGACCAGCGACAGGCTCGAGGCGATCACGTCCCAGGCCAGGCAGGGCATGGAGAACCAGCAAGGCGAGACGGACAGCCTGGCGACCGCCATGAGCCAGATGGTGGCGACGGTGCAGGAGGTGGCCCAGAACACCTCGACGGCCGCCACCGCCACACAGACGGCCGAACAGCAGGCCATCCATGGGCACGAAGTCGTGAAGGCGACGATCGGCTCGATCCAGGACCTCACCCGCGCCCTGGCCGGCAGCGCCTCCGTCGTCGAGCAACTGGCGGGGGACTCCGCCAGGGTCGAGAGGGTGCTGGATGTCATCACGTCCATCGCCGAACAGACCAACCTGCTGGCCCTCAATGCCGCCATCGAGGCGGCCAGGGCCGGCGAGCATGGCCGGGGCTTCGCCGTGGTGGCCGACGAGGTGCGCACCCTGGCCATGCGCACCCAGGCATCGACCCTGGAGATCAAGGAAATCATCGAGCGCGTGCAGCATGGCGCGCGCCGGGCGACCGAGCAGCTCTCGGCCAACGTCGACGCCGCGGAACGGCCGGTACAGGATTCGGCCCGCGCCGGCCAGGCGCTGGAGCAGATCATCGACTCGGTGACGACCGTCAACCAGATGACCCTGCAGATCGCCAGCGCGGCGGAGCAGCAGGCGGCCACCGCCGAAGAGATCAACCGCAGCATCACCCGCATCCACGATGCGACCATCGTCGGCGTCGACGCGCTGCAGCAGACCCGCCAATCCTGCACCGAGCTGCTCGAACTCTCCCACCGCCTGCACGGCCAGGTCGACAAGCTGAAGGTCTGAAACGCGGCATCGTCGATGGGCGGCGCCGCGGGGATGGCCCTACCGGTTCAGTCCCGCTCCGCGGGCAGCCCGAGGCAGTTGGCAGACACGGTCAGCAGTTCGTCCCTGAGCTTGTCGTGGAAGAAGTGCGGATCGAACAGGATCGAACGGTGGATCAGCGACTCGACGATGCATTCGACGACATACAGCGCCTGGCGCACATCGGGCCGGGGCACCTCCTGGCCGCACGCATGCAGATGCGCTTCCAGCACGCTGATCAGCGCGCCGGAGACGCGCTCGAAGTGATGCGGCTTGCTGAGCCTGCCCAGGTGCTCGATCAGCACCCGCTGCAGAGGAATGTTCATCGCATAGCTTTCGTGGATCGAGTCGACGAAAACCGCCAGCGCGGTCATCACCTCGCAGTCCTGCGATGCCCGCAGCCGCTGCGCGACATGCTCCAGCATCCAGTCACAGTGGCGCTTGATCAGGCAGGCCAGCAAGGCGTCCTTGTTGGAGAAATACTCGTACAGCGAGCCGACGCTGACACCCGCCAGTTCGGCGATCCGGGTGGTGCTGGTCTTCTCGAATCCATCGCGGGCGAACAGGATGGCGGCGGCTTCCAGAATGGCGTCGACGGTCATCATCGAACGATGCTGCCGGGGCGTGCGGCGCGACCTGGGGTCAGGCCGGGGACGGCTGAAAGTCATGAAAATACCCGCATGGTTCTTCTTGTTGTTCGGCCGGCGGCAACCGCCATCGCCCTTGCGGCGCCACCTTACCCGGCGGGGAAAAACAGAGATTGTAATTTTTGATGATCCACTCCCAGATGGCGGCAAAACAGCCGCGGATGGCTACTGGCCACCAGCCACGTGGGGTACATTCCAGACACGACCACTTCCGCCAGGACAGTCAACATAGATGCATGCCTATCATCGCCACCTCAAAGACGCGCTCATGTATCCCTGGAGCAAGCGCACCCTGTTCCTCGGACCGCTGCCCGCGCCGGTCCAGGTGGCCTACGGCGCCGCCACCCTGGTGGTCAGCCTGGGCGACGCGATCTGCTTCAGCGCCGGCAAGCGCGTCGTGCGCTGCCACAGCTTCGTGATTCCGGCAGGCTTGTGCGTGACGATCGACGCCCGCAGCGAGGTGGTCGCCATCTGCCACCTGGATGTCCTGGGCGAGGACTACCTGCGCATCAGCGGCTGCCTGCGGGACGAGTCCGAGGGGGTCGGTATCGAGCTGCGCGACGAAGCGGACTTCAGGGACCAGTTCAGCTCCCTGTACAACCAGCCGGCCGGCTCCGACGATGCCTATCGGCGCCTGGATCGCCTGCTCGAATACGGCTACGCGAACGGCGATGCCGCCTCGGCCATCGACGGGCGTATCACCCACGTGGTCGCGCGCATCAGGCAGAGCTTTCAGGAGAACCTGCCCGTGGCGGCGCTGGCCGAGATGACGGAACTGTCGGTGCCCAGGCTGGTGCAGCTGTTCAAGCTGCAGACGGGCGTGCCCATTCGCCGCTTCCGTCTCTGGCACCGGATGTACGAGTCCGTGATCTCGATCGGGCGAGGCGAGAACTTCACGGATGCGGCACTGAACGCGGGATTCTCCGACCTGCCCCACTACAGCAACTATTTCTGCTCCATGTGGGGCCTGCCGCCCAGCCGCCTGTTCGGCAAGGGCATGCATGCGAGGATCTTCCTGCCGTCCGGGCACGACGCCGCCTGAGCGGCGCCGCTGAAACGACAAGGCCGGCCCTGTCGCCAGGACCGGCCTTGTCACGGTGCCTCAGTACGGCTGGTAGCAGACGATCATCCAGGTGGCCAGCAGGCCGCACAGCAGCGAGCCGGTGTAGACATTGCCCGTGCGTCGGTAGCAGTAGGTCGACACCACGCTGGTCACGGCGAACAGCGGCAGGTAGCCGTTGCCCAGGATGACCATCAAGGTGTCGTAGCCCACCTCGCCGATGTAGGGCTGGCCGGTGAGATACAGGGAACCCATCTGCGCGGAGATGACCAGTACCACCCCCAGGGCATTCACCCCGAACAGCGCCAGCGTCCAGAACAGGTTGTTGCGCAGGTCGCTGCCGAAATCCTTCAGGCGCAGCCAGCCGAACGCCAGCAGGTTGTTGACGAAGAAGATCGCAGTGAAGGGGATGACATAGACGAGCGCGGTGACCAAGCGATGGGGCTCCATCGGCCTGATCAGCAGCATCCACCAGCGCACATCCACGTGCCAGAAGCCGTAGACCCAGGCCAGGAGCGCATAGCCGCCCGCCACCGTGATCGCCGCCAGCGCCAGCGCCCTGGCCAGGTAGCGCCAACTGAACGCCATGACCGTGGGATGGGTGGACAGCCCGTAGCTCAGCAATGTCTCGCCACGCTTGCGGCCGACCAGGAAGTGCCAGAGGACGAACAGGCCGAGGAACCCCGCCTGGATCGCACCGAAATAGACGATCGAGGTATTGGCGAACATCAGGGGGAAGGTCTCGCTGACTCCCAGGTGATGCATCGCCCACATCTGCAGCGGCACCAGCAGCAGGGCCACTGCCGTGATGACGAGGGTCACGCAGACGGCATACACCCACGGCGACTGCGCCTTCCTGGCGCTGGCCGGCTGGACGATGGCCGCGAACGGCGCCGTCGCCAGCAGCCGGATCAGCAGGCCCAGCATGAACAGGATCAGGCCGACATAGGCCACCAGGCTGGCGGCCTCCTTGTAGGGCCACACCTGGTCCATCGGGTCCATTGCCAACGGGGCCGGCGAAGACAACTGGAACATGCGCAGGACGTTGGCGATGGCCGTGCCGGACTGGTGCACCCCCGCATGGGTCTCGGCCGACTGGGTGGCGATGCGCCCCGTGCCGTTGGCGAAGTCGCCATAGGCCCGGCCCAGCACGACCCGCTCCTCCGTGCCGAACGGTCCCTTCAGCCAGTGGCTGTCGACGAAGTCGGCCGCCTTCTTGCGGTCGAAGTAGTTGATCCCCACGAACTCGTCGTACTTGCCGAACTCGACGCCGAAGTTGAAGCCCGCATCCATCGGGATGGTCGGCGCGCCGAGCATGAACCCGGCCTCGTGGCCGCCCTGGGACGATCCCGCCACCACCACGGTCCTGGCCATCCCGCGATTCTCCATGGCCGCCGTGATCACCGACCAGCCGCCCATGGAATGCCCGAGCAGGCCGACGTTGTTGCGGTCGACGAATGGCAGGCCATGGACATAGCGCAGCATATCGCCGACGCCCCTGCTGCCGTCCCCGGGAATGACCTGCGAGCCGCCATGGCCGGACAGGTCGGGAGCCAGCACCACGTAGCCCCGCCTGGCGAACTCGAGGCTGAAATTGGTCATGACCTCCTTCTGGTTCACATAGCCGTGGGCAATCACCACCGCCGGTGCCGGCGCGCGATCGCTGACACCCTTGGGAATGAACATCAGCGCGCTGAGGCGGGCGCCGTTCTTGCCGGCGATTACCACATCGACGACCTCTATCGCGCCGTTGCCCGACTGGAGGCGCGAAGCGGCAAAACTGCCCAGCAGCACGAGCAGCAAGCCCAATACGAGTAGCCTGGAATTCTTCATGATCGGTTTTCACCCAATGACATCGTGACGTTTCTTCACCTGCCGCGGCCGGTGGCCGGGTCAGAAGGCGTGCGTGAACTGGACGCTGAAACGGTTATCGATCTTCGGGCCTTCCTTGACGCGAACGTCCTGCAGGTATTGCACGTGCAGGAACTGGTTGGGGGCCAGGGCGAAACGCGAGGTCAGCTGCACGGACGTGGAATCGAGGCGGCGATCCCAGGTCACCCCGGACACCTCGGTCGCGCCGCCACGGAAGTGGAACGCGTCCAGAGACACCAGCAACGATGGGTTCACGTCATAGCTGAAATGGGTTTCCACGGCGTAAAGCGGTTTGCGCTTCAGGGTGCCGCCGTTCCCGCCGAGGTCATTGTTGCGCGAATAGAACTCCACCGAGGGGATCACCTCGGCGCGGAAATCGCCGAAGCCCTTGACCAGCCCCACCTGGGCCTTGAACGCCCACTGATTGCGCCCCAGGTTGACGATATTGTCCCCGTCGTATTCGCCCAGCGGCGCAGTCACCCAGCCACTGACGCCAAACCAGGTCTTCGAGGCCTCGTCATGGATCGGCCAGAACCCCACCAGGAAACTGGGGTCCGCCAGCCCCGAGCTGCGCTTGTACTGTGCATCGACGGCGGCGACGGCATCGCCACTGGCGCTGGCGCGGCCAAACGGAATGATGGCCTCATAGACGGCCGGCATGCCGAACAGGGTCGAGTAATAGACCGGTAGCAACACGTTGATGTTGCTGCTCAGGTCGAAGTCATCCGACACCTTGTGGCCGCGCGAATACAGCTCGTTGCCGGTACCGTACGTATGCAGGAACTGCATTGCCGCCGTGCCGTCCGGCAACGGGATGTAGTCCCTGGCCTGAACCGCATGTGCGCCCACCGAGTGGGTCATGGACAATACACATGCTGCCAGACAAGCACCTGTGAGCGAGGACCTGGAAATCGCCATTGTCATATCTGCCTTTCTTGTTATTTAGCGTTGGCTGGGCTGCTTAGCTGAGCGTGACGGAACCCCAAACGCCCCCTCGGCGGTGCCTGGCTCAAAATGCTACGGAGGCCACCTGCCACCCGCTATTCGGGTCCGCAGCCGCCCTGCGATGGCGATGAAACGGGGCTTCAAGAAGCGTCCGGGATGGTCCGCTCAGATATGGGCTGGCGCCTTGGGGGCGAAGGGGCACCGAGCTAGCCCGCCCCCACCTGCCATCCCCATGCGGTGCTTTTGCTCTATGTGGGAGCGGCCTTGGCCGCGAAAACCTCGCACCGGCCCCACCGCGGCCAAGGCCGCTCCCACCGCTCTCCCACAGGGCCGCTTCCGCGCCGGCGACACCCGGCCTGCCTTGGCGGGCCGGTTGCCGTTATAATCCCGCGCTTTTCCGGGCGCCCCGCGCCCGCCACCGCTCTCCCGCAGGCACAGACCCATGACCACCCAGGCCGCCGAAGTCGCCAAACGCCGCACGTTCGCGATCATTTCCCACCCCGACGCCGGTAAGACCACCATCACCGAGAAGCTCCTGCTGATGGGCAAGGCGATCGAGGTCGCCGGCACGGTGAAGTCGCGCAAGTCCGACCGTCACGCCACCTCCGACTGGATGGAGATGGAGAAGCAGCGCGGCATCTCCATCACCACCTCGGTGATGCAGTTCCCCTACCGGGCGCACATGGTCAACCTGCTGGACACCCCCGGCCACGAAGACTTCTCGGAAGACACCTACCGCACCCTGACGGCGGTGGACTCGGCGCTGATGGTGCTCGACGGCGGCAAGGGCGTGGAACCACGCACCATCGCCCTGATGGAAGTCTGCCGCCTGCGCGACACGCCGATCGTCAGCTTCATCAACAAGCTGGACCGGGACATCCGCGACCCCATCGAACTGCTCGACGAGATCGAGGCGGTGCTGAAGATCAAGGCCGCACCCATCACCTGGCCGATCGGCTGCTACAAGGACTTCAAGGGCGTCTACCACCTGGCCCAGGACAAGATCATCGTCTACACGCCGGGCCACGGCCACGAGCGCACCGAGCAGAAGATCATCGACAAGCTCGACTCGGACGAGGCCCGCGCCCACCTGGGCGACCTCTATGAGCGCTTCGTCGACGAACTGGAACTGGTCCAGGGTGCCTGCCACGAGTTCGACCAGGCGGCCTTCCTCAAGGGCGAGATGACCCCGGTGTTCTTCGGCACCGCGCTGGGCAACTTCGGCGTCGACCAGGTGCTCGACTGCATCGTCGACTGGGCGCCCAAGCCGCTGTCGCGCGCCGCCCACGAGCGGGTGGTCGAGCCGACCGAGGAGAAGTTCTCCGGCTTCGTGTTCAAGATCCAGGCGAACATGGACCCGAAGCACCGCGACCGCATCGCCTTCATGCGCATCTGCTCGGGTAAGTACGAGAAGGGCATGAAGATGCGCCACGTGCGGATCAAGAAGGACCTGAAGATCGCCGACGCCCTGACCTTCTTCTCCAGCGAGCGCGAGCAGCTGGAAGAGGCCTACGCCGGCGACATCATCGGCCTGCACAACCACGGCACCATCCAGATCGGCGACACCTTCACCGAAGGCGAGGTGCTGGGCTTCACCGGCATCCCGCACTTCGCCCCGGAACTGTTCCGCCGCGTGCGCCTGAAGGACCCGCTGAAGTCCAAGCAGTTGCGCCAGGGCCTGCAGGAACTGGCCGAGGAAGGCGCCACCCAGGTGTTCTTCCCCGAGCGCAACAACGACATCATCCTCGGCGCCGTGGGCGTGCTGCAGTTCGACGTGGTCGCCAGCCGCCTCAAGGAGGAATACAAGGTCGAGTGCGCCTACGAGGCGATTACCGTCTGGTCGGCCCGCTGGATCGAGTGCGCCGACGAGAAGAAGCTCAAGGAGTTCAGCGACAAGGCCTTCGAGAACCTGGCCGTGGACGGCGGCGGACACCTCACCTACCTGGCCCCGACTCGGGTCAACCTGAGCCTGATGGAAGAGCGCTGGCCCGACGTAAAATTCCGCGCCACCCGCGAGCATCACTGATGCGCGGCTGATCCGAAAACGCCCCGGCCACTGCCGGGGCGTTTTCGTTCGGGTCAACTGCACAATCCCGTTGCGCATCCGGCGCCGGGTAGGGTGCGCCGTGCGCACAGGTGCTCCTCTGCCGCTACAGAGCTGACTCCCTCTCCCTTTGGGAGAGGGTTGGGGCGGACCGCGTAGGGTGAGGGTGCCATAGGCAACTCGGAGCGGCCTGGAAGACCCTCACCCCCGGCCCCTCTCCCACGGAGAGAGGGGAGACTCCTGCTCTTCTACACCGATGCGCGCAGCAGCGCCCGCACCTTGGCCGCGGAAAGCTTCTGCAGGCCGCACAGGTAGGCGTGGTCCGCCCGGATGTCGTGGCGCTCCCACAGCAGCGCCTGCAGGTGCAGGGCCAGGTTGGCCGCCATCTCGGCGTCGGCCAGGGCGCGGTGGGCCTGGCCGGTGTCGGGCAGCCCGGCCCAGCGGTTGAGGTTGCCCAGGGCGTGGCTGGGCGCCTCCGGCAGCAGGCGCCGCGAGAGCAGCAGCGAGCAGGCGAAGTCGCGCGCCCGGCGGCGACCGAGCAGGCCCAGTTCGGCATCCCAGAGCTTCGCGTCGAAGGCCGCGTTGTGTGCCAGCAGCGGCGCGTCGTCGACGAACCCGGCCACCTCGGCCATCACCTCGGCCACCGGCGGTGCACGGCGGACCATGGCATTGCTGATGCCGGTGAGCTGCTCGATGAACGGCGGCACCCAGGCGCCGGCGTTCATCAGGCTCTGGTAGCGCGCGACGATGCGCCCGCCCTCGATCATCGCCACGCCGACCTCGGTCGGCCGCGCGCCCTGGGCCGGCGACATGCCGGTGGTCTCGAAGTCGATTACGGCGATGCGTTCCGTCATCGGCTAGTGCTTCAGCAGCAGGGAGCCTTCGACCGGCACGAAGCGGTCGGCGGCGCGGATCAGGGAGTGGGCGGTGAGACCGTCCACGCCGTACACGGTACAGGTCACCCCGTGGCGGGTCCGCGCCCGCTCCAGCAGCAGGTCGAAATCGCCGTCGCCGGAGGCCAGGACGATCTCGTCCACCCGCTCGGCCGCCTCCATCACGTCCAGGGCGATGCCCACGTCCCAGTCGCCCTTGGCCGAGCCGTCGCTGCGCTGGATGTAGGGCTTGAGCATCACCTGGAAGCCCAGGCCACGGAGGATCTGCTGGAACTGCTGCTGCCTGGCGTCACCACGGTCGATGGCGTAGGCACGCGCCTCGACGATCTCGCCATCGGCGGAGAGCCGGCGCCACAGCGCGGCGTAGTCGAAGTGGCAACGATGGATCTGGCGAACGGTGTAGTAGAGGTTCTGCACGTCGGCGAACAAGGCGATTCTGCGCACGGCTGGGCTCGCATGGAAAAGGCCGCCATTATGACCTGCCGCCCGGCAACCGGGGACATTAATGCGTGCGCAGGCGCCGGGCATGTTCCCCGCCCCGCCCATCGGCTAAAGTGAGGCAGACGTACTGCCGCGATACCTGCCGATGAACCCGCTCAGCATCCTGCGTGACTCCTTCTACTTCTTCACTCGCCACCTGGCCCGCATCGCCCCGCTGTGCCTGCCGCTGATCGCCGCCGAATGCCTGGTGCGCGCCCTGGTCTCGGCCATGGTGGAGCCGTCGCACGCGCCGGCCTACGAGCTGCTGGTGGGGCTGTTCTTCTATCCGCTGTACAGCGCGGCGCTGATCCTCTACCTCGACTCCCGCAGCCAGGGCCAGCGCCCCGCGTTGATCAACCTGCTGGCCGCCAGCCTGCCGCTGTGGCCGTCCCTCGCCGTGCTGACGGCCCTGAGCACGCTTCTGATCATGCTCGGCGGCGCCCTGTTCCTGCCGCTGGCGCTGTGGCTGATGGTCAAGCTGGCCTTCGCCGAATACCTGCTGGTGCTGCGCGGGCTGTCGCCGCTGCAGGCCATGCGCGAGAGCTACGCGCTGAGCGTGGGCCACTTCTGGTCACTGCTGGCCTGCGTGCTGCTGGTGATCGTGCCGCTGTGGCTGCTGGACGACTGGACCCTGCAACTGCTCGGCGAGCAGCCGGACGCCATCGACGGCCTGCTGCTCGACGTGATCAACGGCTTCCTCCAGCTGTTCTCCAGCGTGGTGCTGTTCCGCTGCTTCATGCTGTGCAGCCCTCGGCCCACCGAGGACAGCCACAGCAGCTGAGCCGGGAAAAAACCGGCGCAGCTGCTAGGCTTGGCACTTCGACTCCAGGGAGGAAACACGATGGCCGAGCAGAACCCCAGCATCCTGTCCCACGTCTCCATCGGCACCAACCGGTTCGACGAGGCCGTGGCCTTCTACGACAAGGTGATGCCCGCCCTGGGCTGCAAGCGCATCCTCGAACACCCCGGCGCCGTGGCCTGGGGCCGCGAATACCCGGAGTTCTGGGTGCAGGCGCCCATCGACGGCCAGCCGGCGAACGTCGGCAACGGCACCCACTTCGGCTTCGTCGCCCAGGACAAGCAGGCGGTGCACGCCTTCTACGAGGCCGCCCTGGCCGCTGGCGCCAGCCCGGACGGCCCGCCCGGGCCACGCCCGCACTACGGCGAGCCCTACTACGGCTGCTTCGTGCGCGACCTGGACGGGCACAAGATCGAGGCCGCCTACTGGGACATGGAGCTGATCTACGAGCTGTACGTCGAGCCCCAGCAGGGCTGAGCCGAGGCGCAAGAGCGCACAGGTGTACGCTGGACAAAGCCTGCGCCTGCCGCCATGCTCGAAGCCGTGACGAAACAACAAGACGGCCTCGAGTCGCGCGGCGGTAAACGATGCGCAGAACCCTTCTTCCTGCCCTCCTGGCGTGGCTCTGCTGTGCCGGCGCCCTGGCCCAGAATGAGGCCACCGAACCGGTCATCTCGGTCGGTTACTACGAATTCCCCCCCTACACCTGGACCGACGAGAACGGCGAGCCGCGCGGCTCGGTCCTCGCCCTGACCGAGCGCCTGCTGCGTCACGCCGGCTACCGCGGCGAGTACCGCTCGCTGCCGGGCGCGCGGCTGTACGCCGGACTGCAGGACGGCAGCGTGCAGCTCTGGCCCGGCGCCGGCGGCAAGTCGGAGCTGATCGGCCACACCCACGAGGCCCGCCATGCGCTGGGCCACTTCAGCCTGGCCCTCTACTACCGCCACGACACGCCACCGCCGGAACTCCCCGACGGCCTGCGCGGCAAGGACGTGATCGTGATCGGCGGCTACAGCTACTGGAAGCAGATCAACGACCTGCTGGAAGCGCCGCACATGGGCATCAGTACCCACCGCACCAGCACCCACGCCTCCGCCTTGGCCATGCTGCTGCGCAAGCGCGGCGACTACCTGCTCGACTACCAGGCCCCGGTGGAGCAGGTGCGCAAGGAGCTGGGCCTGTCGCCCCTGCCCTACACCGTGCTGCAGCGCTTCGAGTCGAGGTTGATCGCCTCGCGCCACTGGCCCGGCGGCAAGCGCTTGCTGGAAAGGCTCGACCGCGCCTACGAAGAACTGCAGGCGGCCGGGGAAGACCTGCGGGTGGATTGAGCCGGGCGCTCGCCGCTCAGCGGCGGGGCTTGGCCCTGGCGGTCGGCTCGGCGATCAGCGGGTCGTCCGGCCAGTAGTGCTTGGGATAGCGGCCCTTGAGGTCCTTCTTCACTTCCGCGTAGGTGTTGGCCCAGAAGCTGGCCAGGTCCTGGGTCACCTGCACCGGCCGCCGCGCCGGCGACAGCAGGTGCAGCAGCACGCCCTGCCGCCCGCCGGCGATGCGCGGCGTCTCGGCCAGGCCGAACAGTTCCTGCAGGCGCACCGCCAGCACCGGCGGGTGCTCCGCGTAGTCGATGGCGATGCGCGAGCCGGACGGTACCTGCAGGTGCCTGGGCGCCAGCTCGTCCAGGCGCTGGGGCAGCGGCCAGGGCAGCCGGCCGGCGAGGATGCCCGGCAGGTCGAGACTGGCGAAGTGGCTGAGCCGGCTGACCTTGCCCAAGTACGGCAGCAGCCAGTCCTCCAGCGAGGCCAGCAGGGCGGCGTCGCTCAGGTCCGGCCATTCGCTGTCGCCCTGCCGCTCCAGGTCCAGGCGGCGCAACAGCGCCACCCGCGCCTGCCACTGGCGCAGCTCGGGCGTCCACGTCAGCAGTTCCAGGCCCTTGCGTCGCACCATGCCGAGCAGCGCGCGGCCACGAGCGCCCTCGTCGAGGTCGACCAGCGGCTCGCGGCTCAGCACCAGCTCACCGACCCGGCGCTGGCGCTCGGCGCGCAGCACGCCCTCGCGCTCGTCCCACTCCAGTTCCTCGCGCAGCGCCACCTGCTCGGCCAGCACCGAGTCGAACAGCGCCGGGTCGAGATCAGCGGCCAGGTAGATGCGCTCGTCGCGCTGGCCCTGGCGGCTGCCGAGGTCGGCGATCACCAGCCATTCGTGCTTCATCAGTGCATCCGGCTCGGCGAACAGCGCGGCCCGGCCGTTGGCCAGGCGGTAGTCGCCACCGCCCTTGCCGCGCTGGCGGGCGACCCGGTCCGGGTAGGCGAAGGCCAGCAGCGCACCGAGCCAGCGCGGGTGCTCCGGGTCGGCCACCGCCTCGCTCGCCTTGCCGCGCAGGTAGCCGCGGAACTGCCGGGCCAGCTGGCGGGCGCGCTGCACGCCGCCCCGCGCGCCGCGCTGGCCGCGCTCCTCGCCGCTGAGCAGCGCCATGCGGCCGTGCAGGTCGGCGCCGCCACCGCGCAGGATGTCGCGCTCGCCGAGCAGGGCCGCCAGGTCGGCCGCCAGCGCGCCGAGCCCCAGAGCCTGGCCGCGCATCAGCAGGTGGGCGATGCGCGGGTGCGCCGGCAGCTCGGCCATGGCCTGGCCGTGGGTGCTCAGCGCGCCCCGCTCGTCCAGCGCGCCGAGGCGCGCGAGCAGGTCGCGGCCCTGGGCGAAGGCGGCGGCCGGCGGTTCGTCCAGCCAGGCCAGCTCGCCTGGGCGCACGCCCCAGCGCGCCAGCTGCAGGGCCAGGCCGGCCAGGTCGGCCTGGAGGATTTCCGCCGCACCGTAGGCCGCCAGTTGCTCGTGCTGGCTCTGCGACCACAGGCGGTAGCACACGCCGGGCTCCAGGCGCCCGGCACGGCCGGCGCGCTGGGTGGCCGAGGCGCGGGAGATGCGCTGGGTGTCCAGGCGGGTCATGCCACTGGCCGGGTCGAAACGCGGCACCCGCGCCAGGCCGGCGTCCACCACCACGCGCACGCCGTCGATGGTCAGGCTGGTCTCGGCGATATTGGTAGCCAGCACCACCTTGCGCCGGCCACCCGGCGCCGGCTCGATGGCGGCGCGCTGGGCGTTCAACTCCAGCTCGCCGTGCAGCGGGCAGAGCAGGATGTCCGGACGGCTCCCCAGGCTCTCCTCCAACTGCTCGTGGACCCGGCGGATCTCCGCCTGACCGGGGAGGAACACCAGCAGGCTGCCGGGCTCGTCGGCCAGGGCCTGCAGCACGGTCTGCACCACCCGCGGCTCGATCCGCTCGCCCGGCTGCGAGGGCGCCCCCCAGCGCGTCTCCACCGGGTGCATGCGGCCCTGGCTGGACACCACCGGCGCGTCGCCCAGCAGCGCGGACAGGCGCTCGCCCTCCAGGGTGGCGGACATCAGCAGCACCTTGAGCGGCGGCTCGTCGCGCAACAGCTCGCGGCCGTTGAGGGTCAGGGCCAGCGCCAGGTCGGCGTCCAGGCTGCGCTCGTGGAATTCGTCGAAGATCACCAGGCCGACGCCATCCAGCGCCGGGTCGTCCTGCAGGCGGCGGGCAAGGATGCCCTCGGTCACCACCTCGATGCGGGTGTCCGGGCCGACCTTGCTGTCCAGGCGGATGCGGTAGCCGACGGTCTCGCCGACCTGCTCGCCCAGCTCGCTGGCCAGGCGCTCGGCGGCGGCACGGGCGGCCAGCCGGCGCGGTTCGAGCATGAGGATGCGCTGCCCGGCCAGCCACGGTTCGTCGAGCAGGGCCAGCGGCACGCGGGTGGTCTTGCCGGCGCCGGGCGGCGCCTCCAGCACGGCTTCGTGGCGTTCGGCCAGGGCGGCGCGCAGCGCCGGCAGGGCTTCGTCGATGGGCAGGCGGGTCATGGTTTCTCCGGATTCGGCGGCGGATTATACGGAACGCCGGGCCGCCAACTCACGCGAGGCAAACGGAACGCCGCGTCAGGCATCCAACTGCAATGACGGCCTTGATATAGTGCCGCATCATTTTCTGGAGGTGCCCATGCACAAGCATTCTCGCATCATCGGCGGCGTCCTCGCCGCGACCCTGCTGACCCAGGTGGCCGCCTGCGGCACCCTGTTCTTCCCCGACCGCCGCGGACAGATCGAAGGCCGTGTCGACCCGCTGGTGGCCGGCCTGAACGCCGTCGGCATCCTGTTCTACGTCATCCCCGGCCTGATCGCCTTCGGCATCGACTTCGCCACCGGCGCCATCTACCTGCCCAACGACCAGTACTCGGTGGCCCCGGAAAAGCTCCGCGAAGCCATCGGCGAGGACGGCAAGGTCGACACCCACAAGCTCAAGGCCATCCTCCACCGTGAACTCGGCCGCGACCTGCCGCTGGACGATCCGCGCCTGATCCAGCACAGCGGCGGCGTCGAGCAGCTGGCCGCCTACGGTCTGCGCCCGCAGGCCTGATGCCCCGCTGCGCCACGCGCCGGCCTACACAACGGCCATGACCGTCTCGCCGCGGCACGCCCGCCTGTTGCGCCAGGCCACCGCGGCGGCGCTGGCCACGGCCCTGCTGCTGGCCGGTGCCAAGGCCGTGGCCTGGTGGCTGAGCGGCTCGGTCAGCCTGCTGGCCGGCCTCACCGACTCGCTGCTGGACGGCGCCGCCTCGTTGCTCAACCTGATCGCCGTCCACTATTCCCTGCGTCCCGCGGACGACGACCACCGCTACGGCCACGGCAAGGCGGAAGCGCTGGCCGGCCTGGCCCAGGCCATGTTCGTCGGCGCCAGCGCCGTGCTGGTGGCACTGCAGGCCTGGGACCGGCTGCACCATCCCGAACCGCTCGGCGCCGCGGCGCTGGGCATCGCGGTGATGCTGCTGTCGCTGGCGCTGACCGTCGCCCTGCTGCTGTTCCAGCGCCACGTCGTGCGGGTGACCGGCTCCACGGCGATCCGCGCGGACTCGCTGCACTACCGCTCCGACCTGCTGCTCAACGGCGGCATCCTGCTCGCGCTGGTGTTGACCGCGTTCGGCTGGCAGCAGCTGGACGCGGTGTTCGGCCTGGGCATCGCCGCCTATATCCTGTGGAGCGCCATCGGCATCGTGCGCGAGGCGGTGGCCGTGCTGATGGACGAGGAGCTGACGCCGGACATCGCCGAGCGCATGCAGGCGCTGACCCGCGCCGTGCCGGGCGTGCTCGGCGTGCACGACCTGCGCACCCGGGTGTCCGGCACCCGCTGGTTCGTCCAGCTGCACCTGGAGCTGCCCGGCGAGCTGTCGCTGCGCGAGGCGCACCAGCGCTGCGAGGAAGTGGCAAAGGCGATCCGCGCCGAATTCCCGCGCACCGAGGTGCTGGTCCACGCGGACCCGGTGACCTGACGACATCGAATGAACGGGCCCGGAATCGGCCCCAGGAGATTTCGTAGGGTGCGCCGCGCGCACCACTTGCCTCGGGGATCGGTGCGCACGGCGCACCCTACGAGGGAACCACGAAACCACGGGGAAGGCCCGGCGAGCGCCGGGCCAGAGGGTGTATCAGTCGACCAGCTTGAGTTCGCCCTTCATCAGGCCGATGTGGCCGGGGAAGGAGCAGAAGAACTCGTAGGGGGTGCCGGCTTCCAGCTTGGCGACATCGAAGCTGACGGTCGCGGTCTCGCCGCCGCCGATGAGCTTGGTGTGGGCGATCACGCGCTCGTCGCCGGCCTTGATGTAGTCGTTGTCGACGCCGGCGGCAATGCCGTCGGTGGCGATGGCCTGGGCATCGGCGGTCTTGCTCAGCACCCAGTTGTGGCCCATCACCTGCTTGGGCATGGTGCCGGTGTGCTTGAGGGTGACGGTGAAGGTCTTGCAGCTCTTGCTGACGTCGATCGACTTGGTCTCGAAGGTCATCTGGTCGGTGGAGTTGACTTCCACGGCGCACTCGGCGGCAAACGCCGGCAGGCTGGCCAGAGCGATTGCGGAAGCGACTACGAATTTACGCAACATCGACTTTCTCCTTGGGCAGGTATGCAAAATGTTCGGCCGCTCAAGACTGCCACCCGGGGCCTCCGCTTCCCATAGGTTGCGACAACCGGTCACAGGCGGACCGGTGGGCCACGAAAAGGCGTCCACCCCTTGCAGGCACCGGCCCGGGAACGCACCCGGCGGCCCCGCGACAGCCGCGTGACAAAAGCGCGCAGGCAAAAACTAGAGCATTTACTCTAGAAAATCTAGACTGGCGCCCTACCACAACAACAAGGACGCGCCATGAACCTCTCCGCCTCTGCCATCGCCCTGCTCGGCCTGATCGCCTGGACCCTGCTGTTGCTGTTCCTGATCATCAACCAGCGCGGCCTGCTGGTGCTGAGCGGGCGCATGCGGGTGAACGCCTTCGCCCCCGACGGCAGCAACACCCCCGGCGGCTTCGCCCAGCGCCTGGTGCGGGCCCATGCCAACAGCCTGGAGAACCTGCCGCTGCAGCTCGGCGTTCTGCTCTATGCGATGCACGCCGGGCAGACGGCGATCACCGATCCGCTGGCCTTGGTGCTGCTCGGCGCGCGCCTGTTCCAGTCGCTGATGCACCTGATCAGCACCGGCGCGCTGTTCGTCTGGCTACGCTTCGCCGGCCTGCTGGCGCAGATGCTGATCCTCGCCTGGTGGCTGCTGCGCCTGGCCGGGCTCGTCTGAGGGGCACAGGTGGCGGCGCATGAGCGGCCCGATCAGGCGCTGCCAGGCGCCGTAGCCCTCGGCGGTCAGGTGCAGGCCGTCGCCGCGATAGCCGCGCGGCCCGATCACGGCCTGCACGTCCAGGTAGCGCCAGCCGTGCTGCTGCGCCAGTTCGCGCAGGTGGCGGTTGAGTTCGTCCACCTGCCGGTTGATGGCCTGGTGGTCCGCGTGCAGCGGCGTGACCCGCAGGGTCGACTGCAGCACCGGCGCCACCCCGGCCCGCTCCAGGCCGGCCAGGATGGCGCGGTAGTTGGCCAGCAAGGTGGCGGGCGGCACGCCGTGGCGCAGGTCGTTGATGCCGATCATCAGCAGCGCCTGATCAGCGCCGGCGGCTTCCACCAGCGGCAGGTGGCGCAGCAGATCGTCGCTGCGCGCGCCCGACACCGCCAGGTTCAGCGGCGCCCGGCAGCCCTCGCCGGCACTCCAGCCGTGGCCGGCGGTGATCGAATCGCCCAGCAGCACCAGCGGCGCCTGCCGCGGGTTGTGCCCCAGGGCGACGAACGCGGCCTCCACCCGGGCCTCGCGGGTCTGCGGCGGTGGCGGCCGCTCGCCGGCCCGCAGCGCCATCCAGCAGGCGCCCGCGAGGGCGAATGCCCACAGCAGCAGGCCGGCGCGGCGCCGAGTCTCGTCGTCGAAGTGCATGGGGCGATCTTGCCGCAACGGCAAGGAAAAAGGCCATGTCCCCGTTGCGTGTTGCAGACGCCACAGCCGCCCTGCGGAAACGGCCTGCCTGCAATATCAATAAGAAACCCCACCAGCGCAATCGACCGAGGCACCGCCGGTGGACTACGCCGGCAAGCGGCTGACTCACCCTGCGCGTTGCGCGGTCTAGCCCCGCTATCTGAACGCTGCAGTTGCCTGCCCCTGGGTCCCCGCCTGCGCGGGGATGACGAGGTAGGGGTGGCGTTTCTGCCGGAACCGTCATTCCCGCGCAGGCGGGAATCCAGAAGGGGCCAGGGCCTTACACCATTCCAACCAGGGTCTGTACGAAAAGTCGTCGAGCGAAGGTCAGGCGAGGGCTAGGCGCCCCCACAAAAACAGGTGAGGAAGCGGACTGGGCTCGCATGCGAGTCTACGAGCTGTAAATGAGCATTCCGAACCCGTTTTTAACGAAGCATCACCGAGCGCAGGCACTTTTCGTAGGACATAGCCAAAGAAAAAGGGGAGGCCGAAGCCTCCCCTTTTTCTTGTCCGGCGCTGGCAATCGTGTCGCCGCCTTCTTCGCCCGCCTGGTTGGGCGGTGCGGACCCGGGAGCCTGCACGATCCGGTAGGACCGCCGGCGCCGCGACACCTGATTGGGCGTTGCGGATGGACATAACGTCCGGGCCATGAAACTGAGGGAAAGCTTACCGGGCGGCAGGAGACACAGGATTGCGAATATTGCTGATCAACATGACGTTTGCGCAATTTACAATCACTGATAGATTGATCAGCGCAATCCATTAACGAAGAAGCCGATCAATGAACAAGCTGGACCGCTACGACCTTCGCATCCTCGCCGAACTGCAGCGCGACGCGCGCATCTCCAACCAGGAGCTGGCCGAACGCATCGGCCTCTCGCCCTCGCCCTGCTCACGGCGGGTCAAGCAGCTGGAGGACGACGGCTACATCGCCCGCCAGGTGGCCCTGCTGGACCGCAAGAAGCTCGGCCTGTCGCTGACCGCCTTCGTCCTGATCGGCATGGACCGCCACACCCCCGAGCGCTTCGAGCACTTCCAGTCGGTGATCCGCCAGTGCCCCGAGGTGCTGGAATGCAGCCTGGTGACCGGGATGGACGCCGACTACCAGCTCAAGGTGGTGGTGCCGGACATGGACCACTACCAGAAATTCCTGCTCGGCCAGCTGACCCGCATCGAGGGCGTGACCAGCGTCCGCTCCAGCTTCGTGCTGGACCAGGTGCTCGCCAGCACCGAGCTGCCCCTGGAGCACCTGCGCGGCTGATTGCCGCAGTGGCGGTCGACCTGCGTCGCCCAGCGCGTATAATCGCGCCCCCGCAACGCAGCAGCCCCTCGCGAGGTCGCCATGGAAACCGAACAGTTCGAAGCCCTGATGATGTACGTCCTGGTCGGCGGCCTGATCGTGTTCATGTTCTTCATCATCTGGGACCTGGCCAAGAAGTCCAAGGCCGGCCGCCTCGGCACCGCCATCCTGTTCCTCGGCCTCGGCCTGTGCCTGTTCGCCTTCCTGGCCAAGCCCGTGATCACCTACATCATCGAGATGGCGCGCGGCATCCACGGCTGAGGTCGGGATTGAAATCCTGAGACACGGGTCAGGTTACAACGGGACTGCAAAGTCACTACAATCGCCCCGTCCTACGTGCCTTCCCCAGAGAAAAAATGAACCTCACCAATCTGGTCATGCAGAGCTATGGGCGCTGCTGTGTAAGCCCCGCCTTCTTCGACGACTTCTACCGGCACTTCCTCGCCAGTTCGCCGCAGGTGCGCGACAAGTTCGCCAGCACCGACATGACGGCGCAGAAGACCCTGCTGCGCCAGGGCATCCTCAACCTGGTGATGTACGCCCGCGGCATGCCCGACACCAAGCTGCGCGCGCTCGGCGAAAGCCACTCGCGGGGACGCCTGGACATCCGCCCGGAACTCTACGACCTGTGGCAGGAAGCGCTGCTGCGCACCATCGCCGAGCACGACGGCGAGTACGGCGAGGAAATCCGCGCCGCCTGGCGCGATGTGCTGCAGAAGGGCATCAACGTGATCAAGTCGTACTACTGATCAGTCCAGCCGGGCCGGCACTTCCTTCCACTGGCCGGGCTGCAGGCCGTCCAGGCCCCAGGGGCCGATGCGCACCCGCACCAGCCTGAGCGTCGGCAGCCCGACCGCGGCGGTCATGCGCCGCACCTGGCGATTGCGCCCCTCGCGGATCACCAGCTCCAGCCAGGCGGTCGGCACGCTCTTGCGAAAGCGCACCGGCGGATCGCGCTCCCACAGTTGCGGTTCTTCCAGCAACCGCGCCTCGGCCGGCAGGGTCGGGCCGTCGTTGAGCTGCACGCCGTCGCGCAACCGGCGCAGCTGGGCCTCGTCCGGCTCGCCCTCCACCTGCACCCAATAGGTCTTGGCCAGCTTGTGCTTCGGATCGGCGATGCGTGCCTGCAGGCGGCCATCGTTGGTCAGCAACAGCAGGCCCTCGCTGTCGCGGTCGAGGCGCCCGGCCGGGTAGACGCCGGGCACGTCGACGAAATCCTTGAGCGTGGCGCGGCCCTGGTCGTCCTGGAACTGGGTGAGCACGTCGAACGGCTTGTTCAGCAGGATCAGCCGCGGCTCGGCCGGCGGCGCCTTGGCCACCCGGCGCGACGCGGGACGGCGGGGAGCGGGGGAACGGGGTGGGCGCGACATGCGAAATCCGGCGGGCTGATCGGGCCGCCAGTTTAACCGAGCATCATCACCTGCGCTGATGATGCCCCGCTCGGCGCTCCGGCCGGCTACTCTGCATCCATCTCACCAGCGCATCGGGAACCTCATGAGCAACGAACTCGCCACCTTCACCGGCTGGGCCGCCACCGCGCCGGGCGCGCCACTGCAACGCCACAGCTACGACCCGGGCCCGCTGGGCGCCGAGGACGTGGAGGTGGCCGTGGAGTACTGCGGCATCTGCCACTCCGACCAGTCGATGATCGACAACGAGTGGGGCAATGCCCGCTATCCCTTCATCCCCGGCCACGAGGTGGTCGGCACCGTCGTCCGGGTCGGCGAGCAGGCGCGCGGCCTCAAGCTCGGCCAGCGGGTCGGCATCGGCTGGTACAAGGGCAGCTGCATGCACTGCGGCTCCTGCATGGAAGGCTCGCACAACCTGTGCCGCGCGGTGAAACCGACCATCGTCGGCAGCCACGGCGGCTTCGCCGATCGCCTGCGCGCGCACTGGGCCTGGGCCATCCCGCTGCCGGAAGGGCTCGACCCGGCGCTGGTCGGCCCGCTGTTCTGCGCCGGCTCCACGGTGTTTTCGCCGCTGCTGGAATTCGACGTGAAGCCCACCGACCGGGTCGGCGTGGTCGGCATCGGCGGCCTCGGCCACCTGGCGCTGCGCTTCCTCAATTCCTGGGGCTGCGAGGTCACCGCCTTCACCTCGTCGCTGAGCAAACAGGACGAGGCCAGGCGCCTCGGCGCGCACAAGGTGGTGGCCTCCACCGACCGGGACGCGCTCAAGGCCATCGCCGGCAGCCTCGACTTCCTGCTGGTCACCGCCAGTGCCGACCTGGACTGGAACGCCCTGCTCGCCACCCTGCGCGGCAAGGGCCGGCTGCACTTCGTCGGCATCGTGCCGAGCGCCATTCCGACCCACGTGTTCAGCCTGATCCCGCAACAGAAGAGCCTGTCGGGCTCCCCGGTGGGCTCGCCGGCGAGCATGGCGACCCTGCTCGAATTCTGCGCCCGCCACCAGATCCTGCCGCAGGTGGAGCACTTCCCCATGAGCGAGGTGAACGCCGCCCTGGACCACCTGCGCGCCGGCAAGGCGCGCTACCGCGTGGTGCTGGACGCCAGCCAGTGACAACCGCCACGTGCCCCGGACATGATGCCGCGATGAGTATTCGCCTCGAACCCGCCCGGCCCAGCGACCGCCCACGCCTCGTCGAGGTGTGGGAAGCGGCAGTGCGCGCCACCCACCACTTCCTGCCGGAAGAGGACCTGCAGTTCTACAAGCGCATGCTGCGCGAACAGTACTTCGACCTGGTCCGGCTGATCTGCCTGCGCGACGGCGACGGCACTGTGCAGGGCTTCTCCGGCACCGCCGAGGACCGCCTGGAAATGCTCTTCGTCCACCCGGACTGCCATGGCAGGGGCTTCGGCAAGGCGCTGCTGCGCGACGCCATCGCACACCACGGCACACGCCTGGTCGATGTCAACGAGCAGAACCCCGGCGCCGTGGCCTTCTACCTCGCCCAGGGCTTCGAGCGGATCGGCCGTTCACCCCTGGACGGCGCCGACAAGCCCTTCCCCCTGCTGCACCTGCGTTTGCGCGAAGGGGCCTGACCCACGCGGGTTTCACCCGCCCTACGCGAAGTAGGGCGGGTGAAACCCGCGCAAAACCTGCTCAGCGGAACGGCGGCTCGTCGAAGCTGCGCAGCTTGCGCGAGTGCAGCGAGTCGAGCTGGCAGCGCAGCAGGTCGAGGGCGGCGATGCCGATCGACAGATGCTGGCTGACCGCCCGCTGGTAGAAGCCGGTGGCCGAGCCGGGCAGTTTGATCTCGCTGTGCAGCGGCTTGTCCGACACGCATAGCAGGGTGCCGTAGGGCACCCGCAGGCGATAGCCCTGGGCGGCGATGGTGCCGCTCTCCATGTCCACCGCCACGGCCCGGGCCAGGTTGATCAGCGGCCGCTCGTGGGCCCAGTGCAGCTCCCAGTTGCGGTCGTCGTAGGTCAGCACGGTGCCGGTGCGCAGGCGCCGCTTGAGCGTCTCGCCCTTGTCGCCGGTGACGGTGGCGGCCGCTTCCTGCAATGCCTGCTGCACCTCCGCCAGGGCGGGGATCGGGATGTGCGGCGGCAGCACCCGGTCCAGTATTCCATCCCTGCGCATGTAGGCGTGGGCCAGCACGTAGTCACCGATGGTCTGCGACTGCCGCAGGCCGCCGCAGTGGCCGATCATCAGCCAGCAGTGAGGGCGCAGCACGGCCAGGTGGTCGGTGATGTTCTTCGCGTTGGACGGGCCGACGCCGATGTTCACCAGGGTGATGCCGTGGCCGTCGCTGGCGATCAGGTGGTAGGCCGGCATCTGGTAGCGGTGCCAGACCACCGCGTCGGCCACCGCCTGGGCGTCCTCCTCGGAGGTGCCGCGCTCGATGATCACGTTGCCCGGCAGCACCATGCGCACGAAGCGCGGGTTCTCGCGCAGCTGCTCCAGGCCATGGCGGATGAACTGGTCGACGTAGCGGTGGTAGTTGGTCAGCAGGATCCACGGCTGCACGTGGCGCCAGTCGCTGCCGGTGTAGTGCTGGATGCGCTTGAGCGAGAAGTCGGTGCGCGCCGCGTCGAACAGCGCCAGCGGCAGGTCGCTGCTGTCGCCCCAGCCATACAGGCCGTCGGCCACCGAGTCGGTGGCGGCGGACAGGTCGGTGCTGGGGAACACCCGCGCCAGCTCGGCGGCGGTCACCCCCGAGCCGGACAGCTCGTCGCCCTGGTCGACCACATAGGGATAGGGGATGTTCTGCTGGCTGAGGCCGACCTCGACGGTGACCGAGAAGTCCTCCATCAGCGGCCGCAGCTGGTCCAGCAGGTAGCCTCGGAAGGCCTCCGGCTGGGTCACGGTGCCGCGGTAGGTGCCCGGCACCTGGACCTTGGCATAGGCGCGCACGGTGCTCGGCACCTCGCCCTGCCAGTGGTAGGTCAGGCGCAGCTCCGGGTAGCGGAACAGGGCACGCTCGGCCTCGCCGGGCAGCACGCGCTCCTTGAGGTATTGCCTGAGCGCCAGGCTCAGTGCACCGGTGGCCTGGCGGTGCAGGTCGGCGAGACGGTCGACAGCCTCCTCGGCGGTGCTGGCGACGACGAAATCGGAATGAGACATGGCAGTCACGAAACGGCTTCCTGGCGAATGACGCGCTCTATCTTGCGCCGATCCCCCCGCGCCTGCCAGCCGAAGGCGCAAGCGCGGCGGCCGATCTAGGCTTAGCTCACACCCCCGCCGAGGAAACCGCCATGCGCCACGCCCTGCCGCTCCTGCTGGCGCTGCTCGCCGGCGACGCCCTGGCCGGCGAACTCGACGGCCACTACCGGGCCACCCTCGACGGCCAGCCGGCCGAGCTGATCCTGCGCAGCCAGGGTGAGCGGGTCGAGGGCGAGTACATCGAGAACGGAAGCCTCGGGTTCAGGCTCACCGGCCGCGTCGACGGCCAGGCCCTGCAGGCGCAGATCAGCGACCCGGCCTCCGGCCAGCCCCTGGCCAACATGAATGCCAACTACGCCGACGGCATGCTCGCCGCCAGCCTGGCCGCGCGCAGTCCGCAGAACGGCGCAACCCTGGTGCGCGAAGCCCTGTTCCAGCGGGTCGGGCCGCCTCCCCCACCGGCCGCTCCCGGCCAGGACCCGGCCCTGGTGGGCACCTGGGTCTACGAACAGATGATCAACAGCCAGGGCCTCGAATTCGCCTCAATGACCACGGTCACCACCCTGCGCATCCGCGCCGACGGCAGCATCGAACAATGGCGCCGCGCCGTGGCCGGCGGCAGCGAATGGAGCTACGACCGCCCCGGCGAGCTGCAGTACAGCGGCCGCTGGCGCAGCGACGACGGCCTGCTGCTGGTGCAACTGAACGGTGCGGCCGGCTACCAGCCCGCGGCCCGCTACCACTTCAGCGCGCCCTATCTGGTCACCGAGAGCAATACGGGGCGGATGATCTGGCAGAGGCGGTGATGCCACCCTGGCAGACGGGCACTCCGAAGGCTGGCGGCAGCGGCCTCGGTCGGCGCGGGGTGACTGAGATTTTTCAATTGTGGTACTTGAATCCACATACCTGCGGGGTCCGACTCCCACACCATCAACATCCCGCCGACCCTCTACAAGTTTCAATCCACGCACCCTGCAGAGTGCGACTGGTGCTGTCGATCCAGCGCGCCAGCTGGAACCAGTTTCAATCCACATACCCCTACGGGGTGCGACTGGAGTCGATGTAGTACATGCTCTCTGACCAGTGGTTTCAATCCACGCCCCCTGCGGGGTGCGACGCTACGGTATAGCCCAGGGTAGGCTCGATGACGTAGTTTCAATCCACGCACCCTTGCGGGGTGCGACTCGGCCCCCGGCACAGGCCCATGTGGATCCCCATGTTTCAATCCACGCACCCCTGCGGGGTGCGACCGAGCAGGCCGAACGAGTTGCCCGCCTCCACGATGTTTCAATCCACGCCCCCCTGCGGGGTGCGACGGCGGTGACAACAAGATCAAGGACACACCGGAGCAGTTTCAATCCACGCACCTGCGGGGTGCGACGACTACCGTCCACCTCGAAGCCCTCGCGGGTCTCGGTGTTTCATGCGGGGTGCGACGCACTACTGGTTTCATCGTTTCTCCCGGGCATGAAGTTTCAATCCACGCCCCCCTGCGGGGTGCGACCGAGCGCTGCGGCGCGAGTCATGCCGAACACGGCGTTTCAATCCACGCACCCCTGCGGGGTGCGACGAGGGCGACCAGGGATTGCGAGATGATATTGACGTTTCAATCCACGCACCCCTGCGGGGTGCGACCGTCGCACTGCCGAAGGCCGAGACCGATCAGCAGTGTTTCAATCCACGCACCCCTACGGGGTGCGACGCGCGTGCCTGATGGCTGCGTTCGCGATGCGCTGTTTCAATCCACGCCCCCCTGCGGGGTGCGACTTACTGGTGGAGTAAATAGGCATGCCTGTATCTAAGTTTCAATCCACGCACCCCTGCGGGGTGCGACGGGTGTCGAAGTATTCCGCGAACTGGGCCAGGAAGTTTCAATCCACGCACCCCTGCGGGGTGCGACGCGGTGGCCGAGATTGGGGCCTCGTTGCAGATTGCGTTTCAATCCACGCACCCCTGCGGGGTGCGACAAGGTGGCGGCCTCGACCTGTCCCTGCTACCACCGTTTCAATCCACGCACCCCTGCGGGGTGCGACTATCCAGAATATGCACTATGGCTTATCTCGGGACGTTTCAATCCACGCACCCCTGCGGGGTGCGACTCCTGGAGCACCACTACTCCCGACGCATCGTTGCGTTTCAATCCACGCACCCCTGCGGGGTGCGACGCCGTCGGTGGTTGCGCCTTCCAGGGCGACACGGTTTCAATCCACGCACCCCTGCGGGGTGCGACCCAAGTGGTGAACCTATGGGACTGAGGAATGAACGGTTTCAATCCACGCACCCCTGCGGGGTGCGACTTTGGAATTCCAGATCAAGAGCTAGAAGAAATGATGTTTCAATCCACGCACCCCTGCGGGGTGCGACCTGACCTTCATAGGCCAGACCGTTCTCGTTGAGCAGTTTCAATCCACGCACCCCTGCGGGGTGCGACGTCTGGCCGGAGCCTGTCCGCCACCAGAATCCGAAGTTTCAATCCACGCACCCCTGCGGGGTGCGACCGAGCCTCCCGCCAGCGGCCACGTAGTGCGCGAGTTTCAATCCACGCACCCCTGCGGGGTGCGACAGCTGCACCACCATGCCGTTGGTGATCGTGTTCGGGTTTCAATCCACGCACCCCTGCGGGGTGCGACGCATGGCCCGGTACATCTCGCACCACTCATCGCTCGTTTCAATCCACGCACCCCTGCGGGGTGCGACAGCATTCGGCTGGGCACGGCACCCGGGCGATAACCGTTTCAATCCACGCACCCCTGCGGGGTGCGACCTGCAGCGCGATCAGGTCCTGGTTCTCAGGCGTGTTTCAATCCACGCACCCCTGCGGGGTGCGACGATGGCCCGTCGACGATGGACGCCCAGGTCACCTGTTTCAATCCACGCACCCCTGCGGGGTGCGACGTCGGCCCAGCCGTCGCTCTCCGGCGACTCGATGTCGTTTCAATCCACGCACCCCTGCGGGGTGCGACAACAGCTTGCTGCGGCGCTATGCGTTGGTCGAGGGTTTCAATCCACGCACCCCTGCGGGGTGCGACTGGACCGGACGCCAGTTCACAGTGCTGCGCGACGAGTTTCAATCCACGCACCCCTGCGGGGTGCGACGCTGCCCGGGCTCTGGGTAAAGCGCCGTGCCAACGTTTCAATCCACGCACCCCTGCGGGGTGCGACTGGAGGCCAACGTCGAAGTACTGAATCCACGCGTAGTTTCAATCCACGCACCCCTGCGGGGTGCGACCCCACACTGGGGGGCGGCGGGGGCTTCAGGATCAGCGTTTCAATCCACGCACCCCTGCGGGGTGCGACTGTCCCCTTATAACTCGTTGTTCAATAAGCGCAAAATCCTTCGCTCCGGCGAAAGGGATCGATTTTGGCAAAACACAAGCGCCGACCTTCCCCGCACTCAGGAGAGATTCAGATAAATCAGGATGTTAGAGAATTGCGAACCGCCCGGGATTTAGCCGGCCACTTCAGGTTCGCGGCGGCGCTATAGAATCAGCGGGCCATTGAGGTCGAGCACAGCCTTGGCGCCAACGTGCTCCACACGATGCTGCCAGTTCTTGCCCAGGTAGTAGAAGCGCAGACTGTCCTGTTCCGGGTCGATCAGGTTGCACAGCCGGTGCTTGAGGAATGCCCATTGCGCGGCATCCACTTCGATCTCGAATACCGAGTACTGCACTCGCTGACCATAGTCGCGACAGGCCTTGGCCAGGCGGCGCAGGCGCTTGTCGCCCGCAGCATCCTGGGTGCTGACGTCATAGCTGACCAGAACCATCATGTCGCACACCTCACTTCCACAGAAATGGCGGATAAGCCTCCAGGTCACCACGCAAGTGGCGAGCAAGCAGTTGCGCCTGGATATAGGGGAACAGACCGAGCGTTACCTTCTCCCCCAGAAAGCTGTGTTGTATTTCCTCACGCTTGCGCTCCTGGTAGGCCGTCAGCAACGTCTTGCGCGCCTCGTCCTTGAGTAGCACGGCGCCATTGTCCAACCTGCGAAAGTCGCGTTCGCCCAATTGCTTGCGGTTGATCAGGGACAGCGCCAGGCGATCCGCCAGCACGGGACGGAACTCCTCGACCAGATCCAATGCCAGGCTGGGTCGGCCGGGACGGTCGCGGTGCAGGAAGCCGACAGCCGGGTCAAGCCCCACGGTTTCCAACGCCGAACGGCAGTCGTGAGTCAGCAATGTGTAGAGAAAGGACAACAGTGCATTGACCGCGTCCAGAGGCGGCCGGCGACTGCGCCCGGCGAAACGCAGCGCCGGGTTGTCGATACGGATCAGATGATCGAACACGCCGAAATAGGCCTGGGCGGCCTCACCCTCCAGCCCTCTGAGCAGCTCCAGCCCATGCGCCTCGAGCAACCTGTCGGCAATTCGCCGCAAGCGTTTGTGGCTGTGTGCCAGAGCCGCTCGCGCCTCCTCGGACAAGGCCTCGCCATGGTCGCGCAGAGCCCGCCCCAACACAGCCCGCTGGTTATGCACCTTGCCCAGCAACAGATTGCGCACCAGCGCCGCACAGCCGGGTGGGTCATCGCTGCGCCGATACTGCTCGCGGCGCAGCAGGACATTGCCGGACACCGGCCCTTCCACGCGGGCCAGAAACTTGCCGTTGGGCGACAGGTAGCAGACGCTGATGCCCTGCTCCGCGCAGTATCCCAGCAGCGGCGGCGATACCAGCACACGGCCGATGCACACCAGGCTTTCGAGCATATGGGCCGGCAGGCGCCCACGGATTTCACTCTCCACCTCCATGACGATATTGGCGCCATCCTTCCTCAGCCAGGCACCCTCGGTGGTGACGTACAGGGTATTGAGCTGTCGCCGCATCTCTCACTCCTCCTTGAATTGCAGGCGTAGCCAGCTTTCGACGCTGGCGCTGCGTTCGAGCAACCTGGGCTGGCACAGGTCGATCAGCGAACAGGCGTCGCAACGCTTGGCCTGGTACTCGGCCAAGGGCGTGCGTCCTGCGGCCAACAGCTCGCGCGTCGCCTGGATGACCTGCAGGGTCAGCCGGCGTAGTTCGTCGTCGAAGGGGACGACCTTGCGCCGCCGGGTCTTCCCATAGAACAGCGCGCCCTCCGCCAGCGGCTTGCCGAGCATCGTCTCCAGGCACAGGGCCTGGGCGCAGAGCTGCACCTCGTCGGCGCGATGGGCCTTGGGCCGACCGCGCTTGTATTCCACCGGGTAGGCGCGCTCGCCATCGTCAGTAATACGGAACTCGACCATATCGGCCACACCCGTGATGCCCAGTTCCAGGTTGAGCAGGGGCATGGCGGTAACGCTACGCACACCATGCCGTTGCTCCACCAGGGGCTGGTCGGCGCGCTGGTGAAGCAACCGGCCTTCGGCGGTCTGACGGTTCTCCGCCCACAGCCGCTCGACATGGATCAGCGCGCACTGGCGCGGGCAGTAGAGGTAGTGCTGCAGGGCGGACAGGGGGATGAGATCGTCGTCTTCCATGGCCGCCCGCTCCCGTGGCTAGAAGTGCTCGCGCACGCTGACGCCCTGGGGCAGAGCTTCGGCATCGATGCTGACGCGGTAATCCTGGAAGCCGCGCGCCGGCGTATCCGCCGTCCCCTCCACCCGCTCGACCTTGACGCTGTCGAACAGCACGTGAGCCGGAGCATTACCCATGGCGTGCTCGTGCTTGAAGACGATCAGCTTGCGCGCCGCCATCTCGCCACGCGCCGCCGAGCGGTCGTGCTCGAACATATTGCCCAGCGCACGCCACAGCAGCTCCAGATCGTCCTCGGAAAAGCCGGTGCGCTCGGCCAGCTTGGCGGAAATGAAACCGTGGGCGCGATACAGGCCGTAGGGCACGATGTGCTTGCGCCCCATGGTGCGCTCCTTCTCCAGATCCCTTTCGTTGGTCACCGCCATGCGGGTGATGGACACCTCCAGCGGCAGTACCGGGTCGATGGAGGTGGCGAACCCCAGTTGGATCGGCCCCCGCACCTGGCCGGCATTGACCTCGGTGGTCATCACCGCGCCGAAGGCGCGCACATCGAAGAAGTTCTTGCACATCCAGGCGGTCAGCTCGCGCGCCTTGGCTTCGTCCTTGGGCAGTTTCTTCGCCTCCGACTCGATACCGAGCGCCTCGTAGGCCTGCTTGTGCTGGTTATTCAGCACGGATTTTTCCTGCATGTAGATGGCATAGCCGGGGGCGCCTTCCTGTTCCAGGCTGACGTAGTTGCGGATCTTGCGCTTGAGGCAAACGTCGGTGACCAGCCCCTGGTTGGTTTCCGGGTCGAGGCGCGGCATGTTGCCGGCATCTGGGTCGCCGTTGGGATTGCCGTTGCTGACATCGAACAGGTAGACGAACTCGTAGCGATTGGCGATGGCGGTCATTCTTCTGCTCCTTGCTCGGCAGGCTCGGTGGAATGGGGGTCGCGGGTGAAGCGCTGCTGGTAGTAGCCGATGGCGAAACGGCCCTGGTCTTCCAGGCGCAGGCTGCGCGGGAACTGGCTCGGCATGCCGCCGATGATTTCGCCGATATCGCGTTCCAGGTTCACTGCAAGGCCAGGCTTGTCCTTGCGCAACTTGGCCAGGTGGTTCTGGGTGTTGCGCAGCAGCATCGGGAAGACCGTGGCCGGGGTGGCGGAAGCGGCGCCATAGTAGCGATCGCGGATGGTGGCATTGACCTTGTCGCCCAGGGCAGCGCGCTGGATGCTTTCCAGTACGGCGAACAGCCGCCCCAGGCGATAACCGGGGTTGCTGGCGTCCTTGTCGAGACTCATGGGTAGCTCCTCTTGGTGGGTCTTGCCGCTCAAGCGCGCCTCGCGGGCGAGCACGGCCTTGCACAGCGCAACGCGCATGCCGGAGACGTCGCCGTCGGCCCGCATGCGCATGATCAGGGTCGCCAGCAGGCTGCGCGGATAGCGGCTGCCGGTGAGGATGGCTCGGGTCATTTCACCGGCCAGTTGCGGGGGTACGTCTTCATCCTTCTTCTTGCCACTGCGATCAGGCGCAGTCTGCAGCAGGAGATACTTGACCGATGGCGCACGCCGCCACGGCAAGGGCTGGATGTGCAAGTCTCGAAAATGCTCGCTCAGACGCTTGGCGAACGTATCCAGGCTACCCGTTTCCCAGAAGCGGATGGACAGCCGCGAGGCATTGGGCGCCAGCCCCAGCACAAACATGCGGGTGCCCTCCTCGAGTTGCGGGTCGAGTGCTTGCAAGGGCCTGCCCTTGGCCACGGTATCCAGCACACCACGCAGCTTTTCCGCTTCCTGGCCATCGTCGGCGGGTGGCTCCAGCAAGCTCCAGAAGGTCGCCTCGGCGGCGACCGCCTGCGCGGGAGTGGCGGCCTGTGCCCAGAACACCACACTGGCATCGCCGATCTGCAGCCGTTGGCGGTTGTGCTCGTCGCGCCGCAACAAATGGTTGAGCACCGTGGTGTAGGCGAAGGCGGCCTGTTCGGAGACCGGCGCATTCTCGCCCTGACTCTTGCCGTAGGAGGAAAAGGCATCGAGGTTGAAAGAGACAATGGAGGCTCCCGAACTCTGTGCGCCATTGACGCCCTTGACCGCTGGATGCAGGCGCGCCAGCGGCTGGCGCTGGCCGCTGACCAGGCACAGCCCCTCGCGGCTGTCGCCATCGGCCAATAGTCGGGCACGCACCGCCTGCGCCGCCGGGGTCTCATGCAAGTAGCGTTGCAGGCCGTCCAGGCGGAACACCAGGTTGCTGTCGAGCATGTCTTCGCTGAACAGCGGCGGCTGGAACTGCTCCGGCTGCCAACGTTCGATGAACCTGAGCAAGGCCTGCAGGGCAGGGTCGCTTTCCCCGGCCAGTATCTGCCGGTGCAGCGCCTTGAAGGCTTCGTGCTCCTGCAAGGTGCGCTCGCCGCCCTTGGCACTCACGCCCAGCACATAGCTGGTCTTGTCCCAGAGCACGTTGGACTTGATACCCGAAGTGCGTTTCTCCGGCTGCGGGACGCTTAGGCTCCTGGGCTGCGGCTTCTTGTCGGAAAGCGAGCGAATGTCCTGCACGTCCAGCAACTCCCCTTGCGCGGACAACAGCAGGGCGTAGCTGATCTTCTCCTGGCTGTAGCCGAAGGGCGAGATTCCCGTCTCGTCCCGCTCCAGCAGGCGCTGGTAATAGTCGTTGAGGGCCGAGAGGATCATGCCTTGACCTCCTCCGCCCTGAACGCCGGCACCTCGATCAGTCCGTCGTGCATCAGGGCACGGAAGAAGTACGGGGTCGTGCCGTCGGCGAAGTCGATGTCATGCAGCATCCAGCCCAGATCGCGCTCGCCGCGCAGGGAGGCATCGGCTACCGGCTCCGCACTGCCCTCCTCCAGCAACCGGAAGCTGGCCGGGAACTCGCGCACGCCCAGGCAGGGTGCATGGAAACACTGCCCCTTGCGCGCGCGGCGATTGAAGATATCCAGGTGCTTGCCCACCGTATCGTCGGCGCCGGCCCGGTCGGTCAGCTCGAAATGCGCCTCGATGACGTAGGCGACATCGCGCAGCAGGGTGGTGGCGCGCTGCTGGCGATCCTCCTCGACCAGACTCACCAGGCCATCGGTACGCCCGGCCTTCATCGCCTTGCCCACACTGGCGGCGGACAGCTTGCCGCCGACCTCGTTGCGCCGGATGGACTCGAAGCGGATTGGTCTGAGTATCTGGATGCGATCCACCACCCAGCGAATCGCCGGTTTCCAGTGGATGGCCTCGAGGATGCCGCGCGCGGCCGACGGGGTGATCACATCGTAGGAGACGCGCTCAACCTTCATTTCCGGACGGGTGAAGCAGGCGCGCTCGCCCCAGACCATCAAGCGAATTCCGTAGGCCATCGGCCCTCCTTTTCACATCATCCAAGCCGAGCCGCTGCTACACGCCTCGACTACCAACATAGCCGCTCACTGCTAACAAAAGCTGGATTATCCCAGTGCAGGCCGAACCGTTGGTGATACAGATCAGGGTTGACCAGCGCCATAAACTGCTCGCCATAGCGCTCGCCGGCTACCGGCTGGATCGCGCCAGCCTCCAGCAGTGCCTGATAGCCCTGGCGCGGCAACTGCACCAGGTAAGGTTGCAGGCGACGGGCGATGGCGGCGCAGCCATCGGCGAATGCCAGCTCACGCAGGGCGGCTCTGGCCTCGTCATCGAAAGGGACAATCACCGGCAGTTGCAGGCTGTCGATCATGCGGAACCTGCTGGCCAGGGTCTCGTAGGGCAGGCCGTCGAGCCGGCCGTTCTCGATCAGACCGAGCAGGTTGCCGGCGTCCAACTCAGCCGCACCTTTCTGCCAGTAGAGCAGGCGGAAATAGCGCTCGATAGCCGCCATGGACAGGCAATCGTCCGGGTGCAGGCGCATCACTTCGCGGGCGGCCTGGGCAAATTGCCTGAGTTCTTCGGGTGGAGCCCAGTCGGGATTGGCCGTGGCGAACACCAGTACCTCGCTCTCGGCCAGTGGCCGCCGGCCTTCGCGGTTGCAGCGCCCCGCGGCCTGGGCGATGGAGTCCAGCCCAGCCTCGGCGCGCAGTACCACGGGGAAGTCGACGTCCACCCCGGCCTCGATCAGCGAAGTGGCCACCAGGCGACAGGGCTCGCCTGCCAGCAATAGTTGGCGAACCTCGGCCAGCACCTGGCTGCGGTGCCTGGCGCACATCAGGGTGGTGAGATGGCGGGCGCCGGGCAAATCGGCAAGCGACTCGTAGAGCGCCCGGGCATGTCGCCTGTTATTGACGATGCACAACACCTGCTCGCGACGGGCTATCTGTGCGGTCAGGGCCGCATCGTCGAGCACGCCCAGTGACCGCACCCACACCCGCTCCAGCTCCCGGAACAACCGCTGCGGCTCGGGCGCCAGCTCACGCACGCCCTGCAACCCACCAGAGAAATCCGGCGCCTGCAGGGCCGGCTGGGTGGCGGTGCAGAGCACGGGGCTACAACGGTAGTTGAGCGCCAGCTCGTCGATAGCCGCGACACAGGGCCGCAGCAGCTTGAGCGGCAGGGTCTGCGCCTCGTCCAGAATCACCACGCTGCCGGCAATGTTGTGCAGCTTGCGACACTTGGACGGCCGGTCTGCGAACAGACTCTCGAAGAATTGCACCGCCGTGGTCACCACGATCGGCGCATCCCAGTTTTCCATCGCCAGGCTCAGCTTGCGCTTCGCTTCCAGGCTCTTGCCCCGGTCGTCGACAAACGCACTGTGATGCTCCAGCACCGCCTGCTCGCCGAACTCGCCCAGGGCCCGGCGGAACACGGCCGCGTTCTGCTCGACGATACTGGTGAAGGGGATCACGTAGATGATCCGGCGCAGACCGTGGGCCAGCGCGTGATCCAGGGCGAAAGCCAGGGAGGCCAGGGTCTTGCCGCCGCCCGTGGGCACCGTCAGGGCAAACAGCCCGGGTTGCTCACTCGCCTTGCCACGCACACCGGCCAGTATCTCCCCGCGCAGGCGATTGACCGGCGTATCGCCCTTGAATGCCGCCAGATGCCGGTCGAGAGCCTCTCGCAGCTCGACCAGGGACGGCCGTGACTGCTCACGCAGGGATTGTCGTCCCTCGATACGCTCGTAGAAGGCTTCGGTATCCAGGTAGTCCGCATCGACTAGGCAGGAGAACAGCATCCGCCCGAGAAAGGCCAGCTGAAAGAAACCGCGCTCCGGGCGCGGCTTGAGCGGTGGCGGCTGCAGGCGCTCGGGCAGTTCGATTTCCGCCTGCCAGGCCTCCAGCAGCCTTGGCAGATCGAGCCCCTTGAGACGATCGCCGAGGGCCGTGCGCTCGCCAGCCTCGCGACCATTGGCCAGGCCCGCATGGTGGCCGGCGATGCCATAGGCCAGCAACTGGCCGAGCGCCCCGTAGCGCTCCACCGCCAGCATGGCCCCGCGGGTGGCATGATCGACGCGGATGGCATCGCCCGCGATGCGCCGCTGGAACTCCTCGGTGTACTTGCCCAGGTCGTGCAACAAGCCGGCCAGCGCGGCCAGCTCGCTACCACCGAAAATAGCCGCCTTCTCTCCCGCCAGGTGGGCAACGGCCTGCAGGTGCTCGGCCAGTGGCTGCCAGTCGCTGCAATCCTCTCGCGCAGTGGAATGCGCGAAGAAGCGGCTGCCGTGGTGCTCCTTCATCGTTTATGCATCCTGCTTCAACAGCAAAGTCGCTCAAGAATAACGAAAAGCAGAATCAGAATAGTCGCACAGCGCCATCACACCAAACGGACATCGCCATACAACTGAACAGCGGCGTTAACTGCTGCAGTGTCAGCAAGAAGAGCCTGTGGTCAATCGGGATTGGCTCACTTCATCCAGCACGCACAACTGGCTGGGCAGATGCTGGGTATGACTGGCGTGGACGCACTTAGCCTTACCGGTCGCGAACTGTACGTCCCCTCAGAGCATCGCCACCACGGCCATGGTCACGGAAGCCTTGCTGTAGAGCCGACGCTCGCCGTTCTCGTAGCCGAACACCTCGGCCTCGACCACGGTGGCCTGGCGGCCGGCCTTGAGCACTTCGGCGCGGCACAGCAGGCGTTCGCTGCGCGCCGGGCGCAGCAGGTTGACCTTGAACTCCAGGGTCAGCACCGTCTGGCCGTCGGCCACCAGGGTGGCGGCCGCGGCGCCGGCGGCGTGGTCGGCCAGGGTGGTCTGCACGCCGGCGTGGATGAAGCCGTTCTGCTGCAGGTGGCGGGACAGGATGTCCAGTTCCGCCTCGACCCAGCCGGGGCCGCAGTCGGCCAGGCGGATGCCCAGGTCCTGGATGAAGTTGGCGGCGGCGAAGCCGTGTTCGACCAGCTCGCGGTAGTGCGGATGGGCCTGCATGGCGGTGTCCTTTTCTTGTTCTAGTAATGGGCGGTTAGAGCCTGCTTACGATCTTGCGAGCTAGAGGAAAACAAGGCGAAAGTGGCTAAGGAAGCGGAGTTGACTGAGGTCAATGGGCATTCCGCAGCCACTTTCAACGCAGTTTTCCGACGCGCAGCAATCGCAAGCAGGTTCTCAGGCCAGGTGCGGGGTGCTGCGGGCCACCAGCGCCTCGACGTCCGCGCCGCGCGGCAGGGTGCCGTAGACCCGGCCGCGTCCGGTCAGGCGACTGGCGATGAAGGCATCGCTCACCACGCTGTTGCCGGCCTCCAGCAGCAGCTTGGCCTGCAGGGCCACGGCCACATCCTCGGTGAGCTGGCGGGCGCGGAACTGGATGTCGGCGGTGTCGGCGAAGTCGTTCCTGAGCTGCTGGATGTGCGCCTTCAGGCGCGCGTCGCCGTGACCATCGCCCAGCTCGACGAACAGCGCGTCGAGCACGCCCGGCTCCTTGGACAGGGCGCGCAGCACGTCCAGGCACTGCACGTTGCCCGAGCCTTCCCAGATCGAGTTGACCGGCGCCTCGCGGTACAGCCGCGGCATGATGGTCTCCTCGACGTAGCCGGCGCCGCCCATGCATTCGCTGGCCTCGTAGACCATTTCCGGCGCGCGCTTGCAGATCCAGTACTTGCCGATGGCGGTGACCAGGCGGGCGAACTTGTCCTCCTGCTCGTCGTGCTGGTGGTCGAGGGCGCGGCCCATGCGCATACACAGGGCCAGCGCGGCCTCGCTCTCCAGGGCCAGGTCGGCCAGCACGTTCTGCATCAGCGGCTGGTCGGCCAGCAGCTTGCCGCCGACCTTGCGGTGGGCGCAGTGGTGCGCGGCCTGGGTCAGCGCCTGGCGCATCAGGCTGCTGGAGCCGACCATGCAGTCGAAGCGGGTCATGGACACCATCTCGATGATGGTCGGCACGCCCCTGCCCTCTTCGCCGAGCATCCAGGCGAAGGCGCCGCGGTATTCCACCTCGCTGGAGGCGTTGGCCCAGTTGCCCAGCTTGTTCTTCAGGCGCTGCACGTAGAACTGGTTGCGCGTGCCATCCGGGCGGTGGCGCGGCAGCAGGAAGCAGGACAGGCCCTTGTCGGTGTAGGCCAGGGTCAGGAAGGCGTCGCACATGGGCGCCGAGCAGAACCACTTGTGGCCGACCAGTTCGTAGGCCTCGCCCGGGCCGCCGACACCCACGGGATAGGCGCGGGTGGTGTTGGCGCGCACGTCGGTGCCGCCCTGCTTCTCGGTCATCGCCATGCCGATGGTGACGCCGGCCTTCTGCTCCATCGGCACGTTGCGCGGGTCGTACTGGGTGGCGAGGACCTTCGGCAGCCACTGCTCGGCGACGTTCGGCTGCAGCCTGAGCGCCGGCACGGCGGCGAAGGTCATGGTCAGCGGGCAGCCGCTGGCGGCCTCGGCCTGGCTGTGCAGGTAGGTGAGGCCGGCGCGGGCGACGTGGGCGCCGGCGCGCGGGTCCACCCAGGGCAGCGACGGCAGGCCATGCTCGACGGCGGTGCGCATCAGCTCGTGGTAGGCCGGATGGAACTCCACCAGGTCGATGCGGTTGCCGTAGCGGTCGTGGCTCTTGAACTCCGGCTTGTGCTCGTTGGCCAGGAAGCCGGCCTGCATCAGCGGGCCGCCGGCCAGGGCACCGTAGGTGTCCAGGCGGTCCTCCGCCCAGCCGCCGCCGTAGCGGCGAATCCACTCCTGCAGCGGCAGGTCGGTGCGGTACAGGTTGGCGCCGTCCAGCGACGGCACCTGGTTGAACACTTCGTGGGTTTCGGCGAGTGACTGCAGGGACATGCTCAGGACTCCGGGGCGCCGACGGCGCGCAGGCAGAAGGTAATCAGGGCTTGGCTGACGGTGGCCAGGTCCGCCGACGGCAGGCCGGCGTCGCGGGCCGCGCGGGCCGGTGGGGACAGCGGGCCGACCAGGGCCTCGGCGATGGCGCCCACCAGGCAGGCGGCCACCAGGTTCACTTGGGTGACGCGGAATTCGCCGGTGCGCACGCCCTCCTCCAGCAGGTCGACGAACAGCTCGGCGTAGGATTCGCGGAACAGCAGGCGCTGCTCGTCGACTTCCGGCTCAACCGGTTCGGCGATCAGCGCGAAGGCCAGGCGCCGGCTGTGCCAGGCGCGGGCGGCGAACTGCTCCAGGCCCGCGGCCAGGCGTCTGGACGCGCTGCCGGGGCCGCGGAGGATTTCGGCGAGCACGTCGACCTCGACGCGGCAGGCGTTGCTGAAGACTTCCGCCGCCAGCTCGCCCTTGCCGCTGAAGTGGCGGTACAGGCTGCCGGTGGCGATGCCCGCGTCCTCGGCCAGGGCCTGCATGGTGAGGCTGGCGAAGCCGCCCTCGGCGACCCGGGCATGGGCGCAGACGAGGATGCGTTCGCGTAGCTCCTGGGCGCGATCGAGGCGGGCGGTGGTGGTGCGATAGGCCATGAGCTGAGTCCGTGTTCATGAATTCAGCCCAGTGAATCACGATTCACTTCTTGATGAAAACGACGATTCGGCCAAAACATGGCTAGATCATTGTGGTTAGCGGTTCAAGGCGCCCGGCACAGCACCCAGTCGTGCAGCAGGGCCTGGAGTTCGAGGAACTTCACCGGCTTGACCAGGTAATCGCTCATGCCCGCCGCCAGGCAGCGCTCGTGGTCACCGCTGTGGCTGTGGGCGGTGATGGCCAGCACCGGAATCTCGCCGCAGCCGGGCAGGTTGCGCAGGGCGCGGCAGGTGGCGAAGCCGTCCATCACCGGCATCTGGCAGTCCAGCAGCACCGCGTCGACCGGCTCGCCACGCACCACGCCGAGGGCCTCGGCGCCGTTGTCGGCGGTGCGCACCCGGTAGCCGAGCTTGAGCAGCATGCCGCGGGTCACCAACTGGTTGATCGCGTTGTCCTCGACCACCAGCACGGTGCATTGCTCGGGCCGGCGCTGCGGCGGACCGGCGGCGCGCCGGGAGGCGGCCACGATGTCCGGCAGGCGCTGGGCCGGCAGGTCGAGCGGAACGGCGATGGTGAAGACACTGCCCTGCCCCGGCTGCGACTGGTGCCGGAGGTCGCCGCCGAGCAGGTCGACCAGCTGGCGGCAGATCGCCAGGCCGATGCCCAGCCCGCCGTACTGCCGGGTGGTGGAGCCGTCCAGCTGGTGGAAGCGCTGGTACAGGCCGGCCTCGTCCGAGGCGACGAAACCAATGCCGGTGTCGCGCACCTCGATGCGCAGCGGTACGTTGTCGGCCAGCGGTCCGGCCGCGCCGATGCGCAGGGCGACCTGGCCCTGGTGGGTGAACTTGATGGCGTTGTCCAGCAGGTAGCCCACGGCCTGGCTCAGCCTGGCCGAATCGCCTTCCAGGGTGTCGGGCAGGTTGTCGTCCACCTCGACCACGAAGGCCAGCCCACGCTCCTCCGCCCTGCCGGCGAACTGCACGCGCAGGCCGTCGACCAGGCCGCGCAGGCTGAACGGCTCCCGCCGCAGGTGGAGCTTGCCGGCCTGCAGCTCGGTGAGGGCGAGGATGTCGTCGACCATGTGCATCATGTCGCGCGCCGAACTGGAGGCGGTGCGCTGGTACTGCTCCAGCTCCACGTCGAGCCGCACCGTCTGCATCAGCTCCAGCGAGCCGATCACGCCGTTCATCGGCGTGCGCAGCTCGTGGGTGACGGTGGCGAGGAACTCGTCCTTGACCCGGTTGCTGTCGGCCAGTTCGCGGTTGAGCGACTCCAGTTCGCGCCCGGCCTCCTGGAGGATGCGCGTGCGCTCCTCCTTCATCGCGTTGATGCGGTCCGCCAGGGCCAGGGACAGCAGCCCCACCTCCAGCGCCGAACCGAACTGGCTGGCGTACATGGTGAAGAAGGTATAGGGCAGGAAGCCCAGCACCATCAGGGTGTTGATCACCCCGCCGGCGAGGAAGGCCGTCCAGGCGATGATGAAGTAGCGCGCCACGCGCATGCCGCGCAGCCAGGCCAGCACACCGGCGCTGAAGATCACCACGGTGAAGGCCAGCGCCAGCGAGGTGGCCAGGCGCAGGGCGACGGCGTAGCTGCTGGTCAGGGCCAGCACCATCACCAGCGCGCCGACCGCCATCAGCAGACACAGCAGGCGGTCGACCCACGGGCTGTGCGCCCGGGTCTGCAGGAAGCTGCGGGCGAACTGGCAGCCGAACAGCGCCGCCGCGCCGATCAGGAAAGGCGTGACCGCGTTGGCCCACCAGGGGTTGTCCGGCCAGAAGTACTGCACGCCGGCGCCGTTGACCGACACCTGGTACAGGCCGAAGGAGGCGATATAGAGGATGTAGTAGAGGTAACTGGTGTCGCGGACGGCGAGGAAGATGAACAGGTTGTAGATCAGCATCGCCAGCAGCACGCCGTAGATGATTCCGAGGGTGTAGATCCGCGCCGGCTGCGCCTCGATGAAGGCGTCCGGCGACCACAGCCCCAGCGGCAGCTGCATCGAGCCCTGGCTCTGCGCGCGCAGGTACACGCGCTGGGTCTGCCCGGGAATCAGTTCGAGGTTGAACAGGTAGTTGTTCTGCTTGATCTGCCGGCTGGAGAAGGGCTGCGCGTCCCCGGTGCGCGCGATCAACCGGTAGCCGCCGGCACCGTCAGGCAGGTAGACCTCGAGGTGGTCGAGCGGCGGATAGGCCAGCTCCAGCAGCCATGCCTTGGGACCGGAGGCGGCGGTCGGCGCGTAGGTCAGATCGACCCGCAGCCAGAACACCGAGCGCGAGTAGCCAGCGTTGAGCACCGGCCCCGGGTTGTCGCGGAAGCCGGCGTCCAGGGCCGCCGAGCCGACCTCTTCGATGCTCGCGTCGCCGCGCACGTCCTCGAACACCTGCATGTCCGAGCCCAGCGCCAGGTAGCGGGTGCGCTCGTCGAACGAGACGGCATGCGCCAGCCAGGTCCAGGCGAACAGGATGAGAAAAATGCAGACACGCATGCAGCCCCGCATGGGTCTCGCGTGGCCGCCCGGAGCCCTCTTCTCCCGGGAGCCTGTTCACGATCTTGCGAGCGGGTGGCGAAATGGCTGAGGAAGCAGCGTTTACGTGGTGTAAACGAGCATTCCGAAGCCGTTTTCAACGCCACTCAGCCGAAACGCAGCTGATCGTGAGCAGGCTCTTGGCGCGGCGCGCGTAACCCTTCTAATTGGTATGGGCGGCACTCTATCACAGGGCCCCGGGGAAAAATCCGCCGCCCCGGAGCAAGATGTCGCGCCCCGCCGATTGGGCCACCTCGCCGCCAGGTGGTAAGCTCGCCGGCCATGAACAGACACAACTCCCGTCCCGTCGTCCTCTGCCTCTCCGGCCACGACCCTTCCGGTGGTGCCGGCCTGCAGGCGGACATCGAAGCCCTGCTCGCCCAGGGCTGCCACGCCTCTCCGGCGGTCACCGCGCTGACCGTGCAGGACACCGTCAACGTCTCCGACTTCCGCGTGCTCGACCGCGACTGGGTGCTGGCCCAGGCCCGCGCCATCATCGCCGACCTGCCGGTGGCCGCCGTCAAGCTGGGCATGCTCGGCTCGGTGGAGATGGTCGACACCGTGGTCGAGATCATGCAGTCGCTGCCCGGCGTGCCGCTGGTCTGCGACCCGGTGCTGCGCGCCGGCGGCGGCGGCTCGCTGGGCAAGGACGACGTCGGCTACGCCATGCGCGAGCGCTTGCTGCCGATCGCCGCGGCGGCCACGCCGAATCTGCCGGAGGCGCGCATCCTCGCCGAACTGCCCGAGGGCACCGCGGACGAGTGCGCCGAAAAGCTCTCCCCCTATTGCCGGAACCTGCTGATCACCGGCGGCCACGGCGAAGAGGCCGAAGTGCACAACCGCCTCTACGTGCGTGGCGGCGAACGCCACACCTTCACCTGCGCGCGCCTGCCGGGCAGCTACCACGGCTCCGGCTGCACCCTGGCCAGCACCCTGGCCGGCCGCCTGGCCCTGGGCGAGGAAATGGTCAGCGCCGTGCGCTCGGCCCTCGACTACACCTGGCGCACCCTGCGCGACGCCGAGCAGCCGGGGCGCGGCCAGTTCGTGCCGCGCCGCCTGCCACTGGACTTCTGCCAGTGAGGCGCCGTTCGTGAGCCGGCCACTGCGCGGCCTCTACGCCATCACCGACAGCCAGCTGCTGGCGGACGGCAGGCTGCTGCCCTACGTGGAAGCGGCACTGAAAGGTGGCGCGCGCCTGCTGCAGTACCGCGACAAATCCGGCGACGCCGCCTGCCGCCTGCGCGAGGCCGAGGCCCTGGCCGAGCTGTGCGCCCGCCACGGTGCCGACCTGATCATCAACGACGACGCCGAACTGGCCGCCCGCCTCGGCGTCGGCCTGCACCTGGGCCAGGAGGACGGCTCCCTGGCCGCCGCCCGCGCCCTGCTCGGTCCGCGCGCGGTCATCGGCGGCACCTGCCACGCCAGCCTGGAGCTGGCCGCGAAGGTGGCCTCCGAGGGCGCCAGCTACATCGCCTTCGGCCGCTTCTTCACGTCGCAGACCAAGCCCGGCGCGCCGAGCGCCACCCCCGAACTGCTGGAACAGGCCCGCGCCCGCTTCGCCCTGCCGATCACCGCCATCGGTGGTGTCAGCCTGGACAACGGCGCGGACCTGATCCGCCGTGGCGCCGACCTGCTGGCGGTGATCCACGCCCTGTTCTCCGCGCCCTCCGCCGCCGAGGTGGAGGCCCGCGCCCGCGCCTTCGGCGCGCTGTTCGCCACATCCTGATTCGCTATTGCTGATTCGAGAGAGACCTGCCATGTCCCGTTCGGAAACCCTGTTCGCCAACGCCCAGAAACACATCCCCGGCGGCGTCAACTCGCCGGTGCGCGCCTTCCGCAGCGTCGGCGGCACCCCGCTGTTCTTCAAGCACGCCGAAGGCGCCTACGTGATCGACGAGGACGACAAGCGCTACGTCGACTACGTCGGCTCCTGGGGCCCGATGATCCTCGGCCACGGCCACCCCGAGGTGCTCGACGCGGTGCGCAAGCAGCTGGAGCACGGCCTGTCCTACGGCGCGCCGACCGCGCTGGAAGTGGAAATGGCCGACCTGGTCTGCTCCATCGTGCCGTCCATGGAGCTGGTGCGCATGGTCAGCTCCGGCACCGAGGCGACCATGAGCGCCATCCGCCTGGCCCGCGGCTATACCGGGCGCGACGCCATCATCAAGTTCGAGGGCTGCTACCACGGCCACTCCGACAGCCTGCTGGTCAAGGCCGGCTCCGGCCTGCTGACCCAGGGCGTGCCCAGTTCGGCCGGGGTGCCGGCGGACTTCGCCAAGCACACCCTGACCCTGCCCTACAACGACCTGGCCGCCGTCGAGCAGACCCTGGCCGAGGTCGGCAAGACCGTGGCCTGCATCATCGTCGAGCCGGTGGCCGGCAACATGAACTGCGTGCCGCCGGCGCCCGGCTTCCTCCAGGGTCTGCGCGAGCAGTGCGACAAGCACGGCGTGGTGCTGATCTTCGACGAGGTGATGACCGGCTTCCGCGTCGCCCTCGGCGGCGCCCAGGCCCACTACGGCGTCACCCCGGACCTGTCGACCTTCGGCAAGGTCGTCGGTGGCGGCATGCCGGTCGGCTGCTTCGGCGGCAAGCGCGCGATCATGGAATGCGTCGCCCCGCTCGGCCCGGTCTACCAGGCCGGCACCCTGTCGGGCAACCCGCTGGCGATGGTCGCCGGCCTGACCACCCTCAAGCTGATCAGCCGCCCGGGCTTCCACGCCGAGCTGACCGACTTCACCAGCCGCATGCTGGCCGGCCTGCAGGAACGCGCCGATGCCGCCGGCGTGCCCTTCGTCACCACCCAGGCCGGCGCCATGTTCGGCCTGTACTTCAGCGGCGCCGACGACATCATCACCTTCGGCGACGTGATGGGCAGCGATGCCGAGCGCTTCAAGCGGTTCTTCCACCTGATGCTGGAAGGCGGCGTGTACCTGGCGCCGAGCGCCTTCGAGGCCGGCTTCACCTCCATCGCCCACGGCGACCGGGAACTGGAAATCACCTTCGCCGCCGCGGAGCGGGCCTTCGCCAGGCTCGCCTGAGGGCATCCGGCCAGCATCGCGCCTGGCCGCAGGCCATCCGGCCGAATCCGGCAAAGGCTTTGTAACGACGCTCCGGCTTATACATAATGTGACGGCCGGCGCGTTTCGCCGGCAGGGCACGAGGCCCGACCGTTCCGCGAGGCGTTCCGATTCATGACATGCACCGGCCGCAAGCTCTTCATGGGCTGCCTGCTGCTCGTTTCCCCACTGCTGGCCCAGGCGGGCGACAACTCGCTGCTGGTGCCGGCCATGGGCCCCTGCTCGCTGAACACCGCCCCCGAAGACCTGCCCCAGGCCGTGGAAGCCTGCCAGGAAGTCGCCCGCCAGGGCGATGCCCAGGCCCAGTACGAACTCGGCGAACTCTATTACGAAGGCCAGCGCGTGCCGCGCGACCTGCCCCAGGCCATGCACTGGTTCGAGCAGTCCTCGCTGCAGGGCAACGCCCAGGCCCAGCTGCGCCTGGGCACCATGTTCTTCCGTGGCGAGGGCGTGCAGGCCAACAACGTGCAGGCCTATATCGTGCTGAAGATGGCGGCGGTGAACGGCTCAGACGAAGCCATGGACAGCGCCGACCAAGTGGCCGAGCGCATGGGCAGGGAAGAGTTGCAGGCCGCCAGCCAGGTGCTGGGGCAGATCTTCCGCAGCTACCTGCTGGAGCTGCAGAACCTCGACAACAGAGACCCCTCGGGCTTCAATCCCACGCCCGGCTCGCCGGGCACCGGCATCAGCCCGCAGGTGCCGGCCTTCGCGCCCAACTGAGGCCAGCCGGCCCCTACTTCTCGGGGATCGGCATGGGGAACGGCATCACGTTGCCGCCGCCCCTGGCCTCGCTGATCTTCGGCGTGCCCAGCCGCTCCACCTCGTCGATACGCACGATGGAGTGCATCGGCACGAAGCTGCGCACCACACCCTCGAACTGGGCCTTGAGCTTTTCCTCGCTGGGGTCGACGACCACCTGGGTGCGCTCGCCGAAGACGAACTCCTCCACCTCCAGGAAGCCCCACAGGTCGCTCTGGTAGATCTGCTTGGCGTACATCTCGTACACCTGGCCCTGGTTCAGGAAGATCACCTTGTAGATGGGTTCGCGCTTGCTCATAGAAGGAGGATAGAGGACCGCTGGAAATCGGGGGGCGCGAATCTTACCAGCGTGCGGACAGGCAACGCTAGGAAGCTCGTCGGTCGCCCCCTATAATGCGCGGTCCATTCGAACCACCCGATGCACGCTGATGGCCAAGAAGCTTTATATCGAGACCCACGGTTGCCAGATGAACGAGTACGACAGCTCGCGCATGGTCGACCTGCTGGGCGAACACCAGGCTCTTGAAGTCACGGAAAACCCGGCGGAAGCCGACGTGATCCTGCTCAATACCTGCTCGATCCGCGAAAAAGCCCAGGAAAAGGTGTTCTCCAAACTGGGCATGTGGCGCGAGCTGAAGCTGGAGAATCCGAACCTGGTGATCGGCGTCGGTGGCTGCGTGGCCAGCCAGGAGGGCGCCGCCATCCGCGACCGCGCGCCCTACGTCGACGTGGTGTTCGGCCCGCAGACCCTGCACCGCCTGCCGGAGATGATCGACGCCGCGCGCAGCACCAGGAAGGCCCAGGTCGACATCAGCTTCCCCGAGATCGAGAAGTTCGACCGCCTGCCCGAACCGCGCGTCGACGGCCCCAGCGCCTTCGTCTCGGTGATGGAAGGCTGCAGCAAGTACTGCACCTTCTGCGTGGTGCCCTACACCCGCGGCGAGGAAGTCAGCCGCCCGCTGGGCGACGTGCTGCTGGAGATCACCCAGCTCGCGGAGAAGGGCGTCAAGGAAGTCACCCTGCTCGGCCAGAACGTCAATGGCTACCGCCACGACGGCAGCGACTTCGCCGACCTGCTCTACGCGGTGGCGACCATCGACGGCATCGAGCGCATCCGCTACACCACCAGCCACCCGCTGGAGTTCTCCGACGCCATCATCCAGGCCCACGCCGACATCCCGCAGCTGGTCAAATTCCTCCACCTGCCCGTGCAGTCCGGCTCGGACCGCGTGCTGGCGGCGATGAAGCGCAACCACACCGCGCTGGAATACAAGTCGCGCATCCGCCGGCTGAAGGCCGCGGTGCCGGACATCTGCATCAGCTCGGACTTCATCGTCGGCTTCCCCGGCGAGACCGAGAAGGACTTCGAGCAGACCATGAAGCTGATCGAGGACGTCGGCTTCGACTTCTCCTTCTCCTTCATCTACAGCTCGCGCCCTGGCACCCCGGCCGCCGACCTGGTGGACGACACCCCGGACGAGGTGAAGAAGCGGCGCCTGCAGATCCTGCAGAGCCGCATCCACCAGCAGGGCTACGAGATCAGCCACAAGATGACCGGCAGCATCCAGCGCATTCTGGTCAGCGACTATTCGAAGAAGGACCCGGGCATGCTCCAGGGCCGCACCGAGAACAACCGCATCGTCAACTTCCGCTCGGACAACCCGGCGCTGATCGGCCAGTTCGTCGACGTGCACATCGACGGTGCCCTGCCCCACTCCCTGCGCGGCAGCCTGATCCAGCTCAACTGATCGACCAATGGCCAATGCCAACCCCGCCGCCCGAACTTTCACCCCGGAGCGCGTGGGGTTATCCTTCGCCAACCACCCCCAGCCGAATGGCGGCCAACAGACCACATTGAACGCACCCATAGAACCGCATCGCTTCATCCTCGAACCCTTCGAAGCTCACCGCTTCGCCAATCTCTGCGGGCAATTCGACGAGCACCTGCGCCTGATCGAGCAACGCCTGTCCATCGAGATCCGCAACCGCGGCAACCAGTTCGAACTGGTCGGCCCTAGCAAGCACACCCAGTCCGCCGAGAACCTGCTGCGCCGCCTGTACCGCGAGACCAAGAGCGCCGAGCTGTCGCCGGAGATGGTCCACCTGTACCTGCAGGAGTCCGGTCTGGAAGCGCTGGACAGCGGCAAGGCCGACGCCGGCGTGGCCCTGCGCACCAAGAAGGGCGTGATCAAGCCGCGCGGCGCCAACCAGCAGCGCTACGTCAAGTCGATCCTCGACAACGACATCAACTTCGGCATCGGCCCGGCCGGCACCGGCAAGACCTACCTGGCGGTGGCCTGCGCGGTGGACGCCCTGGAGCGCGAGCAGGTGCGACGCATCCTGCTGGTGCGTCCGGCGGTCGAAGCGGGCGAGAAGCTCGGCTTCCTGCCCGGCGATCTGGCGCAGAAGATCGACCCCTACCTGCGCCCGCTGTACGACGCGCTGTACGAGATGCTCGGCTTCGAGACCGTGGCCAAGCTGATCGAGAAGCAGGTGATCGAGATCGCCCCGCTGGCCTACATGCGCGGGCGCACCCTTAACAACAGCTTCATCATCCTCGACGAGAGTCAGAACACCACCCTCGAGCAGATGAAGATGTTCCTCACTCGTATCGGCTTCGGCTCCACTGCCGTGATCACCGGCGACATCACCCAGGTCGACCTGCCGCGCGGCACCAAGTCCGGCCTCAGCCACGTGATGGAAGTGCTGAAGGACGTACCGGGCATCAGCTTCACCCACTTCAAGCCCAAGGACGTGGTGCGCCACCCGCTGGTGCAGCGCATCGTCGAGGCCTACGAGCGCTTTGAGGAGCGCCAGCCGGCCAGGGACAACCCGCGCGATGCTTGAACTGGACCTGCAGAACGCCTCCAGCGCCACCGACCTGCCCAGCGAAGCGCAGCTGCGCCGCTGGTGCGAGCTGGCGCTGCGCCAGCGCACGGCCGACTCCGAGCTGACCATCCGCCTGGTCGATGAGCTGGAAGGCCGCGAGCTGAACCACACCTGGCGGCACAAGGACTACGCCACCAACGTGCTGTCCTTCCCCGCCGAGGTGCCGGAGGGCATCCTCGACATCCCGCTGCTCGGCGACCTGGTGATCTGCGTGCCGGTGGTCGAGCGCGAGGCCCGCGAACAGGGCAAGACCGCCGAGGCCCACTGGGCCCACCTGGTCATCCACGGTTGCCTGCACCTGCTCGGCTACGACCACCTCGAAGACGAGGAAGCCGAGGAGATGGAGGCGCTGGAACGAGAATTGCTGGCCGAACTGGGTCATCCCGACCCGTACGCCGAACAAGAATAGGAAGACACCGAGACTCATCATGAGCGAAGACCGATCGAGCAACGAGCAGAAGTCATGGTTCAACAAGCTGACCCAGGCTTTTGCTCATGAGCCGAGAAACCGCCAGGAACTGCTGGAAGTCCTGCGCGAAGCCCACCAGAACAAGCTGCTCGACAGCGAGGCCCTGACCATCGTCGAAGGCGCCATCCAGGTCGCCGACCTGCAGGTGCGCGACATCATGGTGCCGCGCTCGCAGATGGTCAGCATCAAGGCCTGCAACACGCCGGCCGAGTTCCTGCCCGCCATCGTCGACTCCGCCCACTCGCGCTACCCGGTGATCGGCGAGAGCCTCGACGAGGTGATCGGCATCCTCCTGGCCAAGGACCTGCTGCCGCTGATCCTGGACCGGGACAAGCCGTTCAACATCAAGGACCTGCTGCGCCCCGCCACCTTCGTGCCGGAGTCCAAGCGCCTCAACGTGCTGCTGCGCGAGTTCCGCGCCAACCACAACCACATGGCGGTGGTCATCGACGAATACGGCGGCGTGGCCGGCCTGGTGACCATCGAGGACGTGCTGGAGCAGATCGTCGGCGACATCGAGGACGAGCACGACGTCGAGGAGGACAGCTACATCAAGCCGCTGCCGTCCGGCGACTTCCTGGTCAAGGCCCTGACCCCGATCGACGCCTTCAACGAGGCCTTCGACAGCGAGTTCCCCGACAGCGAGTTCGACACCGTCGGCGGCTTGGTGATGAACGCCTTCGGCCACCTGCCCAAGCGCAACGAGGTGACCGAAATCGGCGAATTCCGCTTCCGCGTGCTCAACGCCGACAGCCGCCGGGTGCACCTGCTGCGCCTGACCCCGCTGGAGCGCTAGAGGGCGCTGGGGCGCCCTCCTCCTGTGGGAGCGGCCCCTCTGTGGGAGCGGCCTTGGCCGCGAATGGAGCCATAGAAGGCTTCGCGGACAAGTCCGCTCCCACAGGGCACCCGCGAAGATCGCGGCCAACCGGATGCCGCCCGGTCGCTCCCACGCAGCCTCCCGCTTCCGGCCCTCCCGCCCTTCCAGTACCCTTGCCCGCCTGATTTCCCGATCAAGGACGCACGATGCGCTGGATCACTCAACCCGGCTGGCCGGGCAACCTGCTGGCCATCGCCGGCGGCGCCTGCACCACCCTGGCCCTGGCTCCCCTCGATATCTGGCCGCTGGCCATCGTCGCCATCGCCCTGTTCTACCTCGGCATGCGCGGGCTGTCGCCGCGCCAGGCTCTGCTGCGCGGCTGGCTCTACGGGCTCGGCCTGTTCCTCAGCGGCACCAGTTGGGTCTACGTCAGCATCCACGACTATGGCGCCGCCTCACCGGCCCTGGCCGGTTTCCTGACCTTCGGCTTCTGCGCCGGGCTCGCCCTGCTGTTCGCCCTGACCGGCTGGATCTGGGTGCGCTGGCTGCGTCGCAACGACTCGCCGATCGCCGACGCCCTGGCCTTCGCCGCCCTGTGGCTGGCCCAGGAAGCGTTCCGCGGCTGGTTCCTCACCGGCTTCCCCTGGCTCTACGTCGGCTATAGCCAGTTGCACGGCCCGCTGGCCGGCCTGGCGCCCATCGGCGGGGTGTGGCTGCTGTCTCTGGTGCTGGCGCTGAGCGCGGCGCTGCTGATCAACCTGGCGCGCCTGCGCCACAACAAGGTGCGGCTCGCTGCCGGCACGGCCCTGCTGCTGGCGCCGTGGCTCGTCGGCCTCGGCCTCTCCGGCCACGCCTGGACCGCAGCCAGTGGCGAACCACTGAAGGTCGCCGCGCTGCAGGGTAACGTGGAGCAGAACCTCAAGTGGGACCCGGCGCAGCTGGACGCCCAGCTGGCCCTGTACCGCGACATGACCCTGAGCAGCCGACCGGCCGACCTGATCGTCTGGCCGGAGACCGCCGTGCCGGTCCTCAAGGAATTCGCCGAGGGCTACCTGAGCGTGATGGGCCGGGTCGCCGCCGACCGCGACGCCGCGCTGATCACCGGCGTGCCGGTGCGGCAGGCCAACGAGCGCGGCGAGAAGCGCTACTACAACGCGATCACCGTCACCGGCTGGGGCGAAGGCACCTACCTGAAGCAGCGCCTGGTGCCGTTCGGCGAATACGTGCCGCTGCAGGACATGCTGCGCGGCCTGATCGCCTTCTTCGACCTGCCCATGTCCGACTTCGCCCGCGGCCCGGCCGACCAGCCGCCGCTGCAGGCCAAGGGCCTGCGCATCGCGCCGTTCATCTGCTACGAGGTGGTCTACCCGGAGTTCGCCGCCGACCTGGCCACGCGCAGCGACCTGCTGCTGACGGTGAGCAACGACACCTGGTTCGGCACCTCCATCGGCCCCCTGCAGCACCTGCAGATGGCGCAGATGCGCGCCCTGGAATCGGGCCGCTGGATGATCCGCGCCACCAACAACGGGGTCACCGCGCTGATAGACCCGCAGGGCCGCATCACGGCGCAGATTCCGCAGTTCCAGCAGGCCGTCCTGTATGGCGACGTGCAGCCGATGCAGGGGCTGACGCCCTACCTGCGCTGGCGCGCCTGGCCGCTGGTGGTGCTGTGCGTCGGGCTGCTGGGCTGGGCCTTGTGGGCACGCCGCAAAAGGTGATGTAACGGGTTGTGCGTCGGTGCGCGCGGCGCACCCTACGTAGGAGCGAGCCCGCTTGCGAACATCGGCAGCCGCCAAGGCGTTCGCGAGCAGAGCTCGCTCCTACCGCGCCGACTCTCAGCGATAGAGCAGCGGATAGACCCGCATCCCGATCGCTTCGTTGAGCAGCCGGGTGTTCTGCCACAGCGCCTTGCCCTCCGGCAGCCAGCCGCTCAGCGGGCGCTCGTTGGGCACGCCGAGGAAGCCCAGCGGCGCCGCCACCACCTCCAGCCCGGCGCGCTCGAAGCACCAGCGCGAACGCGGCATGTGCGCCGCCTGGGTCACCAGCACCACGCGACTCACACCTTGCGCCTTGAGCATCTCCGCACTGAATTGCGCGTTCTCCCAGGTGGTTCGGCTGCGCGCCTCCTGCCAGCGGGTCGGCACGCCGAAATCGCGCTGCAGCACCTCGGCCATCATCGCCGCCTCGCTGGGCGGCTGGCCATAGTGCAGGCCGCCGCTGATCAGGATCGGCAGCTGCGAGGCGCGGTGCAGGCGCGCCGCGTAGCGCAGGCGCTCGATAGCGGTGACGCTGGGCTGGTCGCCGCCCCAGGCCGGGTCGGCTTCCTCGCGTCCCGAGCCGAGCACCACGATGGCCTCGGCGCGCTGCCCCAGCTGCGCCCATTCGGCCTCGGCCAGCGCCGGCTCGCGCTCGATCAGCCGGGCCGACCACTCCACCACCACCGGCAGGCTGAGCAGCCACAGCCCGCCCAGGCCGCCGGCCAGGCACAGCGTTGCCAGGCGCGGCCGCCCCAGCCAGGCCCACAGCAGCCAGGACAGCAGGATCAGCAGCAGCAGGCCGCCAGGCGGAAGAATCAGTTGCTTGAGGATGAAGCGCAGTTCCATGGACACCTCCAGTGGCCATGGAGACTACCGAGGTTGACCCGCCCGGAACAGCCTGGAGCCGCAGGCGCTACAGGGCAGCACGCCCTCGCCGCGCTGGATCTGGGCCACCGCCCCGCACAGGGCGCAGCACAGCTGCTGGCGTTTCTTCAGCACCGGCTTGCCGCGCGGCAACGGCTTACCCAGCACGCGCTTGGGCAGCCTGGCGACCGGCTTCGCGGCGTTCGCTGGCAACTGCTCGATCACCGCCAGCTCCTCGGCGGCGGCGTGCCAACCGCGCAGCCAGTTGAGGTCACGGTCCAGGTAGGCGCGGATCAGTTCCAGCTCCGCCGGGGTCAGGCCGCGCAGCTCCAGTTCGTCCGGCGGCGTCTCGTGCAGGCGAGTCGCGGTGTCCGCTTCCTCCAGGGCCAACGCCAGGCGCTGCAGCAGCCGCTCGTAGAGCCCGCCCCCGACATCCGCACCCCGCGACTCTGCCATCCACCACCTCGACCGGGCGCTACCTGCGCGCCTCTCTCTGGCAAGCTTAGCGCCGGCCGCTCCGCAGGCCGGGCGCCGCGACAAACGGCGGCGCGGCACAATCAGGGTTTCCCTGAATCAGGGGGGGTCATGTATGCTACGGCGTTTCTCGCAAGCCCTCATTTTCAGCGCCGAAAGCCCATGCACGAACAGTATTCGCCCCGTGAAATCGAAGCCGCCGCCCAAGCCCAGTGGGACGCGCAGAAATCCTTTGTCGTGACCGAACAGCCGGGCAAGGACACCTTCTACTGCCTGTCCATGTTCCCCTACCCGAGCGGCAAGCTGCACATGGGCCACGTGCGCAACTACACCATCGGCGACGTGATCGCGCGCTACCAGCGCATGCAGGGCAGGAACGTGCTGCAACCGATGGGCTGGGACGCCTTCGGCATGCCGGCCGAGAACGCGGCGATGAAGAACAACGTCGCCCCGGCCAAGTGGACCTACGAGAACATCGCCTACATGAAGGCCCAGCTGAAATCGCTGGGCCTGGCCATCGACTGGACCCGCGAAGTCACCACCTGCAAGCCGGACTACTACCGCTGGGAACAGTGGCTGTTCACCCGCCTGTTCGAGAAGGGCGTGATCTACCGCAAGAACGGTACCGTGAACTGGGACCCGGTCGACCAGACCGTGCTCGCCAACGAGCAGGTCATCGACGGCCGCGGCTGGCGCTCCGGCGCGCTGGTCGAGAAGCGCGAAATCCCGATGTACTACTTCCGCATCACCGCCTACGCGGAAGAGCTGCTGAGCAGCCTCGACGAGCTGGATGGCTGGCCCGAGCAGGTCAAGACCATGCAGCGCAACTGGATCGGCAAGAGCTTCGGCGCCGACATCGAGTTCGACTACGACGTCGCCAGCATCGGCATCGAGGGCCGCCTGAAGGTCTACTCGACCCGCCCCGACACCCTGATGGGCGCCACCTACGTGGCGGTGGCCGCCGAGCACCCGCTGGCCCAGCGCGCCGCCGAGAACAACGCCGAACTGCAGGCCTTCATCGCCGAATGCAAGGCCGGCTCCGTGGCCGAGGCCGACATGGCGACCATGGAGAAGAAGGGCGTGGCCACCGGCCAGTTCGTCCTCCATCCGCTGACCGGCGACAAGCTGCCGGTGTTCGTCGCCAACTACGTGCTGTGGGGCTACGGCGAAGGCGCCGTGATGGCCGTGCCGGCCCACGACGAGCGCGACTTCGAGTTCGCCAGCAAGTACGGCCTGCCGATCAAGCAGGTCTACGCCGCCGCGGACAAGGAATACTCCAGCGCCGAATGGCAGGCCTGGTACGGCGACAAGGAGGGCCTGACCACCCTCAATTCCGGCAAGTACGACGGCAAGGACTTCACCGCCGCCTTCGACGCCATCGTCGCCGACCTGGAAGCCACCGGCCACGGCGCGCGCAAGACCCAGTTCCGCCTGCGCGACTGGGGCATCAGCCGCCAGCGCTACTGGGGCTGCCCGATCCCGATCATCCACTGCCCGAGCTGCGGCGACGTGCCGGTGCCGGAAGACCAGTTGCCGGTGGTGCTGCCGGAAGACGTGGTGCCGGACGGCGCCGGTTCGCCGCTGGCCAGGATGCCCGAGTTCTACACCTGCACATGCCCGAAATGCGGCGCCGCGGCCAAGCGCGAAACCGACACCATGGACACCTTCGTGGAGTCCTCCTGGTACTTTGCCCGCTACGCCAGCCCGAACTACGAAGGCGGCATGGTCGACCCGCAGGCCGCCAACCACTGGCTGCCGGTGGACCAGTACATCGGCGGCATCGAGCACGCCATCCTCCACCTGCTCTACGCGCGCTTCTTCCACAAGCTGATGCGCGACGAGGGCCTGGTCAGCTCCAACGAGCCGTTCAAGAACCTGCTGACCCAGGGCATGGTGGTCGCCGAGACCTACTACCGCACCCTGGAAAACGGCGGCAAGGACTGGTTCAACCCGGCCGACGTCGAAGTCGAGCGTGACGCCAAGGCCAAGGTCATCGGCGCCAAGCTCAAGGCCGACGGCCTGCCGGTGGAAATCGGCGGCACCGAGAAGATGTCCAAGTCGAAGAACAACGGCGTCGACCCGCAGGACATGATCGACCAGTACGGCGCCGACACCTGCCGCCTGTTCATGATGTTCGCCTCGCCGCCCGACATGAGCTGCGAGTGGTCGGACGCCGGCGTCGAAGGCGCCAACCGCTTCCTGCGCCGCGTCTGGCGCCTGGCCCACAGCCACGTCAGCGCAGGCCTGCCGGACGCGCTGGATGTTGCCTCGCTGAACGAAGAGCAGAAAGCCGTGCGCCGCGCCATCCACCTGGCCATCAAGCAGGCCAGCAACGACGTGGGCCAGCACCACAAGTTCAACACCGCCATCGCCCAGGTGATGACCCTGATGAACGTGCTGGAGAAGGCCCCGACCACCAGCGAGCAGGACCGCGCCCTGCTCCAGGAAGGCCTGGAGACCGTGGCCCTGCTGCTGGCGCCGATCACCCCGCACATCTGCCACGAGCTGTGGCAACGGCTGGGCAAGACCGGCGCCGTCATCGACGCCGCCTGGCCGGTACTGGACGAGTCGGCCCTGGTGCAGGACAGCCTGACCCTGGTCATCCAGGTCAACGGCAAGCTGCGCGGCCAGATCGAAGTGCCGGCCAGCGCCAGCCGCGAGGAAGTCGAGGCCGCCGCCCGCGCCAACGAGAACGTGCTGCGCTTCACCGAGGGCGTGACCATCCGCAAGGTCATCGTCGTGCCGGGCAAGCTGGTCAACATCGTCGCCAATTGAAACGGTCGCCAACTGATTCAGCCCGGCGCTGCGGCGCCGGTTTCTCAAGGGGAAACACAATGATGAAACGGAACATGCTGGTCATCGGCCTCACCGTCCTGCTCAGCGCCTGCGGCTTCCAGTTGCGCGGCACCGGCGGCGGCGAGTTCGCCCTCGGGGAGATCGACCTGCAGGCGCGCAACGCCTACGGCGAAACCGCCAAGCAGCTGAAACAGTACCTCGAGAACAGCGGCGTGAAGGTCCACAACGGCGCCCCCTACCGCCTGTACCTGGCCAACGAGCAGGAAACCCAGCGCACCGCCAGCTTTACCAGCAACGCGCGCAGCGCCGAATACCAGCTGACCACCCGCCTGGACTACGAAGTGCGTGGCGAGAAGAACCTGCTGCTGTTCAAGGACTGGCTGGCCGTGCAGAGCGTCTACGTGCACGACGAGAACAACCTGATCGGCTCCAGCCAGGAGTCCGGCCAGCTGCGCCAGGAAATGCGCCGTGAACTGATCCAGCAGCTGTCCCTGCGCCTGCAGCAGCTGACCCCGGCCCAGCTCGAGCAGCTGCAGCAGGAAGCCGAGGCCCGCGCCGCCGCCGAGGCGGAAGCCGCTGCCGCCGCGCGCCGTGCCCAGCAGGAGTCGGCGCCGCTGCAGTCGCCGATCCAGCTGCCGATCAGCCAGTAGGACGAGAAGGGCCGGGCGACCGGCCCTTTTCACGAGCGCTTCCGATGAAACTGAACGGCGCACAACTCGGCAAACACCTGCAGGGCGGCCTCGCCCCGGTCTACGTGGTCAGTGGCGACGAGCCGCTGCTGTGCCAGGAAGCCGAGGACGCCATCCGCGCCGCCACCCGCCAGCAGGGCTTTGGCGAGCGCCAGGTGTTCCACGCCGAGGCCAGCTTCGACTGGGGCCTGCTCTACGAGGCCGGCGCCAGCCTGTCGCTGTTCGCCGAGAAGCGCCTGATCGAGCTGCGCATCGCCAACGGCAAGCCCGGCGACAAGGGCACCGCCGCCATCCTCGAATACCTGGGACGCCCGCCGGAAGACACGGTGCTGCTGATCAGCCTGCCCAAGCTCGACGGCGCGACGCAGAAGACCAAGTGGGCCAAGGCCCTGATCGACGGGCCGCACAGCCAGTTCGTGCAGATCTGGCCGGTCGAGGTCGCCCAGTTGCCCAACTGGGTCCGCCAGCGCCTGTCCCAGGCCGGCCTGGCGGCCACCCAGGAAGCGGTCGAACTGATCGCCGCGCGGGTGGAAGGCAACCTGCTGGCCGCCGCCCAGGAAATCGAGAAGCTCAAGCTGCTGGCCGAGGGCAACCAGATCGACGCCGGCACCGTGCAGGCGGCGGTGGCCGACAGCGCCCGCTACGACGTGTTCGGCCTGGTAGACGCCGTGCTGAACGGCGAGGCCAGCCACGCCCTGCGCATCCTCGAAGGCTTGCGCGGCGAAGGCGTGGAGCCGCTGTTCATCGTCGTCATGCTGTCCCGCGAGTTGCGCCAACTGGCCGGCCTGGCCCTGCAATTCAGCCAGGGCGTACCGCTGGAGAAAGCCTTCGCCGCGGCCCGCCCGCCGATCTGGGACAAGCGCCGCCCGCTGGTCGGCAAGGCGCTGCAACGCCACACCGCGGCACGCTGGAACCAGCTGCTGATCGACGCCCAGCGCATCGACGCCCAGGTCAAGGGCCAGGCCGCCGGCGACCCCTGGAGCAGCCTGGCGCGCCTGGCCCTGCTGATGGCCGGCCAGCGCCTGGCGCTGAGCGAATGATCCCCACGTAATACGTGCCGCCGTAGGGTGCGCCGTGCGCACCACGTCTCTTCTCCACGCCCCACTGGACATTATTCGTACAGCGGCGCATAGTCCGCGCCGCCCGCAGCGTCGCGGGCCAGGTGAGGATCATCCGATGAGCAAGAAAGCCCCCAAGCGGCCGAACAAGGCCAAGTCCATCGTCGCCCAGCCACTGTTCCGCAGCCGCCAGGAACAGCCGAAGAAAGGCAAAGGCAGCTACCGCCGCGAAGCCTCCCACTGGGAGGCTTCCTGCTTTCTGGGCCTGGTGAAATCCGCGGCCTGATCCACCCGCGAGACGCCGACGGGGTTCTGAAAACCGCCCGGCATGGTAAGGTCGCGGTCTGATTGGCAAGACCGAGAGGCCTCGATGTTCCAGCTTTCCGCCAATGGCCGCCTGAGCTGCCTGCTCGCCGGCGCCGCGATCTTCCTGGGCGCCTGCGCCGAGACCCCGAATCCCGCCCCCCAGCTGACCTCTGCCAAGCTCGTCGCGCAGCCGCAGCAGGCCGAGCCGAGTGCACCCGTGGCCAAGGAAGAAGCCGAACCGGCCCCCGCCCTGAGCTTCGACGACTGGCGCGACCGCTTCCGCCTCAAGGCCCTCGCCAGCGGCATTCCGGAAAACCTGTTCGACCAGGTCTTCGCCGGCGTGACGCCGGACATGAGCGTGGTGACTGCCGACCGTGCCCAGCCGGAGTTCAGCCGGCCGGTGTGGGAGTACCTGGACGGCGCCATCTCGCCGGTGCGGGTGCGCAAGGGCCAGGCCCTGCTGGCCCAGCATGCCGCCACGCTGGACGCCATCGAGGAGCGCTACGGCGTCGACCGCGAGACGCTGGTCGCCATCTGGGGCATGGAGAGCAGCTTCGGCCAGTTCATGGGCGAACAGTCGGTGATCCGCTCCCTGGCCACTCTGGCCTACGAAGGGCGCCGCCCGCAGTTCGCCGAGGACCAGTTGCTGGCCGCTCTGCAGATCCTGCAGAGCGGTGACATCACCAGCACCGGCCTGCGCGGCTCCTGGGCGGGTGCCATGGGCCAGACCCAGTTCATCCCCACCACCTACCTGACCCATGCCGTGGACTTCGACGGCGACGGCCGCCGCGACATCTGGAACTCCAGCGCCGACGCCCTGGCCTCGGCCGCCCATTACCTGCAGGCCTCCGGCTGGCAGAAGGGCCACGCCTGGGGCATCCCGGTGGCGCTGCCCAGCGGCTTCGACTACGCCCTGGCCGACACCGAGATCCGCAAGACCTACGCCCAGTGGCAAGCGCTCGGTGTGAAGGGCACGCCACCCAGCGTCGCCCCGGACGACACCGGCTACCTGCTGCTGCCGGCCGGCCATCGCGGCCCAGCCTTCCTGGTGTTCCGCAACTTCGGCGCCATCCTCAAGTACAACAACTCGTCATCCTATGCCCTGGCCGTGGGCCTGCTCGGCCAGCGCCTGAACGGCGCCGCGCCGCTGCAGGCCACCTGGCCGAAGGACGAGCGCCCGCTGGGCCGTAGCGAGCGCATCGAACTGCAGGAAAGCCTGGCCGCCAAGGGCTACGAGCCCGGCGCGGCCGACGGCATCATCGGCGCCAACACCCGCCGTGCCGTGCGCGCCTTCCAGCAGAGCCTGGGCCTGCCGGCCGACGGCTACCCGACGCCGGCGCTGCTGCAACGGCTGCGCTGAGCAAAGGCTGCTGCGCGTAGGTCGGGCGCTGTTGGAGAGAGGCCCGACTCGCGGGCCTTGGCGACTTCCGAGAGCTTACGACATGGCCCAGAGATGGGCCGCCACCAGCGCCCGCCAGGGCGCGAAGGGCAGCAGCCAGTCGCGCACGAAGTGCTGATCGAGCTTCTCCTCCGCCCCCAGCAGGCGCTGCAGCTGGCGCCGCACCGCCGCATCGCCGTGCAGCGAGCCGTCCAGCCGGGCGAAGCCGCGCAGCAGAGCGTAGTCCACCGTCCACGGGCCGACGCCCTTGAGCGCCAGCAGCCGCTGGCCGATGGCCTCGGCCGGCTCGTCCTGCAGCCATTCGGCCAGGGGCAACCGCCCTTCCACCACCTCGCGGGCGAGCAGCAGCAGCGTCCCGCTCTTGGCCCGGGAGAAGCCGGCCTGGCCCAGGGCATCCTCGTCCAGCGCCGCCACCGCCGCCGCGTCCGGATAGCAGAACAACCCGCTGGAATGGCGCAGGCCGGCCAGCTGGATCAGCTTGCGACGCAGGGAGATGGCCACCGCCAGGCTGATCTGCTGGCCGCTGATGGCCCAGCTCAGGGCCTCGAACGGCGAGGCCGACTGCGGCACGCGCAGCCCCCGGTTGGCGGCGATCAGCGCGCCTAGCAGCGGATGCGCACCGTGCTCGACCTCGAACGCCTGCACCGGCTGAGTCAGGCCGAGCATGTGCGCGGCCAGCCTTCGCAGTGCCTGCGGATCGATGGCAACCTCGCCGTCCACCTCCAGGCTCACCCCCGCCCCGCCGTCCTCGAAGCGCAGGGCCAGGCGGGCCGGAATGCCCTGCCAGAGAATGCCCTTGTCCAGGCCAGCGTCCGTCACCCGCTCGGCCAGGCCCTGGGCATCGCGGCGATGAAAGCTCAGCAGGTCGTGGGTCCGGTAGTCGGCCGGCAATTCCAAGGTCAGGTCGAGACGATTCATGCGGGGCTCACAAGGCCGGATGGTTTATCGGACGGGCTGCTAATCTGCAAGCGACGAGCACGCTCAAGGATGGCTGAATCCAGCCGAAGCAGTGGTACCCCTCAACCCAAAGGTAATCACCGATGTTCAATCAGCGTCTGAAAGAGGAACTGGCCAAGCTGCGCGACGAGCTCGCCAGTACCCGGCAGATCAAGGACTCCCTGTACAGCGAAATGCTGGTGCTGGAGCTGGACCCGGGCGGACGCGTGCGCTACGCCAACGACAATATCCTCCAGGCGCTGCATTATCGACGCGAGCAACTGGTCGGCCAATCCCTCGACACGCTGATCCCGCCCACCTTCCACAGCCATCCCAACCATCCCGTCCTGCAGGCGGCCCTGCGCAACCGCGAGCACTGGAGCGGCGCCTTCCGCCTGCTCCGCGGCGACGGGCGCGAGGCCTGGCTGCGGGCCATCTGGCAGCCGGTCAACGACGGCAAGGGCCAGCTCCAGTACTTCACCCTGTGCGCCAACGACCTGACCGACACCATCGAGACGGCGAAGGAGCGGGAGGGCCTGATCAACGCGCTGCTGCACTCCACGGCGGTCATCGAGTTCAACCTGGGCGGCGAAGTGCTGACCGCCAACCAGCGCTTCCTCGATGGCATGGGCTACCGCCTGGAGCAGATCCGCGGCAAGCACCACCGCATGTTCTGCGAGCCGGAGGAATCCAGCTCCCAGGACTATCGCGAGTTCTGGGCGCGGCTGAACCGCGGCGAGTACGTCGCCGGGCGCTTCAAGCGCGTCGACAGCCACGGCCGCCCCGTGTGGCTGGAAGCCTCCTACAACCCGGTACTGGACGCCCACGACCGCCTGTACAAGGTGGTCAAGTTCGCCACCGTCATCACCGACCAGATCAACCAGGAACAGGCCGTGGCCGAAGCGGCCAACATCGCCTACGGCATCTCCCGGCATACCGACGAGAGCGCCAGCAAGGGCGCCGCAGTGGTGCAGCAGACGGTGGAGGTGATGCGCCAGATCGCCGAGAAGGTGCAGGAGGCAGCCGAAGGCATCGAGGCGCTGGATCGCCAGTCGCTGCTGATCAGCACCATCATGCAGACCATCCGCGGCATCGCCGACCAGACCAACCTGCTGGCCCTCAACGCCGCCATCGAGGCGGCCCGGGCCGGCGACCAGGGCCGCGGCTTCGCGGTGGTGGCCGACGAGGTGCGCCAGCTAGCCGGGCGCACCAGCCAGGCGACCGAGGAGATCGTCGACGTAGTGCAGAAGAACCAGGCCCTGGCCCAGGCCGCCGTGTCGAGCATGGCCAGCAGCCGCCAGCAGGCCGAGCAGGGCCTGCAGCTCGCCAACGAAGCTGGCGCGGTGATCGTCGAGATCCAGGATGGCGCACAGCAGGTGGTCCAGGCCATCGGCCAGTTCGCCAGCCAGCTCAAGACCTGACGCGGCGGCGCAACGAAAAGCCCCAGCACACGGGCCTGGCAGCTGGTCGTACAGGCGACGCTCGCTCCCCCGCCGACAGCCTCGGGAGGGCCAACCATGGTAGACTGTGCACCGGCCACAAGCCCCACCACCGAAGCCCCTACCGGAGCCGAGAGTTCGATGTCCGATACCGCCTCGCCCAAGCCCGTATCCAGCGGCGAAAAATTCCGCAATTCCCAGGGAATCACCGCGATCAAGGATGGCCAGAAGCGCCGTGCTTCTGCCGAACCCCAGATCGTCGAGCCCAAGCCGAGCTGGTTGCGGGTCAAGGCGCCGAGCGGCAGCCGCTTCGACGCGGTCAAGCGCAATGTCGGCGAGCATCGCCTCAGCACCGTCTGCCAGGAATCCCACTGCCCGAACATGGGCGAATGCTGGTCCAACGGCACCGCCACCATCATGCTGATGGGCTCGGTCTGCACCCGCGCCTGCCGCTTCTGCGCGGTCGACACCGGCAACCCGAACGGCTGGCTGGACCTGGAAGAACCGCAGAACACCGCCAAGTCGGTGGAGCTGATGGCCCTGCGCTACATCGTGCTGACTTCGGTGGACCGCGACGACCTGCCCGATGGCGGCGCCGCCCACTACGCCGCCTGCGTCCAGGCGATCAAGGCCAATACGCCGCAGGTGGTGGTGGAAGCCCTCACGCCGGACTTCGACGGCGACCACGAGGCCATCGCCCGCGTGGTGGACTCCGGCCTGGAGGTCTTCGCCCAGAACATCGAGACGGTCAAGCGCCTGACCCACGAGGTGCGCGATCCCCGCGCCGGCTACGAGAAGACCCTGCGGGTGCTGGAGCACGCCAAGCGCCATCGCCCCTCGATCATCACCAAGACCAGCCTGATGCTGGGCCTGGGCGAGACCGACGAGGAAATCCTGCAGACCATGGACGACCTGCGCGCCATCGGCGTGGATATCCTCACTCTCGGCCAGTACCTGCAACCCACCCGCAACCACCTGCCGGTCAAGCGCTGGGTCAGCCCCGAGGAATTCAACCGCTTCCGCGACATAGGCCTGGAGAAAGGCTTCATGGAGGTCGCCGCCGGCCCGCTGGTGCGCTCCAGCTACCGTGCGGACCGGGTGTTCGAGAAGAACAACCTGGGCCTGGCCGCCCCCGCCCCGGTGCCTGGCCAGCAGCAGGACAGCAGCCTGATTCCGGCGCTCAACCTGCACTGACAGCGCCGCTCTCTGGCGGCACGTCTTGCCCTGGCTTAAGCCCTTACTCTCAACCCCGTCACCCCCGCAGGCCGGGGTCTAGAAAACCTTCAGGCGACTCGGAGCGGGCGACTGGATACCGGCCTTCGCCGGTATGACGGGCTTGCTAGCGTGGTGATACTTCGAAAGGCTTTCAGGCGTAACCCAGGCGCTCGCGCAGGGCGCTCTCCAGGCGCTGAGCCACCTCGTCGAGCGAGGGTGGGGTTTCGAGCAGGTCCCTGAGCTGGACCATCCTCAGGCCGGCATAACCGCACGGGTTGATGCGCTGGAACGGCGACATGTCCATGTCGACGTTCAGGGCCAGGCCGTGGAACGAGCAGCCATTGCGCACCCGCAGGCCCAGCGAGGCGATCTTGTCGCCGTCGACGTAGACGCCCGGGGCGTCGGCCTTCGGCGCCGCCTCGACGCCGTAGCTGGCCAGCACGTCGACCAGCGCCCGCTCCATGGCGGTGACCAGCTCCCGCACCCCCAGCTTCTGCCGACGCAGGTTCAGCATCAGGTAGGCCACCAACTGGCCGGGGCCATGGTAGGTGACCTGGCCACCGCGCTCGACCTGCACCACCGGGATGTCGCCGGGCGCCAGCAGGTGTTCCGGCTTGCCGGCCTGGCCCTGGGTGAAGACCCGGGGATGCTGCAGCAGCCAGATTTCGTCGGCCGTCCGCTCGTCGCGCTCGGCGGTGAAGCTGCGCATGGCTTCCAGGGTCGGCAGGTATTCCACCAAGCCCAGGTGCCGCACCACGAGTTCCACCACTAGAGCACCATGTGCACGCGGCCAGTGGCCTTCAGATCGCCGTGGATCGCCTGCAACTGCTCGATGCCGGTGGCGGTAATCAGCACCTGCACGGAGAGGAAGCGGCCATTGCGGCTGTCGCGCACCACCAGGGTGTCGACGTCGAAGCCCGGCGCGTGGCGCTGGATGATCTCGACCACCAGATCGGAGAAGCCTTCGCCGGCCTCGCCGATCACCTTGATCGGGTAGCGCTCGCAGGGGAATTCGATTTTCGGGGCTTGTACTTCGGTATCTGTCATCGCGGTCGCTCCGGGTGTGTCACCCGTGAAATGCGAACGCCCCGATTCCGGGGCGTCCTTGTGAGTCTATCGATTCAGATCCCTGATCTGGGACCCAAACGGCGGTGTTTCAAGACCGCCAGGCGACTCTTTAGTTGAACAGTCCGTAGAAGAACAGGCGGATGCTATCCCACAGGCGGCGGAAGAAGCCACCCTCCTCCACCGGCTCCAGGGCGATCAGGTTGGCAGTGTGCACCAGCTCCTCGCCCAGCTTGACCTCGACCTTGCCGACCACGTCGCCCGGCTTAAGCGGCGCTTCCAGCTGCGGCTCCAGCGCCATGGTGGCCTTGAGCTGCTTGGCCTGGCCCTTGGGCAGGGTCAGGCTGAGGTCCTCGGCCAGGCCGGCCTTGACCTGGCGGGTGGTGCCCTTCCAGACCTGGGCCTGGGCGACTTCCTGGCCCTTCTTGTAGAAGGTCTGGGTCTCGAAGAAGCGGAAGCCGTAGGTCAGCAGCTTCTGGGTCTCGGCGGCGCGGACCTTCTCGCTGTCGGTGCCGAACACCGAGGTGATCATCCGTGCGCCGTCGCGCACGGCGGACGCCACCAGGCAGTAGCCGGCTTCCTGGGTGTGGCCGGTCTTCAGGCCGTCGACGGTGCTGTCGCGCCACAGCAGCAGGTTGCGGTTGCCCTGCTTGATGTTGTTCCAGAGGAATTCCTTCTGCGAGTAGATCGCGTAGTGGGCCTGGTCCTCGTGGATGATGGCGCGGGCCAGGATGGCCATGTCGTGGGCGCTGGAGTAGTGCTCCGGGTGTGGCAGGCCGGTGGCGTTCATGAAGTGGGAGTTCTTCATGCCCAGCCGCTCGGCGGCGGCGTTCATCATGTCGGCGAAGGCGTCCTCGCTGCCGGCGATGTACTCGGCGATGGCGATGCTGGCGTCGTTGCCGGACTGGATGATGATGCCGTGCAGCAGGTCGTCCACCGTCACCTGGCTGTTCAGCGGCAGGAACATGGTGGAGCCGCCGGACGCGGCGCCGCCGGTGCGCCAGGCGTGCTCGCTGACGGTCACCAGGTCCTGCTCGCCGATCTTGCCCTTGCGGATTTCCAGGGTGGCGATGTAGGCGGTCATCAGTTTGGTCAGGCTGGCCGGCGGCAGGCGCTGGTCGCCGTTGTTCTCCACCAGCACCTTGCCGCTGGCGGCGTCCATCAGCACGTAGGACTTGGCGGCCAGCTGCGGCGGCGAGGGAATCGCCGAGTCGGCGGAGGCGGCGAGCGGGGCGATCAGCAGGGTGGCAAGCAGGGCAAGGCGTTGGGCAAAGCGGGAGATGTTCATCCGTCTCTCTGAATAGCTGTTCAACAATGGCACAGGCGGACCGGAATCCGCCTGCATTCACCGCCGCCACGGGGGCGACGGACGAAGTTGCTAGTCCGGCCTGACCAGGGCCGGGTCGCCGAGGTTGGCCAGACGCACGCTGTCCTGCAGCTGTTGGGCCTCAGCCTGGGTTTCGACCGGTCCCATGCGCACCCGGTGCAAGATCTGCTGGTTGCGTACCACCGAGCTGATAAACACCTTGGCAGGCACCGTTTGGCTCAACTTGGCCTTGAGTAGTTCCGCAGCGTCCGGATTGGCGAAGGCGCCCACTTGGAGATACAGGCCAGACGCTGCGGGCGAAGCGTTTTTTTTTACGTCGATCTGCACCGGCAGCACGGCGGCCGCGTGCTGCGCGGGCGGCGGCGTGTACTGCTCGATCGGCTGGGCCTGCGCCACCGCCACCGGGGCCGCCGGCGCGGGCTGGGCGGCCATCTTCGGCTGGGCCAGCACCATCGGCACCGGGCGCCCCTGGGCCGCCCACCACTCGTGCGGATCGATGCCCTCGACCTTGACCCGGGCGGTGCCGCTCTCGGCATAGCCGAGCTTCTTCGCCGCGGCGAAGGACAGGTCGATGATGCGATCGGAATAGAACGGGCCGCGGTCGTTGACCCGCAGGATCACGCTCTGGCCGTTGTCCAGGTTGGTCACCCGCACGTAGCTCGGCAGCGGCAGGGTCTTGTGCGCGGCGGTCATGCCGTACAGGTCGTAGGCTTCGCCGTTGGCGGTAGCCTGGCCGTGGAACTTGGTGCCATACCAGGAGGCGGTGCCGGTGGCCGCGTAGCGGCGCCCATCCTGGATCGGGTAGTAGGTCTTGCCCAGCACCGTGTAGGGGTTGGCCTTGTAGTTGCCGTAGTGCGGCATCGGCACCGCGTCGGGGATGCGCGACACGTCGACGTCCCACCAGGGCGCGCCATCACGGTGCGGGCGGTTGTAGGCGGAGGGGCCGGAGATCGGCTGGGAGCCTGGCTCGACGGGTTGCGGGGCACGGTTGTTGGAGCAGCTGACCAGCGCCAGGCCGAGGCCCGTGGCGGTCAGGATGCGCAGGACGGACTTCAAGGACGACCCCGCTTGGCGACCAGCTCGCCGGACAGTTGGTGGACGGCCATGGCGTACATGGCGCTGCGGTTGTAGCGGGTGATCACGTAGAAGTTGGGCAGGCCCATCCAGTACTCCTGGCCCTCGGCGCCGTCGAAGCGGAAGGCGGTGACCGGGATGTCGTCGCGCAGCACGTCGGCGCTGACCCAGCCCAGAGCGCGCAGCTCGCCGACGTTCTTCACCGGGTCGAGGCCCTGGGTCAGGCCGCTGTCGGCCTGCTCGCCCTTGACCTGGGCGCGGCTGACCACTGGTCCGCCGCTGACCCAGCCGTGGCGCTTGAAGTAGCTGGCGACGCTGCCGATGGCATCGACCGGATTGGTCCAGATGTCGATATGGCCGTCGCCGTCGAAGTCCACGGCGTAGGCGCGGAAGCTGCTCGGCATGAACTGCGGCAGCCCCATGGCACCGGCGTAGGAGCCTTTCAGGGTCAGCGGGTCGACCTGCTGCTCGCGGGTCAGGATGAGGAACTCGCGCAGCTGCTGGCAGAAGAATTCGGCACGCGGCGGGTAGTCGAAGCACAGGGTGGAGAGCGCATCGAGCACCCGCCAGCTGCCGGTGTTGCCGCCATAGAAGGTCTCCACGCCGATGATCGAGACGATCACTTCGGCCGGCACCCCGTACTCCTGCTCGGCGCGGGCCAGGGCCTCGGCGTGCTTGTTCCAGAAGTCCACGCCCTTGCTGATGCGCGCCTCGGTGATGAAGATCGGCCGGTATTCCTTCCACGGCTTGACCTTCTCGGCCGGGCGGGAGATGGCATCGAGGATCGCCTGCTTGCGCTCCACCTGGTCGAACAGCGCGGTCAGCTGCTCGCCGGCGAAGCCATAGTCGCGGGTCATCTCGCCGATGAACTCGGCGACCCTGGGCGAGCCCTGGTATTCCCCGGCGGCCTGGACCTGGCCGGCCAGACCGAGCATCGCCATCGCGGCGACTCCCCAGCTACGCATTGCTTGATTCAAATTCTGCACTCTTGTCATGACTGGGCGATCCACTTGCGGTGCGTCTGAATCGCCATCAAAACCCCAAACCCGGACAACAGCGTCACCAGATGGGTTCCGCCGTAGCTAATGAAGGGCAGGGGCACCCCCACCACCGGCAACAGACCGCTCACCATGCCGATGTTAACGAATACGTAGACGAAGAACGTCATGGTCATGCTGCCGGCCAGCAACTTGCCGAACAGCGTCTGCGCCTGGGCCGTGATCACCAGTCCGCGGGCGATCAGCAGCAGGTAGACCAGCAGCAGGATACACACTCCGACCATGCCGAACTCCTCGCTCAGCACGGCAATGATAAAGTCCGTGTGGCTTTCCGGCAAAAAATCCAGGTGCGACTGTGTGCCGAGCAGCCAGCCCTTGCCGAACACGCCGCCGGAACCGATGGCCGCCTTGGACTGGATGATGTTCCAGCCGGTGCCCAGCGGGTCGCTTTCCGGGTCGAGGAAGGTCAGCACCCGCTGCTTCTGGTACTCGCGCAGGACGAAGAACCACATGCCCACCGCAATCGGCGCCACGGCTGCCGCCGCGCCGATGATCCAGCGCCACTGCAGGCCGGCCATGAACAGCACGAAGGCGCCCGAGGCGAGGATCAGCAGGCCGGTGCCCAGGTCCGGCTGCTTCAGGATCAGCACGAAGGGAATCAGGATCAGCACCAGGCTGATGGCGATGTGCTTGAGCTTGGGCGGCAGGTTGTGCCGGGCCAGGTACCAGGCGATGGTCGCCGGCATGATGATCTTCATGAATTCCGAGGGCTGGAAGCGGATCACCCCGGGAATGTTGATCCAGCGGGTGGCGCCCATGGCCGTGTGGCCCATCACCTCCACCGCCGTGAGCAGGCCGACGCCGGCCAGGTAGGCCAGCGGCACCCAGCGCGCCATGAAGCGCGGCTCGAACTGGGCGATGACGATGGCGGCCACCAGGCCGATGCCGAACGAGGTGCCCTGCTTGATCACCAGGTCCCAGTTCTTGCCGCTGGCCGAATAGAGGACGAACAGGCTGCCGGCGCACAGCACCAGCAGGATTAGCAGCAGCCAACCGTCGATGTGCAGGCGCTGGAGCAGGCTGGCGCGGCGCTTGAACACGTCCTGGTCGGAGATGTTGCGGTCGAAATCCTGGCGTTTCATCGCTGTACGCTGGCCTCCTGGGTGGCGGCGGGCGCCGGCGGGCGGAACTCGGGTTTGAGCTGGCCGTCCTCGCCCAGCAGCCAGGCGTCCATCACCTGCTTGACCACCGGCGCCGCGACGCCGGAGCCGGACTCGCCGTTCTCCACCATCACCGCCACCGCGATCTTCGGGTCCTCCGCCGGCGCGAAGGCGACGAACAGGGCGTGGTCGCGGTGGCGCTCGGCGACCTTGCTGCGGTCGTACTTCTCGCCCTGCTTGATGGCGACCACCTGGGCCGTGCCGCTCTTGCCGGCGATGCGGTACACCGAGGTGGCGCCGACCTTGGCCGCGGTGCCGCGCGGGCCGTGCATCACCATTTCCATGCCGTTACGCCCGTAGTCCCAGAACTTCGGGTCGCGCAGCTGGATGTCCGGCGGAGTCGCCACGTGGGGCATCAGGTCCTGCTCCATCAGCTCGTGGGGGGACATGCCGTCGGCCTGCTTGAGCAGGTGCGGGCGTATCCACTTGCCGCGGGTCGCCATCAGGGTCACCGCCTGGGCCAGCTGCAGCGGCGTGGTCTGCATGTAGCCCTGGCCGATGCCGAGGATCAGCGTCTCGCCCGGGTACCAGGCCTGGCGGTAGCGGGCCCGCTTCCACTCGCGCGACGGCATCAGCCCGGAGGCTTCCTCGAACATATCCAGCGACACGCGCTGGCCGAGGCCGAAGCGCGTCATGTATTCGTGCATGCGGTCCACGCCCATCTTGTGGGCGAGGTCGTAGAAGTAGGTGTCGTTGGACCGCATGATGGCGAACTCCAGGTTCACCGAGCCGTCGCCCGAGCGGTTCCAGTTGCGGTACTTGTGGGTGTTGCCGGGCAGTTGATAGAAACCGGGGTCGTAGACCCGGGTCTGCGGGGTGACGACGCCGGCGTCCAGGCCGGCCACCGCCACCATCGGCTTGATGGTCGAGCCCGGCGGGTACAGGCCGCGCAGCACCCGGTTGTACAGCGGCCGGTCGATGGAGTCGCGCAGGTCGGCATAGGCCTGGAAGCCGATGCCGGTGACGAAGGGGTTGGGGTCGAAGCTTGGCTGGCTGACCATGGCCAGCACGTCGCCGGTGGCCGGCTCGATGGCCACCACGGCGCCGCGGCGTCCGCCCAGCGCGTCCTCGGCGGCCTCCTGCAGGTTCACGTCGAGGGTCAGGGTCAGGTCCATGCCGGGCGCCGGATCGGTGCGCTTGAGCACCCGCAGCACACGGCCCCGGGCATTGGTCTCGACTTCCTCGTAGCCCACCTCGCCGTGCAGCAGGTCCTCGTAGAAGCGCTCGACGCCGGTCTTGCCGATGTGGTGGGTACCGGCGTAGTCGGCCGAGTCGAGTTCCTTGAGTTCCTTCTCATTGATGCGCCCGACGTAGCCAACCGAGTGGGCGAAGTGCCCCTTCTGCGGGTAGTGGCGCACCAGCTGGGCGCTGACGTCCACGCCGGGCAGGCGGAACTGGTTCACCGCGATGCGGGCGATCTGCTCTTCGGTCAGCTCGAACAGCACCGGCACCGGCTCGAACGGCCGCCGCCCCTGGCGCATGCGTTTCTCGAACAGGGCACGGTCGTCGGCAGTGAGCTGCAGCACCTCGACGATCACGTCCAGCACCTGGTGCCAGTCGCCGGCGCGCTCGCGGGTCACGGTCAGGCTGAAGCTGGGCCGGTTGTCGGCGATGATCACTCCGTTGCGGTCGAAGATCAGGCCGCGGGTCGGCGGGATCGGCTGCACGTGGATACGGTTGTTCTCGGCCAGGGTCGAGTGGTGCTCGTACTGGATCACCTGCAGGTAGTACATGCGGGCGATCAGTACGCAGGTCAGCAACAGCACGGTGATGCCGCCGACGACGACGCGACGACGCACCAGGCGGGCGTCCTTCTCGTGGTCCTTCAGGCGGATCGGTTGCGGCATGGCGACTGCTTATTTGTGGTACGGATGCCCGGACAACACGGTCCAGGCACGGTAGATCTGCTCGCCGACCAGGATGCGCACCAGCGGGTGCGGCAAGGTCAGCGGCGACAGCGACCAGCGCTGCTCGCTGCGCGCGCAGACCTCGGGCGCCAGCCCCTCGGGGCCGCCGACCATCAGGTTGACGGTGCGCGCATCCAGGCGCCAGCGGTCCAGCTCGACGGCCAGCTGCTCGGTGCTCCAGGGCCTGCCTGTGACCTCCAGGGTGACGATGCGTTCGCCGGGCTGGACCTTGCCCAGCATGGCCTCGCCTTCCTGGCGGATCAGGCGGGCGACGTCGGCGTTCTTGCCGCGGGTGGTCAGCGGAATCTCCACCAGCTCCAGCGGCAGTTCGGCTGGCAGGCGCTTGACGTACTCCTGCCAGCCCTCTTCCACCCAGCGCGGCATGCGCGAGCCGACGGCGATCAGCCTGATACGCACTACTCGGCCGGGTCCTGGTGCTGCGCGCGGCTCTGCTCGGCGCCCTGCCACAGGCGCTCCAGGTCGTAGAACTGGCGGGTGGCGACCTGCATCACGTGGACCACCACGTCGCCCAGGTCGAGCAGGGCCCACTCGCCACCGTCCAGACCCTCGTTGCCGATCGGGCGCACGCCCTGCTCCTTGACCTTGTCCAGCACCTCGTTGGCCATCGACTTGACGTGACGGCTGGAGGTGCCGCTGGCGATCACCATGAAATCGGTGACGCTGGTCTTGCCGCGCACATCGATGGTGGTGATGTCCTGACCTTTCAGGTCTTCCAGGGCCGCGACGGCGACCTTGACCAGTTCTTCGTTTTGCATCGTTACCTCATGAATCGGTTTTCGCACGGTAAAGATCGTGCGTATGGATATAGGCCAGCACGGCGTCGGGCACCAGAAAGCGCACCGAACGCCCCTGCGCCAGCAACTGGCGAACCAGGGTGGCGGACACCGCGAGCGACGTCTGCCAGATGAAACTGATCTGCCCGCCGGGCCCCGAGAGGCTGTGCGGGTCGGTCACGCTGCGCGCGGCGAGCAGGTCGCGCAGGGCCTCGGGCGGCTCGCTGTCGGCATCCGGCCGCTGCAGCACGAGGATGTGGCAGTGGTTCAGCAGCTCCTGCCAGCGATGCCAGGTCGGCAGCCCGCAGAAGGCATCCCAGCCCAGCAGGAGAAACAGCTGGTCGTCCGCCGCCAGCTCGCCGCGCACCGACTCCAGGGTGTCGTAGGTGAACGACGGCTTGTCGCGCCGCAGCTCGCGGTCGTCGACCCGCAGCACCGGCTCGCCGGCCACCGCCAGCTCGACCATGGCCAGTCGCTGCTCGGCCGTGGCCTGGGGTGCCTCGCGGTGCGGCGGGCGGGCGCTGGGGATCAGCCGCAGCTCGTCCAGCGCCATGTGCTCGGCCACTTCCAGCGCGCCGCGCAGGTGGGCGATGTGCACCGGGTTGAAGGTGCCACCCAGGATTCCGAGGCGACGCGCCATCAGGTGCGCCCCATCAGGTACGAATATGCCCGTCGCCGAACACCACGTACTTCTCGCTGGTCAGGCCTTCCAGGCCGACCGGGCCGCGGGCGTGCAGCTTGTCGGTGGAGATGCCGATCTCCGCGCCCAGGCCGTACTCGAAGCCGTCGGCGAAGCGGGTCGAGGCGTTGACCATCACCGAGGCGGAATCCACCTCGGTGAGGAAGCGCCGCGCATCGCTGAAGTTCTCGGTGATGATCGCGTCGGTGTGCTGCGAGCCGTAGCGGTTGATGTGCTCGATGGCCGCGTCCAGCGAATCGACGATACGGATCGCCAGGATCGGCGCGTTGTACTCGGCGCGCCAGTCGTCCTCGGTCGCCTCCAGCACGTCCGCGCCCAGCAGCGCGCGGGTCGCGGCGTCGCCGCGCAGCTCCACGCCCTTGTCGCGGTAGATGGCGGCCAGCGGCGGCAGCACGCGCTCGGCGATGCCGGCGTGGACCAGCAGGGTCTCCATGGTGTTGCACGGCGAGTAGCGCTGGGTCTTGGCGTTGTCGGCGACACGGATGGCCTTGTCCAGGTCGGCAGCGCTGTCGATGTAGACGTGGCAGACGCCGTCCAGGTGCTTGATCACCGGCACCTTGGCGTCGCGGCTGATGCGTTCGATCAGGCCCTTGCCGCCGCGCGGCACGATCACGTCGACGAATTCGGGCATGGTGATCAGGGCGCCGACGGCGGCGCGGTCGGTGGTCTCAACCACCTGCACGGCGCTGGCCGGCAGGCCGGCCTCGGCCAGACCGAGCTGGATGCAGCGGGCGATGGCCTGGTTGGAATGGATGGCCTCGGAGCCGCCGCGCAGGATGGTGGCGTTGCCGGACTTCAGGCACAGGCTGGCGGCGTCGATGGTCACGTTGGGCCGCGACTCGTAGATGATGCCGATCACGCCCAGTGGCACGCGCATCCGGCCGACCTGGATGCCCGACGGCAGGTAGCGCATGTCGCGGATCTCGCCGATCGGGTCCGGCAGGGTGGCGACCTGGCGCAGGCCTTCGATCATGCTGTCGATCACCTTCGGCGTCAGCGCCAGGCGGTCGACCATGGCCGGCTCCAGGCCGCTGGCGCGGGCGGCGGCCAGGTCCTGCTCGTTGGCGGCGGCAAGCTCGGCGCGGGCGGCGTCGAGGGCATTGGCGGCGGCCTGCAGAGCGCTGTTCTTCTGCGCGGTGCTGGCACGGGCGAGCACCCGCGAGGCGTCGCGCGCGGCGCGGCCCAGGCGGGTCATGTAGTCGAGCACGGACTCGGTCATGGTCGGCGGAGGTCTGGCAGTTGGAAAAAGTGGCTGATTATAGCGGGCATGCCCTGCCTCGCCCAGCACTGCCGGGCGGATGGTCCGGGCAATCGGGCGAAGCTCCTGTCGGACAAGCGCAGGTAGAAGTCCCGTCGTTCCCGCCCAGGCGGGAATCCATGTCCGGTCCTTGGGTCCCCGCCTGCGCGGGGATGACGGGGCATGGGATGGGCAGCCGCTGCAACAGCCAATTGCCGTGGGCGGAGGGTGCGTCCATGCAACATCGCGGAACAAGATTCACTGCCTGCACCGCCGCTCATTGCTAAGATCGCGCGATTTCCCGCTCCGGAACCGCAATGACCGCCCTGCCCTGGCCCGCAGCCGCCGCGCTGCCCGACAGTTTCTTCGACCGCGACGCCCAGCTGCTCGCCCGCGCGCTGCTGGGCAAGGTCATCCGCCACCGCCATCGCGGCCACTGGCTGGCCGCGCGGATCATCGAGACCGAGGCCTACTACCTGGCCGAGAAGGGCAGCCACGCCTCGCTCGGCTACACCGAGAAGCGCCGCGCGCTGTTCATGGACGGCGGGCACATCTACATGTACTACGCCCGCGGCGGCGACTCGCTGAACTTCAGTGCCCACGGCCCGGGCAACGCGGTGCTGATCAAGTCCGCCCTGCCCTGGCTCGACGAGCGCTGCGCCGAGGACGCCCTGCAGCGCATGCAGGCCAACAATCCCTCCGCCGCCGGCGACCATCGCCACCCCGAGCGCCTGTGCGCCGGCCAGACCCTGCTGTGCAAGTCACTCGGCCTGAAAGTGCCTGAGTGGGACGCGCAGCGCTTCGACCCGCAGCGGCTGTTCGTCGAGGACGTCGGCCAGCGCCCGGCGCAGATCATCCAGACCACCCGCCTGGGCATTCCGGCCGGCCGCGACGAGCATCTGCCCTACCGCTTCGTCGACGCCGCCCATGCCCGGCACTGCACACGCAACCCATTGCGCCGCGGACAGGTCGAAGGTCGCGACTACGTTCTGCTGAACCCCGAGGAGCTGTAACCATGAGCGAATGGTTCGCGACCCTGTCGCACTGGCTGGAAGCCAACCCGGAATGGCTGGGCCTCGCCATCTTCCTGGCCGCCTGCCTCGAATGCCTGGCCGTGGCCGGCATCCTGATCCCCGGCACCGTGCTGCTGTTCACCCTGGGCGTGCTGGCCGGCAGCGGCGCCCTGGGCCTGAGCGAGACCCTGCTGCTGGCCTACGCCGGCGGCCTGCTCGGCGACGCGATCTCCTACGGCCTCGGCCGCCGCTTCCACCAGGGCATCCGCGACCTGCCGGTGCTGCGCGACCACCCCGAGTGGCTGAGCGGCGCGGAGACCTACTTCCAGCGCTACGGCGTGGTCAGCCTGCTGGTGGGGCGCTACATCGGCCCACTGCGGCCCATGCTGCCGATGGTGGCCGGCATGCTCGACATGCCGCTCATCCGCTTCGCCCTGGTCAGCCTGCTGGCGGCCGCCGGCTGGGCGGTGGCCTACATCCTGCCGGGCTGGGCGACCGGCGCGGCGATCCGCCTGCCGCTGCCGGAAGGCTTCTGGAGCGCGGCAGGCATCATCGGTGGCGGGGTCGGCCTGATGCTGGTGGTGCTGATCTTCAGCAGCCTGCGCGAACAACGCTGGACCGTTCCGGTGGCGGCCGCCAGCTGCGCCCTGCTGCTGCTCGCCCTGCTGATCGGCATCCCCCACCTTGACGCACTGGACCAAGGGCTGATCGCGCTGGTCCAGGAACACCGCAGCGACCACGTCGACAGCCTGGCCATGCTGATCACCGGCATCGGCGACTTCCGCACCCAAGTGGCCGCCGGCGTGCTGGTCACCGTGCTGCTGCTGATCTCGCGGCGCATCCACGCCGCGCTGTTCCTGGCCAGCTGCACGCTGTTCACCGCGCTGGCCACCACCGGCCTCAAGCAACTGTTCGCCCGCGCCCGCCCCGAGGTGCTGCAGCAGCCGCTGGACACCTTCAGCCTGCCCAGCGGCCACAGCTCGGCGGCCTTCGCCTTCTTCCTCGCGCTGGGGGTGCTGGCCGGGCGCGGCGCCTCGGCGCGCACGCGCCTGACCTGGCTGCTGCTGGCCAGCCTGCCGGCACTGAGCATCGCCGCGTCGCGGGTCTACCTCGGCGTGCACTGGCCGACCGACATCCTCGCCGGCTCGCTGCTCGCCGGCGGCGTGTGCGCGGCGTGCCTGGCCTGGCTGCAGCGGCGCGAGCCGATGCGGCCGCTGGGCGCGCAGGTGTGGTGGCTGGTGCTGCCGGCCACGGTTGCCCTGCTCGGCGGGGCGAGCGCCTGGGCGTTTCCGACGGCGATGCAGCTGTATCGTTACTAGGGGTTCAGGGGCTTGGTCGGTATTCCGATTGGCCGCGATGATCCACAGAGGGCTTCGCGGCCAAGGCCGCTCCCACGGTAGTTGTTCCTAGGCGGTCATCTCGCCCTGCAGGCGGTCGAGGAAGGTCTGGATCAGTTGCAGGCGCTGCAGCGGTTGGTCTTCCACCAGCACCTGCAGCTTCTGCTCGGTGGAGAACGGCAGCAGGTAGGCGAGCTGGTTGGCCAGGGCCTGCTGGCCGCCGACCACGCCGCCCATGCCCAGCGCCGCCACCATCGGATGCTCGGCCAGAGCGCCGAGCAGGGCCGCCAGGTCGGCGTGCTCGGCCAGCAGCGGTGCATCCTCGCACTCCTCCAGCCAGTCCACCTCGGCCAGGGTCAGCTGGTCCGGGCGCACCGCAACCGCCCCCACCCGCAGACGCCGTACGCCCTCGACCCGAATGCCGAGCAGGCCATTGGAGCGCTGCTGGAAGTCGCGGATCACCGCCTCGCAGCCCAGCGCCGAGAAGCGCGAAGCCGCCTCGCCGACTTCCCGCCCTTCGAGGATGGCGACCACGCCGAAGCCTTCGCCACGACGCATGCAGGCGCTGACCATGTCCAGGTAGCGCGCCTCGAAGATCTGCAGGTCGAGCACGCAGCCGGGGAACAGCACCGTGTCGAGGGGGAACAGCGGATAGTCCATGACAGTCGCCTCAGGCCACGGCCGCGACGACGAGGGGCAGCGCCACCGCCGTCAGCATGCCCATCAGGCTCATGGCCAGGGCGGCGAAGGCGCCGCTCTCCTCGCCCTCCTGCAACGCCCGCGCCGTGCCCACCGCGTGGGCGGTGATGCCGAGCGCCAGGCCCTGGGCCGCCGGGTGATGGACGCCGATGCGGCGCAGCAGCTCGGGGCCACACATGGCGCCGAGCACCCCGGTGATCAGCACGAACACCGCGGCCAGGGCCGCCACGCCGCCGATCTGCTCGGCCACCAGCATGGCGATGGGCGATGTCACCGATTTCGGCGCCATGGTCATCAGCATCATGCGCTCGGCGCCGAAGGCCCAGGCCAGCGCCACGCCCAGCACGGTGGCGAACGTCCCCGCCACCAGCAGGGTGATCAGGGTCGGCCAGAACAGCTGGCGGATGCGCCTGAGGTTGAGGAACAACGGTACCGCCAGGGCCACGGTGGTCGGACCGAGCAGCACGCTGAGCAGGAAGGTGCTCTCGCGGTATTCCTCGTAGGTCAGGCCGGCGGCCAGCAGGATGCCGATCAGCACCGCCATGGACACCAGCACCGGCTGCAGGAACACCCAGCGGGTGCGCTCGTAGGCGGCCAGCGCCAGCTGGTAGATGGCCAGGGTGATGCCGACGCCGAACAGCGGATGGTGCAGCACTGCCTGCAACGCGCCGTGCCAGTCCGCGCTCATGGCCGCTCCCCGCGCCGCGCCTGGCGGTCGATCAGCTTCTGCATCAGCCAGCCGGCGAACAGCAGGGAAATCAGCAGCGACAGGCCCAGCGCGCCGGCCAGGGCCCAGAAGTCGGCGGCGATCTGCTCGGCATAGACCATCATGCCCACCGCCGGCGGCACCAGCAGCAGCGGCAGGTAGCGCAGCAGACCCGCGGCGGCCTCGGACATGGGCTCGCCGACCTCGCCGCGCACCAGCAGGAACACGAAGAGCAGCAGCATGCCGATGATCGGGCCCGGCAGCATGGGCAGCAACAGGACATTGAGGGCGGTGCCGAGCAACTGGAACAGCACCAGCCAGGTCAGGCCGCGGAGCAGCATGCAGGAGCCTCCGGCTAGGGAAAGGCGGCCATTATAGACACGACGAAGGGCGCGCCATAAACCGCGACTTTCGGCTTGACCCGTCCCGCCGCGCCATGCTGTCCTAGCCACCAGCTTGGCTTACCAAAAACAACAACTGACCTCGCATCCTCAAGGAGGATCTATGCCGCTCGTTCCCGTCGCTCAGCTGCAAGACTATGTAGGCAAGGAACTCGGACGTTCCGAATGGCTGACCATCGATCAGCAGCGCATCAACCAGTTCGCCGAGTGCACCGGCGACCACCAGTTCATCCACGTCGACCCGGAGAAGGCCAAGCGCACCCCGTTCGGCACCACCATCGCCCACGGCTTCCTCAGCCTGTCGCTGATCCCGGTGCTGATGGAAAAGCTCATGCTCGCCCCGGAAGGTCTGAAGATGGCCGTCAACTACGGCCTGGACAGCGTGCGCTTCATCCAGCCGGTCAAGGTGAACTCCCGCGTGCGCCTGGCCGCCAAGGTGCTCGACATCACCGAGAAGCGCCCCGGCCAGTGGCTGTTCAAGGTCGAGGCCACCCTGGAGATCGAAGGCGAGGAGAAGCCCGCCTACATCGCCGAATCGCTGTCGCTCTGCTTCGTCTGAAGCGGCACGCACCGCACGAAACGGGGCGCTCGGGCGCCCCGTTTGCATTCGGCGCTGGCATACTCGCGGCATGAACCGACCAGGATGTCCGCCATGCCCCGCCGCCTAGCCCCGCTCGCCCTCGCCCTGCTGCTCGCCGCCTGTGGCGACGGCGAACCGCTGCTGCCGCCGGACGCCGTGTTGCCGGACGGCGCCCGCTACCGCGGCGAGGTGGTGGACGGGCTGCTGCAGGGCGAAGGCCGCCTCGACTACGCCAACGGCGTCTACTACACCGGCCGCTTCAAGGACGGGCTGTTCGAAGGCCCCGGCGAGTGGCACGGCGCCAGCGGCGAGAGCTACAAGGGTGGCTTCCACCTCGGCCTGTTCGAGGGCCAGGGCGAACTGGTCTACGGCGACGGCAGCCGCTACCAGGGCGGCTTCAAGCAGGGCCGCCTGCACGGCGAGGGCCACCTGCAGCAAGGTGCCATGAGCTACCGGGGCGAGTTCCGCGACGACCGCTACCACGGCCTCGGTACCCTGGAATGGCCGGACGGCAGCCACCAGGGGCGCTTCGTGCGCGGCGAGGCGGAAGGCGAGGGCGTGCGCAGCACGTCGGAAGGCCAGTACAGCGGCACCTTCAAGAAAGGCCTGCTGGAAGGGGAAGGCAGCTACCAGGGCGAAGACGAGAAGCGCTACACCGGCCACTTCCGCAACGACCTGTTCCACGGCAAGGGCCGCTACCAGAACGGCGACGGCGAAGTCTGGAGCGGCCGCTTCGAGAACGGCGCGCTGAACGGCAAGGGCGAATTCCGCGGCGCCGACGGCCGTCATTACGAAGGCGAGTTCCGCTACTGGCGCTTCCATGGCCAGGGCCGGCTGAGCCTGGCCGACGGCAGCGTCTACGAAGGGCGCTTCGTCAACGGCGAGTATGGCGGCGAAGGCACCCTCGTCGCGCTCGACGGCAGCCGCCTGCAGGGCACCTGGAACGATGGCCGGCTGCTGCGCCAGGAGGACGGATCGGCGAGCCCCGACCCGCTAGAACTCGGCCTCCTGCAACAGGGCCAGTTGCTGCAACAGGCGCTGGACGCCCTGCCCGCCTCCACCCCGGCAGTCGAGCTGTACAGCCTGACCCTGGCCGGCGACGGCAAGCAGAGCGTGTTCCTGCGCGAGGCGGACTACGTCAGCAAGCTGCTGCGCGAACGCTTCGGCGCGCGCGGCAACATCACCCTGACCAACCACCGCGACCACCTGGCCGACCGCCCGCTGGCCACCCGCGAGAGCCTGACCCGCGCCGTGCAGGCACTGGCCCAACGCAGCGGCCCGGAAGACCTGATCTTCCTCTACCTGACCAGCCATGGCTCGCGCGATCACGCACTGAGCATCGACCAGCCGCGCCTGCAACTGGCCGACCTGCCGGCCGCGGAACTGGCCGCCCTGCTCGAACCGCTCGGGGACCGGCACAAGGTGGTGGTGATCTCGGCCTGCTATTCCGGCGGCTTCATCCCGCCGCTGAAGAACGACAAGACCCTGGTGATGACCGCCGCGCGCGCCGACCGTGTGTCCTTCGGCTGCTCCGAGGAAAACGACTTCACCTACTTCGGCCGCGCCCTGTTTGCCGAAGCCTTCAACGAAACCGACGACCTGACGCGCGCCTTCGAGCTGGCCAAGGCCAAGGTCGCCGAGCGCGAGCAGGCCGAGGAATTCGAGGCCTCCGAGCCCCAGCTGTGGGCGCCCCGGCCAGTCATCGAACACTGGAAGCGGCTGCGCCAGCAGCAGGCGCAACAGGCGCTCACGGCCGCGGCGAAGGCACCTTGAACGGCGAGCCACTTCCGCCATTTCGATCTAGGCTGAGCCGTATCAGCGGAGACCACGCATGTACCTGACCCCACAGCGCATTCTGCTCGCAGGAGCCACCGGCCTCACCGGCGAACACCTGCTGGACCGCCTGCTCAGCGAGCCGACGATCAGCCGCGTGCTGGCGCCCAGCCGCGCTCCGCTGGCCGAGCACCCGCACCTGGACAACCCGGTGGGCGCGCTGGCCGAGCTGTAGCCGAGCCTCCAAGGCCCGATCGACTCGGCCTTCTGCTGCCTGGGCACCACCATCAAGCAGGCCGGCTCCCAGGACGCCTTCCGCGCGGTGGACCACGACCTGATGCTGGCCTTCGCTCGCCGCGCCCGCGAGCTGGGTGCGCGCCATTTCCTGGTGATCAGCGCGATGGGCGCCAACCCGGGCTCGTCGGTGTTCTACAACCGGGTCAAGGGCGAGATGGAGGCGGCGCTCAGGGCGATGGACTGGCCGCAGCTGACCATCGCCCGCCCCTCCCTGCTGCTCGGCCCGCGCCGCGAGTTCCGCCTCGGCGAGCGCCTGGCGGCACCGCTGCTGCGCTGGATTCCCGGCAAGTACCGCGGCATCGAGGCCGCCGTGCTGGCCCGCGCGCTGTGGCGCCTGGCCCTGGAGGAAGGCGAAGGCGTGCGGGTGGTGGAGTCCGACGAACTGCGCCGGCTGGGCCGCTGATGAAGTTCTATGACGAGAAGATACTACCGCGCCTGATCGACTTCGCCTGCGGCATGGGCCAGGTGATGAAGACCCGTTCCCAGGTGGTGCCGCTCGCCGAGGGGCGGGTGCTGGAGATCGGCATCGGCACCGGCCTCAACCTGGGCTTCTATGATGCGGAGAAGGTCAGCGCCATCGTCGGCGTTGACCCGGCCGCGCAGATGCAGCCCCTGGCCCGCCAGCGCGCCGAGGGCATCGGCATCCCGCTGGAGATGGTCGCCCTGGAGCTGGGACAGATCCAGGCCGCCGAGGCCAGTTTCGACAGCATCGTCTGCACCTTCACCCTGTGCACCATCCCCGACCCGCTGGCCGCGCTGAAGGAAATGCGCCGGGTGCTGAAGCCCGGCGGCAAGTTCCTGTTCAGCGAGCACGGCCGCGCCCCGGACGCCGGCGTGCGCCTCTGGCAGGACCGCATCACACCGCTGTGGAAACCGCTGGCCGGCGGCTGCCACCTCAACCGCGACATCCCCGCCCTGCTCGCCGCCGGCGGCTTCCGCATCAGGGAAGTGCAGAGCAGCTACCTGCAGGGCCCACGGCCGATGACCTGGGTCTGGCGCGGCTGGGCCGAGTGAGCGCCTGCGGGTTGACTGACCCGGTGCGAACGACAAGCATGGTGCTTTTGCCGGAAGGAAACCCCGCATGAGCCTGGAGTCGGTCCGCCGCTTCTTCGCCGAGAAGGCGCCCCACATCGATATCATCGAACTCGAGACCAGCACCGCCACCGTCGCCCTCGCCGCCGAAGCCCACGGCGTGGAGCCGGGGCGCATCGCCAAGACCCTGGCCTTCCGCGTCGGCGAACGCAACGTGCTGGTGGTCGCCCGCGGTGATGCGCGGCTGGACAACCGCAAACTCAAGGAAGCCTTCGGCGCCAAGGCCAAGATGCTCGACGCGCAGACGGTCGAGGAGCTGACCAGTCACCCGGTCGGCGGCGTCTGCCCCTTCGGCCTGGCCACCGACCTGCCGGTCTACTGCGACCTGTCGCTGCAGGCCTTCGACGAGGTGCTGCCAGCCGCCGGCGCCCTGCACAGCGCCGTGCGCATCTGCCCACGGCAGATGGCCGAACTGGTCGACGGCAAGTGGGTGGACGTCTGCCAGGCGCTCGACTGAGTGCCGCCTGATTCAGTTGCCGCCACTGACGCCCAATCCCACCCCCAGCTCCGCAGCCACGGAGAACGGCAGCAACAGGGTCTCCAGCAACGCGGCGAACGGCAGGTCGAGGGCGGCGTAACGGGGCGCTTCGGCGCCGAAGCGGTCCACCGGGCAACAACCGCCTTGCAGCGTGTACCAGTCCAGGCGCGTGCCGGAGTAGATGATCGGCGCGCCGGGCTTGGCCGCATCCAAAGTCCGCACACTGGCGCAGCCGGGCAGCAGCACACAGACCAGCAGGCAGCCATATAAGGAAGCTCTCATGCTCAGTCGTCGCCGCTGATCAGGTGATGCTCGCCCCAGCGCGGCAGCATGTCCTGAGGAATGCCCAGGCAGTTGAGGATGCGCGCCACGACGAAATCGATCAGGTCATCCAGGGTCTGCGGCTGGTGATAGAAGCCGGGCGACGCCGGCAGGATGGTCACACCCAGGTTGGACAGCCTGAGCATGTTCTCCAGGTGAATGCTGGAGTACGGCGCCTCGCGCGGCACCAGGATCAGCTGGCGGCGCTCCTTGAGCACTACGTCGGCGGCGCGCTCGATCAGGTTGTTGCAGGCGCCGGTGGCGATGGCCGACAAGGTGCCGGTGCTGCAGGGCACCACCACCATGGCGCTCGGCGCGCCGGAGCCGGAGGCCGGCGGCGCCATCCAGTCCTCCTTGCCGTACACGCGGATCTGCCCCGGCGCCGCGCCGGTGTACTCGCTGAGGAACTGCTGCATGGCCTGGGGCTTGGCCGGCAGGGTCACGTCGGTCTCGGTGGCCATCACCAGCTGCGCCGCCTTGGAGATCAGGAAGTGCACCTCGCGGTCCTCCTGCACCAGGCAGTCGAGCAGGCGCAGGCCGTACTGGGCGCCGGAAGCGCCGGTCATGGCCAGGGTGACGCGTTCAGGGCCGCTCATGGGAAATTCCTCGGAGTGTTTGTTCCCCCTCTCCCCTTGGGAGAGGGGCCAGGGGTGAGGGCCCTCCAGGCAACGCCGAGCTGCCTACTGCACCCTCACCCTACGCGGGCCGCCCCAACCCTCTCCCGAAGGGAGAGGGAGTCAATTCCCTATTCAGCCAACGCTTGCGCCAGCTTGCCGTGCAGACCGCCGAAACCGCCGTTGCTCATGATCACCACCTGGGTGCCGGGCACGGCCACGGCCTTCACCCCCTCGATGATGGCCTCCAGCGACTCGCAGACCCGGGTCTGCACCCTGGAGCCGGCCACGGTGGCCGCCAGGTCCCAGCCCAGGTTCGGCGGCGCGTACCAGAACACCCGGTCGGCCTGCACCACGGACTCCGGCAGGCCGTCGCGGTGGGCGCCGAGCTTCATGGAGTTGGAGCGCGGCTCGATCACCGCGATCACCGGCGCATCGCCGACGCGCTTGCGCAGGCCGTCCAGGGTGGTGGCGATGGCGGTCGGGTGGTGGGCGAAGTCGTCGTAGACGGTCACGCCCTTCACCTCGGCGACCTTCTCCATGCGCCGCTTGACACTCCTGAAGGTCGACAGGCCGGTGATACCCAGCTCCGGCACCACGCCGACATGGCGGGCGGCGGCCAGGGTGGCCAGGGCGTTGGCCACGTTGTGCTGGCCGGTCAGCTCCCACTCCACGGTGCCCTCGACCTTGCCGTCGAACAGCACCTCGAAGCGCGAGCCGTCCTCGCTGAGCAGGCGCGCCTGCCACTGGCCGCCCGCGCCGGTGGTCTGCACCGGGGTCCAGCAGCCCATCTCGATCACGCGGGCCAGGGCCTCTTCGGCCTGCGGGCGGATGATCAGGCCCTCGCCCGGCACGGTACGCACCAAGTGGTGGAACTGCCGCTCGATGGCGGCCAGGTCCGGGAAGATATCGGCGTGGTCGAATTCCAGGTTGTTCAGGATCGCCGTGCGCGGGCGGTAGTGGACGAACTTGCTGCGCTTGTCGAAGAAGGCGCTGTCGTACTCGTCGGCCTCGACCACGAAGAACGGCGTCCCGCCCAGCCGTGCCGAAACACCGAAGTTCTGCGGCACTCCGCCGATCAAAAAGCCCGGGCTCATGCCGGCGTGCTCCAGCACCCAGGCCAGCATGCTGGTGGTGGTGGTCTTGCCGTGGGTGCCGGCCACGCCCAGTACCCAGCGGCCCTGCAGCACATGGTCGGCCAGCCACTGCGGGCCGGAGACATAGGGCAGGCCCTGGTTGAGCACATGCTCGACCGCCGGATTGCCGCGCGACAGGGCGTTGCCGATCACCACCAGATCGGGGGCCGGCTGCAGGTGCTCGGGCAGGTAGCCCTGCATCAGCTCGATGCCCTGGGCTTCGAGCTGGGTGCTCATGGGCGGGTAGACGCTGGCGTCGGAACCGGTGACCCGGTGCCCCAGCTCCTTGGCCAGCACCGCCAGGGAGCCCATGAAGGTGCCGCAGATACCGAGAATGTGGATGTGCATCGATGACCTCGAAAAGAACCGGGAAGCCCCGGCAGAACTGGGCGCAGGGTAGCACAGGGCGTGCCGCCGGGCAGGCCGCGAGAAGCGTTCGCCACGGCCTCGGACGCAATCAAACGCTTGCTTGGATTGCGCTTTCCATCCGCTTTCGGCAGCATCGACCCGACCCACTGGCACAACACCCGCATCGCCATCCCACTCCCAAGACGCCGAGGCCCGCCATGCGCATTGTCCAAGCCACCCTGGAACACCTGGACCTGCTGACCCCGCTGTTCATCAAGTACCGTGAGTTCTATGGCGAGCTGCCATTTCCCGACTCCTCACGCAAATTCCTCGAGACCCGCCTCAAGCGCAAGGAGTCGGTGATCTACCTGGCGCTGGCCGACGACGAGGACAAGCTGCTCGGCTACTGCCAGCTGTTCCCCAGCTATTCGTCGCTGTCGCTCAAGCGCGTGTGGATACTCAACGACATCTTCGTCGCCGAGGACGCCCGCCGCATGCTGGTCGCCGACCGTCTGCTGCAGACCGCCAAGCAGATGGCCAAAGAAACCAACGCCGTGCGCATGCGCGTAGCCACCAGCGTGGACAACGAAGTGGCGCAGAAGGTCTACGAGTCCATCGGCTTCCGCGAAGACACCAAGTTCAAGAACTACATCCTGGAACTGGGCGACTGATCGACGGCGGGCCTCGCCCGCCCTGCCCCATCGAGACACTCCATGTGGTCGTTCCGCGCCTGGCGCCGCCAGCGCATTCTCTCCCGTTCGCCCTTCACCACCCTGCACTGGCGGGAGGTACGGGAGCGCCTGCCGATCCTTGACGGGCTGGGCGATGACGAGGAACAACGCCTGTTCCAGCGGGCCGTGCTGTTCCTCCACCACAAGCGCGTGACCACCATGCCCGGCGTCGAACTGGACGAAGTCGACCGCCTCGCCCTCGCCGCCCAGGCCGAACTGCCCCTGCTGCACCTGGCGGACCTGGACTGGTATCAGGGCTTCCACGAGATCGTCCTGTACCCCGACGACTTCGTCAGCCCGCAGCGCCATCGCGATGCCAGCGGCGTCGAGCACGAATGGGATGACGAGCGCAGCGGTGAGGCATGGCAGCAGGGCCCGGTGATCCTCGCCTGGCCCGGCGTGCAGGCCGGCGGTGGATGGGACGCCTACAACCTGGTGATCCACGAGCTGTCGCACAAGCTGGACATGCTCAACGGCGGCGCCAACGGCCTGCCGCCGCTGCACCGCGACATGCGCATCCAGGCCTGGGCCGAGGCCATGCAGAGCGCGTACGACGGGATGAACGCGGCGCTCGACGCCAACCCCCACGCCGAAACCGCCATCGACCCCTATGCCGCGGAAAACCCGGCCGAATTCTTCGCCGTGACCAGCGAATACTTCTTCACCGCCCCCGACCTGCTGACGGAAGCCTTCCCCGCCGTGTACGCCCAGCTCGCGGCCTTCTACCGGCAGGACCCGCTGGCCCGCCTGCGGGCGCTCCGGGAAACCCACCCGGACTACCGCGACACGACCAATGGATGAACACGGGGGCGTAGTATCGCCACCGGAATGTGCCTATAATCCGCCCACTTTTTTTGGCCCACCCCCAGGGAGTCGCCCATGAGCTACAGCAAAGTCCCGGCCGGCAAGGACGTGCCCAACGACATCTACGTCGCCATCGAGATCCCGGCCAACCACGCGCCGATCAAGTACGAAATCGATCACGATACCGACTGCCTGTTCGTCGACCGCTTCATGGCCACCCCGATGTTCTACCCGGCCAACTACGGCTTCATCCCGAACACCCTGGCCGACGACGGCGACCCCCTGGACGTGCTGGTCGTGACCCCGTACCCAGTGGCTCCAGGCTCCGTCATCCGCTGCCGCCCGGTCGGCGTGCTGAACATGACCGACGAAGCCGGCGGCGACGCCAAGCTTGTCGCCGTCCCGCACGACAAGCTGAGCGTGCTCTACAAGGACGTACAGGAATACACCGACCTGCCGGCACTGCTGCTGGAGCAGATCAAGCACTTCTTCGAGAACTACAAGGATCTGGAGAAGGGCAAGTGGGTCAAGGTCGAGGGCTGGGGCAATGCCGACGCCGCTCGCGAAGCCATTCTGAAGGCGGTTGCGGCCTATCAAAAATAAGCCAATACCACCCCCTGAAAGGCCGGCCACAAGCCGGCCTTTTTTATTGCCTAAAATATCAAAAGACCCACAAGAGCTAGATAAAGAGGGGCCTCCCCCTGCTCCTGAGAAGTATGTGAACTTGCGCTCGACCACGATGGCACAGCCAGTCTGAAGAGGTATATTCGCGCTCGGACTTTCCGTAAGAACGCAGTATTGATGGCTAACTGAGCAGATACGGCTTTTAGTTCTTGAGAACCACTGGCTGGTCTGCTCTAGGAGCGGTAGATCGCGCGGCTCTCCTCACATCTGCCTATACCCATGGGTCTCCGCCCAATCGTCAACGAGAAAAGCCCAATAGACCAAGTGTCCGGCGCCGCCAGCTTGTCTCCACGGTAGAAGTTGCCAGAGGCCCGGCGTCGGGTAAGAAGACGATCAAATCTTCTCCATGCCCTACGGCGATACAGGCTGCCTGAGCGGCCGGCAACTCGCTAAGTCGCACGGCCATCAGCGGATAGCTGTCGCTTTGGATATCGAATTGCACCAGTGCAAGCCCTGCATGCGCCAACAGCACCGCTGCCTGCCGCATAAGAGCATCACCACTGGCATCGCTTTGGTTGAACACCTCAAAGTCCAACTCTAGCTCTTTGTAGGGGCGTAAAGATTCAATACATCCAGACAGCTCTGGCGCAACCACTTTCCAGTCGCACTCCCAAAGCAAGTTACGGCTAGCCAGCCCGTCGACTAAGGCCAGCCACGGTGTCACCTCGTCTGAAGACTCGATCATTCGCTGTGCCAGATCATCCTCAAACGCTCAAAATAGATATCTGGCGCCTCCAAACAAAGGACGACAGCATCTCCCAGGCTTCCACTCTCTGGGCAAAGAGTAGTACAGAGGTGCCGCCACTTGCCGCTATCGGCCATATTGACACTTCCTTTTCTACACTTTGTGGCAGCTAGCATTCAGGCGGTCCAACATATACCCCATCAGCAGTACTTGGAGAGCTGATACTCCAATTCATCTCCTCAGCCACAGCTTTTGCCAATGCCCTTATATCCTCCCAGTGGGAGGATTCGTACAACGCCGCTTCGGTCCATAGCTGAGCATTACCACTTCCGCTAATTGATAGTATTTTATCATCCAACTTATTAACTGATAAAATTACGCTTTTTGGAAGTTCTCTCGCCAGATTATCCAGATCATTTAAAACATCCTCCCAAATCAACGCCAACTCATCTGCAACATTGACGAAGCCAGGAAATAGCTTTACCTGATCAGGCGCTGCACTAGCCAAAGCCTGAACTACCCACTTCAATTTCCTAAACAAGAGCCCTGCCTTCTCCAAACCAGAAATTATTTTTGGCTCCTCCTAGGTATCTCACAAAATTCCCTTAGAGTTAGGAATCCACTAAAACCAAGCCCTCAAAGCCCTTAGCAACCACCCCATCAAAAAAGCATAAACAACCGTCCTCCTCCACAACACTGAAGCCGCCTCCTTTGCACTTGAAATATACTCCAACGCAAATATTATTGGCCTTCTCAAGCCTATACTCAAAGACCCCTAATACTTCTCTCCCCAAATAAGATCTCAATTGGTAAAGGCTAACAACTGGATATGCAAACTCATCATCGACATCCTCCAACCCCAGCAAATCTGGGTCTTCCTCTAGAGAAGACCACTCAATGACCCCCTCACCAATAGTTAGAGATATCCAGCCACACCTTAGGAGCCTAATGAACAGAACCAAGCAGGAACACACAACCTGTCCATTGATATAGAAAGATCGCCCCCTGAACTCACAAAAAGTATCTCCAGCAACCTTCATCGCCACATACCTAAAACTTAGAGGATTTTTCAGGAATCAATGTATCAAACTCATAACTTCCATCTGGCATTACGCGCAAACTCACGGTACTACCCGTCTTAGAACTATACACATGAACAAGATCATAACTCCCTCGCACTGAGGAGCTTGGTATTACATCACTAACCTCTGTAACATTCTCAAGCGTTTCTTTTACTGTTAACTTGGCTTGTTCAACGCCAGCTTTACTTCTCTCAAAAGGGAGCCGGCCTTGCCCTATCTTTTCGCCAAGCTTCTGATTTATATTTTTATTTTGAGAGGCTAAAAAGTCATCGACCCCCTCAAGCCCTCCAAGGCACTTGCATAACCCTAGAGGGTCAACCCATATCATCGGGTTAGGGGCATACTGATAGCTATTGTTACCTCCCAGCAGCCCTATCGGGTCTTGGCTCAAAAACCGCCCACAATCCGGATCGTAGTACCTAAACCGGTTGTAGTGCAGACCTGTTTCCTGATCGCAATACTGCCCTTGGAACCTCAGGTTCTGCTCAACGGGTTCGGCCTGCTGTTCCCACCGCTGAATCTGGACATTACTCCGGATATCCGTGATCAACCGTCCAGGCCGCTCAATCTTCGCCGTATTGCCCCAAGCCCTGTAGGTTGCTGACCAGACAATATGTCCCGAGGCATCCGTCAGCTCCCTCGGCGTACCTAGATGGTCAGTGTGGTAGTAGAGGATTTCTACCGAATTCTTGTTGGGGCTTTTCGGCTGTTCCAACTGCCGGATCGTTGCGGCAACCCTACGTGGCAACCTCGCCATGGCCGCTTGCCATTCTTCCGGATGTTGCTCCTTGAGTGCCCGGTATTCCGGCAGCAGGCGTTGTGATTCATCCACCGGGCCGGCGGTGCGCACCGTCGCCAGTGGAGAAAAGCTGCGCGGCTCATAGATGTAGAGTTGCTGCCTGTCGCCCTGTCGCTCCAGCAGCAGGCGGTTGCCGTCCCAGCCATAGTGGGTGGTTTCCTCGTCCAACCAGGGACGGCTGCGCTTTTCGTTGTGCGGATCGAGCCGATACTTGGCGATGCGTCGTCCGAACGGATCGTAGTCGTAGCCCCAGTGCTCGGTAAGGGTGAAGCGTCCTTGTCGGCGGGTAACAGTGACGCGACTCAGTTGATGCTCGGCATCCCACTGGAACTGTCGCTCGGTATGCGGACCGGACTTCTTCTCGATGCAGTTACCCCAGGCGTCGTAGGCATAGCGGTGTTCTTCCCATACCCGCAAACGGTTGGGTTTGTTATCGCCCCAGGTGCTGGGGTCAGCCTGGGCCTCTGCCGGTGTGAGTAGCGGGTTGAAGTCGGGACTGTCCAAGTTGGCCTGTACATAGGCCGACCACTCCTCCTCGCTCCAGGTGGTCTGCTTGAGTCGTGTCTCTTGCCGCTGGGCCTCCTCGGGCTGCATCAGGTTGTGGGCCGGGTCGAAGGCAAACACTTCGCTGGCCTGGGGTGCCTGGGCGCTGAGTAGTCGTCCCAGTGCGTCGTAGCCGTAGCGGGTCGAGCCGTTGCGGCGATCGTCGATGCCCAGCAGTTGCCCGGCCAGGTCGTACTGGTAGCGACGGGCGATGCGCTGACCCTGGCTCCGCTCGCATGTATCGAGCCCTGGGCCAACCTGTGGATTGGCGGCCTGCCTCTGCAGGCTGACCTGGCTGCGCAGCAGGCGGCCCAACGGGTCGAGTTCGAAGTGCGTATACAAGGCGCCCTGGGTACGACCCGTTTCGCGGTGCAGCGCGTCGCGCTCGAAGTCGCAGATCACCTCGAAGTCGAGGTTGATCTGGTGTACGTGACCGCTGCCGTAGGTCAGGGTGTTGAGTTGGCGACCATCGGGCAGTGTGGTGGTTTCACGGTTACCGAGCAGGTCGTAGGCATGGCTCAGCTCGCTGCGTTGCCCGCCCCGGCTGTAGAGCACTTCGCGGGCCAGTTGGCCGGCCTGGTTGTAGAACAGCTCTACCCGGGCCTGGCGGTTGCGGGCACAGAGCAGTTGCCCGGCTGCATCGTAGTGGTAGCGGCTGTGGGCCAACTGGGGTTTGCCGTCCGTCCCCGGCTTGTAGCTGAACTTGTCCAGCAGGCGGCCCATGGCGTCCCGCTGGTAGCGGGTGCGTAGCAGCGCCCCTGTGCCGCTACCGAGATGAGCACTGCCCGCCGGCACGCCATCAACACTTTCCAGCAGTTGCCCGGTGGCATCGTAGCGATAGTCGATGCGTCGCCCGTCGAAACCCTGCTCGGCCACCAGTCGATCCAGTGCATCCCAGGCGAAGCGGTAGATCGCATTGTTCTCGTTGTGCAGACGGACCAGCCGGCCATGCACATCGTATTCATAGCGGAGGCTGTGGCCGAGGGCATCGATGCGCTGCAGCGGCCGGCCTTCGGTATCCAGCTGATAGCGCGTCACCCGCCCCAGCGGGTCATGGTGGGCGATGAGGCGGCCCAGCGGGTCGTAGGCGAAGCGTTCGATGGCACCGTCGGCGTGGCGGATGCTGTTCAGCCGGTCGCGGCGGTTAATGCGCGCGTAGCCGTACTGGGTGTTGTGGCCCAGAGCATCGGTCACGCTCGCCAGGCGGCCTTGGGCGTCGTAGCTGTATTGGGTGCGGTTACCGGAGCAGTCGGTGTAGGCCAGCAGGCGCCCCTGCGCATCGTGCTCCAGGTGCTTGCGGCCGCCACGCGCATCGAGGATGGTCGTAGGCAGGCCACGCCCGTCCAACTGGTATTCGGTAACCGCGCCGTTGGGCTCGGTAACGGCGATCAGGTTGCCGCGCTCGTCGTAACGATAATGGGTGGTCCGCCCCAAGGGGTCGCTGACGGCCACCGGTTTGCGCCAGCGCTCATGCCAGCGCAGCTGGTAGCGTGCGCCGTCGGGCTGGGTTATGCCGAGCAGATTGCCGCGATCGTCATACTGGCGACGGGTGACCCTGCCGGCCGGGTCGATAAGTGCGATCAGGTTGCCATAGGCATCACGCTCGTAATGTGTTTTGCCACCCGCTGCGTCGACCAGGCCGATCAGCTTCTTGTCCTTGTCGTACAAGAAGCGCTCTTCTCTTCCGCTGGCGTCGGTGACGCGGGTACAGCCGGCGACTTCATCGTAGTCGAAGGTCCAGGACTGCCCCTGTGCCGTGGAGCTGCGCAATACTCGGCCCTTGGGATCGAACTGGTCCCACTGATATGTCGCGACCAGGCCGCCCGGCTCCGTGTGTTCGACCATCATGTGGTTGCGCCAGGCGAAGGTACGACCAAGCTGGCCGTCACCATCGCGGACCTCGATCAGATCGCCTTCGGCGCTGTAGCGATACTCGACCAGCCACTGCTGCTGCTCGCGCGAGTAATGGCCTCTTCCATCGGGTTCGCCAAGCAGCTCCACCACATGGGTCAGGCGCGGCTCGGCGCGGGTACGGTCGAAGATGAAACCGACGCGCCGGCCACTGCTGGTATCGAGGTGTCGCGGCAGACCATCATTGCCGTAGTGCAGGCGCAGGTGATTGTGGTTGGGGTCGATCATCCCCAGCAGGTAAAGGGTCTGGGCCTGCGGCGGCAGGTTTCCGTGTACGTCGTCCTCGACCTCATGACGGGCCCGATCGAGCGAACCCAGGCCGAAGATCAGGCGCAAACCATCCGGTTCCACCACTTCGTACTGGTTGCGCTGGTTGCGTTGCAGAGTGGTGTGCTCGTATCTGGAGAAAAAGCTTTCGCCTATCGCCAATAAAGGAAATTGAGTGCGACGACCCTGCATATCGATGAAGTCAATGTAGCCCTCCTGAAGCTCCAGGCGGAACTCAATAGGCAGGCTCCATCCTTGGCCCAACCAACCAATGTGGGCATTGCTGGAAACATAGGTACGGTGCCAAGCCAGGGGCAGCGGGGCATCGAGTATGAAATCAAGGTCGCTCGGGCCTTCGAGCAGTTTGCAGCCATAGATGACGTTGACTGGATGGGCTTTGGTGACACAGCTCAGGCAATCGATATCGGACTCGCCATTGGCCTTGTTGGCTGGCGCTTCCTGCTTGACCTTCACACCCTGGGACGACGACGGCTGTTCGGGTACACGCGGCGGCGGAGTAGGCTCTGGCATGGCAGCCGGTGGTGGCGGCTCCGGCACCTTCGGGGGAATGGGCTCCACCTTCGGCGTTCTGCGAAACAGACCACCGGCACTCTTCGCCAGACCGCCCACCAATGTGCCGACATTGAGCACGGTATGCACCGCGGCTTCGGTCGTGGCGCCTTTCTGCCAGGCCTCCTGGGCCTCCGGCGGCACGATGATCGCCTTGCCCACCTCAAGCGCCTGACTGCCGACGCTGCCTGCCGTGACATTGCCCAGGCGCATGTTCTCCGCCAGGACCGCGCCATCGACGAAGTTCTGCAGAGGACTGCGCTGTATCAGTTTCCCGCCCAGCTTGACCAGCTCGTAGGCACCTTCGCCAATGCCCGTGCCAAACTTGAGCACGCCTCGCGTACCCTGGGCCAGGTAGTCCGTCCAGGTTCCTTCAGTGCCCTGGATGCCATCGATGATGTCGTTCAGCTCACCGAACTGGACGTATTCGTCCAGCTTGTCGAGATCGAACTGGCCGCGCCCCAGCTTCTCCTGCAGCCCTTTCAGCTGCTCCAGCCGCGCACTGCTGCTCGGCCCCGTCGGTACGGACGATGTGCCGGGAATGCTGATCTCGGTGAGTAGCCGGCCCGGCGTGCCCCCCATGCCCATGGCATTGGTGTTGATCATGCACGGGCCGTCATGGCAGGCCACCGGGATGTTGTTGACCTTGACCTTGTTGTGTCCTTCGAGGATCAGCACGTGGCCGTCCCCCAGGGAGGTCTCGCTGACCACATGGGCACCGGCATCGCCCAGCACGCCCTTGAACATATCGCCCTGGCGGTATACGCAGTTGCCACGTGCCTTCACATCCGGTGAGGCCAGGACTTGCTGGTCGAGCAAGGCGCAGCTGTCGAACGGCACCACCTTGTCGCCGACCATGCAGCTGTCGGGATAGCTGCACACGGCCAGCCACTCCGTGGTTTCCTCGGCGACGTGTTTTTCCGGACCGACCGGAGCCAAAGGTGTGGGTTCTCCCTCAGGAAGCTCGTAGTCGGTGATGTAAAGAGGTCCTAGCTCGACGACTCCCGAGCCGCCGGTTGAGGATGAGTCAGACATGTGGGGCCTCCTGCCCTACCGTGCACCGCCAGGCATCCATGCCGATGGCCGCGATACCGATGCGCCGGACCGGGTTGTCCCGCCCGAATGGCAAGCGCCAGGTCAGGCTGGCCCGGCGCTTATCGAGGTCGAGCGCCAGGGTGTCCAGTCTCGGCCAGGTCAGCGTGGTGGGGCCATCGCGCTTGGCCACGGCCAGCAGGATGCCAAGCGCCGGCAGGCGCATGTGGGTCCGTCCTTCGGCCAGGCAGCCCAGAAGCGCGAGTTCTTCGTCGCCTTCGAGGTAGCCGGGATAGATCAGGTCGGGATGGGCGCTCTGGTAGAAGCGCATGTCGAAGTCGTCGGGTATCGCGGGATGCTGCTGCGCCCGCCAGTCGGCGTCGAGGGTGCCCGCCAAGGCCAGGCGGGGCTCCCACCAGCGTGCGATAGGGCCGGTGCCCTCTACCGGATGGCGGCTGTACGGGCTGGCAATGGGTTTCTGAGCATCCCCGATCTGAGGCGCGGGCAGGGACCGTATGTGGCCGATCTGCTTCTCCATCGCTCGGCGCTCGGTCTTTTCCAAGCGTTCCAGGTCCGTATCATCGGGCAGCCAGCCACAGCCGACCGGATTGTCCGGCTTGTAGAGATGCTGCCAGCGGTCATTCGTATCCTTGACCGAGAAGACGCCGCCGAAAGCCTGGCGGTAGTCGAGGGCAACACGGTCGGTGCGTTCGGAGGTGCTCGACCGCCAGCCAAGCGGTGTTTTTTCGAAGCGCCGGGGCCCGAGCAGGTGCAGGAATTTCTCGGTCCGCCCGATCCGCAAGCCCATGACCCAGTCCCGCAGGGTCTTCCCCTCCTCGCAACAGGCCTGGCCGGTCATGTGGATGTCGGTTGCCGGTTTGCCTAGCAGCAGGTCGCCGTCGGTCTTGAGCAAGGCCCGGATGGGGTCGTGCGCAGCCGGGCCGATCAAGCTGTCGCCGTACTGGATCGGCTCCTGCCTGGCCGCCCTGGGCATGGGATTGCCGTTGCTGGAGAAATCGAAGGTGCCACGGATCACCAGCACATCGAATGGCTTGCCGCGGTAACCTCTCTTCTCGAACAACAAGTGCGGAAAGCCGCTCTGGTTGTCGACCATCAGAAGCAGCTCCCGGGCTTCATGATGCTGTCGAGCGGGCTGCTCTCCGCCTCGACCATGTCCGGCGCACTGCTGGCCGTTCCGCTGTTGAGGTGGATGTCGTCCGGCGCATCGGCATTGAAGGTCTTGGCCGCCTTGAAGTGAAGCTCCGGGCCATCGACGAAGATGCCCTTGGCGGTGATCACCACCTTGGAAGGCCCCACCTGCAAGGTGATGCTGTCGCCATTCATGGTGAGGCTGGAACCGCCCTGAGCGGCTGCCGGCGATGAGGGGGCGACGATGTTCATGGGCATTGCCGCCATGCCGGCAATGCCGGACGAGCCGCCCCCCACTTTCACGCTGTACTGCTTGCCGACGCTGGTGCTCTTGTCCTTGCCGATCCGGCTGCTCTCGCTCATCCCGACCAGGGTGTTCATCATCATGCCCACGTTCAGGCTGTACCCCAGCCCGACATTCTCCATCCGCCCCAGCCCGACGTTCTGCAGGTAGGCCATGCCGATGGTCTCGGTCTTGTTCTTGCCGATTCTCGTCGACCAGTTCTTGCCGATACGGTCCGTCTCGTTCTTGTCCACCCTCTTCGTGCGGTTCTTGTGGATCGTCACCTTCTCGTTGCCATCCACCGTCTCCGTACGGTTCTGGTGGATGTCGATGGTCTCGTTGCCGTCCACTTCTTCCTTGCGGTTGCCGTGCACCGTGATCGTCTCGTCACGGTCCACCGTCTCCGTACGGTCGCGCTTGATGTGGCTGGTCTCGTCGCGGTCGATGGTCTTGCTGCGGTCGTTGCCTACCCAGTGCGTCTCGTCGTTCTCGACTTCGATGTCCTGGTTCTTCTCGGCGTGAATCCACAGCTGTTCCTCGCCCTTGCGGTCCTCGAAGCGCAGCGCGTTGGCGTTCTCGTAGCCGCCACCCAGGCTCGAACGGGTCAGGATGCCCGACTGGGTGGCGTTGGCCGGCAGCTGCCACGGCGGCATCTGGAAGGCGTTGTACAGCCGGCTGGTGATCACCGGACGGTCCGGGTCGCCGTTCAGGTAGTCGACCAGCACTTCCTGGCCGATCCGCGGCAGGTGGATGCCACCGAAGCTCGAGCCCGCCCACGGGTGCGACACGCGTATCCAGCAGGAGCTGTTCTCGTCCTTGCTGCAGTAGCGGTTCCACGGGAACGACACTTTCACCCGGCCGTATTCGTCCGTGTAGATCTCCTGGCCCTTCGGCCCTGTCACCGTCGCCGTGTCCGGGCCCATGGTCTGCGGCCGGGGCGTCAGCCGCTGGGCGCGGAACGGCTGGTCCGACGGGTGCGTCTCGACCCGGATGCGCAGCACGTGGCTGCTCGAGCCGCTGGCCGCCTCGTAGTCGTTGTCGCTGAACTGGTAGTGCGCCGCCACCACCAGGTATTCCCGGTTCTGGCTCGCGCTGGGGTGGCGTTCCAGGGTGAACAGGTAGCCCGGCGCCAGTCCCCGCGCCCGCCCCGTCGCCTGACCGCGCAGGTGCGCGCTCTGCAGTTCCTCGACCCGCACCCGGGCGTAGGCCTCGCCCTCGCCCAGGTTGGTGTAGCCACCCGGGTAGTCGAAGATCTCGTAGCTGCCGTGGGCATGCCCGGGCGACTGGTCGCGGCGCACCGCCAGGTCCGAGCGCGGCATGGTGAAGTTGTAGTCGTGGGACATGTACTGCCCCGGCTTGACCGAGCCACCGGAGGACCAGGTGTCGATGTGGTCCTCGTCCGGGTAGGTCACGTCCGGGTCGAAGTAGGGAATGCTGGCGTAGCCGGGATAGGGGTTGCACAGCCCGATGTCGTCGGTGATGACCATCACGTGCTCGCCGGCGCTGTGCTCGAACCAGAACCAGATGCCCTCGTTCTCCAGCATGCGCATCACGAACTGGGTGTCGCTCTCGCGGTACTGCACGCAGTATTCCCACACGCGGTAGCTGCGGGTGAGCATGAAGCGGGTCGGGAACGGGTAGTTGCCCAGCACCTGCTTGACCATGTCCGGTGCGGTCATGTTCTGGAAGATGCGGTAGTCGCTGCGGCGTGTGCCGTACCACAACCAGGGCTTGAGCCGGGCCTGGTAGAGGTAGTGGCGGCCTTCCTTGCCGACCAGGGCGAATTGCTCGCACTGGCCGTTGATGTGGCGCCGCGCACCGCCGGCCAGCTCGATCGCCACCGTCACCGTGGTGCCCAGGATGGCCTGAGGGTCCAGGCCCTTCTGCTCGCTCTTCATGACCAGCGTCATGTCGAACAGCCGGGAGATTTCCTCGTGGCCGTTCAGGGTCGAAAAGCGCAGCGCATCGTCACCGAACACCGTAGTGACGTTAAGTACTCTGTTCATCCGCTCGCCTCCCTGCAAGCTAAAGCTGGCCGTCGCATCCCGCTAGAGCCATATCCAAGTGCGCGGATTTCACCCGAACGGACCAGCCGCAACAATTCGGCTTGCCGTAAACGACGAATGGGTCTCAATTTGGTCCGCTGCGGCAGAGGCTCGATCGCCCCATCGAGACATACCGGTCCGGCTTTCACGACCCTAAGCAGCTGACGGCGATTCCAGAAATGCTCTTGACCTTAAAGCTTCCTTCATAGTTAGGGTTATGCCGCTATCGCTCGAATCCACCCAGGGATGTCCGCCCGGTGCGAATGTCGTTCGGCGTGGTGACTGAAATAGTCTGTTGATGGGTTTCTAGACTCTGAAGATCAGCACGCAGACGAAGTACGAATTCAAGGAGTCAGCATGCAAACCATCTTGGGAGCCACCGGCCAGATCGCCGTGGAACTGGCGCGAGAGCTGTGCCGCACGTACACGAAGGATCTGCGGCTCGTCAGCCGCACACCCCGCAAGGTGAACGACTCCGACACCCTCGTGCCGGCGGACCTGCTGGACGCCGATCAGGCAGCCAACGCGGTCAAAGGCAGCAGCATCGTCTATTTCACCGCCGGCCTGCCGCCGGACACGGAACTGTGGGAAACGCAATTCCCGGTGATGCTGGAAAACGCTCTCAACGCGACTCGCGCGGCCAATGCCAAGTTCGTCTATTTCGACAACACCTACATGTATCCGCAGGATGACCGCGCTCTCACAGAGGATGCGCCGTTCGAACCGGTCGGCCGCAAGGGCAAGGTGCGCGCAGCTATGGCGTCCAGGGTGCTGCTGGAGATGGCGCGGGGCGATATCCCCGTGGTCATCGGCCGGGCACCCGAGTTCTATGGTCCCGACAAGACGCAGAGCATCACTAACACGTTGATCATCGACAAGATCAAGGCTGGCGAAACCCCGCGCGTGCCGGTTCGGGACGACACCCGGCGCACGCTGATCTGGACGCCCGACGCGAGCCGCGCGCTGGCGGACCTGGGGAATGCACCGGACACGTTCGGGCAAACCTGGCACCTCCCCTGCGACGATGACCGCCTGACCTACAGGCAGTTCGTGGCCCTGGCCTCCGAACTCTTCGGCCGGGAGCCGTCCTACAAGGTCCTTGGCAAGTGGACCTTGACGGCCGCTGGCCTGGTATCCAAACAGGTGCGCGAGCTACGGGAACTGCTGCCGCGGTACGAGCACGACAACCTGTTCGACTCCGCGAAGTTCAAGCGGCGTTTCCCTCGGTTCGAAGTGACAACCTACCGCCAGGGACTCCATCAGATTCTGGCCGAGTCGAACCGTGGTCACGGTTGAAGAGGATCACCACCGACCACCGCATCCCGTGCGAGGCATCGAATGCACCCCCTTCGACAATCCAGCCGCCGAGCCCACAAGGCCTGCCCCTGCATATCCCTTGAATGACGGAAACGCCCTTCACATTGTCAGATCAACAATGTTGATTTGATATTCCAACCCCGCATAGGCTAGCCGGAGTCGCATTCCGTCCACCGCTACCTTGCGAGGTCATATGTCAGATCGCCAAGCCCTGATCGGGATCGTCGAGGCCGCCTATGCGGCCTTCGCCGCCCGTCGTTCGCAGGACCTCCTGCCGCTCTGCGCCGCCAGTTGCCTCTGGCAGGCGCCGGGTCCATCTTCCATCATGCCCTGGGCCGGCGAGCACCATGGTCATGCGGGCGTGCTCGAATTCCTCGGCCAGCTGGACGAACACCTCGACTTCCTCGCCTTCGAGGCGCGGTCGCTGGTGGTGGATGTCGAGCAGGGCCAGGTCGTGGCGCTGGGCGTGGGCCGCTGCCGGGTGAAGTCCACCGGCCGGCTGTACGTCAACCACTGGGCCCACCTGTTCACCCTGCGCGACGGTCTGATCACGGCCTTCCGCGAATACCCCGACACCGCGGCGCAGCTGGTGGCGATCCATCCGGCCCTGGCCGACCTCGACCCGCAGCAGGAGAGCCTGCATGACTGACACCGAGACTTCCGGACTGCAAGCCCTGCGCGCGCTGATCCGGGGCGACCTGCCCGCCCCTTCCATCGGCCAGACCATGGGCCTGACCGCCGTGGCGGTGGAGCCCGGGCGCATCACCCTGGAGGCCCGCCCGGACGGCCGCCACCTCAACCCCGCGGGCGCCGTGCACGGCGGCTTCGCCGCCACCTGCCTGGACGGCGCGGCGGCACTGGCCCTGTTCTCGACGCTGGAGGCGACCACCGCCCACTCCACCGTGGACCTCAACGTGAAGTACCTGCGGCCGCTGACCGCCGGCGAGACCTACCGGGTCGAGGGCTGGCTGGTGGAGCGCACCCGCAGCCTGGCGATCTGCGACGCCCAGGTGGTGGACGCCGCCGGCAAGCTCTACGCCAGGGCCACCACCACCTTCGCGGTCAGGGGATAGCGCCATGCAGGAACTCATCGTGCGTGGCCCCGGACAGCTGGCCTGGGTGGAGAAGCCCGCGCCGGCGCTCGCCGGCCCCGGCAGCGCGCTGGTGCGGCCGATCGCCTCCGCGTCCTGCGACCTCGACCGCCGGCTGATCGCCGGAGCCACACCCTTCAAGCCGCCGTTCGCCCTCGGCCACGAATGCGTGGCCGAGGTGCTGGAGGTCGGCGAAGAGGTCACCGGCGTGCGGCGCGGCGACCTGGTGTCGGTGCCCTGGAAGATCGCCTGCGGCAACTGCCGCCAGTGTCTCGCGGGCAGGGCCACCGCCTGCACCGCGGTGCCGCGCCACGCCGCCTATGGCGTGCCGGCCGGCGGCCACTGGGGCGGCCTGTTCTCGGAGGTGGTCCTGGTGCCGTTCGCCGACGCCATGCTGGTGCCGCTGCCGCCCGGCCTGAACCCGCTGGCGGTGGCCAGCGCCAGCGACAACCTGACCGACGCCTGGGTGGCCGCCAGCCGCCCCATCGCCGCGCGCGAGGAGGCCCGCGTGCTGGTGGTCGGCGGCACCGAGAGCCTGGGCGTGCTGGCCGTGCAGATGGCGGTCGCGGCCGGCGCGGCCAGCGTCGACTACCTGGACGACAGCGACTACCGGCGCGAACTGGCCCTGCGCAGCGGCGCCAACGTCGAGCTGGCCGCCACGCTCGACGAACGCTACGACGTGGTGGTCTCCGCCACGCGCGACCCGCAGGCGCTGCACCGAGGGCTTCTGGCCCTGGCCCCGGGCGGGCACTGCTCGTGCATCGGCATCATTTTCGAGGACCCGAAGATTCCCCTGTTCGGCATGTACCTGCGCGACGTGACCCTGTCGGTGGGCGCCTGCAACGTGCGCCCGCACATCCCCAAGGTGTTCGAGCTGGTCGGCGGCGGCCATTGCGATCCGCTGCTGGTGAGCCCGACCGTGGTGGGCTGCGAGGAGGCGACCGAGGCGCTGGTCCAGCCCCTGGCCAAGTGCATCGTGGTGCGCGAGCGGATCACGTGAGCACGTCAGTTGAGGCGCTCGGCCAGCGCCAGCATCACCGCTTCCCAGGCCTCGCGCCCGTGGGCGTCGGTGCAGGCGAACGCCTCGCGCAGGGTGCGGCGCTCCAGCTCGGAGGCCTCCCGCTCCACCGCCTCGCCCTGCCCGGTGAGCGCCAGCAGCTTGAAGCGGTGGCGCTCCGGCTGGCGGGTGTAGCAGACCAGCTCGCGCTCGAACAGCTGGGTCAGGGTGCGGTGCAGCGCCTGCTTGCTGATGCCGAGGGTGGCCGCCAGGTCGCCGACGTTGATCTCGTCGGCGCGGGCGATGACGTAGAGGATGCGGTGGTGCACGCGGGACAGCCCCTGGGTCTCGAGGAACCGGTCCGCCGCCACCGTCAGCCCGCGGAAGCCGAAGTGCAGCAGTTCGAGGGAGTGATCGAGCGGGTCCAGCGACTGCATGCGCACGGAGGCGGTATTGATCTTTCTGTCTATGACCATGGTGCGTCCATCCGACCGAATTGCGGCGAAGCCTAAGGCCTGCACCGCCCCCGGAACAACCCGAACCACCCGCCAGAGGAAACCTTCATCATGCAACTGATCCACGCAGCGGCCTCCCCCTTCGCCCGCAAGGTACGGGTACTGGCCCTGGAGACCGGCCTGGCACCATGCATCGAGGCGATCGACACCGCCGTGCTGCCGGTGACCCTCAACGAGCGGGTCAACGCGCTCAACCCGCTCGGCAAGGTGCCCGTCCTGCTGACCGACGACGGCGAGGCGCTGTACGACAGCCGGGTGATCTGCGAGTACCTCGACAGCCTGCACGACCGCCCCCAGCTGTTTCCCGCCGAACCCGCCGCGCGCTGGCGCACCCTGCGTCTGGCGGCGCTGGCCGACGGCCTGATGGAGGCCGCGCTGCTGGTGCGCTACGAGCGCGCCGTGCGCCCCGCCGAGCGGCAGTGGGACGACTGGGCCGAAGGCCAGTTGGGCAAGGTGCGCCGCGCCCTGGCGGAGCTGGAGCGGCAGGCCGGGCAGTTGCAGGGCCCGCTGGACGTGGCGCAGATCGCCGTGGCCTGCGCCCTGGGCTACCTGGATTTCCGCTTCGCCGAACTGGACTGGAGAAGCGCCTGCCCCGCGCTGGCGACGTTCCAGGCGGGCTTCGCCGCCAGGGACTCCATGCGCGAGACCGCGCCGGTCTAGCCCAGGTGCGGGCGGGACAGAACTCACCAGCCATTGGCCTCGAATAACCTGTGCTGCGGCGGACCGATCCCGCAAGATCGGCATCCACCGAATAACAACAAAGGCAACGGGTCTTCCGCGGCGCCAGCGCGCGCCGGCCGGGAGGTACCGTGAACGAGAAGGCGGCTCCGCGGCCCTCCTCGGCCAGCGCACAGGAGCCCGACCGTGAGCGCCCCTTCTGACCGCATCATCCTGCTCAACCTGGGCCGTGAGTCGCGCATCCTCTCCGTCGCCAGCGACGGCGGCGACCTGCGGGTCCTAGTGGACGGCCTGGCGTCGAAGCCGGACGGCGTGGCGATCGACCCGGCGAACCAGCATCTGTTCTGCACCTTCATGGGCGTGGCGCGCGACGGCGAGGATTTCTGGGAGGCCGACGGCCACATCGAGCGAGCCGACCTCGACGGCGGCGAGCGCCGGGTGATCGTGTCGCCCGGCGAGATCGTCACCGGCAAGCAGATCACCTTCGAACCCGGCCGCGACCGGCTCTACTGGTGCGACCGCGAGGGCCTGCGGGTGATGAGCTGCCGCCCCGACGGCTCGGACCTGATTGTCCACGTGCTCACCGGCACCCGCGCCTCCGACCGCCATGACCGCCGCCGCCACCCGGTCGGCGTCGCGGTGGATGGCGCCGGCGGCTTCCTCTACTGGAGCCAGAAGGGTCGCCCCGACGGCGGCGAGGGCATGATCCTACGCGTGCCGCTGGACGTGCGGCCCGACGATCCCGCCGCGCGCGACGACATCGAGGTCCTGCTGGACGGCCTGCCCGAGCCTATCGATCTCGACTGGGACGGCGACGAGGCCACCCTCTACGGGACCGACCGCGGCGCCCCGCCCCACGGCAACACCCTGAACCGCGCCCGCATCCGCGACGGCCGGGCCGTCGACCACCAGATCCTGCTCGCGGGCCTGACCGAGGGCATCGGCCTGGCCCGCGACCCCGCCGGCCGCCGCGCCTTCGTCAGCGACCTGGGCGGCCACCTGCGGGTGGTCAGCCTGGACCCGCCCTACCCGAGCCGGATCATCTTCCAGGGCCAGGGGCCGCTGACCGGCATCGCCTACCTCGGCGCCCCCCACTGAAACCCGCCCGCCACCCAAGGAGAACCCAATGACCGCGATTTCCCTGCGCAAGGGCGAGGCGCTCATCGAGAGCGATGCCGAGAAGGCCCTGTTCTCGAAGATCAACTGGCGCATCCTGCCGCTGCTGCTGATCGCCTACTGCTTCGCCTACATCGACCGCATCAACGTCGGCTTCGCCCAGCTGCAGATGAAGACCGACCTGCAGTTCAGCGACCACATCTTCGCCCTCGGCGCCGGGCTGTTCTTCGTCGGCTACTTCCTGTTCGAGGTGCCCAGCAACCTGATGCTGGAGAAGATCGGCGCGCGCAAGACCATCCTGCGCATCATGCTGTGCTGGGGCGCCTGCGCCACGGCCATGGCCTGGGTCACCACGCCCTGGCAGTTCTACGTGTTGCGCTTCCTGCTGGGGGCGTTCGAGGCCGGCTTCTTCCCCGGCGCGATCCTCTACTTCACCTTCTGGTACCCGCCGGCACGGCGCGGCCGGGTGATCGCCACGTTCATGACCGCCACCGCCATCGCCGGCATCCTGGTCGGGCCGCTCAACGGCGCGCTGATGAAGTTCGGCCAGGGTGTCATGGGCTACCACGGCTGGCAGTGGATGTTCATCGCCAACGGCGCGCCCTGCCTGCTGATCGGCGTGCTGGCCTACCTGCTGCTGAGCGACGGCCCGGAGAAGGCCTCCTGGCTGAGCGAGCAGGAGAAGCGCATCCTCGCCGAGCGCCTGCAGCGCGACCGCATCCCGCCGAAGCCCGGCGGCCACGGCGCGTGGCGCACCCTGCTGAGCGACCCGAAGATCTACGTCCTCTCCAGCGTGTACTTCCTGATGAGCGGCGCGGTGTACGCGCTGCTGTTCTGGGCGCCTTCGATGATCGCCAGCTGGGGGGTCAAGGACGTGTTCCACGTCGGCCTGCTCAAGGCCCTGCCGAGCATCGTCGGCGTCATCGGCATGGTGCTGATCGGGCGCAGCTCGGACCGGCTCAACGACCGGCGCTGGCACTACGTGTGCTGCGTGGCGCTGATCGCCGTGAGCTTCGTGTCCATGGCCTTCGCCAACGACGACCTGGTGTGGTCCATGGTCCTCTACTGCATCGGCTCGATCGGCATCGCCTCGCTCACCCCGCTGTTCTTCGCCTTCGTCAGCGAATACCTGTCCAAGGAAACGGCGGCCGGCGGCATCGCCCTGATCAGTTCGCTGGGCAACCTCGGGCCGGCCGTCGCCCCGTCCATCAGCACCTGGATACTCACGTCCACCGGGCAGAACCGCTACAGCCTGTTCTTCATCGTCTCGCTGTACGTGCTGGCGGCCATCATCATGGCTTCCGCGGCGCAGCACCGGAGGACGACGGCGGCCGGGACCACCGCCTGATCCTGTATCAGCGCCGGCGGTAGTCCTGCGGATTCTGCCCGGTCCAGCGGTGGAAGGCGTGGCGGAAGTTGGAGGCGTCGCTGTAGCCCAGGCGGGTGGCGATCTCCTCGGTGGTCATGCGGGTCTCGCGCAGGTACTCGATGGCCAGCCCCCGGCGCACGTTGACCAGAATGTCCTTGTAGCCGGTGCCCTCGCTCTCCAGCCGCCGGCGCAGCGTGCGCGGGTGCATGTCGAGGTGCCGGGCCATGGCCTCGACGGTGGGGAAGCGCCAGGGCATGTGCTCGACCAGGGTACTGCGCACCACGGAGCTGAGGCCGTCCAGGTAGGGCATGCGCGCCAGCACCGGCTGGCACATCTCGCACACCATGGCGTGGGTCGATGGCTCGGGCATGCCCGAGGGCAGGTCCGGCCAGTGCAGCGCGGTGTGCAGCTCGTTGCCGGGCTGCTCGAAGCGCACCGGGCAGCCGAGCAGTTCGTCGTACGGCTGCGCGGGTGGCGGGCAGGCGAAGCCCAGCAGGGAGAAGCCGAAGCCGTCGCCGTACAGGTCGCGGCCCACGGTGAGGTGCGCGGCGTAGGCGAATTCGAGGGCGAAGCGGTAGAGCGGGTCGAGGGGGTCGGCGGTGACGAATACCTCGTAGGTGTAGATCGCCACCCGCTCGCCGCGCACATAGGCGACGGGCGCCGCCACCGGCCCCATGACGCGCTTGTACTTGAGCGCGAAGTCGATGCGCTCAGCGTGCGTCGGGCTGCTCAGCAGCCCGTAGCCGTACATGCCGTAGGCGGTCAGGCGCATGCGGGCGCCGGCGCGCACGGCGGTGGCGGGATCGGTCGCCAGGCGCACGGCGTTGCGGAACACGGTCACGATCTGGGCGAAGGAGACGCGGGCCGACAAGGTGCGCAGCGTGTCCTCGCTGATGCCGCTGTTGGCCAGCACGCTGGCCGGGGCGATGCCATCCTCGGCCAGCGTGTCGACGACGGCGCTGATCTTCTGGGTTCCGTGGATGCGTGATTCGAGATCGGACGAAAGACTCATGATCGGCTCTTGCTGGCTGCACGGCGCCGCGCGCGCCGGGAGTTCAAGGCGTCGATTATGGGGGAATTGCGCCGGCCGGGAACGGCCGCCGTGGTTTCCGTCTATGTCCTCGCCGTGGCGACCACGGTGCTAGCGGGCATGCGCGCTGCGCGCCAGGTGCGGCACGATGTGGCCCATGAGTTCGGGCACGCGGGCCTCGTCGATCTGGTGGCGCAGGCGCGGCAGCGACACCAGGCGGGCGCCGGGGATGGCCGCCGCCGTGGCCCGGCCGCCGCTCGGCGCGACCATCAGGTCCACCTCGCCGTGCAGCACCAGGGTGCTGGCACTGATGCGGCGCAGCTGCTGGCTGCGGTCGCCCGACTTGAGGATCGCGCCGATCTGCCGCCCGATGCCGCCGGCGTTGGCGCGGTTGCCGTTGCGCCGCCAGGCCTCCAGCGCGTAGCGCTCCCACTCGGCGGCGATGCCGGTCACGCCGGGATCGCCGATGTGGCGCATCATCGCGGCGAAGCCGGCCACCGCCTCTCCCTCGTCGCGCGGCGCGGCCCGGGCCATCCGCAGCAGGGTGGAGAGCGCCGGCCTGCCGACCCGCCGCGCCCCGGTGGTCGAGAAGATCGAGGTCAGGGAGCGGGCCCGGGCCGGGTAACGGGCGGCCATGCTCTGGGCGATCATGCCGCCCATGGACATGCCGATGAGGTGGGCATCGTCGGCCTGCAGGTGGTCGAGCAGCAGGGCCATGTCGTCGGCCATGTCCTCCAGGCCGTAGCTGCCGGGGGGTGCCCAGCCGAGCAACTGGCGGAGCTTGCCCGGCGGCGCCAGGCGCACCGTGGACGAGCGACCCGCGTCGCGGTTGTCCGGGGCGATCACGTAGTAGCCGGCGTCCACCAGGGTGTCGATGAACGAGGCGGGCCAGGAGGTCAGCTGCAGGCCCAGCCCGGCGATCAGCAGGGCCGGCGGGTGGCCGGCGTTGCCGTAGGTCCGGTAGCACAGGCGCAGGCCGCCTGCGGCTTCGAGGAAGCGGTCCTGCGGGTCGCCCTCGCCCGGCGGCTGGCGAAACGCGCTCATGCGGAGACCTCCCGCGCCGGGGCGGGCTCGGCCTGCTGCGCCGGGCGCCCCTCGAAGCGCAGGTGGCGGTCGGCCACCTCGCCGTGGCGGAACATCTTCTCGTCGGCGAAGTAGTTCCACGACATGGCCCAGGGGAAGCGCGCGCCCTGGCGCGGCAGGCTGCCGAGCGAGCGCTGCACGTAGCCGGCGCCGAAATTGAGCAGCGGCAGCGTCTCCATGCCTGGGTCGGCCACCGGCGTGCAGACCTCCAGGCCGTTGGCGTCCATGTGCGCCAGCAGGCGGCAGAAGTGCTCGCAGACCAGGCCGACCTTCAGCGTCCACGAGGAGCCGGTGTAGCCGATGGCGAACGCCAGGTTGGGAATGCCGCTCAGCATCATGCCCTTGAAAGCGATGGTGTCGCTGGCGTCGATCAGCGTCCCGTCGATGGCCAGCTCGATGCCGCCGAACGGCAGCAGGTTGAGCCCGGTGGCTGTGACGATCAGGTCCGCGTCCAGATGGTCGCCCGACTCCAGCTGGATGCCGCTCGCGGTGAAGCGCGCGATGCGGTCCGTGACCACCGAGGCACGGCCCGCGGAGATCTCGCGGTAGAGGTCGCCGCCCGGCACGGCGCAGAGGCGCTGGTCCCAGGGGTTGTAGGGCGGATTGAAGTGCACGTCGACCGGGTAGCCGTCGGGCAGCATCTTGCGGTTGATGCCGCGGATCAGCTTCCTGGCCAGTTTGGGGAAGCGCTGGGCGAAGGTGAAGAACCACTTCTGCTTGGCGATGTTGAAGCGGCGCGCGATGGCGTGGGCCACCCGGTCGCCCAGCAGCGGGCGCAGGCGCCGGGCGACGGGGTCGCGCGAGGGGATCGGCAGGATGTAGGTCGGCGTGCGCTGCAGCATGGTCACGTGTGCCGCACTCGGCGCCATCGACGGCACCAGGGTCACCGCCGTGGCGCCGCTGCCGATCACCACCACCTTCTGCCCGCGCCAGTCGAGGTCCTCGGGCCAGTGCTGGGGATGGACGATGCGCCCGGCGAAGTCCTCGCGCCCCTCGAAGTGGGGGGTGAAGCCCTCGTCGTAGCGGTAGTAGCCGGTGCCGGAGAAGATCCAGCGGGTGCGCAGCAGCGAGCGTTCACCGGTGTCCGCGCGCTCCACCTGCACGTTCCACAGCCGCTCGCGGGAGGACCAGTCGACCCGGAGCACGCGGTGGTGGTAGCGGATGTGCGCGTCGATGCCGTTCTCGCGGACCGTCTCGGCGATGTACGCCTTGATCGCCGGGCCGTCGGCCAGGGCGTTGTCGCTGGTCCAGGGCTTGAAGTCGTAGCCGAAGGTGAAGAAGTCGGAGTCGGAGCGGATGCCCGGATAGCGGAACAGGTCCCAGGTCCCGCCCAGGTCGCCCCGCGCCTCCAGGATCGCGTAGCGGGTGCCGGGCCGCTGGTTCTGCAGGTAGTAGGCGGCGCCGATACCGGAGATGCCCGCTCCGATGATGAGGACGTCGTAGTGCTGAAGGCTCATGGCTGTCTCCGATCTGTGGCGGGGCCGCTGTCGAGCGTGCCACCCGCGGGCCGGTTTTGCACACCGGGATGGCACCATTCTCGACCACCGGCGGCCGGGCGGCTTGACCCTACCCGACCATGCGCTTGACATTTCGCGCCAGAATCGCGCGCCGCCTGGTCAGGCGGCGGCGCGGATCGTCATCCGGCCGTAGCCGATCAGGGCGAAGCCGAAGGCGTACATGAGCAGGCCGTAGAGCGCCGCCGGCACGGCCATCTCCGGGGAGTTCAGCATGCCGATGGCGATCAGCATGCCGATGGCCGCGTTGCGCACGCTCATGCCCACCACCACGGTGATGGTCTCCTCGGCGCCGATGCCGAGCAGGCGCGAGCCGGCGAAGCCGAGCAGGATGCCGCACACACTCAGGGCGATCACCGCCGGCCCGGCGCTGGCGAGAATCCTCAGCCACTGGTCGGCCACCGAGATGCCGATGCCGACGATCAGAGCCAGCAGCACCAGCGCGCTGAACAGGCTCACCGCGCGCTCGGCCCGAGCGGCCAGCGCGGGGGCCTTGTACCGCACCAGCATGCCGATCAGCACCGGCACCAGTACGATGCCCAGCAGCATGGCGACGGTGCGCAGCACCGGCAGGTAGACGCGGGCGTCGGCGTGGACGAAGCGCTCCAGGGCGAAGTTGGCGAACAGCGGCAGGGGACGATGGTGGCCAGGCTGCCGACCACGGTCAAGGCGATGGACAGCGCCAGCCGGCCCCGCGCCAGGAAGGCAATCAGGTTGGAGGTGGTGCCGATCGGGCAGGCGGCGATGATCACCAGGCCGACCGCCATCTCGGCCGGCAGGCGCAGCGCCATGGCCAGGACGATGCTCAGCGCCGGCAGCAGCAGGAGCGCCGCCAGCGCGCCCCAGATCAGCGCCTTGGGGCGGGCCACCACGCGCTGGAAGTCCGACGGCACCAGGGTCATGCCCATGCCGGTCATGATGATGGCCAGGGCGATCGGCAGGCCGATCTCTATCAGTACGGATTGCTCCATCTCTCTCGTTCCTTGCAGGGATTCGCCGGCGGACGCGGCCAGATTCAGGTCGCCTTCGCGCCGCCGTCCAGGGATGCCAGGAAGGCGACCTGGAGCGCCAGGTTGCGGCTCAGGTGAGGCTCCAGATAGGGCTCGAAATGGCTGGCATCGAGGGTCTCGATCTCCACGCGCGGGTTGCCGGCGGCGCGCACCGCCGGCTCGTCGAACGGCGCGATGGTGTCCCGCGCCCCGCCGATCACCAGCGTGCGGGTGGCGATCCGCGCCAACGAGTCGATGGGGCGGTAGCCGAGCATGGTCAGCGCCGACCTCGCCGCGATGTAGTTGGGCGCGCCGGGGCCGTAGGCCCGCGCGCCATCAGTTGCTTGGGAATCCTGCGGAAGAAGTCGATATTGCCGGCGACGGGGTCCCGCGCCACCTCGTCGAGGTCCGGGTTCATCCGGAACCGGTCGTAGTACCCGCCCTCCAGCACCTCGACCACATGCGGCCCGAACTCGGCCTGGGTGAAACGCCTCTGCATGTCGCTGCCCTCTCGATGGATGCGATGGGCAGCCCGCGGCGGGCGTGCCCGGCAGCGACTCTAGGTTTGAACCCGGCTTTAAGGTCAAGCGGCCGTACACACCCGCTCACACATCCCACGCGATCGCGCCGAAACCGCCAGCGGCGCGGCCTGCAGACGAGGCCGCAGGGCGCAGGAAATGGAGGATGGCCGGGGAACGGCGCTCGCGGATTCGGAGGGAGACCGCCGGCCGCTCCGTCACGAGGCCTTGCCTGCCTTGGCGGGCCTCACCTCCTGCGCGACCCGCCCGGCATCGAAGCCGATCTGCTCGATCAGCCGGCGCAGCAGGCGCGGCGCCGCTCGATGCACTCGACCAGCGCCGCCACCGTCATGGGCGCACCTCCGGTGGATCGCCTCGATCCTGGGCCTGGCTGCGCGCGGCCTCGTCCTCCAGTTGCAGGAGCAGCCGCTGCAAGCGCTCATCGCGCGGCAGGCGCCAATCCACCAGCATATTCAGCAGGCCGCGCATCAGGGCGATGGGCGCCCAGCGCGCGGGGACGACGATGCGCGGCCGGCGCCTTTGCAGGCCATGCACCACCGCGCGCGCCACCTGCGCGGGCGGAATCGGCCGGCGCAGGAAGGCCGGCAGCCCGCTCTCGTTCATCCGGGTCACGAGCAGATTGCCGCCGAAGGCGACCTTGGCGATGGCGGTGTCCGTCCAGCCGGGATAGAGCACGCTCGCGCTCGCCCCGGTCGTGCTCAGCTCGGCGCGCAGCGCCCGGCCCAGCGACTCCACCGCCGCCTTGGACGCGGCGTAGGGCGCGTTGGCCATGCCGTTCATGAAGGCGTAGATCGACGAGGTGATCAGCACCTGGCCGCGGTTGCGGACGATCTCCGGCAGCGCCGCGCGCAGGGTGTGCCACACGCCGAACAGGTCCACCTCGACGATGCGGCGGAACTCCGCCTCGTCGCAGACGCGCAGGGTCGCCGGCACGCCGGCCCAGGCGATGCCGGCATTGGCGAAGGCCACGTCGAGGCGGCCGAAGCGCTCGACCGCCTGGCGCACCACCGCCTTCGCCGCCTCGGCGTCGGTGACGTCGAGCGCCAGCGGCAGCACGCGCCGGGCGTCGAATTCCCGGGCCAGCTCGTCTACCGTCTCCTGCCGGGTGTCGGTCAGCACCAGGCTGGCGCCCTGCAGGTACAGCTCCCGCGCGGCGGCGGAACCGATGCCGCCCGCCGCGCCGGTGATCAGCACCACTTTGCCTTCGAGGTCGTAGGTCATGCGTCTGCTCTCTTGGTTGCAATGCTCGGCACCGTGCGCTGGAGGAAGTCGAGCTGGTCGTTCACCACCTGCTCGAAGGCCTCGCCCACGTAGATGTCGAAGTGGCCATGAGGGTAGCGCTTGATCTCGTGGCGCGGCGCGCGACGGGCGTGGGCCAGGGTCCGCTTCGCCGGCGCCACGCTGTCCGGGTCGCACACGCAGAACAGCACCGGGGCCTGGATGCGCGGCGTCTTGCGCCCAGGGTAGTAGCGGATGATGTCCAGGGCGAAGCGCGCGGCGATCTCGTCGCGGCTGGGCGCGCCCGGCGGCATCAGCCGGTGGTAGCCGTCCCAGCTGTCCGCCGAGGTCATGAACGCAACCGTCCCGGGGCGCCCGGCCAGCGGCACCAGGATCGGCCTGGCGCCGAACAGCGCGCCGATGCGGTCGGCCACGGCCAGCGCGCTGAGCCGGAGCGACACCAGGGGTTCGGTGGCGAGGCTGGAGGCCAGGCCGTCGGTGAACGGGCACTGGGAGATGACGGCGGCCACCCGCGCATCCTCGGCGGCGGTGGCCAGCACGTGCCCGCCGCCGAACGAGGTGCCCCAGATGGCGACCCGCGCCGGGTCCACGTCGGCCAGGCCGCGAGCGTGGGCGATGGCCGCCTTCCAGTCCTGCAATTGGCGGCCGACGTCCAGCAGCTGGCGCGGCTCGCCCCCGCTGTCGCCGAAGTGGCGGTAGTCGAACACCAGGCAGGCGTAGCCGGCGGCGGCGAAGCGTTCGGCGAAGGCCGGCAGGCGCATCCTGCGCGTGCCGCCGAGGCCGTGCGCCATCACCACCACCGGGAAGGGGCCGGCGCCCAGCGGGCGGTAGTAGTCGGCCACGCAATGCGCGTCGGCGGAGGGGAAGCGGAGCGTGGTCGGGGTCAGAAGATCGGCGAGGGCGTTCATGGGGCGGCGTCCGTCGGGTGGCTGAAGTGGCGCCATTCTCGGCAAGCGCCGGCACGACGGCTTGACGCTACCCGACGCTCCGCTTGACACTTTGCGCCAAACAACAAGTGAGGCCGTGATGAGCCAGCCACTGCATCGGCGCGTGGTGCCCGAGACCTACGTGCAACTGCTCTATGAATACCTGGAGGCGCTCGGCCACGAGCCGGAGTCGGTGCTCGGCGAGCCCTGGCCCGAACCCGCGCCAGGCGGTATCGGCGGCATGGACGTGGAGCACTGGGAACACCTGCTGGTGACGGCGGCGCAGGCACTCGACGACCCGCTGCTGGGCCTGCACCTCGGCCGCACCGTCAGCGCCCGGCACTACGGCGTGTTCGGCTCGGTGCTGCTGGTCTGCGAGAGCCTGGCGGCCGTGCTGCAACGCTTCGAGCGCTACCAGCGCCTGGTGTTCGACGTGGTTCCCATGACCCGCCGCGACGGCGAGGGCTGGTTCGAGCTGGCCTGGGACGTCAGCCAGTACCAGCCCGGCCCGCTGGTGAGCGAGACCGGCACCGTGGCGATGGTGCAGTTCTGCCGCGACCTGGTGCGCGGCACGGCCAACCCGCTGCTGATCGACTTTAACCATGTCGGCCCCGCCGACAGCACGCTCTACGAGGCGTTCTTCGGCTGCCCGGTGCGCTTCGGCCGGCCCGAGGCGGTGATGCGCTTCTCGTCGCAACTGCTCGAACTGCCCATGAAGAGCCCCGACCCGACGCTGATCGCCCTGCTGGAACAGCACGCGGACCGCCTGCTGGCCCAGCTGCCGCAGCAACACGCGCTGGTGGAACAGCTGCGCAAGGCCATCGCCCGTGCCCTGCGCGAGGGCGAGCCCGGCATCGAGCGCATCGGCGCGCAGCTGGGCTGCTCGCCGCGCACCCTGCAGCGCCGCCTGCAGGAGGCCGGCACCAGCTTCCGCGGCGAACTGAACCTGGTCCGCCACGAACTCGCCCAGTCGTACCTGCGCGACCCGCGCCTGCAGATCGTCGACATCGCCATGCTGCTGGGCTACTCGGAGCACAGCGCCTTCACCCGCGCCTTCAAGGAGTGGAGCGGGCGCACGCCCCAGGAAGCCCGTCAGCCCCGGTAGTCGCTGAAGCGGGCGGCGCTGGCCTCCAGCGGCAGGTCGAGGCCATTGGCGAGGTAGGCGACCGTGCGGTAGAAGCCGGCGAGCATCAGGACTTCCAGCACCTGGGCCTCGTCGAAGTGTGCGCGCAGGTCGGCGAACTCCGCCTCGCTCAGGGTCGCCCGCTCGTGCAGCGCGTCGACCGCCGCCAGCAGCGCGCCCTCCTCGGCGCTCCAGTGCTCCGCGCGCAGCGGCTGTTCCAGGGTGGCGGCCACCTCGTCGCGGCTGAGCCCGGCGGCCTGGGCGAACACCCGCACGTGCACGCCCCATTCGTATTCGCAGCCGCTGCGGGCGCAGACCCGGTCGATGACCAGCTCGCGCTGGCGCAGCGTCAACGGGCCGCCCTCCAGCAGCGAGCCGGCGCCGAACTTGCGCCAGGCGCGCTCGCTGGTGGCGAGGGTGGAAAACAGCACCAGGGGCGGCACGCCGGCGCCCATGATCCTGTCGAAGGCGGCGCGGATTTCGGCCGGGTAGGGTTCCTGCAAGGGGGTGATCCGGGACATGCTGTATCCTCCGCTATTGATTGTGTAGCGGATGAATGATTGCTACTGAATTCGTAGCAACTCAAGGCGAATCGATATGAATGATGACGAACGGCAAGCCCCGCCAATGGTGGACGGGCGCCGCCCGATCATGGCGCTGCTCGAACTGCTGGGGCGCAAGTGGGCGCTGCGCATCCTCTGGGAGCTGCGCGACGGCGCGCTGAATTCCCGGGCGCTGCGCAGCGCGGCGGGCAACCTCTCGCCCAGCGTGCTGCAGGCCCGGATCAACGAACTGCGCGAGGGCGGCATCATCGAGCTACGGGCCGAGGGCTACGCGCTGACCCCGCTCGGCCGCGAGCTGCTGGAGGCGTTCATCCCGCTGTACCGCTTCGCCGGCCGCTGGGCGGATGCCCTGCGGCAGGACCCGCCCTGAGCCCTCAGAACTGCTCGGCGAGGTGCCCGAACAGCGGCGCGCTACCGGCGCGGATGCAGGCCTCCAGGCCCAGGGTGCGCGGCAGCAGGCGGCGGAAGAAGAACTCCGCGCTGGCCAGCTTGGCGCCGTAGAAGGTCTCGTCCTCGCTGCGCCGTGCAGCGGCGCTGTCGGCCATGCGCGCCCACAGCCAGGCGTAGGCGGTGTAGCCGAGCAGGTGCAGGTACTCCACCGAGGCCGCGCCGACCTCGTTGGGGTCGCCCTTGGCCCGCTCCAGCAGCCACAGGCTGACCTCGCGCAGGCGCCGCACGGCGTCCTCCAGCTCGGCGGCGTACAGCCCGCCACGGGCGGCCCAGGCGTCCATCTCGGCGCAGAAGGCGCGCAGCGCGGCGCCACCGTCGGCGACCACCTTGCGCCCCAGCAGGTCGAGGGCCTGGATGCCGTTGGTGCCCTCGTAGATCTGCGCGATACGCACGTCGCGCACCAGTTGCTCCTGGCCCCACTCGCGGATGTAGCCGTGGCCGCCGAACACCTGCTGGCCGTGGACGCAGGCTTCCAGGCCATTGTCGGTGAAGAACGCCTTGGCCACCGGGGTGAGCAACGCCACCTGGGCCTGGGCCAGGGCGCGCTCGTCGGCGTCGTCGCCGAACTTGGCCAGGTCGAGCTGCTGGCCGACGTGGCAGGCGAAGGCGCGGCCGCCCTCGGTCAGGGCCTTGATGGTCAGCAGCATGCGGCGCACGTCCGGGTGCACGATGATCGGGTCGGCCGCCTTGTCCTTGTGCGCCGGGCCGCTCGGCGCGCGACTCTGGATGCGCTCGCGGGCGTAGGCCACGGCGTTCTGGTAGGAGGCCTCGGCGCAGCCGATGCCCTGGATGCCGATGGACAGGCGCTCGTAGTTCATCATGGTGAACATCGCCGCCAGTCCCCTGTTCTCCTCGCCGATCAGGTAGCCCTCGGCGCCGTCGAAGTTCATCACGCAGGTGGCCGAGGCCTTGATGCCCATCTTGTGCTCGATGGAGCCGCAGCCCACCGCGTTGCGCGCGCCCAGCGAGCCGTCGGCCGCGACCAGCACCTTCGGCACCAAGAACAGGGAGATGCCCTTGGGCCCGGCAGGAGCATCCGGCAGCTTGGCCAGCACCAGGTGGACGATGTTCTCGGTCAGGTCCTGCTCGCCGCCGGTGATGAAGATCTTGCTGCCGGTGATCCGGTAGCTGCCGTCGGCCTGGGGCTCGGCACGGGTGCGGATGAGACCCAGGTCGGTGCCGGCGTGGGCCTCGGTCAGGCACATGGAGCCGGCCCAGCGGCCCTCGTACATCGGCGGCAGGTAGGTGGTCTTCAGTGCTTCGCTGGCGTGGGCGTCGATGGCCAGGCAGGCGCCGGCACTCAGCGCGGAATACAGGGCGAAGCTGGAGCCGGCGGCGTAGAGCATTTCCTCGAAGGCCACGGCGAGCATCTTGGGCATGCCCATGCCGCCGTACTGGGGGTTGCCGGAGAGGCCGACCCAGCCGCCCTGGATATAGGTGGCGTAGGCCTCGCGGAAGCCCGCCGGGGTGCTGACGACGCCGTCGCGCCACTGCACGCCCTCCTCGTCGCCGCTGCGGTTGAGCGGGGCGATCAGGCCGCCGGTGACCTTGGCCGCCTCTTCGAGGATGGCGTCGGCGGTGTCGGCGTCCACCGTGGCGGCCAGGGCCGGCAGGCGCGCCCAGAGGGCCGGGGCGTCGAACACCTCGTGGAGGACGAAGCGCAGGTCGCGCAGGGGGGCGTTGTACTCGGGCATACGGGGCTCTCTCGTGACGGGTCCGCCGGTGGCGGAGGTGATTCGGAAGACGCGCTAGACGCCCTTGAGGCGCTTGAGCCGCCGCCACAGGGTGGTCTGGCTGATGCCCAGGTACTCGGCGGCGCTGCTCTTGTTGCCGCCAAACAGCTGCATCGCCTTGACGATTTCCTCCTGCTCGATCTGGTGCAGGTGGCCGCCCTCCTCGCTCTCGCCGAGCGGCGCGAAGAGTTCCGGCATCACCCGCGGCAGCGCCTCCAGCAGCGCCTCGACGCTGCCGTAGAGCTTGCGCGAGACGATCAGGCGTTCGATCAGGTTCTCCAGCTGGCGCACGTTGCCCGGCCAGTGGTAGCTGCGGAACAGCGGGGCCACGCCCTTGGTCAGCATCTCCGGGTCGACCTCGATGCCGTAGCGCTGGGACTCGCGGCGCATCAGGTAGCTGGCCAACACGGGGATGTCCTCGGGGCGCTCGCGCAGCGGCGGGATGTGCACGGCGAAGGTGCTCAGGCGGTAGTACAGGTCCTCGCGGAAGCGCCCCGCGCGCACCTCTTCCATCAGGTCGACGTTGCACGCCGCGACGAACTTGATGTTCAGCGAGATGGAGCGCTTCGAGCCGACCGGGGTGACCTCGCGCTCCTGCAGCACGCGCAGCAGCTTGGCCTGCTGCGGCAGGGGCAGCGAGTTGATCTCGTCCATGAAGAAGGTGCCGTTGTTGGCGCTCTCCAGCAGGCCGCTGCGGCCGCCGCTCTTGGCGCTGGTGAAGGCGCCCTCGGCGTAGCCGAACAGCTCGGACTCGAACAGCTCGGCGGGAATCGCCGCGCAGTTGATGGCGACGAACGGGCCATCGGCGTTGGCGCTGGCCTGGTGCACCTGGCGCGCCGCCAGCTCCTTGCCGGTGCCAGTCTCGCCGCGCAGCAGCACGGTGCCCGGGGTGGCGCCGTAGACCAGCAACTGGTTCTGCACCTCGGCCATGCGGCTGGACTGGAACACCAGCCGGCGCTCGTCGCCCTGGTCGAGCGCCACCGGGCTGGGCACGAAGTGGTAGAGGTAGCCGACCCGCTCGCCGTCGACCTCGAACGGCTGCTTGCTCAGGCTGCACAGGCGCTCGCCGACCAGCAGGCCCTCGGCGCTGAGGTTGTCGGACTCCAGCACCTTGGCGTCGAGCAGGCCGTCGAGCCGGCGGCGCCGGCCGATGGAGGGGATCAGCAGGCTGGCGCCGGCGTTCCAGGCGACGATGCCGCCGTCGCGGTTGGTCAGTACCTGGGGGTTGGCCGACTGTTCCAGGAGGAACTGGCCCAGGGCGCGCTGCTGGCGCTCGCGCTTGTGCTCGCCAGCGTGGCGGATGGCCTTGCGGATCAGGTTGCGGCACGACTCGCGGGAATACAGCAGCACCGACTCCAGCCCCCAGTGCTCGGCCAGGTCGCAGGCGTAGCTGGAGCCGATCACCACGCCGAAGCCCTGGTTGCGCAGGTTGTGGAAGATTTCCTTGGCGTGCTCGGCGGTGCTGTAGGTGCGGTGCGACAGCTCGATGCCCTCGAACAGGCTGAGCAGCTCGACGTTGGTCTCCTGGCGCTCGTAGGTCAGCAGCAGGATCTTCGACGAGATGCGCCGCGCGGTCAGCACCGCCTGGATCAGGTCGGTCTGCTCCACCTTCAGCGCCAGCACCGGGATCGGCAGGGTGTCCTGCAGGTAGAAGGCGTTGGCGCCGGCGCTGATGCACACGTCCACCGCCTGCCGCTCGATCAGGTCGCGCGCCGCGCGCACCGCGTCATTGAAGATGTTGTCGATGATGGTGATGCTGGCGTGCGCCTCGAACTCGGGAATGAGACTGTGCACCAGCTGGCTCAGCTTCGAGTTGCCGATCAGGCAGACCCTGACCCGGTTGAGTTCCGCATTGGCGAATTCCACGGCCTGACCTCTTTATTGTTCTTGTCAAGTTCGCGCTCAGAACCTGTTTACGATCTCCTGGCTGTCGGCCATACGGCGTTAAAAGTGGCCTCAAAATGCTCATTTACACTCGTAAACTGCGCTTTTCGGCCACTTTTGCCTTGTCTGGCTCTAATCCAGAAGATCGTAAACAGGTTCTCAGGAGCGGAACACCCAGGGCTCCAGCCGTTGTCGCTCGGCCTCGTAGGCGCGAATGCGCTCGGCGTGGCGCAGCGTTTCCCCGATGTCGTCCAGCCCCTTGAGCAGCCTCTGGCGGCGTCCCTCCTCCAGTTCGAACACCCAGCGCCGGTCACCGGCTTCGAGCGTTCGACGCGCCACGTCGACCCTGGCCCGCAGTTCGCCGCGGGCCTCGCTCATGGCGAACAGCCGGTCGACGTCTTCCTGCGGCAGGATCAGCGGCAGCATTCCGTTGTTGAAGCAGTTGCTGCGGAAAATATCCCCGAAACTGGGGGCGATGACCACCCTCACGCCGAAGTCGCGCAGCGCCCACACCGCGTGCTCGCGGCTGGAGCCGCAGCCGAAGTTGGCCTGGGCCAGCACCAGGCTGCCGTGGCGGTAGGGCTCGCGGTTGAGGATGAAGGCCGGGTTCTCGCGCCGCGAGGCCGGCGGCGTGTCGATCTCGCCGGGGTCCAGGTAGCGTTCGTCGTCGAACAGGAAGCCGCCGAAGCCGTGAGACTCCAGGCTCTTGAGGTACTGCTTGGGCAGCAGCATGTCGGTGTCGATGTTGGCCCGGTTGAGGGGGATGACGATCCCCTCGTGCTCGATCAAGGGTTGCATGCTCACAGGCTCCTGAAGTCGACCAGTTCGCCGGCCACCGCGGCGGCGGCGGCCATCGCCGGGGACATCAGGTGGGTGCGCCCGCCCTTGCCCTGGCGGCCTTCGAAATTGCGGTTGGAGGTGGCCGCGCAGCGCTCGCCCGGGCTCAGCCGGTCGGCGTTCATGCCCAGGCACATGGAGCAGCCCGGCGCCCGCCACTCGAAGCCGGCCGCCTTGAAGATGCGGTCCAGGCCCTCGCGCTCGGCCTGCAGCCGCACCAGCCCGGAGCCCGGCACCACCAGCGCCTGGCGGATGCGGTCGTGCACCTGGCGGCCGCGCAGTACCTCGGCGGCGGCGCGCAGGTCCTCGATCCGCGCGTTGGTGCAGGAGCCGATGAAGATGCGGTCCAGCGCCAGGCCGGCCAGCGCCTGCCCCGGCTCCAGGCCCATGTAGGCGCGGGCGCGCTCCCAGTCCAGGCGCTGCAGGGCGTCGCGGGCCTGGTCCGGGGTCGGCACCCGGCCCTCGATGGGCAGCACCATTTCCGGCGAGGTGCCCCAGGTGACCTGCGGGCCGACCTCGCCGGCGTCCAGTTCCAGGGTCCGCTCGAAGCGGGCATCGGCGTCGGAATGCAGGCTGGCGCGCCAGTACTGCACCGCCGCCTGCCAGGCCTCGCCGGTCGGCGCCATCGGCCGGCCGAGCACGTAGGCCTCGGTGGTCTGGTCGTAGGCCACCAGGCCGACCCGGGCGCCGGCCTCGATGCTCATATTGCACAGGGTCATGCGCCCTTCCATGCTCAGCGCCTCGACCGCCGGGCCGCAGAACTCCAGGGCGTGGCCGCTGCCGCCGGCGGTGCCGATGCGGCCGATCACGAACAGGGCCAGATCCTTGGCGGTGATGCCCGGCGCCAGCCGGCCGTCGACGCGGATGCGGAAGTTCTTCAGCTTGTGGCTGCGCAGGGTCTGGGTCGCCAGCACGTGCTCGACCTCGCTGCTGCCGATGCCGTGGGCCAGCGCGGCGAAGGCGCCGTGGGTGGCGGTGTGCGAGTCGCCGCAGACCAGGGTCAGCCCCGGCAGGGTCAGGCCCTGCTCCGGGCCGACCACGTGGACGATGCCCTGGCGCATGTCGTCCAGGGCGAACAGCGGGATGTCGAACTCGCGGCTGTTCTTCTCCAGGGTGGCGATCTGCTGCCGGGCGATGGGGTCGGCGACCCCGCCGATGCCCTGCTCGCGGCCCAGGGTCGGCACGTTGTGGTCCGGCGTCGCCAGGCTGGTGTCGCGCCGCCAGGGCTGGCGGCCGGCCAGGCGCAGGTTGGAGAAGGCCTGCGGCGAGGTCACCTCGTGCAGCAGGTGGCGGTCGATGTACAGCAGGGTGGAGCCGTCGGGCATCTCCTCGACCCGGTGCCGGTCCCAGAGTTTGTCGTAGAGCGTCTGTGCTCCCATGATCACCTCGGCGATTGGTTGTCGGCTGTCGTGGCGCGCGCCTCAGCGGCGGGCGGGCGTCCACGGCACCCAGCGATAGAGTTCCCCGTCGGCGCCGCCGGCCACCCGGTAGCCGCAGTAGCTGTCCAGGCGCCCGCCGGCGCGCGGCTGGATGATGCAGAACGGCCGCCGGCAGCTGTCCTCGGCGATGCCCTGGTCGGCCAGGGCCAGCCGCGCCCGCTCCAGCGCGGCCAGCGGCGCCTCGCGGGCCTGGCCGTCGAGGCGCGCCACGTTGGCGCGGAAGTGGCCGACCCAAGCCTCGACGTAGGCGTCGCAGGCCGCGGGCTGCGGCGGCGCAGCGCCCGGCCCCGAGCCACCGCCGGGCACGCCGGCGCAACCCGCCAGGCCGAGCAGCGCCGGCAGCAGCGCGCTAGCCCAGCAGCGCAAGGCACTCCTCCAGCGGGCGCACGTCGGCGTACTTGAGGTCCAGGTCGCGCAGGCTCGCGCGGTGCGCCTCGGCGTCGCGGTCACCGCAGGCCTGCTCCGGCAGCAGCACGCGGAAGTCGTGCTGCAGGGCGTCCACCGCCGAGGCCCGCACGCAGCCGCTGGTGGTCAGGCCGGTGACCATCACCCCGTCGGCGCCGGCCTGGCGGATGCGCTCGGCCAGGTCGGTGGCGAAGAAGGCGCTGGCCCAGTGCTTGACCAGCACCGGCTCGTCGGCCAGCGGCGCCAGGCGCGGGTCGATTTCCACCAGCGGCGAGCCCGCCGCCAGCAGGTCGAGCACCGGCAGCTTGGCGCGGAACACCCGCGCCTGGGCCGGATCGTCGTAGGCCACGGTGGTGAAGAACACCGGCCAGCCGCGCCGGCGGAACGCTTCCAGCAGACGGCGGTTGGCCTCCACCACGCCGTCGCAGGGGCTCGCCAGCGGGCTGGCGGTGGGGTCGGTGAAGCCGACCGAAAGGTCCACCAGCAGCAGCGCATAGCGCCGCGCCGGGGTCAGGCTGCGTGAGTCCAGGGCCATGGCGCACCTCAGGTCCAGGAAGGGGTGGCCGGCGCCGGCAGGCCGGTTTCCGCCAGACAGCGCGCCTTCAGCTCGTCCAGCGTGCCGCCGCGGTCGAACAGCTGCAGCTCACCGCGCTCGGCGGCCAGGCTGGCGCGCAGTTCGCTCGTCGCCCGTTCATCAACCGCGCCCGCGGCGATCACCACGCCGTAGCGCAGCGCGCCCGCCACCGTCACCAGGCCCTTGCGCAGGTCGCGCAGCACCAGCGCCGGGTCGCGCGCCAGCGGGTCGCCCCAGCCGCCGCCCCCCCAGGTGTCGAACAGCACCAGGTCGCCGGCCTTGACCCGCACGTTGTCGCACTTGGCCGGCAGCATCTGCCGGCTGCCGTCGGCGCGCACCAGTTCCTTGCGGCTGCGCGCGCCCGGCGCGCCGCCATTGACGCCCCAGGGGTAGGTCAGCCAGCGGTCGTCGTGGATCGAGATCTCGCCGTCGGCCAGCAGCCGGTAGGCCACCCGCAGGCCGTTGCCGCCCCGGTGCAGGCCGGCGCCACCGGAGTCCGCCAGGGTCTCGTAGGTCTCGATGCGCAGCGGGAAGTAGGCCTCGACGAATTCGTTGGGCACGTTGGTGAAGCCCGGCCACAGGGAATGGCCGTCCGGGCCGTCGCCGACCGGGCGACCGGGGATGCCGCCGAAGCCGATCTGGAACAGCTGGAACCACTCGCCCTTGTCGTCGTAGCCCGAATACATGAAGTGCGGCGAGTCGGAGAAGCCGGCGGCGTTCATCGCCTGCGGCGTGCCCTGGCCGAGCAGCCCGCCCATCATGTCGAAGATGCGCCCGAGCAGGTGGGTACGGCAAGACAGCGCGGCGGGGAAGTTCGGCTTGAGGATCGAGCCCTGCGGGATGCGCACCTCGACCAGGTCGTAGAAGCCGTCGTTGAGCAGGATGGCCGGGTCGAACAGGCTGATGGTGAGGGCGCCGAAGAAGATCTTGAACATCTCCTCGTTGACGTAGAAGTTGACCGAGGACGGCGCCTGCGGGTCGGTGCCCTCGAAGTCGAAGATGGCCTTTTCGCCCTCGCGCCACAGGGCGCAGCGCAGGGTGTAGGGGCCGAGCCCGGCGCCGTCGTCGCAGATGTAGTCCTCGAACACCTGGCGCTGCTCCGGCACCACCCGGGCGATGACTTCCTTCATGGCCCGGTGGGTGCGTTCGAGCATTTCCTGCTGGGCGCTGTAGAAGGCGTCGTCGCCGAAGCGCTCGGCCAGTTCCATGCAGCGGCGCCCGGCGGTGCGGCAGGCGGCGACGATGGCGTTGAGGTCGGAGCGGTTCCAGCGCGGCATGCGCACGTTGTGCAGGATCACGTCGAGCATGTCGGCGTTCATCTCGCCGCGGCGGTACAGCTTGACCGGCGGGATGCGGATGCCCTCCTCCCAGATCGAGGTGGCGTTGGTCGGCAGGCTGCCCGGCACCTTGCCGCCGACGTCGGACATGTGGCCGAACATGGCCGCGTAGTTGATCACCCGGCCGTCCTTGAAGATCGGCATCAGCACCAGCCAGTCCGGCAGGTGGCTGACCGCGCCGTTGCACAGGTAGGGGTCGTTGGTGAGGAAGATGTCGCCCTCCTCGATCTCGCCCTGGTAGCTGTCGAGGAAGCCGGTGATGAAGGAGCCGAACTGGCCGACGATCATCTTGCCCTCGCTGGTGGCGATCATCGGGAAGGCGTCGCCCTGCTCGCGGATGCCGGGGCTCATGGCGGTGCGGAACAGCACCGCGTCCATCTCGTTACGGGCATTGCCCAGCGCGTTCTCGACGATGTCGATGGTGATGCTGTCGACCTCGACGCGCTGGAACGGCATGTCGTTGTTCTGTTTGATGCGCGCAACCATTTCGCTTACTCCTGATGGCCCTGCGGACGGATCAATAGGTTGCCGACGGGGTCGACGGCGGCTTCATGGCCCGGGAAGACCACGGTGGTGGAGTCCATCTCCATGACGATGGCCGGCCCCGGCACCAGGTGCCCCGGCGCCAGCCGGGCACGCTCGTATAGGGTCGCCGCGTGGTCCTGGCCGCTGTAGTGGATGCTCGTCGTGCCGACCGCCGCGTCCTCCAGGCGGCCGCTGCCGGCGTCGAAGGCACGCTCGCCGATCTCCGGGCGCGGCGCGCGGGCGATGGCGCGCAGATTGACCAGCTCGTGGTCCTCGCTGAGGGCGAAGGTGAACAGCTGCTCGTGCTCCGCGTCGAAGGCCCGGGTGATCACCTCCAGGCCCTGCTCGCGCAGCGCCGCGGGCTCGAAGTCGAGGGTCAGCAGCAGGGCCTGGCCCTGGTAGCGCACGTCGGCCTGCCAGGTCAGCTGCTGCGCCTCGGCGGGGATGTCCTGCGCCGCCAGCGAGGCGCGCACGCTGTCGCCGAGCTGCTGGAGGATGCGCATGACTTCCTCGGCGTCGAGGTCGGCGACGCGCCGCACCAGCGAGCGCGAGGCCTCGTCCTTGACCCGCGTGGTGGCGTCGCCGTAGGCGCACAGCACGCCCGGCCCCGGCGGTACGATCACCGGCCAGGCGTTCATCAGGATGCCCAGGGCGTTGGCGTGCAGCGGGCCGGCGCCGCCGAAGCCGCACAGGGCGAAGTCGCGCGGGTCGTAGCCCTGCTCGACGCTGATCAGGCGCAGGGCGCCGAACATGTGTTCGTTGGCGATGCGCACGATGCCCTCGGCGGCCTCGTGCAGCGACACGCCCATGGCGTCGGCGACCTTCTGCACGGCCTCGGTGGCCAGGTCCTTGCGCACCTGGAAGTCGCCGCCGAGCTTCTGCTCGGCCGGCAGGTAGCCGAGCACCACGTTGGCGTCGGTGACGGTGGCCTGGTCGCCGCCACGGTCGTAGGCCGCCGGCCCCGGCACCGCGCCGGCGCTCTCCGGACCCACGCGCAGGGCGCGGGTCAGTTCCGGCACGCTGGCGATGGAGCCGCCGCCGGCGCCGACGGTGCGCACGTCCACCGAGGGCGCGCGCACGGCGACGTCGCCGACCCGGGTCTCGCGGCGAATGCGCGCCTGGTTGTCGTCGATCAGCGCCACATCGGTGGAGGTGCCGCCGACGTCGAAGGTCAGCACCTTGCTGAAGCCGCCGCGCGAGCAGAACCAGATCGCCCCGGCGACGCCGCCGGCCGGGCCGGACAGCAGCAGGTTGACCGGCGTGCTGGCGGCCGACTGGCTGGTGGCCAGGCCGCCGTCGGAGCGCAGGATGGACAGCTTCACCTCCGGGCTCAGGCGCCGCGACAGCTCGCCCTGCAGGTGTTCCAGGTAGTTGGCCACCTCGGGCCGCACGTAGCTGTTGACCACCGTGGTCTCGGTGCGCTCGTACTCCTGCATCTCCGGCACCACCTCGGAAGACAGCGACACGGGAATGCCCGGCAGCACCTGATGCGCCAGTTCCAGCACCTCGCGCTCGTGCAGGTCGCTGGCGTAGGCGTTGACCAGGCTGATGGTCAGCGCCTCGATGCCGGCCTCTTTCAAATACTGCAGCTGACCGACCATGGCCTCGCGGTCGAGCGGGCGCACCACCCGGCCCTGGGCGTCGATGCGCTCGTCGGCCTCCACCGTCCACTCCAGCGGCGCCAGCAGCTCGCCCTTGTTGAAGGTCACCCAGCCGCCGAGCCCGCCCGGCACGAAGGAGCGGGCGATGTGCAGCACCTGCTTGTAGCCCTTGGTGGTGACCAGCCCGACCCTGGCGCCGCGGCGGGTCAGGATGGCGTTGGTGGCCACCGTGGTGCCGTGCATCACCGAGCGGATCTCGCCCGGCGCGATGCCGGAGATGCGGCACAGCCTGTCGATGCCGTTGAGCACCCCGATCGAGGGATTGTGCGGGGTCGAGGGGACCTTCGCGGTGAAACTCTCGCCGGTTGCATCATTGATCAGGAGCAGGTCGGTGAAGGTACCGCCCACGTCCGCGCCCAAACGAAAACTCATGTTGCCTCCAGCACTCTTCTTGTTGTGCATCCAGCGCCGGACACGCCCGGCCTGGTTCGCTGCCCGCCACCGCGGGGTGCGCCGTGCGCACCCCGCGGCCGGGCTCCCGGTCAGCGCGCGGCCTTCTCCAGCTCGCGCAGGTTGATGTCCTCCCCGGTCACGCCCGGGGTGTTCAGGCGCGGCCCGCCGAGCACGAACGCGGTGCCGTGGCGGCGCTGGTAGTCGATGGTGAAGCCGGCGGCGGAAACGATGCCGACGTCGCCATCCTCGGTGGCGATGGTCTTCAGGTGGTAGTTCATCCACTTCCAGAACTGGCCCTTCCGATCATAGGCCTCGGCCTGGTAGAAGCGGGGGAACTGGGTGTCCATGTACATCACCTTCTTGCTGTAGGGATGCTCCGGCGGCGTGGTCGCCTCGACCACCCAGACCTCGCGCGGCTCCCACTGGTCCTTCGGGTTCCAGTGCGGCCAGTTGTCCAGATCGATCACCGGGAACTCGGCGTTGCCGGAGGCCTTCTGGTTCCAGGTCTCGCCGGTGGAGTTGGCCACCGCCAGGATCCAGCGCTTGCCGAGCAGCTTGTACTCCGGGTACCAGGTCGGGTGGGCGTTGAAGATCTCGATGTCGTCGCTGAGCTGGTCGGTGCCGCCGATCGGGTCCATCCAGGTGCCGCCAGACAGGCGGCGGGTGCGCCGCACCGACTTCACGTAGGCCCAGGAATCCTCCAGCTTGGGCGAGTCGTAGCGCACGGTGAACAGGCCCAGGCCGCGGATGTCGTTGGGGTAGGTCGCGTACAGCAGGGTCTTGGTGAGGATGCTGCCGTCGCCCTCGACCACTTGCTCGGTGCCGAGGCGGCCCTTCAGGTAGTAGCGCTTGAAGGCCCACTGCTGGCGCCGCTCCAGGCCGACCTTGTCGTTGAGGAACAGGTAGCCGAAGTTGGGGTAGTCCTGCAGGTTCTTGGTCGGCTGCGCGTAGTGGTGGTTCCAGATCAGCTTGGCCGCCGCGTCCGGGTCGTCCTCGCTGACGTTGGGGAAGGGAATCCCGGCGACCCAGCCTTCCACCAGCCGGGTGTCGCGGTTGTACACCGCCTTGCCGGCGTTGGCATCGGTGGCGGCCAGGTAGTCGCGGCCGAGCTTGACCGGCTCGGAGGCCTTGAGGGTGAGGCTCAGGCCCTCCTTCTCGATCAGCAGGCGCATGCGCTCGGTCAGCAGGCTGTCGATGGACTTGCCCTCGAAGCTGTCGCCCAGGCGCTGGGCGAGGTTGCCCTTGTCGATCACGTCGCCCGGCTTGAGGTCGGCGGCCTGGGCCGCGAGGCTGCCCGCGAGGCCGAGCGCCAGGACGGCGGCGATCCGGTTCAGAGTCGTTTTCATTGTTGTTGTCTCCTCCATCAGAACTGGTAGGTCACGCGCAGCGACAGCTGGTCGTTGCCCGTGAAGTAGCCGAACAGGTTGGTGTTGTTGAACCCTTGCAGCGCCCGCTTCTGATGCTTGTCATCGAAGAAGATGTCGGCCTCGGCGCGGACCCGCCAGTGGTTGCCGTAGGCGAACTCGACGCTGGGGATGACGAAGCTGCCGCCGTAGCTGAGGTCGGTGCCCAGGGCCAGGCTGGGGTTGATGCGGTCGTTGTCGTAGTTGGTCGCGAGGATCGCCGTGGCGATGGTCGAGTGCTCCTTGGTGCGGCCGCTGAAGCCGGCGGAGTTGACCACCTCGTCGTCGCGGTCGAAGTTGGTGATCCAGGTGTTGAACAGCTGCGCCGAGAAGAACGACGGCCGGCTGGTGCCCAGGTAGTTCTGCAGGTTGAGCTGCTTGTCCAGGCGCAGCATGGTCTTGACCACGTCCTTCTCGATGATCCCGCAGAAGCCCGGGAAGAACGCGCAGCCGCCCGCCTCGCCGGCCTGCACGCCGACGTTGTAGGGCGCGTTGGGGATGTACGACAGCTCGGTGGAGAACACCGCGTCGATGGATTCCACGTAGCGGTTGGCGGTCACCCCGAACACGTCGACGAAGGGGAAGATCAGCTCGCCCACGGTGGAGTCCGGGTCGGAGCGGTAGTCGCCCTTGTAGGCGCCGACGAAGGAGCGGCCGCTGGCGGCGTCGCCGACGCCCAGCGGGTTGTTCGGATTGGAATTGATCACCGGGTTGGTGGACGGGCCGTGGAACCAGCCCAGCGAGTACTCCCACTCGCCGGCCATGCCCTTCCAGCGCAGGCCGTAGGACAGGTCGTCCATGTCGGCCTCCTTGTGATCGAAGTTGTAGGGCACGTCCGCGCCGAAGGTGGCCGACTCGAAGGTGATGCCCTTGTTCGGGTTGTTGGCCCAGCGCCCGCCTTCCAGGTCGAAGCTGTTGCCACGATCGCGGGCGCGGTTGAGCTTGCCGGGGATGAGCAGCATCTGCAGGCTGCCGTCGACGCTGTCGAAGCGCTGCACCAGGTTGACCATCCACAGCGGCTTGCGCACGTCCTCGTTCTCCGGTTCGAGGAACGAGCGGATGCGGTTGTCGTAGCCGTGGATCACGTCGAGGGACTGGAAGAAGTCGGTCTCGCCCCACACCACCTGCTGCTTGCCGAGCTTGAGGGTGGTGGTCGGGGTGACGTCGGTCTGCCACCAGAACTCGCGGATTTCCTCGGAGTTGTAGACGTCGTCCATCAGGTCGACGCGCGACTTGCGGCGGTTGCTGAACAGGTCGGACGCGGCGTTGTTGTCCATCGCCTGCTGCAGGTCCTTGAGGTAGTTGGTCTCCACCTCGCGGGCCACCCGCCCGGAGATGTTGAACTGCGAGCCGCCGAAGTCCTTGAACAGGTTGACCTTGAGGATGGTGCGGGCCATCGACAGGTCGTACTTGTAGTCGCCGCGCCGGCCCGCGCCCACCAGCCCGTCCGGATCGCGGGTGTCCATCAGGTAGGGATTCTCCAGGTTCCAGGACAGGTGCTGGCGGGCGTAGCCGCTGACCTCCCAGTCCTCGAACAGGCCGCCCTCTGCCCTCGCCAGATCATGCGCTCCGACACTCGCCGCCAGGATGGCGCAAGCCAGAGGAGTCCGCATGGCGCTCGATTTCATCTTGTTATATGCGCTCATTTTCAGTTCCCGATTGCTTCAGGTTGGTGGGGGTGCCCGCTTTCGCGGGCCTCTTTCGGATGGCCGTGTCCAAAGATGAATTTCGGCTTGAACACCAGCGCAAGCGAAGGCATGACGAAGAGCGAGGTCAGCGCCGAGACGGCCAGCCACAGGCCGATCAGCATTCCCATCTCCGCCTGGAAGCGCAGGGAGGAGAAGGACCAGAACAACACTCCGGCGGAAAGGGTGAAGGCGGTCAGCAGCACGCCGCGGCCGGCCGACCCGAGGGACTGCAGCACGGCGTCGAGCGGGTCGGCGTCGGGGTGCTTCTCCAGGTATTCCTTCATCGAGTCGACGATGTAGAAGGCGTAATCCACCCCCAGGCCGATGCCCAGGGCGACCACCGGCAGGGTGCTGATGCTCATGCCGATGCCCTGCCAGGCCATGAAGGCGAAGGTGACGACGTTGGAGATCAGCACCGGGATGATGAAGAAGATGCCGCTGACCGAAGAGCGGTAGACGCACAGGCAGCAGATCACCACCACCAGGAAGGCCAGCGCGGTGGCCTCGATCTGGTCGGCCAGGAGAATCTCGTTGACCGCCGCGATGATCCCCAGCACGCCGCCGAACAGCTTCACCTCGACGCCCTCGATCGGGTTGTCGGCGATGAACTGGTTGGCGTAGTGGGTCGCCTTGCGCAGGGTGTCGCCCTTGTGGTCGCGGAAGAACAGCGTCACGGCGGCGTTGTGGAACTGCACGTCGGCGAACTGGGTGAGGTCGTCCGGGTCGGCGCCCTGCATGTAGAAGCTGATCAGCTCGCCGTTCTCCATGCGCGTGGCGCCCAGCTCGCCGTAGCGCGGGTTGCCCTCGTACAGGTTGCGGCGGATGTCGATGACGATGTCGGCCAGCGACACCGTGCCGCCGATCTCCGGCTGGCGCTCCATGTAGCGCGAGAAGCGCAGCATCCAGTCGAGCACCTCGGGGCGCTTCATGGCGTCCAGCTCCTCGCCTTCGAGCACCACGAACATCTGCTCGGAGCCCGGGTAGAGCTGGTTGATCAGCGCGCTATCGCGGTTGAACGGCGAGTCCGCCCAGAGGATCGGCGAGCCGTCGCTGGCGTCGCCGACGTTGATCCGGGTCGCCTCGAACATGAAGCCGGCCAGCGCCACCAGGGTCACCGGCGCCACCCAGTAGCGGGCGCGGCTGCGCACCATCCACTTGGCGCCGGCGAGGATCGCGCGCATGAAGCCGTCGAGGTTGAGCGGGTGCACGTGGCCCTGGGGCCGGCGGATGTAGGACAGCAGCGCCGGGGTGACGAACACCGCCGACACGGCGATGCTCATGACCCACAGCGCGCCGACGATGGCCACCTTGTGCAGCAGCGGGATCGGCGTGAGCATCACGCAGAGGATCGCGCCGGCGTCCGCGTACAGGCCCAGCATGCTCGGCCGGAACAGCTCGCGCATGGTCTGCTCGGCGGCCTTGCGCGCGTCCAGCACCTCGCCCTGCACCAGGTCGTCGAAGCGGGTGATCATCTGCACCGAGTGGGAGAAGGCCCGCGCGGTGATGATGAAGGCGACCACGATCACCAGTGGGTCGAAGTTGTAGCCCAGCAGGGTGCCGATGCCCAGCGCCCAGATCGCCGACACCACGCCCGCGATCAGCGGCAGCAGGGTGCCGCGCCAGGTGCGGCTGAACACGAACAGCAGCACCAGCATGGCCGCCAGCGAGAGGATCGCCAGGCCCACGGTCTCGTCCAGGTAGTGGGCGACCCAGCCGTACAGGATCGGCTCGCCGACCATGTGCAGGCTGACCTGGTCGGCCACCGGCGAGGCGTCGAGGATGGCCTGGATCTGCGGGAAGATCTTGGCGTAGTCCACCAGGTGGTCGTAGAAGTCCACCTGGATCAGCGCCGAGGACAGCTCGCGGTCGACGAACAGGCCGTACACCAGCGGGTTGTTCAGCACCGCCTGGCGCAGCTCGCGCATCTGCTGCGCATCCTTGGGCAGGTCGGGCCACATCAGCGGGCGGGTCTCGATGCCCTCGCTGGAGGCATTCACCCGCTTGAGCTTCTTCGACGCCAGCGAGGTGATCTGCATCGGGTTGACACCCTCGACCTGCTGCAGGTCGTAGGTGATGCGGCGCACCTCGCCGAGGATTTCCTGGCGGAAGATGTCGCCTTCCTTCGCCTTGACCAGGATGGTCACCCGGTTGCTGGCGGCGAAGCTGTCCTGGTACTTCTGGTGCACCTTCACGTAGGGATGGTCGTGGGGAACCATGTCGCTGAAGCGGGTGCGGATGTCGAGGCCGGCCAGGGTGGCGGCAAAGCCCAGGGTGAGCAGGCCGACCACCACCAGCACCAGCACGCGGTGGCGGATCGCCCAGGCGCTGAGGCGCGCGGTTCGGGTCATCAGGTGATTCAGGGTCATTGTTCTTGTTCTCCGGGCCAGATGTGCAGCGCGTCGTCGCGCAGCAGGCCGAGCTGCTGGCCGATCAGGACCACGCCCTCGGCGGTCGCCAGCAGGCGGTTGTGGTAGCTCAGGTCCAGGCCCTCGGGGCTCCAGGCCTGCCAACTGCCGGCCGGCGAGCGGCTGCGGAACAGCGCACCGCGGGCGCCGGTGGTCACCCACAGGCCGTCGCGCTCGACCACGTCGAACAGGTGCTCGCCGGTGAAGCGCTCGACCGGCTGCCAACTGTCGCCGCCATCGCTGCTGACGAAGGCCTGGCCGCGGTTGCCCACCGCGACGCCGGTGCGCCCGGCGAAATGCACCGCGCGCAGGCTCTCGTCGCCCAGCTCCAGGCTGTCCCAGGTGCGGCCGTGGTCGCGGCTGCGCAGCAGGCGGCCGAACTCGGCGGCGATCCACAGATCACCGTCCGCGCCGGCGCCGATGCCGTTGAAGTTGATGTCCTCGCCCACGCCCAGCGCCTGCCAGTCGGCGGCGTCGGCGCTGCCGCGGAACAGCGCGCCCATCTCGCCCACGGCCCAGAAGTGGCCGTCGAGGAAGCGCACGCTCTGCAGCTTGCCGGCCAGCTCGGAGACCGGCAGCTGGCGGTGCTGCCACTCACCCTCCAGGCTGCGCGTCCAGAGCTGGCCGCGGTTACCCACCACCACCTTCTGCCCGGCCGGCGACACCGCCACCGATTGCAGGTTGTCGCGCTGCGGCAGCTCCTCGCGCTGCCAGCTGCGGCCGCCATCGCCGCTGCTCAGCAGGGCGCCGTTCTGGCCGACGATCCACAGGTGGTCGGCGTAGGCCGCGCCGTCGAAGAAGGCGTCGCGGTGCTCGATCAGCGGCTGGTCGAGCGGCACCGGGTCCACGCTCGGTTTGATGAACACCGCTGCGTAGGCCAGGCTGCCGATCACCATCCAGGGCGCCAGACGCGCCAGCCAGGCTCCGAAGAACTCAAGCATGGGCCACCTCCTCGCGCTTGTTCCATTGCCGCTCCAGCCAGCGGAAGGCGTGGCCGCCCAGGCTGCCGCCGGTGAGCGCCTGCACCGCGCGCACCGCCGGCACCAGCGCCAGCGGGTCGATGCCGGTGCGGTAGCCCATGGCGTCGAGCATCAGCACCAGGTCCTCGGTGGCCAGGTTGCCGGTGGCGCCGGGGGAGAACGGGCAGCCGCCGAGGCCGCCGATGGAGCTGTCGAACTCGCGCACGCCGCACTGCAGCGCCGCCAGCACGTTGGCCAGGGCCATGCCGCGGGTATCGTGGAAGTGGCAGGACAGCGCGCCGGCCGCGCAGAGGTCGTCCAGCGGTTCGAGCACCCGCTGCACCGCCGCCGGGTTGGCCGCGCCGATGGTGTCGGCGACGATCACCTTGCCGGCGCCGGCGCCGAGCATGCGCCGGGTCAGCTCCTGCACCACGGCCGGCGGGGTGAGCCCCTCGAACGGGCACTCGAAGGCCACCGCCACGTAGGCGCGCGCCTCCAGGCCGTCGGCGCGGGCGCGGGCCATCAGCCCGGCGCACACCTCGACGGTCTGCGCCAGGCTCATGTTGATGTTGCGCTGGTTCATGGTTTCGGTCGCCGACAGCACCACCGCGACCGCACCGACGCCGGCCTCGCGGGCCAGCTCGTAGCCCCGCAGGTTGGGCACCAGCGCCGAGTAGTCGACCTGCTCGCGCAGCGGCAGGCGGGCGAACAGCTCACCGGTGCCGGCCATCTGCGGCACCGCCTTGGGCGAGACGAAACTGCCGGCTTCGATGGCCGGGATGCCGCAGGCGACCAGCACCTCGATCATCCGCAGGCGTTCGTCGATGGCGAGGGTCTTGCCCTGGCTCTGCAGCCCGTCGCGCGGGCCGACTTCGTTGACCTTGACGTAGTCGTTCATGCTCAGCCCACCACCTTCAGTCGCTTCAACTCGGCGATGCGCTCGCTGTCGTAGCCGAGCAGCCAGGCCAGCACCTCGTCGGTGTGCTCGCCGAGCAGCGGCGGCGGGCTGTAGCTGTCGCTGTCGTCGACGCTGAGCTTGATCGGGTTGCCCGGCGCCTCGACGCTGCCGCCCAGCGGGTGGGGGATGTCCACCACCATCTTGCGGTGGCGTACCTGCGGGTCGGCCAGCGCCTCGCTGAAGCGGTTGACCGGGCCGCAGGGCACGCGCACGGCGGTCAGCCGCTCGACCCAGTAGTCGGTGGTATTGCTGCGCAGCACGTCGCCGAGGATGCCGTCGATCAGCGCCTTGTCGGCCAACCGGCCGGGCTGGGTCTTGTACTTGGGATCGCGCAGCGCCTCGACGTCGAGCAGCCCCACCAAGTTGTCCCAGAAGCTGTCGAAGATCACCGCGATGACCACGAAGCCGTCGGCGGTGGGATAGGTGTTGTAGGGCACGTGGACGAAGTGGCCGTTGCCCAGCGGCGCCGGGTTCTCGCCGCTGAGGAAATGCATGGTGGCCATGTAATTGAGCATGCTGATCTGGCAGTCGAGCATGCTGATGTCGACGTGCTGGCCGTGGCCCTTGCTGTTGCGCGCCTGCAGCGCGGCGAGCACGCCCATCACGGCGAACATGCCGCCGCCCAGGTCGCCGATCGGGATGCCGGCGCGGATCGGCGTCTCGGCGTCGAGGCCGGTGATCGACATGCCGCCACCGATGGCCTGCACCACCTGGTCGAAGGCCGGGCGCAGGTAGCTGGGGCCGTTCTGGCCGAAGCCGGAGACCGAGCAGGTGATAATCCGCGGGTTGACCTGGCGCAGGTGCTCGAAGTCGATCTTCAGCTTCTGCGGCACGCCGGCGCTGAAGTTGTCCAGCACCACGTCGGCCTTGCGTACCAGGTCATAGAAGACCTGCAGGCCGTGCTCGCTCTTGAGATCGATGCAGACGCTCTGCTTGTTGCGGTTGAGGGTGAGGAAGTAGGCGCCCATGCCCTTGTAGGAATGGCGCGGGTCCTGGGCCAGCAGGGCGCGGGTGCCTTCCCCGGCCAGCGGCTCGACCTTGATCGTCTGCGCGCCGAGATCGGCCAGGATCATGCCGGCATAGGGGCCGGACAGCATGTGCGTCAGATCGAGGATGGAAATCCCCTCTAGCGGTTTGCTCATGGTCTTTCTCTTGTATTTATTGGTTAGCCACACCTCCTCGATAGCAACGACCTTGCCAAGGTCTGGATATTTAAATAAGTCATTGTTTTTTAATGATTTTTTATTGACGAAAAATCAGAAATGGAAAGCCTGGGGATGGCTTTCATTGCAGAGTGAAATGGGGATTTCACTTTGCATCTGGGATTGTCGAGCAGGGGACGATGGTTTGGGTGCCGAGCTGATTGCTGAGCGGGCTTGATGGTTTTTGGTTTCGCCCTCCTGGGCGAGTCACTTTGATTCGCTTCGCTCACCCTTCGGGCCAGCCTGCGGCTGTTACTCCGCTTCGCTTCGTTGCTCTTGTCTGCGGATCGCCGCCCGGGCCCAGAGAAAGCAACCAAAGAGAAGGCCACCCCGGCATCCGGCCCTTCGCTTCGCTCCAGGCTCCTTCCGGTGCAGCTCCGGGGGACAAGGCATACACGGACCATCCATGGCCCGTTATGCGAGGACGCCTAGTCCTCTCTCCGCCCCTATGCGGCTCATCCCCCTACGCGACACCTCCACTCGGCCTCCTGACGGGGACCCGAGCTCCGGATTGCCTGAAAGTTTTTGCGGATCTGAATGAAAGCAAGGCTTTCACGTAACCCGGATGAAATCCGAGATAAGCCGGCACCTTCCCCAGATTTCATCCGTGCTACCCGTAGGAGCGAGCTTTGCTCGCGAAGCTCTTTGCGGGCCTGGTTCGCGAGCAAGCTCGCTCCTACACGTGTAGGGTGCGCCGTGCGCACCGATGGCGCAGAGGGCAGTGCGCACAGCGCACCCTACAACCATCCAAACCAACTGCTTTACTCGCCCTATCAGGCAACACCAAACGCCCCTTCAGGAGGGTTAGCGGAATAGTTGCGGAGAGGAGCGAGCCGCAGGGATGCGGCGAAAGGGTTGGGCGCCTCCGTGATAAAGGGCCATGGATATCCCTTATACGCAGCCCTCGGAGCAGCGATGGAAGGAACGAACCTATTTTTGCCGCTCCATTGCGTCGCAAACTCGCTCAATCTGGAGCCTCGCAGCCTTCCCCCTCTCAGTACATAGCTATCCAGCGTATTGATTTCGACACTCCATCAACAGTCTCGCTAGACATTCTCCCCTCTGCCCCCGTAGCTTTCTCTCCCGAGGATGCCGCTGTCGCCACGGTCTTGTCGCGTGTCGCTCTCCATCCTGCTTCAAGTCGCGTTTGCTTCGCTGAGTGTTATGAAAATCAAGAGCTTGGCTTGTGACAAGGAACACTGTCCGACATTTCCTCGGATGTTATGCGACAGCAATGTCGCCTAATAATAGTTAGGCAACTCATGCACTCGACAGGTTTGCGCGGTTTTCAGCCAACTGACATTGACGCCGTCAATGCACTTGGTGTTGCCGCGTTTGAGCAGTTCGCTGGCCAATACGAAGACTGGCCAGGCTTCAGGGCAAAAATCGCATGCATGTCTTCGCTGACGGAAACGGGCGAGATCATCGTTGCGGCGACTGGCGAAACAGTCGTGGGTGCAGTTGCCTACCTGGGCCCCCAGGCTCCAAAGAGCTCGTTTTTTCCAAGCACATGGGCTGTCATGCGAATGCTCGTTGTTTGCCCAGAATCACGCGGTAAAGGCATTGGCCGCGCACTTGCCAACGCTTGCATTGCAAAGGCGCAGCGTGACGGAGCCGACGTGTTCGGCCTCCACACTAGCGCCATCATGTCTGTGGCGCTTCCGATGTACCAATCCATGGGGTTTGAGTTCGTTCGTGAAGCACCATCAATCCACGGTGTCCCATATGGCATTTACGCAAAACAACTCGCTGGGCAAGGCCGCGTCGCCTAACTGGGCGGTCAAGCGGACGCCAACAAGGCCCATGGCTTCGCCATTTTCCTGGCCCTTGTTGGTGCCCTCCGCCCTGTCGGGCTCCGGCGCCGCTTACCTTGGGCGTTAGGTGCCTCCGGCATGAATAGTGACCATCCTCCACAGAGCGAACTCGTCAAGGAATTACTACTGTCGCTTAAACAAGACAGTGATGAACTGTTGAAGCTTGGAATGCAAGTTGTTGGGCCTTCTGGGAGCCCAATGTTTCCACTCGACTGGGTAGTATTTGCGGCCATCAAGAGGAGCATAAGCACCGCGAGCGCTGTCACGGCAATGGTTCAGGCATGGAATATGGTCTGCGCACGCTCATTGCTTCGAATGCACATTGATACTGCATTACGATTCTCCGCTGCGTGGCTGGTCGCAGAGCCGCATACCTTTGCCACAAGTGTGTTAGCAGGTGCGCGCATCGACAAACTGAAGGACACGAATGGAAAGAGACTCACGGACGCACACCTTGTAGAAATACGTAAGAGCGAGTACCCGTGGCTGCCAGATGTCTATTCAAATTTATCTGGCTATGTTCACTTTTCGGGCTCACATATCCACGATGCAATATCAAACCTCGTGGACGAAGACCGAACCATTGAGTTTTTGATTTCTGACACTGATTTAAAATTCCCTGAATTTAGCTGGGTCGAAATATTGGAGTGCTTCAGAGAAGCCACGTCAATCCTGGCTAATTATCTTCAAGGCTACGCTCAGACAAAAAAGCTGACTCCAGAGGAACTGAAAGCGCTGCGTAAAGACACCTAACAACTGGTTCAAGTCGCTCGCTTCGCTCACTCGGGACCGGCTAAAGCCGGCCCCTTAACCAAACGTTAGGCACACAAAATAGATATGGGCGCAAACTACTCATTTGAAATTACATTTGATCGTGAACGTATTGATAACATCATCGAATGCTTGATTGATACAGTTTGCCATAGCGATAAGAAAGCTCTTAAGAAGTGCATTCCTTGGAGACCGGCAACCGAATTTACCGGAAAACTGGCAAATGGCTCATCAAGCGATTATTCCGGCACTGGATTTGATCAACTAAAAAGGAAAGACAATCATTACCACCTCACATTAAGCATGCCGAACACCTCAGACCTAGCCGCAGATTTAGAAGCACACGATTTTGAGCATTCAGAAAGCCAGCCCTTCTCCAGCATTGGTTATGTATGGGCATCTATCCATGTAGGAAAAAAATGGGGAATTCTTACTTTAACTGCATCCACATCCATCATGAGTTCTCTATTCCATAGCTCTTACACTATCAAGAATTTCATAGTGGATACTTTCTCCCCGCAAAGTTCTTTTGTTTTACTTGACACTGAAGAAGAATTCTACCTCATGCTTTATCCGGCCACTAAAAGAATCGAACCTGGGAAGCATGAAGACTATTGTTTTGAACCTAGCTATGAGTACTCGCCTGATGCTTTCGTCGAAAAAATTAACGAGTCACTGAAAGCCCCATAGCATTAATTCACGGCATCAGCCACCACACTGCTTGCAGGGAAATCTCGATCAGTTTTAGTGCGTTATTTACTATCAATTTATAACTCAGCATCCGCGCCTAACACTTGGTTCAAGTCGTTCGCTTCGCTCACTGCGGAACCGGCTAAAGCCGGCCCCTTAACCAAACGTTAAGCACTCAACCGAGTAAAAGCATGAAAAAAATAGCATTACTTCTAGCAGGTTTAATTTTATCTGGCTGCGCCGAAGTCACATACCAACAGTACAGCGGCGCTCCAAGATCGAATGCCGAAATTTCTACCGTCAGGTTGTGGACGCCGACAACGACCAGCGTATTCAAATCGCCAGGCTTATTGGTTGAGAAAATAAATGGCATAGAACCTGGCCCCTTCGGGAGAGTTTCGCATGCCTACCTGGAGCCTGGTGAACATGAATTCCAAGTAAAGTACATGCAGATAAAATCTTATAATCTCCTGTGTGGTGCCTTATGTGATGCAATATTCAATAAACCTGCAACATTTAAAGCATCAACCTTGCCAGGTCATACATACACACTCAAGTATATAAATGACAATCAAGGCACTGTGACACTTGAGGATAAAGGAACCGAATATGACCCTCGCTGCTTAGAGGTCCGAGAGTTTGCTAATGGAAAGAACTGCTAGCGGCCTAACAAGTGGTTCAAGTCGTTCGCTTCGCTCACTCGGGACCGGCTAAAGCCGGCCCCTTAACCAAACGTTAGAGGCATGCATGGCGACACTGCGCATTGAGTCATGGTCTGATGATCGACGCTGGGCCGGGGAAAATAGCTGGCCACTTGAGACTTTCATATATCGCCTTGGACTCTGCACTCCGCTTAAAGGCACAGCATTAAAAAGGGCCGCGCGCAGCCTCATGAAAAAGGAGCTGTTTGAAATAGCTCAAGTCAACCCTGAGGCGGCCAACGCATTAATTCATACGCTTGAGTCCTTGGGCGCAAAAATCACCATCACCGAGCAGGACCTCTAACAATGCGCTCAACTGCCGCTCACTTCGTTCGCTGGACGTCCCAAAGCTGCGCTTTTGCGCCGCCTGTTAACTTAATCGTTAGGCTCTCAAGAACTTAATGTGCAACCGTCAAAATTAGAGTGAGTCTATATGAACCAATCTGACTTCGATCCAGAACTTGAAGATCTTTACCAAAAGTCTGTCAAAAGACTGGCCTGTGCTGAGGTGTTTGACCACCAAGCATTTACAAACCTTCTGACCTATATGCGCAAGAAAGCTGGACTCATTGTAGGAGATTTTGTCATCTCGAAGCAGGTGGTTTTCTATCTATTACAAGCGGAGAGTTTCATCACAAAGAAGGCTCACTGGCTTCCAGAAGTAGAAAGTCATGTGAGCATGGCGCAAGAATTTAGTTTGTTGTTGTCACAGATCGCTTCCGGCATAGACCCTGCGGAGAGACAGCCAGGTGTTCCGCGGGTCGTGTGAGCGGTACGCACAGCGCACCCTACCCACAAGTGCCATCGCGAAGCAGCCCAAAAGCCGCGCAAAAAAAGCCGGCACAAAGTGCCGGCAAGTCTTTCCCTCGGAGCATTCAGAGGAAACGTTGCAACTCCATCGGACCGTCGAATCCCTCGATCGACCCCGGCTCGATGTAGCGTTTCCAGTTGTCGAAGATCTCCCGCCCGGCCAGAAAGCCCTCGAAGATCGCGTGGTCGGTCTTGCGCGGCACCACCGCGTCGCCGACCCGGTGGACGTTCGGCAACTCGGCCTTGAGCGCGTGGTACAGCGCGTCCTGCGGCAGGTGGCGGACCGCCAGGACGATGCTGTCGAAACCGCTGAGCGTCTCTTCGTCGCCGCTGTAGAGGTTGAACACGTCCACCTCGCCGCCGCGCACCTGGCTGACCCAGGCGTTGAGGGTGTAGGTCAGCCCGCGGCTGAACAGGTTGGCGTACACCACCGGCTGGTCCAGGGTGGTGCCCAGGCGGTGGAACAGCGCGTTCCAGCGGGTAAGCACGTGCACTTCGTGGCCGTTCTCCACCAGCAGTTCGGTGATCCCGGCCGAGTAGCGGTTGCCCTCCTCGTCCAGCACCAGCACGCGGTGGCCGAGCTTCTCCGGGTGGGCCAGCACGTCCAGGGCGGTGAACACGTGGTCGGCGTCCAGCCCCGGCACGCGGTCGACCAGCGGGTTGATGTCGGAATAGCCGCTGCGGTCCGGCAGCGAGCCGGTGGCGACGATCACGCCGTCGGGGTTCAGCGCCTTCACCGTGTCGACGCTGGCCTCGCAGTTCAGCCTCACCTGCACGCCGCGCTTGGTCATGTGCACCTTGAGGTCCTCGGTGATCCAGGCGAAGGAGTCGCGGCGCGGCAGGCGCACGATGTGGTTGACCTGGCCGCCCAGCTCCGCGCCCTTCTCCAGCAGGGTGACCTTGTGTCCGCGCTTGGCCAGGCCCTCGGCGGCCTTCATCCCGGCCGGGCCGCCGCCGACCACCACCCAGTGCCGGCTGACCGGCGCCAGTTCCAGGGTCTGCGGACCGAACACTTCCTCGCGGCCGGTGGCCGGGTTGATCTGGCAGGTCATCGAGGTGCCGTGGAACAGCCGCGAGACGCAGCCCTGGTTGCAGCGCAGGCAGTGGTAGATCTCGTCCTCGCGGCCGGCGGCGGTCTTGTTGGCGAATTCCGGGTCGGCGATCTGCGCGCGGGTCATCGCCACCATGTCGGCGCCGCCACGGGCCAGGATGGCCTCGGCCTCGCCGGCGCTGCCGATGCCGGAGACGCAGAACACCGGCAGCCCGACCGCCTTTTTCAGCCGCGCCACCGGGTCGGCCAGCCAGCCGTCGGGCACGTCGTAGGGCGGCATGATGTAGGTAGCCGACTGGTAGACCCCGGCGGTGGCCATGATGTAGTCGATGTCGCCGGTGGCCTCGATGGTCTGCGCGACCTCGATCCAGTCAGCGATCTCCATGCCACCGGGGACCATCTCGTCCATCGACAGGCGGATGCCGACCACCATGTCGCGGCCGACCCGCTCGCGCACCGCGCGGATCACTTCCAGCGGGAAGCGCATGCGATTGTCGAAGCTGCCGCCGTACTCGTCATCGCGCTTGTTGAACAGCGGCGAGATGAACTGGTGCAGCAGGTAGCTGTGCGCCAGGTGCACCTCCACGCCGTCGAAGCCGGCCAGCTTGGAGTATTCGGCGGAACGTACCCAGCCCTCGACGATCTCGTCCATGTCCGAGCGTTCCATGGCCTTGGCCATTTCGCCGAACACCGGCGACTTGATGTTGGACGACGACCAGAGCACCCGGTAGTCGTCCATCGCGTGGGTCTCGCCCATCACGCCGAAGTGGTTGAGCTGGGCGAAGATGTGCGAGCCGAAGCCGTGCACCACGTCGGTCAGCGCCTTGTCGCGCTCGACCATCTCCGGTCGGTAGCCGTAGGAGTAGCCGCGGCAGAAGGTGTTGGAGGTCGGGTGGATCAGCCGGTTGCCGGTGATCATCAGGCCGATGCCGCCCTTGGCGCGGGCGGCGTGGTAGTGGATGTCGCGGTTGTTGGTCAGTCCCTCAGGCGAGTTGAAGGCCATGGCGTGGGCCGACTGCATGATGCGGTTGCGCACCGTGACGTTGCCGATCTTCAGCGGCGAGAACAGGTGCGGGTAGCGTTCGACGGTCATCGGGATTCTCCCCGGGTCCGGCGGTGCCGGCCCGAAATGTCGTTATGTCGCGCAGAGCCGACGCTCTGCCGTTGCAACTCTGCTGGCGTGCGTAGGGTGCGCCGCGCGCACCGCCGCTCAGGCCACAGGCGCGCCCATGGCCGTGCGCCAGTCGGCGCCGAAGCCTTCCAGCGCGCCCTGCTCGATGAAGCGCGCCGGATCGTCGAGCTGCTCGCGGCCAGCCAGCATGCCTTCGTAGATGCTGTCCTGCAGGGGGCGCTGCAGGCGCGCGTCGCCGATGCAGTACAGGCGCGCGATGCGCCCTTCCAGTTGGCGGTAGAGTCCGTCGTTCGGCTGGTGCCCGGCGGCGATGACGAAGCTGTCGGCCTCCAGCACCTCGCTGTCCTGGTCGGTGAACAGGTTGAGCAGTTGCGCGCGGCTGCCGTCGATGCGCCGCACCCAGCTGTTGATGGTGTAGCGCAGCCCCTTGGCGAACACGTGGCGGTAGTTCACCGGCAGGTCCAGGGTCAGCGCCAGGTTGGGCGCCAGGGCGGTGAAGCGGCTGACCAGGTGCACCTCGTGGCCACGGTCGAGGAGGAATTCCGCGGTGCCCAGGGCGTAGCGACCGCCGTCCTCGTCGAACAGCACCACGCGCTTGCCGACCCGCTCCGGCGCCTGCAGCACCTCGACCACGCTGAGCACGTTGTCCTGCTCGGTGCCGGGCACCCGGTCCACGGCCGGGCGGGTCGAGGTGAAGGCGGTCTTCAGCGGGGTCGAGCCGGTGGCCAGGATCACCCCGTCGGCACCCCAGGCGACGATGGCCTCGGCGTCCAGCGCGGTGTTCAGGCGGATGTCCACGCCGGCCTTGCGCAGCTGGCTTTCGAGATCGCGGGCGATGAAGCCGAACTTGTGCCGGCGCGGCAGCTGCGCGGCCAGCAGGGTCTGCCCGCCGAGGCGCTCGCCGCGCTCCACCAGGGTCACCCGGTGGCCGCGCTGGCGCAGGGTCAGCGCGGCCTTCATGCCGGCCGGGCCGCCGCCGACCACCAGCCAGTCGGCCGGCCGCTCGGCCGCCCTCAGGGTGTGCAGGCCGAAGCGCTGCTCGCGCCCGGCCGCCGGGTTGACCACGCAGGAGATGGCGTTGCCGGCCATCAGCCGGGCGATGCACGCCTGGTTGCAGCGGATGCAGTGGCTGATCTCGTCCTCGCGGCCCTGCAGCAGTTTGTTGCAGAACTCGGGGTCGGCGATCTGCGTGCGGGTCATCGCCACCATGTCGGTGGCGCCGCTGGCGACCAGCGACTCGGCTTTTTCCGGGTCGACGATGTGGCCGACGATGAACACCGGGATGTCGCTGACCTCGCGCAGCGCGGCGCGCAGGCGGGCGCCGTCCTCCACCAGCCAGTTCTCCGGGTAGTCGCCCGGCGGGATCTGGTCGGCGTGGGCGGCGTAGGTGCCGGCGGTGGCGCTGACGTAGTCGATCAGGCCGGTCTCGACCATCTTGCGGGTCATCAGGATCGCCGTGTCGGCGTGCATGCCCTCGACCGTGCATTCGTCCAGCGAGACGCGGATGCCGACCACGAAGTCCGGCCCCACCGCCTCGCGCACCCGCTGCATGGTCTCGATGGGGAAGCGCACGATGTTGTCCAGGCTGCCGCCGTACTCGTCGGTGCGCTTGTTGTAGACGAAGGAGAGGAACTGCTGGTGCAGGTAGCCGTGCGAGTAGTGCAGCTCGACGCCGTCGAAGCCGGATGCCTGGGCGTTGCGCGCGGCCAAGGCGAAATGCTCGGAAACCTCGTCCATCTCGGCCTTGGTCATTTCCCTGGCCCACTCGTTGTAGGCCGGCGACTTCATGGTCGACGGCCCCATCAGCAGGCGGTAGTCGTCCAGCGCGCCGCTGCGGCCCTGTGGGCCGAAGTGGATCAGCTGGGCGACGATGCGGCCGCCGAAGGCGTGCACCGCGTTCACCATCTCGGCGTCGCGCTCGATCATCTCCTCGCGGTTGCCGCGGGCCAGGGAGCGGTTCGGCCCAGTGGACTGCGGGTGGACGTGGCGGGCACCGGTGACGATCAGGCCGATGCCGCCCTTGGCGCGCTCGGCCTGGTAGTGGATGTCGCGGTCGTTGGTCAGGCCGTCGGCCGAGGCGAAGCCCTTGGCGTGGGCGGTCTGCATCAGGCGGTTGCGCACCGTGATGTTGCCGATCCGGAGCGGGGAGAAAATCGAGGGATAGCGAAGCTCCCCCGGCTGCTTGGGCTGGGTCATCGTTCCTCATCCTTATTGTTCTTGTGGGATGGGCCGCTCCGTGCGGAGCGGCCAGGCGTATCACCGCGGCGGCGTCCTCAGCGCAGGACGTTCTCGCCGCTCATGAAGACGAACACGCGGCGGAAGCGGCCGTCCTCCACGTACCAGAAGTTGCAGTTGCGCAGACGGGTCTCGTTGCCCTGGTGGTCCTTGAGGTAGACGTTGAAGCGCGCGCAGACCGTCTGCGTCTCCTCGTCGGCCGCGGTCTCGAAGTCGCCGTGCCAGATTTCCTCGAAGCCGGAGAACAGGTTGTCGAACATCTTGCGCACGCCGGCATGGCCGCTGTGGGTGAGGTTGTCGGTCTGGATGGTGAACTCGACGTCTTCGTGGCAGCAGTCGAGCACCGGCTCCATGTTCTTGCTGTCGACGTTGCCGAAGTATTTCTGGGTGGCCAGCTCGATCAGCTGCTGCCGGTTGAGTCGCGACATGGTGGTCTCCCGTTTTCTTGTTGTCAGAGGGCGAAGCCGTGATAGGCGGCGTCGTTGGGGTTTTCCGGTGCCGGGTAGGCCTTGCGGCTGTGTTTGAGGCCCAGGCCGAGCATCAGCTCGCAGAGTTTGTAGGACACCAGCCCGGGGTTAATCACCGGGATCGGCAGGCGCTCGGCCAGGTAGGCGTGGGACTGGTGCATGGTGGTCGAGCCGAGCACGATGACGTCGGCGCCGTCCTCCTCCATCGCCCGGCGCGCCTCGGCCTCCAGCTTGGCGAACACCACGTCCTCCTTGCCGGCCAGCAGCTCCTTGAGGTCCGGCCGGGTGTTGATCGAGCGCAGCGAGGCGACCCGGTCCCACAGGCGGTATTCGGTGAGGGTCTTCTCGTACAGGGCGAACCACTGGTCCCACATGGTGATGACGCTGAACTTCTTGCCCAGCATGCAGGCCATGTGGAAGGCCGACATGCCCGGCGCGACCACCGGGATGTCCAGCCGCGAACGCAGGGCGGCCAGGCCGGAGTCGCTGACGGTGTCGATGCACACCGCGCTGTAGCCTTCCTCCTGGGCGCGGATGCCGGCCTGGACCACGGAGAAGTCCATCAGCAGCACGTCGTAGGCGCTGTCGGCCAGGGACGCGCCCTTGGCCACCGGCACGAACTCCGGCTCGAAGCCCGGCAGGATCAGGTGGGCGGGCAGCTGGCTGGAGCGATTGGCCGCGGCCTCGGCGTCCATCGGGATGGGGATTATTATTTTTATGCGGCTGGACATGCTGTCTCCTCGTTGCCAGCCATGCCTCGACGGGCACGGCGCGTTTCGGGTACGACTGCTCAGGCAATATGGGTGCCAGAAATTCCGCGCCGCTATCCCATTGAAAAAACAGGACTATTTCCAGGAACCCGAGCAGCGCCGGCCAGCGGCGTTGCAGAATGAAAGACCGTTCATCATTAAGAAACGCCCCTCGCTCCCGCGCGCCTGCGTATTAGCGTGGGCTTGAGGCGGGCTTCCGCAAAAGCGAATTCCTCGCCCTCCGGCCACCCCTGCATCATGCCGCCACGACATGAACGGGATGCAAGGCATGGCAGATTTCGATCCGGCGCAGTGGCTGGGACGTACCCAGCAGGTGCACGACCAGTTGAGCCGCAACCTGGTCAGCCGCATCGCGGCGACCTTCGACACCCAGGCCCCGGCCCACGGCGAGGAACTGCCGTGGCTGTGGCACTGGTGCTTCTTCAACGAGCCGGTCGCCTGCGCCGGCCTGGGCCCGGACGGCCACCCCGCGCTGGGCGGCTTCATGCCGCCGGCCCACGGCCGCAACCGCATGTGGGCCGGCGGCCGGCTGGAGTTCCTCGAACCGCTGCGGGTCGGCGGCGAGGCCTGCCGCACCACCACCATCGAGCGCATCGAGGAAAAGCACGGGCGCAGCGGCTCGCTGCTGTTCGTCACCCTGCGCCACGAATACGCGCAGGACGGCGTGACGTGCATCCGCGAGGAACAGGACATCGTCTACCGCGAGCCGACCCCGCCCAAACCGGGCGCCGGCGAACCGCTGCCCGAGGCGGACTGGCAGGAAGCCGTGGTGCCCGACCCGGTGCTGCTGTTCCGCTACTCGGCCGTGACCTTCAATGCCCACCGCATCCACTTCGACTGGCCCTACGTGACCGCCACCGAGGGCTACCCCGGCCTGGTGGTGCACGGTCCGCTGACCGCCACCCTGAGCCTGGCCGCGTTCGTCCGCGCCAACCCGCTGGCGCGCCTGCGCCGCTTCGCCTTCCGCGGCGTGCGCCCGCTGATCGCCCCCGACGCCTTCCAGGTCGGCGGCCAGCACGCCGAACCGGGCCACGCCTGGCTCTGGGCGAGCAACGCCGGCGGCCTGTGCCAGCAGGCCGACGTGCAGTTCGACTGACCCCATGAAAAACCGCCTGCCCCGGAGCAGGCGCCCGTTTCCGAGGAAGCCCCATGATCGACCGCAACAGTGAAGAGTTGAATGCCATCCGCGACGGCGTGCGCGCCCTCTGCGCCGAGTTCCCTGCCGAGTACTGGCGCAGGATCGACGAGGAACGCGGCTTCCCAGAGGCCTTCGTCAAGGCCCTGACCGACGCCGGCTGGCTGTCGGCGATGATCCCCGAGGAATACGGCGGCTCGGGCCTGGGCCTGGCCGAGGCCTCGGTGATCCTCGAGGAAGTCAACCGCTGCGGCGGCAACTCCGGCACCGTGCACGGGCAGATGTACAACATGTTCACCCTGCTGCGGAACGGCACCGAGGCGCAGAAGCGCTACTACCTGCCCAAGCTGGCCACCGGCGAGCTGCGCCTGCAGTCCATGGCCGTGACCGAACCGACCACCGGCACCGACACCACCAAGATCAAGACCACCGCCGTGCGCCGTGGCGACAAGTACGTGGTCAACGGCCAGAAGGTGTGGATCTCGCGGGTCCAGCACTCCGACCTGATGATCCTGCTGGCGCGCACCACGCCGCTGGCCGAGGTGCAGCGCAAGGTCGACGGTATGTCGATCTTCCTGGTCGACCTGCGCGAGGCCATCGGCAACGGCCTGACCGTGCAGCCCATCGCCAACATGGTCAACCACGAGACCAACGAGCTGTTCTTCGACAACTTGGAAATCCCCGCCGACAGCCTGATCGGCGAGGAAGGCAAGGGCTTCCGCTACATCCTCGACGGCCTCAACGCCGAGCGCACCCTGATCGCCGCCGAGTGCATCGGCGACGGCCGCTGGTTCATCGAGAAGGCCAGCGCCTACGCCCGTGATCGCAGCGTGTTCGGCCGCCCCATCGGCCAGAACCAGGGCGTGCAGTTCCCCATCGCCAAGGCACACATCGAGGTCGAGGCCGCCGACCTGATGCGCTGGCGCGCCTGCGAGGAATACGACGCCGGGCTCAACGCCGGCGCCGCCGCCAACATGGCCAAGTACCTCGCCGCCGAGGCCTCGTGGGCCGCGGCCAACGCCTGCATGCAGACCCACGGCGGCTTCGGCTTCGCCTGCGAATACGACGTCGAGCGCAAGTTCCGCGAGACGCGCCTGTACCAGGTGGCGCCGATCTCCACCAACCTGATCATGTCCTACGTGGCCGAGCACCTGCTCGACCTGCCGCGGTCGTTCTGATGGGCGCCCCGCTGCGCAGCGCGCTGTTCGTCCCCGGCAGCCGCCCCGAGCGCTTCGCCAAGGCCCTGGCCAGCGGCGCCGACGCGGTCATCGTCGACTTCGAGGATGCCGTCGAGGAAGCGCTCAAGGCCGACGCCCGCAACAACCTGCGCGCCTACCTCGACGCCGAGGCAGGCGCCCGCGTGTGGGTGCGGGTGAACATGGCCGGCCACGCCCAGCACGCCTCCGACCTCGAACTCTGCCGCCACCCGGGCGTGCTCGGCGTGCTGCTGCCCAAGGCCGAGAGCGCCGGGCAGGTGGCGCGGGTCGCCGCCCTCGGCAAGCCGGTGATGCCGATCGTGGAAAGCGCGCGTGGGCTCGCCGGGCTGCCGGCGATCGCCGCCGTCGCGGGAGTCGAGCGGCTGACCTTCGGCGGGCTCGATCTGGGCCTGGACCTGGGCCTGGCCGCCGGCACCCCGGCCGCCGGACGCCTGCTCGACCAGGCGCGCTTCGCCCTGCTGGTGCAGTCCCGCCTGGCCGACCTGGCGCCGCCGCTGGACACCGTGTTCCCGGACATCGGCGATGTGGAAAGTCTCGCCCGCTTCGCCCGCGACGCCGGCGACATGGGCTTCGCCGGCATGCTCTGCATCCACCCGAGCCAGGTCGCCCCGGTGCACGCCGCCCTGGCCCCGAGCGAGGCCGAGCTGGACTGGGCGCGGCGGGTGCTCGCGGGCGCGAGCGCCGGCGGCGCTTACCAGCTCGACGGCCAGATGATCGACGCCCCGGTCATCGCCCGTGCCCGCCGACTGCTGGAACGCGCCGCCTGACCGATACCGTTTTGCTCCGCCCGGCTCCGGCCGGGCATTTTTTTGGCTATGTCCCCGTTAGATGTTGTAGTGCCCTGAGCCCTCTGGGTCCCCGCCTGCGCGGGGATGACGAGGTGGGGTGGTGTTGCTCCCGGAACCGTCATTCCCGCGCAGGCGGGACAGCAGCTGTATCGCTGAACAGCGCTTGCGCTGGCCCGAAGGGGAATAACCCAGGAGCAGTTCCGTAGCCCGGATGAAATCCGGGATGGGCGGCACCTTCCCCGGATTCCATCCGGGCTACGACTGGCGGGAACCTCGACTCCGAGTTGCCCGATGGCTGTTTCCTGCCGCTGCGCGGCCTGGTCTACCTTGAATAGCTTCCGTAGGAGCGAGCTTGCTCGCGAAGCCTTCGGTGCGCACGGCGCACCCTACCCAGGGGTGCGATCCGCCAGATTGAGGGATTTCCCCTCTTCGAGGTCCAACCCCGATGCGCCAGCATGAACGGCACCACACAGAGGAGTGCATGGCATGACCGACACCGTGAACAGCAAACAGCCCACCCCGGACCAAGCCGAATACAACGCCTTCTTCCCGTCGCCCCATTCCCTCGGCGAATTCACCAGCCCCAGGACGCCCCTCGACGGCGACCACTACCCCGACGCCTACCAGGGCACGCGCAAGATCCTGATGATCGCCGCGGACGAGCGCTACCTGCCCATCGACACCGGCAAGCTGTTCTCCACCGGCAACCACCCGGTCGAGACGCTGGTGCCGATGCACCATCTGCACCAGGCCGGCTTCGACTTCGACGTCGCCACCCTGTCCGGCAACCCGGTCAAGTTCGAGCTGTGGGCCATGCCCGGCGAGGAGACGGCGATCACCGATCTGCACCGCAAATACCTGCCGCAGTTCCTCGAGCCCCGGAAGCTGGACGAGATCGCCGATGCGCTGGAGGCCGGCGCCGACTACATCGGCGTGTTCATCCCCGGCGGGCATGGCGCGCTGATCGGCCTGCCGCAGAGCGAGGCGGTGGCCCGGGTGCTGAACTGGGCGATGGCCAACGACCGCCACGTCATCTCGCTGTGCCACGGCCCGGCCGCCTTCCTCGCCGCCGGCGCCTTCGGCCAGGCGTCGCCGTTCGCGGGCTACTCGATCTGCGCCTTCCCCGACGCCATGGACCGCAAGACGCCGGAGATCGGCTACATGCCGGGCGGGCTGACCTGGTTCTTCGGCGAGCGGCTGCAGGCCCAGGGCGTGACCCTGCTCAACAGCGACGTCACCGGGGCCACCCACCAGGACCGCAAGGTGATCACCGGCGACAGCCCGTTCGCCTCCAACGCGCTGGGCAAGCTGGCCGCGCGGGCGCTGCTGGACGAAGCGGCTCGCAGCGGATGAGCCTGGACGCCCTGGCCCGCGCCGTGACAGCGATCGAGCGCAGCGACAGCCTCGCCGCGCTGGCCGACGCGGTGCGGGCATTCGCCGCGCCGCTGGGCTACGACCGCTTCGTGCTCTATTCGGCCAGCGCCTCCGGGGAGGAGCTGATCGACCGCCTCTACTGGGTCGAAGGGGACTGGTTCGGCGATGGCGCGACGGTGGACGCCAGGTCCTACTTGCAGCGCTGCCCGGTCAACCACCACATCCTGGAGAACGACCGGCCGTTCTTCTGGACCAAGCGCGGCGACCCCGGCGAGGAAACCTACCGCGTGGTGAACAGCCCGCAAGGGCTGGGCATCCACGGTCTGCAGGTACCCATCTTCGGCCTCCACGGCCTGCTCGGGGCGATGAGCTTCGGCGGCCGCGCCATCGACAGCACGACCGCCGCACGCCTGGCGCTCACCCTGGTCGGGCAGGCGGCGCTGCACCGGGCGCTGTCGTTCGCCGCAATGCCACAGGAAGCCTCGGCACTGCGCCTGACGGCACGCGAGCGCGAGGTGATGCGCTGGATCGCCGCCGGCAAGCGGCAGGCCGATGCCGCGCTGATCCTGGGGCTTTCCGAGCGGACGGTGGAGAATCATCTGCGGCGCGTACGCGGCAAATTAGGGGCGGCCACCACGGCCGAGGCGCTGCGGATCGCCATTCGCCTGGGCGAGATCGAGCCCTGACAGGACTGCGTAGGGTGCGCCGCGCGCACCTTGGGGACGGGAACTCGTAGCCCGGATGAAATCCGAGATGGATCGGCACCTTTCCCCGGATTTCATCCGGGCTACGACTGTAGGAGCGAGCTTGCTCGCGAACCAGGCCCGTGAAGAGCTTCGCGAGCAAGCTCGCTCCTACAAAAGCACACGCGGTGCGCACAGCGCACCCTACTTCTGCACAGCCAATCTGCTGTCCGTACCCGAACTCTCGGACGGCACCAAACGCCCTGCTGCACAATACATCCACTCGGCCTCCTGACGGGGACTCGGGCTCCGAGTTGCCTGGAAGTTTCTTGGGCGTTGGAGTGAAAGCAACGCTTTCTGTAGCCCGGATGTAATCCGGGATGGGTCGGCACATTTTCCCGGACTTCATCCGAACCACGACTGTAGGAGCGAGCTTGCTCGCGAATCAGGCCCGCAAAAAGCTTCGCGAGCAAGCTCGCTCCTGCAAACGCACACGCGGTGCGCACAGCGCACCCTACGGCAAAAAAACGCCCGGCCCCTCGTGAGGGTCGGGCGTTCGGCCTGCGGATGGGGCCACAGGCATGCCGGCCTTTCGTGGAGGCCGGCGGGCGATCATTTCAGGGGGATGGTGTAGGACAGGATCAGGCGGTTCTCGTCCAGTTCGCCGGCGCCGTCGGAGCGGACCATGGCGTTGCGCCAGCGGATGCCTAGGTTCTTCAGCGGGCCGTCCTGCACCACGTAGCTCAGGTCCAGGTTGCGCTCCCATTCCTTGCCGCTCTCGCCGGCGATCTCGTAGCCGTCGCCGCGCAGGTAGCGGGCGAAGAAGGTCAGGCCGGGCACGCCGAACGGGGCGAAGTCGATGTCGTAGCGGACCTGCCAGGAGCGTTCCTCGGCACGGGTGAAGTCGAGGATCTGCACCACGTTGGCGACGTTGGCGTCGGCGTCCTGCAGGTAGGGGAAGGGGCTGTCGCCGCGGTTGTCCTGGTAGCCGAGGCGGAAGGTGTGCGCGCCGTGGTTGGCCGAGAGCAGCACCGAGGTCAGGCCGTTGTCGATGTCGCCGCCACGCGCCGCGCCCTGCTCGGACGAGTCGAAGTAGCCCAGGTTGGCACCCAGCACCCAGCCGCCCATGGGCTCGCTGCTGGCCTGCAGGCCGAAGTAGTTCTGCTGGTAGACGTCCTCCAGCTCGGCCCGCCAGTAGGAGGCGTTGAGCCGGGGGCTGAAGCTGTAGATGGCGCCGAAGTAGTCGAAGTGGTCGCCGGCCACGCCGTAGTTGCCGGCGAGGATGTCGTCGTGGTTGCCGCTGGAGTTGCGGAAGTTGACCTTGCTGAAGCGCCCCATGTCGAGCGCCAGGTTGTCGATGTCGGTGGAGGTCAGGGTCACGCCGTTGAAGATCGGCGGCAGCAGGCGCGCGTCGCTCGACAGCAGCACCGGCGACTTGGGCATGAAGCCGCCGGCCTTCAACTCGGTCCGGGAGATCTTCATCTTGGCTACGCCGGAGAGGTCGCTGTAGGTGTCCGGGCCGGAGTCGCCGTAGGCGTTCGGCAGCAGGCCGGTGCCGGCGCGCGCGCCCGACGAATCCAGCTTCACGCCCAGCGCGGCGTACAGGTCGAGGCCGAAGCCGACCGTGCCCTCGGTGTAGCCGGACCTGGCGTTGAACATGAAGCCCTGCGCCCATTCCTCGCGCTTGGACTGGGCGGCGCCGTCCTGGCGGAAGTCGCGGTTGAAGTAGAAGTTGCGCATGGCCAGGTTGACCGTGGCGTCTTCGATGAAGTCCGCGCTGGCCTGCGTCGGCAGCGCCAGGATCGGCGGCAGCGCGAGCAGTGCGCAGAACTGGGCGAGCGAGCTGTTATGCATCGTTGGGTATCCGTCTCGATTGTTTTTGTTGGCTTCCGGGCAGTACCGGTGCGGGCAAGCATGCTCAGGCGGCCCGCGACGCAGGTATTGGGTTTTCCTTAAGTGGCCGTTCGGCGAAGGCAAACATGCGCGGTGGCCGGCATCGGGCGGCGGCGCTTAAGCAACGCGAAACACCGGCTTTCGCGATGCGAAATTGCTGGCTCCCGGCGAGTTGCCCATGCTGGGCCCCGTTCGCCACAGAAGGTTTCGCTGCATGAAAGACGCGCTGATCATTTCGCCCCTGCGCACGCCCATCGGCAAGTTCGGCGGGGCCCTCGCCCCGCTGACCGCCGACCGGCTGGCCGCCACGCTGATCCAGACCCTGATGGCGCGCCTGGACGTGCCGCCGGCCTCGCTCGACGAGGTGATCGTGGCGCAGTCCTACGCCTCCAGCGAGGCGCCGTGCATGGGCCGCTACGCCGCGCTGGCCGCCGGCCTGCCGATCGAAGTGCCGGGCTACACCCTGGACCGCCGCTGCGGCTCCGGCCTGCAGGCCCTGACCGACGCCGCCATGCACGTGCAGACGGGCCACGCCCAGGCGGTGCTGGTGGTCGGCGTGGAGAGCATGAGCAACATCGAGTACTACAGCACCGACATGCGCTGGGGCGCGCGGGCCGGCAGCGTCAGGTTCCACGACCGCCTGGAGCGTGGCCGCGAGCGTTCGCAGCCGGTGGAGCGCTTCGGCCACATCTCCGGCATGCCGGAAACCGCCGAGAACCTGGCCCGCGACTACGCCATCGGCCGCGACGAGGCCGACCGCTTCGCCGTGCGCAGCCACCAGAACGCCGCGGCGGCCTGGCGCGACGGGCGCTTCGCCGACGAGGTGGTGGCCCTGGAGGTACCCGGCAAGCGCGGCGCCAGCACCAGCGTGGCGATGGACGAAGGCATCCGCGCCGACGCCAGCGTGGAAAGCCTGGGTGGCCTGCGCGCGCTGCTGCCCGACGGCGTGTGCACCGCCGGCAACTCCAGCCAGCAGAACGACGCCGCGGCCGCCTGCCTGGTGGTCTCGCCGGAATACGCCAGGCGCTACAACCTGCAGCCGCTGGCGCGCCTGGTCGACTGGGCGGCGGCGGGCTGCGAGCCGTCGCGCATGGGCATCGGCCCGGTGCCGGCGGTGGCCCGCCTGCTCGAACGCACCGGCCGGCGCCTGGACGAGATGGACCTGATCGAGGTCAACGAGGCCTTCGCCGTGCAGGCCCTGGCCGTGCTGCGCGCCTGGAACATGGACGATATCGAGCGGGTCAACGTCAACGGCTCGGGCATCTCCCTGGGCCACCCCATCGGCGCCACCGGCATCCGCATCATGACCACCCTGCTCCACGAGATGCGCCGCCGCGACGCCCGCTTCGGCCTGGAAACCATGTGCATCGGCGGCGGCCAGGGCATGGCCGCGCTGTTCGAGCGGGTCTGAGGGCGGCGCGATGAACTGGATCGAGGTCAACGGCTGCGCCCTGCGCTACCAGCTGCGCCGCGTGCAGCAGCCGCGCGCCACCCTGGTGCTGATCCACGAGATGGGCGGCGCCCTGGAAAGCTGGGACGGCCTGTTCGCCGCGTTGCCGGCGGACGTCCAGGCGCTGCGCTACGACACCCGTGGCGCCGGCCTGTCGGAGAAGGTGCTGGGCGACCTGCATATCGACACTCACGTCGCCGACCTCGCCGCCCTGCTCGACGCGCTAAACATTGCCGGCCCGGTGGCGCTGGCCGGGGTCGCGGTGGGCGCGGCCATCGCCATCCGCTTCGCCGCCTGCCACCCCGGGCGCAGCAGCCACCTGATCGGCATGGCGCCGGCCTGCGGCGTGGCCGAAACGGCGCGCGAGGCGACCCGCACGCGGGCTGCCGCGCTGCGCCAGGAGGGCCTGCGCGAGCTGGTCCCGGCGCTGCTGGAGCGCACCTGGCCGGAGCCGCTGCGCAGCGACGTCGCGGCCTTCGAGCGCTTCCGCCTGCGCTGGCTGGCGGCCGATCCCGAGGGCTTCGCCGCCACCTTCGCCATGCTCGCCGGGCTGGACCTGGAGCACGATCTGCCGCGCCTGCCGCCGCGCACCCTGCTGGTCGCCGGCAGCTACGACGGCCTGCGCCCGCCGGCGGAGATCGACCGCCTGGCCGGTTTCTCGGCGCACATCGAGGCGCTGCATGTAGCCTCCGGTCACTTCATGCCGCTGCAGAGCCCGGCGCTGGTGCTGGCGCTGCTGTGCGGCTACGTGCTGGAAGACCGCGACGGCGCCGAGATCTACCGGGCCTTCATGGCCCGCCCGGAACACCGCGTGTCCGCCAGCGGCCACGCCGCCTGACCCGCGCGCAACGACGAATCACGCCGGGCGGCCACGGCCGCCGGCCATCACAAGAACAAGATGAGGAACACCACCATGATGCAGTCACGCATGATCGGAGATATCAAGGTCACCCGTATCCTCGAATACGCCGGCCCGACCCACGACCCGGCCTTCCTGTTCCCCGCCATGGACGCCGGCGTGCTCGAGGAACACCGCGGCCTGATGGCGCCCAACCACTGGGTGCCGCACATGAACAAGCTGATCGTCACCATCCAGTTCTGGATCGTCCACGTCGGCAGCAACATCGTGGTGGTCGACACCGGCGTCGGCAACTTCAAGCCGCGCGCCGGCATCCCGCGGATGAACATGCTCAACACCCTGGTGCGCGAGTGGATGATCGCCGCCGGCGCGCCGCCGGAGAAGGTCACCCACGTGGTCATCACCCACCTGCACTCGGACCACGTCGGCTGGAACACCACCTGGCAGGATGGCCGCTGGGTGCCCACCTTCCCCAACGCCACCTACTACCTGCCCAAGGACGACTTCGACTTCTGCGCCCAGGGCAAGAACAAGGAGGCCGGGGTGATCGACGTGTTCGGCGACTCGTTCTTCGACAGCGTGATGCCGATCGTCGACGCCGGTCTGGCGCGGATGGCGCAGCCCGGCCAGGAGATCGCCGACTGCCTGGTGGTGGAGGCCGCGCCGGGGCACAGCCCGGGCCAGGTGACCTTCCGCGTGCGCTCCAACGGCGAGGAGGGCATCTTCTGCGGCGACATCCTGCACAGCCCGGTGCAGATCGTGCGCCCCGACATCAACTCCGGCTACTGCATCTGGGAAGACACCGCCCGCAAGACGCGCCTGGAGTTCCTCAACCGCGCGGCCGACAGCGAGGCGCTGATCATGCCGGTGCACTTCGGCGAGCCGCACTGCGGCTTCATCCGCCGCGAGGGCAACGGCTTCCGCTTCGAGCCCTCGGCCTGGTAGCACGGGCGCGACGCCCCCGCCGACGAACGTCGCCTAGGCAGGGGCGCTACCAGCCAGTACCGTGAACCATCACTTGGCAGGAAGTACTCGACCATGGCGATGCATTTCGATATCACCGATTTCCGCTTGTTCATCAACATCGCGGAAACCAGCAGCCTGACGCGCGGCGCCGAGCGCTCCTTTCTCTCGGTGCCCGCCACCAGCAACCGCATCAAGAACCTCGAGGACAACCTCGGCATGCGCCTGCTGGAGCGCTCGCCCCAGGGCGTGACGCTGACCAACGCCGGCAAGACCTACCTGCAGCACGCGCGGGTGATCCTCTCCCAGCTGGAGCTGCTGACCGGCGACCTGCAGCAGTTCACCGAGGGCCTCAAGGGCCAGCTGCGCCTGCTGGCCAACACCACGGCCATCACCGAATACCTGCCGCCGGTGGTCGGCGAGTACCTGCGCAGCCACCCGGACGTGCACATCGACATGCGCGAGCGGCTCAGCGACGACATCGTCCGCGCCATCCGCGAGGGCAGCGCCGACCTCGGCATCGTCTCCGGCAGCGTGGTCACCGACGGCCTGCAGAGCGTGCCGTTCGTCTACAGCCGGCTGATGATCATCGCCCCGCAGGACCACCCGATCCTCCGGCAGGAGGAGGTGTACTTCAAGGACGCCCTGGCCTACGAGTTCGTCTCCCTGCTGGAAGGCAGCGCCCTGCACGTGTTCCTCAACCGCGCCGCCTCGGCGCTGCACATCCCGTGGAACATCCGCGTGCAGGTCGCCAGCTCCGACGCCATCTTCCGCATGGTCGAGGCCGGCGCCGGCATCGCCATCGTCCCCCAGGCCGGCTACGAGCGGCTCAAGGGCCGGCAGAACCTCGGCTCCTGCAAGCTGCTCGACCCCTGGGCCGTGCGCACCTTCCAGCTCTGCGCCCAGGACTTCGACGGCCTGTCGACCTTCGCCCGCGACTTCGCCGACAGCCTGATCGACTGGTACCGCACCCCGGACACCCCCGCCCTGCAGGCTTAAGCCTCGCTTAAGCGGGGCTTTCGCAGAGCGAAATTGTCCGCCCCGGACAGGTCTGGGAGCCTTGTGCTCCCCGCGTCCCCGCATCCGAAACCAAGGAACCTCCCATGGCTGCACAACGCTGGAAGCGCCGTCCCGACGGCTCCAACTGGGGCGACTTCGGCCCCGACGACCAGATCGGCCGGCTCAACCTGCTGACCCCGGAAAAGGTCCGCCAGGGCATCGCCGAGGTCCGCGAGGGCCTGGCTTTCTGCCTCAGCCTGCCGCTGGACTACCCCGGCGGCAACGCGATGAACGTCAACCGCCTGCCGCCGATCCTGCGCCCGCTGCTGCGCAAGGGCGGGGTCAACATGAACTACGCCTACGAGCGCATCGAGCAAGGCCGCCCGGATGTGCTCAGCGACGACCTGGCGATCCTCCACCTGCAGTACTCGACCCAGTGGGACGCGCTGTCCCACGTCGGAGCGCTGTTCGACGCAGACGACGACGGCATCGCCGAGCCGCTGTACTACAACGGCTTCACCGCAGGCGGCGACGTCGAGGGCCCGGACGACCTGGCCGACTGCGGCATCGCCGGGGCGATCAAGCCGCACAGCACCTCCTGCGCCCACGCCCTGGGCATCGAGCGCATGGCCGAGACCTGCGTGCAGGGGCGCGGGGTGATGATCGACCTGCACCACCACTTCGGCCTGGGCCGCACCCACATCGGCTACGACCAGTTGATGCGCGTGCTGGAAGCCGACCGGGTGGAGGTCGAGCCGGGCGACATCGTCTGCCTGCACACCGGCTACGCCGAGGCACTGCTGGGAATGAACAAGAACCCCGACCCGCAGGCGCTGGAGCGCCTCGCCGCGGTGCTCGACGGCAACGACCAGCGCCTGCTCAACTGGATCACCGACAGCGACCTGGTGGCCATCGCCGCCGACAACTACTCGGTGGAAATCTTCCCCTCCGGCGAGCCGGGCAGCTGCTGCTCGGTGATGCCGCTGCACCACCACTGCCTGTTCAAGCTCGGCGTGCACCTGGGCGAGCTGTGGCACCTCACGCCGCTGGCCAACTGGCTGCGCGCCCACGGCCGCAACCGCTTCCTGCTCACCGCGCCGCCGCTGCGCCTGCCGGGCGCCGTGGGCGCGCCGCTGAACCCCGTCGCCACTGTCTGAAGTCGAGGAAATACCCGTGTCCAAACAACGTGTACTGATCACCGGCGGTGCCTCCGGCATCGGCGCCGCCATCGCCGAACGCTGCCGCCAGGACGGCTTCGAGCCGGTCGTCATCGACCGCGTCGGCGACGGCCTGATCGCCGATCTGAGCGACACCGCCGCCACCGCTGCCGCCCTCGAAGCGGCGCTGGCCGAGGGGCCGATCACCCGCCTGGTCAACAACGTCGGCATGGTCTGCCCGGCCAGCGCCGAGGAACAGAGCTTCGAGGAGCTGGAGCGGGTCTGGGCGCTCAACCTGCGCTGCTCGCTGCAGTGCATGCAGGCGCTGCTGCCGGGCATGAAGGAGGCCGGCTTCGGGCGCATCCTCAACATGTCCTCGCGCGCCGCCCTGGGCAAGGAACTGCGCAGCGCCTACGCCGCGACCAAGGCCGGACTGATCGGCATGACCCGGGTGTGGGCGCTGGAGCTGGGGCGCTTCGGCATCACCGCCAACGCCATCGGCCCGGGGCCGATCCGCACCGAACTGTTCGAGCGCGCCAACCCGGCGGACAGCCCGCGCACGCAGGCGATCATCGACTCGGTGCCGGTCAAGCGCCTCGGCGTGCCCGAGGACATCGCCCAGGCCGCCTCGTTCTTCCTCGACGCGCGCAGCGGCTTCGTCACCGGCCAGGCGCTGTACGTCTGCGGTGGCATGACCGTCGGCGTGGCCGGCGTCTGAGCGCCCCGCGCCGCCCTGCGCGCGACACCTTAACCGGCGGTTAAGCGGCCCTTCCGCAGACTGAAATTGTCGACCCCGGGGCGCGCTGGCAAGCTGATTTTCATGCGGGGGAAGCCGCTTCCAGCGGCCCTGCGACGCGGGCCGATGCCCGTCGGCGCGGTCCCCGACACCACAAGAAGAGAAAGGACAACCGCATGATCGACAAGCTTTCCCCCAGCGCCGCCGCCGCGCTGGCCGACATCCCCGACGGCGCCACCATCGCCGTCGGCGGCTTCGGCGGCGCCGGCATGCCCGAAGACCTGATCGAGGCGCTGATCGCCCAGGGCGCCCGCGACCTGACCCTGGTCAGCAACAACGCCGGCCAGGGCGACACCGGCCTGGCCGCGCTGCTCAAGGCCGGCCAGGTGCGGCGCATCCTCTGCTCCTACCCGCGGATGAGCGGCTCGTACGTGTTCGAGGAGCTGTACCGCGCCGGCAAGCTGGAGCTGGAGATCATCCCCCAGGGCAACCTGGCCGAGCGCCTGCGCGCCGCCGGCTGCGGCATCGGCGGCTTCTTCACCCCCACCGGCTACGGCACGCTGCTGGCCGAGGGCAAGGAAACCCGCGAGATCGACGGCCGCCACTACGTGCTCGAATCGCCGATCCACGTCGACTACGCGCTGATCAACGCCGAGGCCGGCGACCGCTGGGGCAACCTGGTGTACCGCAAGACCGCGCGCAACTTCAGCCCGGTGATGGCCATGGCCGCGCGCACCACCATCGCCTCGGTCGGGCGCATCTGCGAGCTGGGCGAGCTGGACCCGGAGCAGGTGGTCACGCCAGGCATCTTCGTCCAGCGCATCGTCCGGCGCGCCGCGCCGGCGTTCCTTCAGCAGCAGGCGGGGTAGGCCGAGATGGACAAACAGACACGCAACGCCATGGCCGCCCGGGTGGCCCGCGACATTCCCGAGGGCGCCTACGTCAACCTGGGCATCGGCCTGCCGACCATGGTGGCCAACCACCTGCCGGCGGACAAGGACATCTTCCTGCACAGCGAGAACGGCGTGCTCGGCCGCTGGACCGGCGCGCCGGCCGGCGAGGAGGACTGGGACATGATCAACGCCGGCAAGGAGCCGATCAAACTGGCCCCCGGCGCCGCCTTCTTCCACCACGCCGACTCGTTCGGCATGATGCGCGGCGGCCACCTGGACATCTGCGTGCTCGGCGCCTTCCAGGTCTCCGCCGGCGGCGACCTGGCCAACTGGCACACCGGCGCACCGGACGCGATTCCCGCGGTCGGCGGGGCGATGGACCTGGCCATCGGCGCCAAGCGCATCTACGTGATGATGGAGCACCTCGACAAGCAGGGCCGCAGCAAGGTGATGCCGCGCTGCAGCTACCCGCTGACCGGGCTCGGCTGCGTCAGCCGGGTGTACACCGACCTGGCGACGCTGGAGATCACCGCCGACGGGGTGAAGGTCATCGAGCTGGTCGGCGACATCGACGCCTCCGCGCTGCAGGATGTCACCTCGGTGGCGCTGGATTTCTCCGCCCTGGAGCAGCCCTCGCGGGAACCCGGCCGCAGCGCGCTGACGGCGCTGAGCCCCGCGGAATGAGGCGCTGACATGGCCAGCGGCGCCAGCGCCCGCGCCTGGGACCAGCGCGACCTCGCCGAGCTGCTGTCGCTCGAACACAACGGCCAGAACGGCTACCGCAGCGAAGTCTGCGACACCAACGCCAACGGCCGGGTGTACGCCGGCCAGCTGCTCGGCCAGGCCCTGTGGGCGGCGGCGCAGACCGCGCCGCAGCGCAGCCCGAGCATGCTGCAGATGACCTTCCTGCAGGGCGCCCGCCCGCAGGACGGCATCGAATACAGCGTGGAAACCCTGCAGGAGGGCCGGCGCTTCTCCACCCGCCACCTGTACGGGGTGCAGGGCACCGGCCTGGTGTTCAGCGCCAACGCCTCGTTCCAGCTGGCCCAGGCCCACCCCGGGCAGCCGCACCGGCTGGAGCACCCGGCGCCCGATCCGGAGAGCCTGCCGACCCTGCGCGAGCTGGCGGCGCGCTACCCGCAGCACAGCGAGGCGGTGCAGCTGCGCTTCTCCGCACGGCCGGTGCTGGACGTGCGGCCGATCCACCCGGAGGGCTACTTCGAGCGCCCGGCCGAGCAGCGCCGGATCGCCTACTGGGTGCGCCTCAGCCAGCCGCTGGTCGGCGAGGGCTGCCTGCACCACGCCGCCCTGGCCTACATGTCCGACTGCTGGCTCAACGGCAGCCTGGCGCCACCGCTGGGCATGCTCGACCTGTGGCAACACTACTACATCAGCAACCTCAACCACACGCTCTGGTTCCACAGCCTGGAACTGAACGCCAACGACTGGCTGCTGTTCGTCAACGACGCCGTGCGCAGCCTCTCGGGGCGCGGCCTGGCGATGACCCACATCTACCGGCGCGACGGCCTGCTGGTCGCCAGCATGGCCCAGGACATCCTGGTCGCGCCGCGCGACGCCTGACCCGCGCCGCCACTTAGGGCAGCCGAAAGACAGGCTTTCGTAATCGCAAATGGGCGGCCGGCGCGATCTGCCGCATGCTCCGGAGCGTGGAAAAGAACACCGCGGACCCGTGCCAGGAGGCGCTCGCCGCAACGGCTGTTTCAGCCAGAACGCCCGGCCCCGGCCGGGCCCGACACCGACGTCATGGTTGCCCTGCGCCATGAGCCGACATCCAATAACAAGAAGGACGGTCAACATGTTCGAATGGTACAAAACGGGCTCCTCCCGGGAGCGCAAGACTTTCTGGGCCTGCTTCTCCGGCTGGGCGCTGGATACCTACGACGCGCAGATGTTCAGCTTCCTGCTGCCGGCGCTGATGGCGATCTGGCAGATCTCCAAGGGCGAGGCCGGGGTGCTCGGCACCGCGGCGCTGCTGTCCGCCTCCCTCGGCGGCTGGATCGCCGGCATCCTCGCCGACCGCTACGGCCGCGTACGCATCCTGATCTTCACCATCTGCTGGTTCACCTTCTTCGGCGCGCTGGCAGGCTTCACCACCTCCTACGAGCAGATGCTGGTCGTACGCACCCTGCAGGGCCTCGGCTTCGGCGGCGAGTGGGCGGTGGGCGCTGCGCTGATGGCCGAGGTGATCCGGCCGCAGCACCGCGGCAAGGCCCTCGGCTTCGTGCAGAGCGGCTTCGCCTTCGGCTGGGCCCTGGCGGCCGTGGTGATGACCGCCCTGCTGGCCTGGCTGCCGCAGGAAATCGCCTGGCGCGTGGCGTTCTGGGTCGGCGTGATCCCGGCCGGCTTCGTGCTGTTCATCCGCCGTCACGTCAAGGACCCGGAAATCTACAAGCAGGCCACCGCCAAGGTGCAGGAGAAGGCCTCGATCCTCTCCGCCTTCCGCCCCGGCGTGGTCCGCCTGACCCTGCTCGGCGCGATGCTGGTGACCGGCCTGCAGGCCGCCGCCTACACCATCATGGCCTGGCTGCCGACCCTGATGGTCAGCGAGCGCGGCCTCAAGCCCGGCCCGGTGATCTTCACCATGCTGGTGATGTGCGCGGGGGCCTTCGCCGGCTTCGTCATCACCTCCTGGCTGGCCGACCGCTACGGCCGCCGCCCGGCGCTGCTGCTGTTCAGCGTCGGCGCCTGGATCTTCACCGTGATCTACATGCTGGTGCCGATGAGCACTACACTGCTGCTGCTCATGGCCTTCCCGGTCGGCGCCTTCGCCACCGGCATCTTCGCGGTGCTCGGCCCGTTCCTCAGCGAACTGTTCCCGACCCACGTGCGCACCACCTGCATGGGCTTCTCCTACAACCTGGGCAAGTCCCTCGGCGCGCTGTCCATCGCCGGCGTCGGCGTGCTGTCCGAGCGCATCGGCCTGGCCAACTCCATCGGCACCTTCTGCCTGGTGGCCTACGCCCTGTCGATCACCGCCGTCCTGCTGCTGCCGGAGACCCGCGGCGTGCGCCTGGAAGACGTGGACGCCAAGGTCCTCGGCGACAGCGACGAGCCCTTCACCGGCGAACTGAGCCAGAGCAAGATCTGACCTGAACGGGAGAACCCCATGCTGTATTGCGTAAAGATGGATGTGAACATTCCGCGCGACATTCCGCAGGACGAGATCGAGGCCATCAAGGCCGCGGAGAAGGCCCGCGCCATCGAGCTGCAACAGGCCGGCAAGTGGCCGCACCTGTGGCGCGTGGTGGGCCAGTACTCGAACATCAGCGTGTTCGATGTCGAGAGCAACGACGAGCTGCACGCCCTGCTGTCCAGCCTGCCGCTGTTCCCCTTCATGACCATCCAGGTCACGCCGCTGGCCAAGCACCCGTCGTCCATCGTCTGACCCCGGGCGGCGGCCAGCCGGTCGCCGCCACCTCCCCATTCCTGAGCCGTGGCCGGTTATCCGCCGGCCGCGCCTTCGCCGCGAGTTCGCCATGCCCACGCCGCTGCAGACCGACAACCTCGACCTGTCCGCCCTGATCCGCCCGGGAGACACGGTGCTGTGGGGCCAGGCCAATGCCGAGCCGCTGCCGCTGACCCAGGCGCTGATGGCCCAGCGACAGCGCATCGGTCGCTTCCGGGTGATGCTGGGCATCGCCAACAGCGACACCTGCCGGCCCGAGCACGCCGACTGCGTGGACTTCCTCGCCTACTGCGGTGCCGGCGCCAATCGCGAGCTGGCCAGGGCCGGCGCGCTCGACATCCTGCCCTGCCACTACTCGCAGCTGCCGGCGCTGATCGGCAGCGGCGCCCTGCGCATCGACGTGCTGCTGCTCCAGCTCGCCCCCGCCGACGCCGACGGCCGCTACAGCCTGAGCCTGGCCCACGAGTACCTGCTGCCGGCGCTGGACACCGCGCGGGTGGTGATCGCCGAGGTCAACCGGCAGGCGCCGCGCGTCCAGGGCGAGCGCACCCTGGGCGCGGACGATATCGACGCCATCCTGCACACCGACCGGCCGCCGCTGGAGAACCCGCCCAGCCGCATCCGCGAGGTCGACGCGCAGATCGCCTGGCACATCGCCGGGCTGGTCGAGGACGGCGCCACCCTGCAGGTGGGCATCGGCGCGATTCCCGACGCGGTGCTCGGCGCGCTGGCCGACCACCGCGACCTGGGCGTGCACTCCGGCAGCATCGGCGACGGCGTCGCCCAGCTGATGCGCAGCGGCGCCATCACCAATGCACGCAAGAGCCTGGACCGTGGCCTGAGCGTCGGCGGCGTGCTGCTCGGCAGCCGCCTGCTGCACGACTTCGCCCACGACAACCCGGCGATCATGCTGCGCTCCACCACCTACACCCACGCCCCGGACGTGCTCGCCCGCCAGGAACGCCTGGTGGCCATCAACTCGGCCATCGAAGTGGACCTCGGCGGGCAGATCAACTCGGAGGTGGCGGCCGGCAACTACGTCGGCGCGCTGGGCGGAGCGCTGGACTTCCTGCGTGGCGCGCACCGCTCGAAGGGCGGCCTGCCCATCGTCGCCCTGCCGTCCACGGCGGGCGGCGCCAGCCGCATCGTCGCCAGCCTGAGCGGGCCGGCCACCGTGCCGCGCGGCGACGCGGGGCTGATCGTCACCGAATACGGCGTCGCCGACCTGCGCGGCAAGAGCCTGCGCCAGCGCATGCGCTGCATGCTCGACATCGCCCACCCCGACCACCGCGAGCGGCTGGAGCGGCAACTCGGTGCGCTCTGGTAGCCGGACTCAGCCGGCCTCCTTCTCGCCCGGATCCTTGCCTTCGTTGGCGTGGTGCTCGATCACCGCGTTCATCTCGGCGCCGAACAGCAGCACCGCCGAGGAGATGTACAGGTACAGCAGGAACACGATGATCGCGCCGATGCTGCCGTAGGTGGCGTTGTAGTTGGCGAAGTTCTGCGCGTAGTAGCCGAAGCCCAGCGAGGCGGCGATCCACACCACCACCGCCAGGATCGAGCCGGGGGTGATGAAGCGGAACTCCTGCTTCACATCCGGCGCCAGGTAGTACACGGCGGCCACCACCAGGATCAGCATCAGCACCGCCAGCGGCCAGCGCAGCCAGGCCCAGAGCACCACCACCGTCTCCTCCAGGCCGATCTGGGTGGCCAGCCAGTTCATCGCCTGCGGCCCGACCACCATCAGCGCCGCCGCCGTCAGCAGCGCGATGGCGATGCCCACGGTGTAGAGCAGCGACAGCGGCACCAGCTTCCAGGCCGGGCGGCCGTCCTCCACGCCATAGGCGCGGTTCATCGCCGCCATGGTCGAGCGCACCGCCGCCGAGGCGGTCCACAGCGCCAGCAGGATACCGATGGAGAACAGCCCCGGTTGCTGGGTCTGTAGCTGGGTGATGACCGGATCGACCAGCCCCAGGGCATCCTGCGGCAGCACCAGTTCGGCCTGCTGGTGCAGCCAGTCGAAGATCGGCTGGGCATCCAGCACACCGATCAGGGCGATGAGGAACAGCAGGAAGGGAAACAGCGAGAAGAACAGCTGGAAGGCCAGCGCCGACGCATAGACGGGCAGTTCGTCGTCGATGAAGTCGGTCACGGTGCCGCGCACCAGGGTCCACCAAGAAACGCCACGCAGATCGATGAATGCCATGCCCCTTTCTCCCGTGTTCGAGCATTCTTCCTGCAAGGTGGGACGGCGCGGCGGCGGCATCGGTTCGACCAATCGCCACAGGGCGGGCAAAACCCTATACAATATGCGGCTTTTCCGCTCCGACCGAGGTACCGCCATGAGCACCCTGCCGCCCTGCCCCCAGTGCAACTCCGAATACACCTACGAGGACGGCAGCCAGCTGGTCTGCCCGGAGTGCGCCCACGAATGGTCGGCCGACGCCGCGCCGGAGGCGGGCGACGAGCGCGTAATCAAGGACTCGGTCGGCAACCTGCTGCAGGACGGCGACACCATCACCGTGATCAAGGACCTCAAGGTCAAGGGCTCGTCCCTGGTGGTGAAGGTCGGCACCAAGGTCAAGAACATCCGCCTGTGCGACGGCGACCACGACATCGACTGCAAGATCGACGGCATCGGCGCGATGAAGCTGAAGTCGGAGTTCGTGCGCAAGGTCTGATGCCGGGTCCGGCGCGATGCCGGATCGCCACGCGCAAATCCTCCCGCAGGCACTAGGCTGAAATGAACGGGCGCGCCAGGCGCCCGTCCCTGCCCGGGAGGACACCATGCGCAGCCTGCCGCTCGTTCTTCTGCTCCTCCTCAGCCCCCTGCTCCACGCCGAGACCTGGCGGGTGATCGGCGACGAACAGTTCGCCCCCTACAGCTTCGTCACCCAGGACGACGACACCCCGCGCGGCATCGACGTGGACCTGATCGGGGCGGTGCTGCAGCAGGCTGGCATCGCCTACAGCCTGCGCCTGTACCCCTGGGAGCGGGTCAAGCGCATGCTCGAACGGAGCGAGACCGAGATGGCCTTCCAGTTCGCCGGCACGCCGGAGCGCATGGCCCAGTACGAACTGGTCGGCCCGATCCGCACCGGCTCGACCGTGTTCATGACCACCGCCAAGACCAGCATCCAGGACTGGCAGACCCTGGACGACTTCTCCCCCTTCGTCATCGGCCAGGTGCGCGGCTACGCCTACGAGTCGGCCTTCGACAGGGCCGACCTGGCCCGCGACACCAGCGCGCAGAACCCGCGCCAGCTGGTCTCCATGCTGCTGGCCGGGCGCATCGACATCATCGTCGGCGACCGCACCCAGCTGCTCTACTTCGTCCAGGAACAGCGCGCCCAGAAACACGTGCGCCTGCTGCCCAGGCCACTGGTGGAAATGCCGCGCTACGTGGCCTTCACCAAGGGCGACGAGCGTGCCCGGCGCTTCGCCGCGGCGCTGGACAAGGCGCGGGCCGGCGGCGAGCTGGAGAAGGTTCTGCGCCGCTGGGAGCGGTGAAGCATCACTGCACCGGCAGGAAGTTGAGGAACAGCAGGCTCTGCGCGTAGTTCACGCCGAGCCGGCGATAGCGCTCCTCCAGCACGTGGGTGAGCAGGTCCAGGCGCGCCGTCATCTTGCCGAACTCCACCGCGTAGCTGAGGTTGCTGCCCTCGTTGGAGAGCAGCAGCGGGCGGCCGCTGGCGTCCCGGCGCTGGGCCAGCATCCATGCTGCCTTCTCGATGTTGCGCGCGGCGTTGTGGATGAAGCGGGCGTCGAACGAGTCGGTGAGGTAGAACTCGGTGCGCCCGCCGTGGGCGGTCACCAGCATGCTGCCGAGGGCGTAGATGAAGGCGCCGACCCGGTCGCCCTGGAAATCGGCACCCAGCGAATAACTCAGCGCCGCGATATCGCGCCGCCCGCCGAGCTGGGGCAGCGGCTGGTTTTGCTCGATGGCCTGGTGGATCGCCCGCTCCGCCTCGGCGCGGCTGGCCAGGCCGGTCTTGCGCCACTCCTGCGGGTTGCGCTGGTACAGCTTGCTCATCAGCTGGTACAGGCTGTTGAGGTTGTCGCGCATCGCCAGCGTGGCCATGCGGTCCACGTCGCTCTGCAGGAACTCGCCGGCCCGCGGCTCGCTGCGCTTGCTGACGATGCTCTCGTGGGTCAGGCGCCCGGAACAGCCGACCAGCCCCAGCGCCATCAGCACCACGGCAAGCCCGCCCCACCTGACAACCATCGCGTTCATCCGTCGGCCTCGCTCCCGCGCCTTCGCACGCCTCTCGGCAAGCAGTAAAGCGCAAAACCCACCGGCACACCGTGAGCCATGCCTCCGGCGGGCCAATCCATATGAGGAGATTGTCGCCGCCTCGTTTTACACAGGATTTACACTGCCCCGCGCAATGGCCCGCACGGGGCACAGTCGAAGACATTGACCGGAGAACCGGTTCCCCACAGGAGTCTCGACCATGCTTTCGCGTATCCCAATCATCACCGGCCTGATCGCCAGTCTGGCCTTCGCCGGCGAGCAACAGGCACAAGCGGCGGATCGCGGCGACGTGGCCGCGGGCGTCGCGGTCGGAGCCATCATCGGCGGCGTGCTGGCCAGCCAGAGATCGGACCGCGGCTACGCGCCCCCCCCGGTCTACCGGGCGCCACCACCGCCCCGGGTGGTCTACTACGAACCCCGTCCCGTCTATTACGAGCCGCGCCCGGTCTACTACAGCCCCGGCCCGGTGTACTACGTGCCCGCGCCCCCGCCACCACGCTACAGGCACTGGCGCGAACCCCGCCGCCATCACCACGGCCACCGCTGGTAACGAAAAAGCCCCGCCAATGCGGGGCTTTTTCATCACCGTGTACCCGTTACGGGTCGTAGTGCCCTGCTTCCTTCTGGGTCCCCGCCTGCGCGGGGATGACGGTTCCAGAAGAAACTCCCCCCTACCTCGTCATCCCCGCGCAGGCGGGGACCCAGGGGCAGGCAGCTGCAGCGTTCAGATAGAGGAGCTTCACCACGCTCAGCGAAGAAACTTACGGCGATGGCTCGGTGCAATGGCCGCTCTCGTAGGGTGCGCCATGCGCACCGGCAAGCCCGTACATGGCCCCCGGTGCGCACGGCGCACCCTACGGCGCTACGCCGGGCCGGAGGCTTCCTCCCGCGCCATCACGAAGGTGCCGCGCCCGCGCTGCTTGGCCTGGTACAGCGCCGTGTCAGCCGCCTTGTACAGCTCGGTCAGCTGGTCGGCGTCGTCGGGGAAACGCGCCGAGCCGATGCTCACGCCGATGTTCAACGCCACCCCGTCGTATTCCACCGGCTGGTTCAGCGCCTGCAGCAGCCGCGCCACCACTTGCGCCAGCTCCGTCCTCACACCCGGCCCGGTCACCAGCACGGCGAACTCGTCGCCGCCCAGGCGCGCGGCGAAGTCGCCCCGCCGCAGCTGCGCCTGCAGGCGCTGGGCCAGGGTACGCAGGACGAAGTCGCCGGCATCGTGGCCATACTGGTCGTTGATCGGCTTGAACAGGTCGAGGTCGAGCAGCAGCAGCGCCAGCGACTCGCCCCGGCGCAGGCTGTCGGCCATCGCCGCGTCCAGGCGCTCCAGCAGGTAGCGGCGGTTCGGCAGCTCGGTCAGCGAATCGTGGAAGGCCGCATGCTGCAGCTGCTGGTTAGCCTCGGCCAGTTCGGCGGTGCGCAGCGCCACCGCACTCTGCAGTTCGTCGGCGCTGCGCTGTATCTGCGCCAGGCGCGCGCTCTTCTCGCGGTCGACCAGGCGCAGCGCGGCCGCCTTCTCCTGGCGCAGCATCTGGATGCGGTAGGCCAGGGCGAAGGAGAACAGAATGGCCTCCAGCGAGACCGACAGGGGAAAGAAGTAGCCGATCAGCGGCAGCGGCGGGATCACCCCGCCGGCGCGCAGCAGCAGGATCACCGCGCTGACCAGCACGAAGCCGTAGCCGATCAGGTACAGGCGCGCCGGCACGAAACCCTGCCAGCTGCGCAGGGCCGCCCAGCCCAGCGCGATCGGCATGGTCAGCACCGGCAGCAGGGCGATCATCAGCGACGCCTCGCGGCGCATGCCCAGGGCGTTGATCAGGATGGCGACGCCGTACAGCACGCACACCACGTTGAGCACCCGCGCCGGCCAGGGCGAACCGCCGGGCCGGGACAGCAGGGCGATGGTGAAGCGCATCAGCAGTACGCTCCACAGCGACGGCATCGTCATCCGGTCCAGCCACACCGGCGTGGCGATGCCCGGCCAGAGGTACTGCTGGGCGTGGCCGGACATCGCCAGCATCATCAGCAGGGAGCAGCCCGTGGTCAGCACGTACCAGAGGTAGGCGCGATCGCGCAGGCTGAAGAGGATGAACAGGTTGTACAGCAGCAGCGCCAGCACCACGCCGTAGATCAGGCCGTAGGCGAAGTTCTCCTCGCTGCTGACCTGCTGCAGGTCGCCGAGCTGCCAGATGCGCAGTGGAAACAGGTTGCCCGCGGGGTCGTAGCTGCGCACGTACAGCGTCAATGGCTGCTCGCCCAGCGCCGGCAACTGGAACAGGCCGCGCCGGTAGGGGTAGTCGCGCCCCTCGCTGAACGGCACCCGCTCGCCGCTGGCGCGCTCCGTCCATCCGCCCTCGCCGTCCGGCAGGTACAGACGCGCATCGAGCACCAGCATACCGCCCAGCTCCAGCCACCAGCGCGCGGGCGCCTCCGCGCCACGCTGCAGGGTGATGCGCAGCCACCACGGGTTGGGGCTGCGCCCTGCGCTGGCCCGCCCATCGGCCGGGTGGAAACGCGCCTGCACCTCGGGCCGCTGCAGATCGTCGATGCCCAGCTGCCCGCCGACATCCTCCAGCAGCTCGACCCGCTCGTTCAGGCCAAGCCCGCTGCTGTCCTCCTGCAACAAAACGGGCGCGGCGAACGACGACGAGCCGCAGACCAGCCACAGCGACAGGCACAGCAGACAGCGAATCCAGGACATTGCTCGTCATCCCTCCGGCGAGCCGCGCGAGGCTCTGGCAGTGGCCATGGGCCATAAAGCCTGAGTATAGGGAAAGCGCTCCGGGAAATTCAGCCGGGGGGCGACGTACTTTCGTTGCAAGTCAGGACGGAGCGAAATGCGTCGAGGACGGGGATGTGACGTGAGGTTGAGGAGATATGGGTAGGGCGGGTGCAACCCGCGCAGCCGACGACGCGGGTTTCACCCGCCCTACTCGCCGCGCCAGACAAAAAGCTATGTACTCGTTACGTGTTGGTGCTGCTCTTGTGGGAGCGGCTGGGCGGCATTCCGATTGGCCGCGAAATTCGCGGATAAATCCGCTCCCACAGGGCGTGCAACAACTAACGGGGATATAGCCCCAAAAGGCCGGTCTCTCGACCGGCCTTTCCTTTCCGCTGCGTATCAGCCGTTGCTGGGGAAGGCGAACTGCGCCGCCTCGTGGCTGGCGCGCTGGGGCCAGCGCTGGGTGATGGTCTTGCGCTTGGTGTAGAAGCGCACGCCGTCCGGGCCGTAGGCGTGGAGGTCGCCGAACAGGGAGCGCTTCCAGCCGCCGAAGCTGTGGTAGGCCACCGGCACCGGCAGGGGCACGTTGACGCCGACCATGCCGACTTCGATCTCGTCGCAGAACAGGCGCGCAGCCTCGCCGTCGCGGGTGAAGATGCAGGTGCCGTTGCCGTACTCGTGGTCGTTGATCAGCTGCATGGCCTCTTCCAGGCTGCCGACGCGGACGATGCACAGCACCGGGCCGAAGATCTCTTCCTTGTAGATGGTCATCTCCGGGGTAACTGCGTCGAACAGGGTGCCGCCGACGAAGAAGCCGGCCTCGTTGCCCGGCACCACCAGGCCGCGGCCGTCCACCACCAGCCTGGCGCCCTGCTCGACGCCGCTGTCGATGTAGCCCTTGACCTTGTCACGCGCCGCACCGGTGACCAGCGGGCCCATATCCAGGCCGCAGGAGGTGCCGGCGCCGATCTTCAGGGCGGCGATCTTCGGCACCAGTTTCTCGACCAGTTTGTCGGCCACCTGGTCACCCACCGCCACCACCACGGAGATGGCCATGCAGCGCTCGCCGCAGGAACCGTAGGCGGCGCCCATCAGGGCGTTGACGGTGTTGTCGAGGTCGGCGTCCGGCAGCACCACGGCGTGGTTCTTGGCGCCACCCAGGGCCTGTACGCGCTTGCCGCGCTTGTTGGCCTCGGTATAGATGTATTCGGCGATCGGGGTGGAGCCGACGAAGCTGATGGCCTTCACTTCAGGCGCCTCGATCAGGGCGTCCACCGCTTCCTTGTCGCCGTTGATCACGTTCAGCACGCCCCTGGGCAGTCCGGCTTCGTGCAGCAGCTGGGCGATCAGCAGAGTGGAACTGGGGTCACGCTCGGAGGGCTTGAGGATGAAGCAGTTGCCGCAGGCAATGGCCAGCGGGTACATCCACAGCGGCACCATGGCCGGGAAGTTGAACGGGGTGATGCCGGCAACCACGCCCAGCGGCTGGAAGTCGCTCCAGCTGTCGATGTTCGGGCCGGCGTTGCGGTTGAACTCGCCCTTGAGCAGTTCCGGCGCGCCGCAGGCGTACTCGACGTTCTCGATGCCACGCTGCAGTTCGCCCACGGCGTCTTCCAGGGTCTTGCCGTGCTCTTCGCTGATCAGTGCGGCGATCCTGTCCTTGTTGGCTTCCAGCAGCTGCTTGAAGCGGAACATCACCTGGGCGCGCTTGGCCGGCGGAGTGTTGCGCCAGGCCGGGAAGGCGGCCTTGGCGGCGTCGATGGCGGCCTGGATGGTGCCGCGGTCGGCCAGTTCGACCTGGCGCACGGCCTCGCCGATGGAGGGGTTGTAGACCGGCACGGTGCGCTGGCCGCTCAGGACGATGTCGCCGTTGATCAGGTGGGCGATGGTGCTCATGAAGTGCTCTCTCGATGTGAATGCGGTCGGGCCCCCTCTCCCAGAGGGAGAGGGGGGCGTCGGTCAGCTGATCTTGTTCAGGGTGTCGCCCACGGCGTTGAACAGGCGGTCCAGTTCTTCCGGGCGGGTGTTGAAGGTCGGCCCGAACTGCAGGGTGTCGCCGCCGAAGCGCACGTAGAAGCCGGCTTTCCACAGGGCCAGGCCTGCCTCGAACGGGCGGATCACCGCGTCACCGTCGCGCGGGGCGATCTGCAGGGCGCCGACCAGGCCGCAGTTGCGGATGTCGACCACGTGCTTGGTGCCCTTGAGACCGTGCAGCGCGCTCTCGAAGTGCGGCGCCAGCTCGGCGGACTGCTGGATCAGGTTGTCCTTCTCCAGCAGTTCCAGGGTGGCCAGGCCGGCGGCGCAGGCGACCGGGTGGGCGGAGTAGGTGTAGCCGTGGGTGAACTCGATCATGTGTTCGGCCGCCGGCTGGTTCATGAAGGTGTCGTAGATTTCCTTCGAGGCGATCACCGCGCCCAGCGGGATGGCGCCGTTGGTGATCTGCTTGGCGGCGTTGATGATGTCCGGGGTGACGCCGAAGTATTCCGCGCCGCTCCACTTGCCCAGGCGGCCGAAGCCGGTGATCACTTCGTCGAAGATCAGCAGGATGTTGTGCTGGGTGCAGATTTCGCGCAGGCGCTCCAGGTAGCCCTTCGGCGGGATCAGCGCACCGGCCGAGCCGGACAGCGGCTCGACGATCACGGCGGCGATGTTGGAGGCATCGTGCAGCTCGATCAGCTTGAGCAGTTCGTTGGCCAGCTCGACACCGCCGGTCTCGGCCATGCCGCGGGTGAACGCCATACCCGGCTGCAGGGTGTGCGGCAGGTGGTCGGCGTCCATCAGTTGGCCGTACATCTTGCGGTTGCCGCCGATGCCGCCGAGGGCGGTGCCGGCGATATTGACGCCGTGGTAGCCACGGGCGCGGCCGATGAAGCGGGTCTTGGTCGGCTGGCCCTTGAGGCGCCAGTAGGCCTTGGCCATCTTCACCGCGGTGTCGGCGCATTCGGAGCCGGAGCCGGTGAAGAACACGTGGTTCAGTTCGCCCGGCATCAGGTCGGCAATCTTCTCGGCCAGCTGGAACGACAGCGGGTGGCCGTACTGGAAGCCCGGCGAGTAGTCAAGGGTGCCGAGCTGCCTGGACACGGCTTCCTGGATTTCCCGGCGCGAGTGGCCGGCGCCGCAGGTCCACAGGCCGGAGAGGCTGTCGAACACGCGGCGGCCCTGGTCGTCGATCAGGATGTTGCCTTCGGCCCCGACGATGATGCGCGGGTCGCGCTTGAACTGGCGGTTGGCGGAAAACGGCATCCAGTGGGCATCCAGCTTGAGCTGGCTGGCCAGGGACGGGGTGGCGGTCTGCGGCATGTTCATCGTCTAGCTCTCACAAAGACTTGTTGTTTGTAGGAGCGAGCTCTGCTCGCGAAGCTGTTCGGCCGGTTCGCGAGCAGAGCTCGCTCCTACGGGTTGTTGCCAGGCAAGGTGCCACGGGCATAAAGTCACGAAAATCCAAATCTTCGTACTTTAAGTTAAGCGACCACTAAACAATGAGCAGCCGCCGTTCCGATCCCCTGGCCCAGGTCAGCGATTTTGAGATCCGCCTGTTGCGCCTGTTCCGCAGCGTGGTGGAATGCGGCGGCTTCTCCGCCGCCGAGAGCGTGCTGGGCATCGGCCGCTCGGCCATAAGCCAGCAGATGAGCGATCTGGAGCAGCGCCTGGGCCTGCGTCTGTGCCAGCGCGGCCGCGCCGGCTTCGCCCTGACCGAGGAAGGGCGCGAGGTGTACCAGTCGTCGCTGCAGCTGTTCGGCGCCCTGGAGAGCTTCCGCAACAACGTCAACGGCCTGCACCGCGAGCTGCGCGGCGAGCTGCACATCGGCCTCACCGACAACCTGGTCACCGTGCCGCACATGCGCATCACCCACGCCCTGGCCCGGCTCAAGGAGCTGGGGCCGGAGGTGCGCATCCAGATTCGCATGACGCCACCTTCCGAGGTGGAACAGGGCGTGCTCGACGGCAGCCTGCACGTCGGCGTGGTGCCGCAGAGCCACGCCCTCTCTGGCCTGGAATACCAGCCACTGTACGGTGAGCGCTCGCAGCTCTACTGCGCCGTCGGCCACCCGCTGTTCTACGCGGACGACAGCCAGCTGGCCGACAGCCGCCTCAACGCCCAGGACGCCATCGCCCCGACCTTCCGCCTGCCGCCGGAGATTCAGGTCCAGTACCAGGTGCTGAACTGCACCGCCAGCGCCTCGGACCGCGAGGGCATGGCCTTCCTCATCCTCACAGGCCGCTATATCGGCTACCTGCCGGACCACTACGCCCAGCAATGGGTGCAGCAGGGCCGCCTGCGGGTGCTCAAGCCGGCCAGCCGCTTCTACGACCTGACCCTGGCCTCGGTGACGCGCAAGGGACGTCGCCCACAACTGGTGCTGGAGACCTTCCTCGAGGCGCTGGCGAAGACCCTCTGAGAACGACACCGGACCAGCCGGTCCGAATACGGCCGTCCGGACGCAAAAGCCCCGTACCACTAGGGCTTGCGCCATTTTTCCAGCGAAGCGGCACAGACTTGTCAAGACGATTTTCTGACGCTTTCCTGGGTCATTTTTGATCACCCTGCCTTCTTCGTCTGAATGGCACACGTTTTTGACGCGCGAGGGTTGTTTCGTGACCCGCCGTGGGTTATCTGTTCACAGACAAAACCGATCATCAGTACGGACCCCTCTCGATGCCAGCAGCCTCTCCTGCTCCCGGCGCCGGCAAACCCGCCGGTCGCATCCGCCAGAAGAACGAAAAAGCCATCATCGCCGCCGCCGAGGTGGAGTTCGCCCGCCATGGCTACAAAGGCACCAGCATGAACAGCATCGCCCAGGCGGTGGGGCTGCCCAAGGCCAATTTGCACTATTACTTCAGCAGCAAGCAGGGGCTCTACATCGCCGTACTGAACAACATCCTCGACCAGTGGGACGCCGCCTTCAACGGCCTGACGGTGGACGACGACCCGGCCCAGGCGCTCAGCAGCTACATCCGCTCCAAGGTCGAGTTCTCCCGCACCCAACCGCTGGCCTCGCGCATCTTCGCGATGGAAGTGATCGGCGGCGGGCAGACCCTGACGGCCCATTACAACCAGGACTACCGCGAGTGGTTCCGCCAGCGCGCCGCGGTGTTCCAGGCCTGGATCGACGCGGGCAAGATGGACCCGGTGGACCCGGTGCACCTGATCTTCCTGCTCTGGTCCAGCACCCAGCACTACGCCGACTTCACCAGCCAGATCTGCATGTTCACCGGCAAGAACAGCCTGAAGAAGGCGGACTTCGAGGAAGCCGCGTCCGCCCTGGAACGGATCATCCTCAAGGGCTGCGGCCTCACCCCGCCCGCCCGCGGCTGACCCGCATCAGCGCCACGGCGCCCGCGCCAGCAACTCGGCGCAGCGCGCCTGGAGGAACTCGCGCAACAGGCGCACCGGCCCGCTGAGCTGGTCGCGGTGGGCGCAGATCAGGTTGAGCGGCGTCGGCTCGCCGGGCCAGTCGCCCAGCGCCACCTCCAGCCGCCCGGTCTGCACATCGTCCGCCACGTCCAGCCAGGACTTGTACACCAGTCCCCTGCCTGCCACGGCCCAGCGCCGCACCACGTCGGCGTCGTCGCTGACCCGGTCGCCGGATACGGTCACGGCCAGGCCGCGCCTGCCGTCGCCCAGGCTCCAGCGGTCGTGGACCCGGCCGCCGATCATGTACAGCAGGCAGTTGTGCCGGCGCAGCTCGTCCGGGTGGCGCGGCCGGCCGTGGCGAGCGAAGTAGTCCGGCGCGGCGCACAGCACCCGGCGGTTGTCCGCCGCCACCGGCAGGGCCACCAAGCTTGAGTCCTCCGGCTCGCCGTAGCGCAGGGCGATGTCCACCGGCTGGCGGAACAGGTCGGCATTGCGGTCGCTGAGCAGCAGCCGCAGGCTCAGGTGCGGACGCTCGGCCTGGAAGCGGTCGAGCCAGGGCAGCAGCGCGTTGCGGCCGAAGTCGGAAGGCGCGGCGATCTGCATCACCCCGCTGATCTCCGCCCGCGCGCCGGCCAGCTGCTGGCGACCGCTCTCCAGGCTAGCCAGGGCGGCGCGGGCGTGGGTCAGGTACTGCTCGCCCTCGGCGGTCAGCCGCAGGCTGCGGGTGGAGCGCAACAGCAGGCGCACCTGCAGCTCCGCTTCCAGGCGCTTGAGGGCGGCGCTGGCCAGCGCCGGCGAGCAGTCCCGCTCGCGGGCGGCGGCGGAGAGGCTGCCGAGTTCGGCGGTGCGGACGAACAGAGCGAGGTCGTCGAAGCGCAGCATGGCGGCTCCATTTTCAAAGAAAATTTGAAAGAGACTCTATGGCAGGCCGGTTTTTCTCTCCAGCCCGATAAACGAACATGCCGGCAATGCCAGCTCGACCGCACCGGCTAAGCTGGAACTTCTCCCTTTCGCCATGCCCCCTTCGAGGAACTGCCGCATGAAAGCCATCGCCTATTACCAGTCCCTGCCCGCCGACCACGCCGAGGCCCTGGTCGATATCGACCTTCCAGCTCCGCAGCCCGGCCCGCGCGACCTGCTGGTGGAGGTGCGCGCCATCTCGGTCAACCCGGTCGATACCAAGATCCGCCAGCGGGTCACGCCAGAGGCCGGCCAGCCCAAGGTGCTGGGCTGGGACGTGGCCGGCGTGGTGGTCGAGGTGGGCGCCGAGGTCCGGCAGTTCCGCCCGGGCGACCAGGTGTTCTATGCCGGCGCCATCGACCGCGCCGGCGCCAACAGCGAGCTGCACGTGGTGGACGAGCGCATCGTCGGGCGCATGCCCGGCTCGCTGGACTTCGCCCGCGCCGCAGCGCTGCCGCTGACTGCGGTCACCGCCTGGGAGCTGCTGTTCGAGCGCCTGGGCGTGCGCGAGGGCAAGGGCGACGACGGCCAGGCCCTGCTGGTGACGGGCGCCGCCGGCGGCGTCGGCTCGGTGCTGGTGCAGCTGGCCCGCCAGCTGACCGGCCTGACCGTGATCGGCACCGCCTCGCGCGACGAGACCCGCGACTGGGTGCAGCAGCTCGGCGCCCACCATGTGATCGACCACAGCCAGCCGCTGGTGCCGCAGCTCAAGGCGCTCGGCATCGAGCAGGTCGACCTGGTCGCCAGCCTGACCCATACCGACCAGCATCTGGATCAACTGGTCGAGGCCCTGGCGCCCCAGGGCCGACTGGCGCTGATCGACGACCCGGCCCAGCTGGACGTGGTCAAGCTCAAGCGCAAGAGCCTGTCGCTGCACTGGGAGTTCATGTACACCCGCTCGCTGTTCCAGACCGCGGACATGATCGAGCAGCACCGCCTGCTCAACCGGGTCAGCCAGCTGATCGACGACGGCGTGCTGAAGACCACCCTGGGCGAGCATTTCGGCACCATCAACGCCACCAACCTGCGCCGTGCCCACGCTCTGCTGGAGAGCGGCAAGGCTCGTGGCAAGATTGTGCTCGAGGGTTTCTGAGGTCAGCATGTAGCGACCGAACCCAGTCCGCGCAGCGGCAGAAAGAAACTGCTAAGCAACTCGGAGCCCGAGTCCCCGTCAGGAGGCCGAGTGGAGGTGTCGCGTAGGGGGATGAGCCGCAGGGATGCGGCGAAAGGCATAACGGGCCATGGATGGCCCGTGTATGCCGGCCCCCGGAGCGGCACCGGAAGGAGGGAACCCCGCCGCAGGCGGGGCCGGATGCCGGGGTGCGCTTTCTTTTGCTTACTTTTCTTTGCGCAAACAAAGAAAAGTGAGTCGCCCGGGAGGGCGAAACCAAGGGGTGTGGGAACACTCGGCAATTGGCTGAACGACAGACCACTCCCGGATTTCATCCGGGCTACGACCAGGGCGCGTGGTGCACCCTACGCGGCGCCAACATTTAATAAGGCTATGTACCCGTGGCGCGAATTTCGCGGCCAATCGGAATGCCGCCCAGCCGCGCCCACAAAAAGCAGAATTGCGCCACCAACACGTAACGGGGACATAGCTTTGCTTTGAATAAGGCACAGCCATAAAAAATCCCCGCCGGCGAACCGGACGGGGATCGAATCGTGCGCCGCGGGGAAATCCCCGCGGCGTTTTCACATGGGCTTAGCGGGCTAGGCCGCCACCCTGACGACGGGTGCGATGGCCGATCAGGGCGAGCAGGCCCGACAGCAGAATCAGCGCCCAGCCCGACAGGGTCGGAGCCGCCGCCGTCGAGCGCACGGTGAGGCTGACGGTCGCCTGGTTGTTGCTTGGGTCGGCATCGTCATCGGTGTCGGTATTGCCGGTCACCGTGGTCGGGCCGCTGGGTGCGCCCGGGGTGCCGGTCACCGCGCAGGTCACCACGCCACCCACCGGGACGGCGTCGCCGGCATTCCACGGCGCGCCGCCGGGTGCGAGGGTGCAGGCACCCTGGCTGAGGCTGGGCGGCAATCCGGTCACCGAGCAGAGGGTGTTGTCCACCGCGGGCGACGAGCCGATGTTGCTGCAGGTGAAGCTGCCGTTGTAGGGCACGCCCTCCGCTGGCGGCGTGAGGCCACCGAGGTCGACGCGCATGTCCGGCGCGGTGATGCTGGTGGACGCCGCGGCCGTGTTGTTGCCGGCATTGTTCTCCGAGGAGGAGGTGCCGATGGTCGCGGTGTGGTTCACCGGGCCGGTGGACGGCGCCGTGTAGCTGAAGCTGGCGTTGAAGCGCTGGCCGTTGCCCAGGGTCGCCGGACCGGTCCAGGTGATGGTGCCTCCGGATGCCGAACAGACCGCCGGCGCACAGGTGACGTCGGTCAGGCCGGGCGGGATGCTCACCGTGTAGCTCACGCCGTTGGCCTCGTTCGGGCCCTTGTTCTCGAACACCACCGGCACGTTCACCGTCTGCCCGGCGACGGCGCTGGCCGGCGGCGAGATGCTGACGGTCACGTCCGCCAGGGCGGCGCCGGAATCGATCACCGTGGTCATGCCGCTGGCGTTGTTGTTGGCGGTGCTGCCGCCCTCGTCCGTGGTGGTCGTGACCCGCGCCGAGACCGGCACGGTGCTGCCCACGGAAGGTGCGGTGTAGGTCAGCACGAAGGACTGCTCCTGCCCCGCGACCAGCGTGGTGCCGGACGGGAAGGTCACCACCATCTGCCCGGAGGCGTCGGGCGCGCCGCAGGTCGCCGGGGCGCCGCAGCTCACGCCGGCGGTTCCGGCGGGCAGCTGCACCACGTAGGCGACATCGACGGCATCCAGCGGACCGAAGTTGCGGAAGCTCACCGGCACGCTCACCGTCTGCCCGGCCACCGCCTGGACGGGCGCGGAGACGCTGGCCATCACGTCGGCGACGCTGGCGCCGCCACCGGCTGCGGTGGGCGCGCTGGCGCTGTCGGGCGCGTGGCCCGGGTTGGGCTCCTGCGGGCTGGTGGTGGCGATGGAGGATTGCAGCAGCGTGCTGCCGGAGGCCGGCGCGGTGTAGCTGAGCGTCACCGGCGGCACCCACTGGCCGGAGGTCAGGGTGGGCGGCAGGCCGGAGATAGTCACTGCGCCGGTCGCCGGGTTGTAGCTGCAGGTGGCGCCGGAGCAGCTGACGCCCGAGAGGCCGGTCGGCAGGTTGGCGCCGTAGCTCACCCCGGTGGCCGTGGAGGAACCGACGTTGCCGAACTCGATCTGCGTGACCACGGTCGCCCCCGGGGCGACGCTGCTCGGCGCGGACACACGAGTGGTCACGTCGGCGCTGGAGTAGATCAGGATGCCCATGGACGGCTGCTCGGGATCGGACTTCTGCAAGACCCAGAGGTCCAGGCCCAGCTTGTCGGCGAATTCGGTCGTGAGGCTGCAGGTGCTGCTGCCGTTCGAGCCGTTTCCACCCCAGTAACGGGGATAGCGCGGCGCACCGTTCGAGGTGGTGCCGAAGCCAGCGGTGGAGGCACTGTCGACACCGTTCAGCGCCTCGACGGGCGTGGTGACATGGCGGCTGCTCAGCGTGCCGCCACACAGATGCTCGGGCGTGCCGTCGGCGGCGATGGTGCCCACCTCCACCCCGGCGCGGGTCTTGTAGGCGCGATCGTCGTAATAGATGGTGGTACTGCCGCTACCCAGGCCGTTGAGCTGGGTGATGACGGGGCCGCCGTTGAAGTTCTTCTCCGCGTCCAGCAGCGGGAAGTGCGCCTCGCCGTTGCGGCCGACCACCTGGAAGTTGTACGGGGTGCCGCCGGCGTTGGCCGGCACCGGCGAGCCGTTGTTGGCCAGGCCGTCCCACAGCACTTCGTTGCGCCCCGCCACGGCCGAGCCTTCGAGCACGCGGTTCAGCGGGTTGGCCACGTCGTAGTCGCCGCCCGCGCTGATCACGATCTGGTAGCTCATCACGTCGGTGGCGTCGAAGCTGATGACGCCGCCGCGCCCCACGTAGCTGTGCGAGGTACCACCCGGCGGGTAGCTGAAGGCGACGTTGTCGATCATCGGCTCCGGCGGAACCAGCGGGATGCCCAGCTCCGTCAGCGTGTCGTCCGCCTGGGTGCCGGAAATGTCCTCGAAGAAGATCGGGTAGGCGGGTGCCTCCAGCGTCACACCGGCATCGATGCTGGCGAGATAGTCGTTGCTGCCGCGCACGTTCTTGTAGAGCGGCTCGTCCGCATCGAGGAAGCCGCGGGCATTGGCATAGATGGCGAAGGCGTTGGGGTCGAGGCCCTTCATCTGCTGCCGGTAACGGTAGCCGTCCTGGGTGACGTAGTGGAAGGTCGAGTACAGCCGGCGCGGCGTGCCGGTGCTCGGATCGTTGTTGTTGCCGAGGGTCTGGGCCGCGAAGGCATAGGTGAAGACGCGGCCCGGCAGGTCGGCCGTGCTGGTGTCGCTGGCGCGTACCGTGACCTCCCAGCGGTCGAGCTGGGTGCCGCCCGCCTCCATCAGTACACCGTGGATACCGCTCTGGGTGACCTGATAGACGCAGGGTACGTACTGGCTGCCCGTGGTCACGCCCGCCGCCGTGCCGGGACCGGCCAGCTCGGCCGCGCGGGTGTTGATCCGCCCGGTACCGGAGGAAATCGCGCAGTTGGTGGCGGTGCCGCCGGTAGGTGCCTCGTTGCCCTTGGGTCCGAAGTCGGTATCCGGCGTGTAGACGGTGGCGGTGCCGTTACTGTCGCGCCCCAGCAGGATGCGCTCGCCCGCCTGGGCGTAGACGTAGATGAAGGTGCGTGCGCGAATGACGCCGCCGTACGTATTGCCCGAGAAATTCATCAGGGCGCGTCCGGCGTTGGCATTGAGCACCGCATCGTAACCGGACTCTCCGGACAGGTAGCCCTGCGGATACAGGCTGCGGCTCCCCACGGCGCCCGCGTGGCCCGCACCGAGCAGGCCGGCGACGAGACAGGCCGCCAGGGAGAGCTGCAGCGCCCTCCCCCTCGAGCACTCCGTCCAGGAACGGGACGGCGGTTTTAGGGTTGGACGGATCATTGGCAGTTTCCCCTGGCTTTATATAGTTGTGCGGGCGTGGCTGTGCTTATGGCACTCCTAGCCTTCGCATCCTGACAGGGGCGGTCTTCGGGCAATTTTGTCTGAACGGACAACTCCTTTGCCGAAGGGGAAGAAAGGTTCCAGCGGGCGAAAAAAATGCCCAGCCGGTATCGGTTTTCCGAGAGGAAAGAGGGCAGCCTGGGCCCGCGCCGGAACGGCTCGGCCGCGCATCGACCATCAGTCGGGCGCTTGATCCAGGTCAGGGAAAAGCGAAACCGCAGGTCTACACTGCAGCTTCACCCTTTTCGTGGAGACCTGCGATGAACATCCTGATTCGCCAGGTGATGACCGCCGAAGGTGCCCGCTGGCAGGTGTGTCTGGACCAGCAGGGCGTGAGCTTCCGCAGCGAGAGCGAGGCGCGCGATTTCGTCAGCGTGTTGCAGAAGCGGCTCCGCGCGCCGCACCCGCTGCCCTGGCGCGCGGCACCCGAGGTGCGAACGGCCGGTTGAGCGGCAACTGCCCGCTCTCGACCAGGCGTCCCTGACTAAGCGCCCCTGACCAGGCGCTCTCTCAGAACTCCAGCGACTGGCGCTTGGCATGGCTCGCGCTGAACAGCGCCAGGACCAGCGTGATCACCCCGCACACGGCGATGACCAGAGCCATGGGCCTGGCGCTGCCGTCGTGCAGCGCGCCCACCAGCCCCGAGGCCACCGCCGCCACGGTGAACTGCAGCGAGCCGATCAGCGCCGAGGCGCTGCCGGCGTGGGCGCCCTGCCCCGCCATGGCGCAGGCGGTGGCGTTGGGCAGCACGCAGGACAGGCTGGCGGTGCTGATGAACAGCGGCACCAGCAGCGGCCACAGCTGCTCCGGCTTGGTCATGGCCACGGCGAGCAGCGCCAGGGTCGCGGCGCAATAGACCCAGACAGTGCGCTTGAGCCAGTAGCCAGGGCCGTGGTGGCGCAGCATCCAGCCATTGAGCTGGGCGGTGAGGATGAAGCCGGCGGCGTTGGCGCCGAACAGCCAGCCGTAGTGCTCGGCGGGCACACCGTACAGGTCGATGAAGACGAAGGGCGAGCCGGAGATGTAGGCGAACATGCCCGCCATGGCCACTCCGCCGGTCAGCCCGTAGCCCACCAGCAGGCGGTCGCGCAGCAGCATCACGTAGCGCCCCAGCGCGCCCGCCAGCGGTTGTGGCGGCAGGCTCTGCGGGCGGGTCTCCGGCAGCCACAGCAGAACGGCCACCAGGCACAGCGCGCTGAACAGCACCAGGCCGAGGAAGATCGACTGCCAGCCGAACAGCTGCAGCAGCAGCCCGCCGCCCAGGGGCGCGAGGATGGGCGCCACGCCCATCACCAGCATCAGCTTGGAGAACACCTTGGCCGAAGCCAGCGGGTCGCACAGGTCGCGCACCACCGCCCGCGAGATGACCATCCCGGCGCAGCCGCCGAGGGCCTGGACGAAGCGCGCCACGATCAGCCACTCCAGGGTCTGCGCCAGCGCGCAGGCCAGCGAGGCCAGGGTGAACAGCACCAGTCCGGCCAGCAGCGGCCAGCGCCGGCCGTAACGGTCGGCCAGCGGGCCGTAGACCAGCTGGCCCAGGGCGGTGCCGGCGAAATACGAGGCCAGGGACAACTGCACATGCTCGACATCGGTGCCGAAGACCAGGGCCAGGGTCGGGAAGCTAGGCAGGTAGAAGTCGATTGCCATGGGCCCGAAGGCGCTGAGGGTGCCGAGGATCAGCAGGATGCGAAAGCTCATTGATTGTCCACCGGAAAACGAAAGGCGCCCCGAGGGGCGCCTTGAGATCATACAGGCCAGTCTCTGGTCAGGTCAGTGCGGCTCCGCCGCCACCTTCTTCCTGCGACCCAGTTTCTCGCCCAGGGACTCCACCAGTAAATAGAACATCGGGATCATGAATGTCGCCAGCACGGTCGCGGCGAGCATGCCACCGATGACGCCGGTGCCGATCGAGTGGCGGCTGGCCGAGCCGGCGCCGGAGCTGATCGCCAGTGGCAGCACGCCGAGGATGAAGGCCAGCGAGGTCATCACGATCGGGCGGAAGCGCAGCTTGGCCGCCTCGAAGGCGGCGTCGAAGATGCCCTTGCCCTCGGCGCGCAGGAGCACGGCGAACTCGACAATGAGGATGGCGTTCTTCGCCGCCAGGCCTATCAGGGTGAGCAGGCCGACCTGGAAGTAGACGTCGTTCTGGATGCCGCGCAGCCACACCGCGAGGATCGCGCCGAACACCGCGAAGGGCACGGCGGTGACCACCGCCAGCGGCAGGGTCCAACGCTCGTACTGGGCGGCCAGGATCAGGAACACCATGATCAGGCCGAACACGAAGGCGACGCTGCCCGAGCCCTGGGTCGCCAGTTCCTGGTAGGCCGAGCCGATCCAGCCCAGGGTGTACTCGCTGCCGAGCACCTCGTTGGCCACCTCCTGCATGGCGGCCAGGGCCTGGCCGGAGCTGTAGCCCGGCGCCGGGCCACCGAGGATCTTGGCCGCGGGGTAGACGTTGAAGCGGGCGAAGGTGTCCGGGCCGAGGATGCGCCGCACCTTGATCAGGCTGGTCAGCGGCACCAGGTCGCCGCCGCTGGCGCGCACGTAGACCTGGGACAGGTCCTCGGGCTTGCGACGGAACTCCGACTCCGACTGCAGGCTGACCTGCCAGGTACGACCGTACAGGGTGAAGTCGTTGACGTAGTAGCTGCCGAAGGTGGACTGCATGGCGGTGAACACATCGCTGATCGACACGCCCAAGGCGCGCGCCTTGGTGCGGTCGAGGTCGATGTAGTACTGCGGCACGTTGGCGCTGAAGGTGCTCTGCACGCCGGCCAGCTCGGGGCGCTTCTGGGCGGCACCGAGGAAGGCCTGGACCTTCTCCTGCAGCTGCTCGACGCTGCCGCCGGCGCGGTCCTGGATGTAGCCCTCGAAACCGCCGGTGGTGCTCATGCCGGTGATCGGCGGCGGGTTGAAGCTCATCACCACGCCATCCTTCTCCTTCAGCCCCATGCCCATGAAGGTGCGGGTCAGGTTGCGCGCGTCGGTCTCGTCCGTGGTGCGTTCGGACCAGTCCTTGAGCGGTACGAAGGAAACGCCCGCGTTGCTGCGCAGGCCGAAGGTCAGCACGTCGAAGCCGGCGAAGGTGACCACGTCCTGCACCGCCGGGTGCTTCATCAGTTGCTCGGTGAAGTCGTGGGTCAGCGCGTCGGTGCGGTTGACCGAGGCCGCCGGCGGCAGGAAGTAGGCGTTGATCACGTAGCCCTGGTCCTCGTCCGGCACCAGCGAGCCGGGCACCCGGCCGAACAGCACGACGATCAGCGCGATCATCCCGCCGAACAGCAGCAGGCCGATCAGCGAGCGCCGCAGGAAGAACGCCACGCCGGCGCCGTAGCCCTCGGTCATGCGCTCGAAGAAGCGGTTGAAGACGCGGAACGGCGCGGCCGGCTCGCGGTGCTCGTCCTTCAGCAGCAGGGCGCAGAGCGCCGGCGACAGGGTCAGCGCGACGATGCCGGAGATCACCACCGACACCGCGATGGTGATCGCGAACTGCTTGTACATCTCCCCGGCCAGGCCGCCGAGGAAGCCCACCGGCACGAACACCGCGCACAGCACCAGCACGATGGCGATGATCGGCCCGGTCACCTCCTCCATCGCCTCGATGGCCGCCTCGCGGGCGCCGAGCTTCTTGGTGCGCATCACCCGCTCGACGTTCTCGATCACCACGATGGCGTCGTCCACCACGATGCCGATCGCCAGCACCATGCCGAACAGGGTCAGCAGGTTGATCGAGAAGCCCAGCAGGTACATGCCGGCGAAGGTGCCGACCAGCGACACCGGGATCGCCAGCACCGGGATCAGCGTGGCGCGCCAGTTCTGCAGGAAGATGAACACCACCAGCACCACCAGCACCAGTGCCTCGAAGAAGGTGTGGATCACCTCCTCGATGGAGACCTCGACGAACTTGGTGGTGTCGTAGGGAATCTTGTAGGCGATGCCCTCGGGGAAGCGCTTGGCCAGCCGCTCCATCGCGCTGCGCACCGCCTCGGCGGTGTCCAGGGCGTTGGCGCCGGGCTGCAGGTAGACGCCGAACGCGGCGTTCTGCTGGCCGTTGAGCGAGGTCACCAGGGAGTAGTCCTGGGCACCCAGCTCGATGCGCGCCACGTCGCGCAGCAGCAGGCTGGCGCCGGTGGCGTCGGAGCGCAGGATCACGCTCTCGAATTCCTTCGGGTCCTTGAAGCGGCCCTGGGTGGTCACCGTGTAGGTGAAGTCCTGGGGCGTCTGCAGCGGCTGCTGGCCGAAGCTGCCGGCAGCGAACTGGGAGTTCTGCTCGCGGATGGCGTTGACCACGTCGGTCGGCGTCAGGTCGTACTGGGCCAGCTTGTCCGGCCGCAGCCAGATGCGCATGGAGTAGTCCTTGGAGCCGAACTGGCTGACGTCGCCGACGCCGGGCAGGCGCTTGAGTTCGTCGATGACGTTGATCAGCGCGTAGTTGGAGATGAACACCGGGTCCTTGGAGTCGTCCGGCGAGTACAGGGCGACCACCTGGAGGATGTCCGAGGACTTCTTCTCCACCTTCACGCCCTGCCGGCGCACTTCCTCCGGCAGCTTGGCCAGGGCGGCCTGCACCCGGTTGTTGACGTCGATGGTGGCCTGGTCCGGGTCGCGCCCCACCTCGAAGTACACCGACAGGCTCATGGCACCGCTGGCCGCCGAGTTGGACAGCTGGTAGATCATGCCCTCGACGCCGTTGATCTGCTGCTCCAGCGGCGCCGCCACGGTCTCGGCGATGACCTGGGCGCTGGCGCCCGGGTAGCTGGCCGACACCGACACCTGGGGCGGCAGGATCTGCGGGTACTGGGCGATGGGCAGGGCCTTCATCGCCGCCAGGCCGGCCAGGATGATGACCACGGAAATGACGGTGGCGAACACCGGCCGATCGATGAAGAACTTCGAGATCACGGCGCTCGCTCCTCTACTGCGCGGCAGTCGTGGCGGGCTTGTCGACCACCTTCACCGGCGCGTTCGGGCGGACCTTGGGCAGGCCCTCGACGATCACCCTGTCGCCGGCGCTCACCCCGCTGTCCACCGCCCAGCGGCCGCCGGCGGTCTGCGAGGTGGTCACCGGGCGCGCCCGCGCCGTGCCCTGCTCGTCCACGATGTAGACGAAGGTGCCGCTGGGCCCCTGGGAGATCGCCCGCTCGGGCACGGTGATCGCCTGGGGCTTGCTGAGCCCCTTGACCACCACCCGCACGAACTGGCCGGGCAGCAGGCTCTGCTCCGGGTTGGGCACCACCGCGCGGACGCTGACAGTGCCGGTGCCGCGGTCGACCAGGCTGTCGGTGAAGTCGACCCGGCCCTCGGTCGGATAGGTCGAGCCGTCGCCGAACTTCAGCTCCACCCGCATGTGCTCGCCTTCCATCTTCAGGGTGCCGGCGGCCAGGCCGCTGCGCACCCGCTCCACCTCGCGGTCCGGGGCGGCGAAGTTGACGTAGAGCGGGTCGAGCTGGGTGATCTGGGTCAGCAGACTGGCGTTGGGATCGCCCGCCACCATCAGGCTGCCCTCGGACACCGTCTCCTTGCTGGTGATGCCGGAGATCGGCGCCTCGACGGTGGTGTAGTCGAGATCGATCTGGCGGGCCTGGACCTCGGCCCTGGCGGCCTCGATGTTGGCCTTGCTCTGCTCGAAGTTGGAGACAGCGTTGTCCAGTTCGCTCTCGCTGGCGAAGCCCTTCTTCTGCAGTTCGCGGATGCGCTTGAGGTCGCGCTCGGTCTGCCGGTAGCGCGCCTGCTCCTGCGCCAGCGCACCCTTGGCCCGTGACAGCGCGGCCTGGTAGGGGCGCGGGTCGATGCGGAACAGCACCTGGCCGCGCTTGACCTGGCTGCCCTCCTGGTAGGTGCGCTCCTGGAGGATGCCGCTGACCTGGGCGCGCACCTGCACCTCGCGGTAGCCGGCGGTGCGCGCCGCGTACTCCAGCTCCAGCGGCACCGATTCGGTCCTGGCCACCTCCACCACCACCTCCGGCGGCGGCATCTGCTGCTCGCCCTGCTCGGCCGCCTGCAGCAGCGGGCTGAATACCGTGCCGAGCACCAGCATTTTCAGGACGAAGGGAAACGGGCTCGCAGGCATGGTCATCTCCGTGACGTCTTGGGCAATGGCCTGTTGGCTGCCATGGCATTTACATACATGTGCGTCTGTAAGCAACGACGACAGCCCCGAAGCCGTTACACTGTGCACTCTCCAGAACAGAGCCTAGCCCGATTCCTCCAGCCCGCCATGCGCAGAACCAAAGAGCAAGCCGAACAGACACGCGCCGCCATCCTGGCCGCGGCCGAGCAGTTGTTCCTGGAGAAAGGGGTGGCCCACAGCACGCTGGACCAGATCGCCCGCGCCGCCGGGGTGACGCGCGGAGCGGTGTACTGGCACTTCCAGAACAAGGCGCATCTGTTCCACGAAATGCTCAGCGAGGTGCGCCTGCCGCCGGAGCAGATGGCCGAGCGCCTGAGCGGCGACGGCGGCGTCGATCCGCTGCTGTCGCTGCGCGACCTGTGCATCGAGGCGGTGGCCAGCATGGCCACCGACGAGCAGAAGCGGCGCATCTTCACCATCCTGCTGCACCGCTGTGAGTTCACCGACGAGTTGCGCGAGGCCGAGCAACGCCACAACGCCTTCGTCAGCCTGTTCATCGAGCTGGTGGAGAGCCTGTTCGCCCGCCCCGGGTGCCGCGAGCGCCTGCAGCCGGGGGTCACCCCGCACCTGGCGTCGCGGGCGATCCACGGCCTGCTGGTCGGCCTGTTCAGCGACTGGACCCGCGATCCCGGGCTGTTCGACCCGTTGCGCGACACCGCCCCGCTGATCGACGCCCAGCTGCGCGGCCTGCTGCGCGACTGGGCGCCGCCCGCCGAACGCTAGGGAAACGCTGAAAAAGCGCCTTGCCGTCAGGCCCGAGCAGGCGGGAGTCCAGGCGCTGCGAGGTCTCCAGATCATTCTCCTTCGGGCCAGCGCAAGCGCTGTTCAGCGATACAGCTGCTGCCCCGCCTGCGCGGGAGTTACGACTATTTCAGGCCATCCCCAGGGTTTGTTGACGTTTCGGCGCAGCGCCAAATCGCGCCAGGCTGGGCGGCGCTCCGCTAGGCGTGGGACGCAGGGAATGGTGCTCCCTTGCCAAGTCCTGCAACGACGGAGGGGGCTATTTGGCGCGCAACCCGAAGTGACGGGCCTTTTTTGGCTATGTACCCGTCAGATGTTGTAGTGCCCTGACCCCTTCTGGATCCCCGCCTGCGCGGGGATGACGAGGTAGAGGTGGAATTTCCAATTTCTTCCGAAACTGTCATTCCCGCGCAGGCGGGAATCCAGGGGCAGGCAGCTGCAGCGTTCAGATAGAGAGGCTTGCCGGCACAGCGCGTAGGGTGGGCCAGCCGATTGCCGGCATAACCTAGCGGCGGTACCGCGGTCGATTCCGCTGGTGGGTTACAGCCTGTGGCCTAACCCACCCTACGGGGTCCTATTGATATTGCGAGCAGGCCGTTTCCGCAGGAGGGCAGCGGTAGCGTCTGCAACACGCAACGGAGACATAGTTTTTTCGCGGAACACCGTTGCTCGATGGCTCATTGGAGCAACCGAATTTCGCGTCTCGCTCCGCGCAAAAACTGGCGCCGGTGCAGTTGCGCCGAAACGCCAACAGCCCCTAGGCCGATTCGGCGGCGTAGCCTTCCTCGCGGATCGCCGCCAGCACCTGCTCCAGGCTCAGGCGGCTGGCCACCCGCACCTCGCCCGCGCCCAGGTCCACCTGCACCTCGGCGGCCGGGTCGCCGGCCTGTATCGCCTGGGTGATGGCGCGGACGCAGTGGCCGCAGGTCATGCCCGACACTTTCAGAATCTGCATGGCGTTTTCCTCGTTAGTTTTGACTGACGCGCTCAGTGTCGAGCTTGCCATCGTGGCAAGGTCAAGGCTTGCGACTTGTCGTCACGGGCCGGCTGGACCAAGCTGGACTTCAACTTCCGGAGGTTTTCCATGCGTCCGCTCCCCATCCTGTTCGCGCTGCTCGCCCTGCCGGCCCTGGCCGACCAGGCGCCCCCCGAATCGCCGGCCGTGCCGGCCCCACCACCGGCGATGCCCGCCGCCGTGCCGCTGGCGCCCATGACCCTGGGCGCGCCCATCGACTACGGCGTGCTCACCGTGTCCCGCGAGCGCCTGGAAGTCTCCACCCCCTGCGACATCGGCCTGTACCTGCAGGGCAACCTGGCCGCCCGCCTGTACCAGGGCCAGTCGGTCACCCTCAACCTGCCGCCGGGCAATGTGCTGGTCCGCCTCGGCCAGCTCGGCGGCGGCCATTGCCAGCCGCGCTTCGAGCAGCTGCACAGCCAGACCCTGCGCATCAACGCCGGCGAAGTGACCAAGTACCGCATCGCCATGGAACCCGCGGGTCTGCGTCTGATCCCAGCGCCGCTCAATTACTGATGCGACAAGCCGGCGCTTGACCTTGCCCAGGTGGCAAGGTTGATTCTAGGGGCGAATCCAGTGGAGCCGCCCCCATGAGCACAGCCCAGACCTTCGACCTTCCTATCCGCGGCATGACCTGCGCCAGCTGCGCCGGCCGCGTCGAGCGCGCCCTGAACAAGGTGCCCGGCGTGAGCGCCGCCAGCGTCAACCTGGCCAGCGAACGTGCCCACGTCGAGGCCGGCGCCGGCCAGCTGGGCGCGTTGCTGGATGCCGTGCAGCAGGCCGGCTACGAGGTGCCGCTCGGCAGCCTGGAGCTGGCCATCGGCGGCATGACCTGCGCCAGTTGCGTGGGCCGCGTCGAGCGCGCCCTGGGCAAGGTGCCCGGCGTGCGCGGCGCCAGCGTCAACCTGGCCAGCGAGCGCGCCCGCATCGAACTGCTGGAAGGCACCGACCCGGCCGCGCTGATCGCCGCAGTGGAACAGGCCGGCTACTCCGCCAGCCTGCTGGATGCAGCCCCGCGGACCGATCCGCAGGCCGCGCTGCGCCGCGAGCGCCAGGCGGTGGTGCTGGCGCTGCTGCTGGCCGCGCCGCTGGTGCTGCCGATGTTCGCCGAATGGGCCGGGCTGCACTGGATGCTGCCGCCCTGGGTGCAGCTCCTGCTGGCCACGCCGGTGCAGTTCATCCTCGGCGCGCGCTTCTACAAGGCGGCCTGGAAGGCGGTGCGCGCCGGCACCGGCAACATGGACCTGCTGGTGGCCCTGGGCACCAGCGCCGGCTACGGCCTCAGCCTCTACCTCTGGGCCACCGCGGGCCATCACGCGCCGCACCTGTATTTCGAGGCCTCGGCCGTGGTCATCGCCCTGGTGCTGCTGGGCAAGTACCTGGAGAGCCGCGCCAAGCGCCAGACCAGCGCCGCCATCCGCGCTCTGGAAGCGCTGCGCCCGGAGCACGCCACCCGCCTGGTGGACGGCCGCGAGGAACAGGTGGCCCTGGCCGCCCTGCGCCTCGGCGACCTGGTGGTGGTGCGCCCCGGCGAACGCTTCCCGGTGGACGGCGAGGTCAGCGAGGGCCGCAGTCAGGCCGACGAGGCGCTGATCAGCGGTGAGAGCCTGCCGGTCGCCAAGGCGCCGGGCGACAGGGTCACCGGCGGCGCGATCAACGGCGAAGGCCGGCTGGTGGTGCGCACCACGGCACTCGGCGGCGAGACCGTGCTGGCGCGGATCATCCGCCTGGTGGAAGACGCCCAGGCGGCCAAGGCGCCGATCCAGAAACTGGTGGACCGGGTCAGCGGCGTGTTCGTCCCCGCCGTGCTGGTGATCGCCCTGCTCACCCTCGGCGGCTGGCTGCTGGCCGGAGCCGGCGTGGAGCAGGCGCTGATCAACGCCGTGGCGGTGCTGGTGATCGCCTGCCCCTGCGCCCTCGGCCTGGCGACCCCGGCGGCGATCATGGCCGGCACCGGCGTGGCCGCGCGCCACGGCATCCTGATCAAGGACGCCGAGGCGCTGGAACTGGCGCACCGGGTCTCGGTGGTGGCGTTCGACAAGACCGGCACCCTCACCTCCGGCCAGCCGCGCGTCGTCCACCTGGCCGCCGCCGGCATCGAGGAGAACGAACTGCTGCGCCTGGCCGGCGCCCTGCAGCAGGGCAGCGAGCACCCGCTGGCGCGCGCCGTGCTCGACGCGGCGGGCGAGCGGGACATCCACCTGCCGGCGCTGGCCACCAGCCAGGTGCTGCCGGGACGCGGCATCCGTGGCGACGTGGAAGGCCGCACCCTGGCGCTGGGCAACCAGCGCCTGTTCGACGAACTGGCGCTGGCCAGTGACCTGCAACAGCAGGCCGGCGCCTGGGAGGCCGAGGGCCGCACCCTGTCCTGGCTGATCGAGCAAAGTGAGCCGCCCGCGGTGCTGGGCCTGCTGGCCTTCGGCGACAGCCTCAAGGAAGGCGCGGCCGAAGCCATCGCCGCGCTGCGCGAGCGCGGCATCGAGAGCCACCTGATCAGCGGCGACAACGCCGGCAGCGCCGGCGCCGTGGGCCGCGCCCTGGGCATCGACCGGGTCCACGCCCAGGTGCTGCCGGCGGACAAGGCCGCCCACGTCGCCGACCTGAAGCGAGGCGGCGCCACCGTGGCCATGGTCGGCGACGGCATCAACGACGCCCCGGCCCTGGCCGCCGCCGACGTCGGCATCGCCATGGGCGGCGGCACCGACGTGGCCATGCACGCCGCCGGCATCACCCTGATGCGCGGCGACCCGCGCCTGGTGCCGGCGGCGCTGGCCATCAGCCGGCGCACCTGGAGCAAGATCCGGCAGAACCTGTTCTGGGCCTTCGTCTACAACCTGGTGGGCATCCCGCTGGCCGCCTTCGGCCTGCTCAACCCGATGCTGTCCGGCGCCGCCATGGCGCTGTCCAGCGTCAGCGTGGTCAGCAATGCGCTGCTGCTCAACACCTGGAAACCGGAAGGGGAGAAACGCCCGTGAACATCGGCCAGGCGGCGAAGCACAGCGGGCTCAGCGCCAAGATGATCCGCTACTACGAATCCATCGGCCTGCTCCGACCGGCCGGGCGCAGCGAGAGCGGCTACCGCCTGTACGGCCCGCAGGACCTGCACGTGCTGGCCTTCATTAAGCGCTCCCGCGACCTGGGCTTCTCCCTGGAGGAAGTCGGCAGGCTGCTGGCGCTCTGGCAGGACCGCGAGCGCGCCAGCGCCGACGTCAAGGCGCTGGCCCTGGCCCACATGGACGAGCTGAACCGCAAGATCGAGGAACTGACCGCCCTGCGCGACACCCTGGGCGAGCTGGTCGGCCACTGCCAGGGCGACGACCGGCCGGACTGCCCGATCCTGCGGGACCTGGAGTCGGGCAGCCCGGCGGACGGGCACGACTGCGGCGGCCCGGGAAAGCACTGCGCCAGGTGACGGACTGCCGGAAAGCAGAACGCCGGCCACAAGGGCCGGCGTTCCTTTCACCCGAGGCGCTGTACGCCCCGCTTCAGATACCTCAGAAGCTGTACTTCGCCGAAGCGGTAAAGCTGCGCGGCGCACCGTAGGTCAGGGCACCGTAGGCGTCGAAGATGTCGAAGTACTTCTCGTCGGTCACGTTGTTGGCGTTCAACTGGGCCGAGAGGTTCTCGGTGATCTCGTAGCGCGCCATCAGGTTGACCAGGGCGTAGGCATCCTGCTTGATCTTCTCGCGATCGCCGGCCGGGTTGGTGGCGTAGGTGTAGATGGAGTCCTGCCAGTTCACACCTCCGCCGATGGTCAGCTTGTCGTTGAAGATGCCCGGCAGACGGTAGGTGGTGAAGGTACGCAGCAGCTTGGTCGGATACAGGGTGTTGACGTCGTCGCCCTCGGCATCCTCGGCGTTGAACTGGGTGTAGCCCGCGGCCAGGTTCCAGCCCGGTGCCAGCTCGCCGGAGACCTCCAGCTCGAAGCCCTTGCTGGTAGCGCCCTCGGTCGCCTCGTAGGCATAGCCGCCTTGCGGGTTCGACGGGTCGATCAGCAGGCCGGTGTTCTTGCCCAGGTTGTCCTGCTTGATCTTGAAGACGGCGGCGGAGGCGTTCAGGCGGCCCTCGAAGAACTCGGCCTTGAGACCGATCTCGTTGCTCTCGCCGACGATCGGGTCCAGCTGCTGGCCGCTGCTGTCGCGCGCCGACTGCGGCAGGAAGATTTCCGTGTAGCTGGCGTAGGCCGAGAGGTTCTCGGTGAGGTCGTAGATGATGCCTGCGTACGGCGTGATCTCATGATCGACATCGACCTTGCTCGGCTGGGAGTAGATGTCGTCGCTGGTCTTCTCGTAGCTGCTGTCGCGCGCGCCGAGGATCACCTTGAGATCGTCGGTCAGGTTCAGGCGGGTGGCGGCGTACATCCCCTTCTGCTCGACCTCGCCATAGCCGTAGTCGCCGCGCGGGCCCCAGATCGGCTCCGGGAAGCCGCCATTGTAACCATCGAAGTCCGCCAGACCGCCGAAGCCGCTCAGGGCGGCCTCCTGATCGGCATCGAAATCCTGCTGGCTGTCAATGTAGCCGAAGGCCAGCTCATGATCGCGGCCGAACAGGGCGACAGGGCCGCTCACGCGGATGCTGTAGTCGTCCTGGGTCGTTTCGGTCTTGTAGGTCGCAGGGAAGGACGACATGCCGCTGGAACCGTTCCTGCCCGGGTTGCCGGAGAGGTACAGCAGGGAGGAGTCCGCCTTGCGCTCGCCACGGTTGTAGCTGAGGTTGACCTGCCAATCGTTGTCGAAGGTGTGATCCAGGTTGACGAAATAGGTCTCGTGGCTGCTGTTCCACTGGCTCCAGTCGGCGGAGGTGGTCTTGGAGCGGCTCCAGTGGGTGCGAGTGCCATCGGCATACCAGACCGGCAGGCCACCCCACATCGGGGCATCGGTGTTGGTCTCCTGGCGACTCAGGCCGAACCACAGCGTGGTGTTTTCGGTCAGGTCGATATCCATGGTGCCGTAGAGGGTTTCGCGGCGGGTCGAGTTCATGTCGATCCAGCTGTCGCCGTCGTTGAACTCGCCGACCAGGCGGGCGCGCACGGTGCCGGCCTCGTTCAGCGCCATGGACACGTCACCCTCGGTGCCATAGGTGTCCCAGGTGCCGGCGCTGAGCTTCACGGAACCCGTCAGGTCACGGCTGTTGGCGCGCTTGCGCACCATGTTGATGGACGCCGAAGGATCGCCCGCGCCGGTCATCAGGCCGTTGGCGCCACGCACCACTTCGACGCGGTCGTACATGACCAGACTGTTGAAGATTTCACCGGAACTCCACGGCTGCTCCCAGATGGTCGGCACGCCGTCGATCATCAGCGAGTTGAGTTCGAAGCCACGGGCGTTGATCTGGCCGCGGCTGGTTTCGTAGCGGTTCAGCGAGATGCCGGTCGTGTTGTTAATCACGTCGGTGATGGTCTGCATGTCCTGATCCCGCATGCGCTGCTGGGTGACCACGGTGACCGACTGCGGTGTCTCGCGCAGGGACATGCTCAACGGGGTGGCGGTGCGCGCCGCCTCGGTGGTGTAGGACTGGGTGCCTTCGGTGACGGCATTGCGCTCCCGGGTGGCGGTGTCGGTGATGGACAGCGGCGCGAGGGTGACGCCATCCTCGGCCTGCTCGGCGGTTTCCGCCGCCTGGGCCAGGGAAGGCATGGCGATGCCGATCGCCAGCATGTGCACGGCCAAGGCCAGCGGGCGAATGGACACGGACGAGCGCTCACCTACAGCGCCCTGCTGACGCCGGGTAACGAGAAGGGACATGGGATGCTCCGAATGACTGCATGTTGTTTATGAGAATAATTATCATGGTAATTCCAAACATCATGTAGCGAAAGAGGGGCCGTAAAGAACGTAAACGCCGGTGATCGCCGAAATGGGTCGGCGAGGAGCGCCTGGCGTCATCTCAAATAAAAATATTTCTTATTTACGTTCGATTGATGCCGCCCTTATCCTTTCCGCCGTCACCGCCTCCGAGCCCCGTCCCGTGCCGATCCGCCGCCACCCTCTCGACACCCTCTCACCGCCGGGATCGGCCGAATGAACTGGCTCGGCATCGACCTGCGCTGGGCCTACGGCGATCTACTGCTCAGCCTCAGCCGGCAGACCCGCTGCGTGCAGCGCGCCTACGACGTGCTGCACGACGCCCTGCTGCGCTTCGCCCTGGCCCAGCACCAGCAGCCCATCGCCCAGCCCGACGCCTACCTGAGGCGCGTCGCGCGCTCGGTGCTGGTCGACCATTTCCGCAAGGAGAACCGCTACGGCCCGCTGCCGGACGATGACCTCGACGTCCTCGATACCATCGGCGACGCCTGCATGCCGTCGCCCGAGCACCTGCTCGACCTGCAGCGGCGCCTGCAGGCCCTGCAGCGCATCCTCGACTGCCTGCCGCCGCGCTGCCGCGAGGTGTTCTGGCTGGCCCGCATCGAGGGTTGCGGCCAGCGCGAGATCGCCGAGCAGCTGGGCATCAGCCTGAACATGGTGGAGCGCCACATGATGCGCGCCCTGCTCGACCTGCGCGCGGCCCGCGAGCTGCTGCAGCCGTGAGCGGTGTACGCGAGGAGGCCGCCCGCTGGTTCGTCCGCCTGCACGGAGAGGGCGACGCGCGCCAGCGCGCGCGTTTCGAGCGCTGGCTGGCGGCTAGTCCCGAGCACGCCGCCGAGTACCAGGCCTTCGCCGAGCTGTGGGGCGAGCTGTCCTCGCCGCGCGGCAGCGAGGCGCTGGCCGACGCCATGGAGCGGCGGCGCACCGCGCGCCGCCGCCATCTGCTGCGCGGCCCCCTGTGCGGCGCCCTGCTGGTGCTGGCGGGCTTCGCCGGCCTGCACCTGTATCGCCAGGGGCCGCAGGACCTGGCCCTGCAGACCGGCATCGCCGAGCAGCGCCAGGAGCGCCTGCGCGACGGCAGCGCCGTGAGCCTCAACGCCGACACCCGGCTGCACGTGAAATACGACGAGCACCAACGGCACGTGGCCCTGCAGCGCGGCGAGGCGGTGTTCGAGGTCGAGCGCAACCCGGACCGGCCCTTCGTCGTCGACGGCGGGGTGGCGCGGGTCACCGTACTCGGCACCCGCTTCGCCGTCGACCGCTTGCACGATCGCCTGCGCGTCAGCGTGGACCACGGCCTGGTCCGGGTCGACAGCCTGACCGCGCCCGGCCACAGCCTGCAGCTGCACGCCGGCGAGGTGGTGGAAGTGGACGCGGAGGGTGAGCTGCGCCGACTGCCGCTGCCGGCGGACAATGCCTTCGCCTTCCAGGCTGGCCGGCTGGTGTTCGAGCAGGCCGACCTCGCAGAGATCGCCGCCAGCCTGTCGCGCTACCGCCAGCAGCCGGTGCGGGTGGTCGGCGGAGGTGGTCCGCGCATCGACGCGGTGGTCCAGCTGGGCGAGGTGGAGGACTTCCTCGACGCGCTGCCGGCGATAGCGCCGGTGCGCCTGGAACACCAGGCCAGGGCCACCCTGCTGCACCCGCGCTGAACCGCTGCCGTTTCAGCAGCGGACGACCGTTCGTCGGTGCCGCGAACGATTCGCGACAGCGACATCAGGGATTTCCCGACCCTGCGCGTCAGGGGTGCATCTGCCAAACCTCACAGAAGGGAAGTCCATGCCCACTGCATACCCCATGCGCCACCTGGTCGCCGCCATGGCGCTGTCCATCGCCGCCCAGGTCCACGCCGCGCCGGTCGACCTCGACCTGCCGGCCCAGCCGCTGGCCCTGTCCCTGCGCCAGCTCGGCGAGGCCGCCGGCCTGACCATCGCGGTCGACAGCAGCCTGACCAGCGGCCGGACCGCCCCGGCGCTACGTGGCCAGCTCGAACCGCTCGCGGCGCTGGGCCACCTGCTCGCCGGCAGCGGGCTGCGCTACCAGCAGAGCGGCAACACCCTGGTGATCAGCCAGCCGTCGGACGCGGTCGAACTGGGCGCCACCAACATCAGCGGCCGCGCCCTCGGCACCAGTACCGAGGGCACCGGCTCCTACACCACCGGCCGCCTCACCCTGGGCAAGGGCGAACAGTCGCTGCGCGAAACGCCGCAGTCGGTCAGCGTGGTCACCCGCCAGCGCATGGACGACCAGAACCTGACCACGCTCGGCGAGGCAATGCGCTACACCACCGGCATGAAGACCACCAGCTACGGCACCGGCACCGACAACATCGAGGCCCGCGGCTACGACCTCGACAGCTACCAGCTCGACGGCGTGCCGGTGCGCGCCGGCCAGGGCTCCTGGAGCAGCGGCTTCCTCGACTTGGCGATCTTCGACCGCATCGAGGTCTGGCGCGGCCCGGCCGGCCTGCTGCAGGGCGCCGGCGAGCCGGGCGGCACGGTCAACCTGGCGCGCAAGCGCGCCCTCGGCGAGTTCGCCCTGGGCGGCAGCCTCTCCGCCGGCTCCTGGGACCGCTACCGCGGCGAGGTCGACGTCACTGGCCCGCTCAGCGAGGACGGCCGCCTGCGCGGGCGCTTCGTCAACGCCTACGAGGACAGCCAGGCGTTCACCGACTACGTGTGGTGGCGCAAGAACGTCAGCTACGGCACGCTGGAGTTCGACCTGGACGACAGCACCACCCTGTCCGCCATGCTGGTGCGCCAGGACGGCAAGTCCAACCCCTTCTACGGCCTGTCCAGCTACGTCGACGGCACCCTGGCGCGCCTGGACCGCGACACCTTCATCGGCGCGGACTGGAACAACAAGACCGAGCACCTGACCTTCTACCTCACCGAGCTGGACCACCGCCTGGCCAACGGCGGCCAGGCCAAGCTGACGGTCAGCCTGCTGGACCGCGAGAGCGACGGCGAGAACAACGGCTGGAGCAGCTCCTTCATCGACCCCGCCAGCGGCGGGGTGCGCATGGTACCCATCGCCATCCGCAGCGACGAGCGCGACATCAACCTGGACGGCTTCGTCTCCACCCCCTTCGAGGCGCTGGGCCGCGAGCACAACCTGCTGCTCGGCGCCAGCTGGCAGCGCTACAGCGGCGGCTCCGCCTACAACCGCTCGACCTACGGCATGTTCGCCACCAACCAGAACATCTTCGATCCCGACGTGCACATCCCCAAGCCGGACCTGCCGCTGGGCGACGTACCCGACGTGGAGCAGAGCCAGGCGTCGGTCTACGGCCAGCTGCGCTACCGCCTGCTCGACCCGCTGACCCTGGTACTGGGCGCGCGGGTCAGCGACTGGCGCACCGAGGACCACGACGCGCACAGCGAGCAGACCGAGAGCGGCCAGGTGGTGCCCTACGGCGGCCTGATCTACGACCTCGACGAACACCTGTCGCTCTACGCCAGCTACAGCACCATCTACCTGCCGCAGACCGCCCGCGACCGCGACGACCGCTTCCTAGAACCGAGGGAGGGCCAGCAGTACGAGATCGGCATCAAGGGCGAGTACTTCGACGGCCGCCTGAACAGCCACTTCGCGCTGTTCCGCATCCGCGACAAGAACCAGGCCATGCAGGACCCGGACGACCCGTTCGCCTCCATCGCCGCCGGCGAGGTGGAGAGCGAGGGCCTGGAGGCCGAGGTCAGCGGCAGCATCACCGAGCGCTGGGAGCTGACCACCGGCTACGCCTACACCCGCACCGAGTACATCGAGGCCGACGACGCCCTCAAGGGCCAGCCGTACTCCACCGGATTCCCCCGGCACAACTTCAACCTCTGGACCAAGTACCGCTTCGGCGACGGCTGGCTGGACGGCGCCAGCCTCGGCGGCGGCATCAAGCGGGTCAGCGAGAGCTCCTACGAAGTGGGCAGCCTGCGCTGGAAGCAGCCCGGCTACACCCTCGCCAGCCTGCAGCTCGGCTACCGCCTGAACCGCCACTTGGACGGCACCCTGACGGTCAACAACCTGTTCGACAAGTACTACTACGACCGCATCGGCCCGACCCGCCAGACCTACCTCGGCGAACCGCGCAGCACCACGCTAACCCTGCGCTGGAAGCTCTGAGCGGCACCCAGGTCAAGCGTTGCGAATGTGCCTAAGGCCTGCAGGAGTCGATTGTCTCTCCCAGTCCGGAGCATGTGGGGCCACTAGAAGCACTGCCTCGTTGCATGGCATGAGCATGGTCAGGTATTTGCGCATGCAGCCAGGGCCAGCTTCTTGGGAGCCGCCACCATTCGCGAACAGGTGCCTGCCAAAGGGGCCCCGGGCCTGACGGCCCGGATCGCCAGGCACAGCACTCGCCGGGCGTCCGCCCTGCCAGGCCGGCCAGCAGTTGCCGAAGCTGTCAGGGCTTTTTCAACAGCCAGCCCCGATCAGGCCGCCACCCCCAGCAACTTCTGCCCCTGCGCCCACAGCCCCGTCATCTTCCACTGCTGCTCCAGCACCCCCGGGCCGAATTCCTGGGAGCCGCCGAACAGCTCGGCCAGCCCCTGGAAGTAGGCGCCCTCCTCGATCAGCAGGATCAGCTTCGACGCCTGGATGATCCCGGTCCCCCAGAAGGTGGCGCCGCCGTTGGCCTCGAGGATCGCCGGGGTGTGCGGGTTCTCCGCGATCTTCTCGACGATGAAATCCGCCTCCTGCTGGCGGCGGTCGATGTAGATCGGCAGCTCGCGGGCCAGGGTGACGCGCTGCGACGCGGCGTAGCGGATCGGCAGCACCCGGTGGGCGCTGGCCCAGCCGCCGAGGTAGGGGGTGTGCACGTGGATCACCACGTTGACCTCCGGGCGGTTCTGGAACACCGCGGCGTAGCGCTTGCCGTTGCCGCCGGACTTGCTGCCGCTGAGCGGCGAGGTGCCTTCGACGGTCTCGTCGAGGGCCACCACGCCGTCGTAGCTGGCGACCACCGCGCGGATTTCCTCGTCGTCGGCCCACGGGCTCGGCGCGTGCAGGGCCACCACCAATTCGCTGTCCGGCACGCGCAGGTAGGCCTGGTAGGTGTTGGTGGCGGTCAGCGTGCGGCTTTCCTTGAGCACGCGGTAGGCCTTGGCGAAGTCGCGCTTGGCCTGGTCGACGTAGGCGCGTTGCTGGGTATCGAGGCTGATGCTGGTCATCGAATCTGTCCTTCTTGAGCAGTGAACGGTCCGGGGCCCGGCCCCGGCGTTGCCGAGCCTTCAGCAGTTCCTGTGCCAGCGGCACAAGTCGTTGATTGAAAAGGAATTACCCGAAACAAAGAGCGCCCCGTTGCTGCTCCAGAGGCAGTCCTGCTGCCCGGTCAGCAGCGATTGCTGGCCGGGTGTTGCTGGGCACGCACCTGGGCCGGCGCGCCCGCCACGAGCCCAGCGCCGGCGCGGCCCGTGGCGCTGGCATAGCGGTTGCACCCGTCCGTGCCAGGGCCGCACACGGCGGCCACCTGCGCATCGCACTGGAGTGACCCATGAGCACCGAATTCTTCTGGCGCCTGCCGCTTGGCAGCGACGGCCCGCACATCGCCTCGGACAAGAACAACCGCGGCGTCGCCCGGCACCGTCCCGGCAACATCGCCCCCGGCCGCCTGCCCAATGGCGAGCCGGACGGCTTCACCTACATCGACTACGTCGCCCAGGTGGCCAAGGCCGCCGAGCTGGCCGGCTTCGAGGGCGCGCTGCTGCCGACCGGTCCCGAGCCGTGGATCGCCGCCGCGGCGCTGGCCCGCGAGACCCGGCGGATCAAGTTCCTGATCGCCTTCCAGGCCACCTGGACCCTGCCGGCCTACGCGGCGCAGCAGGCGGCGATCCTGCAGAACCTCAGCCGCGGCCGCCTGGAGTGGAACATCATCACCGGCGGCAACCCGGCCAGCCAACGCGCCAACGGCGACTTCCTCGAACACGACAAGCGCTACCAACGCACCGGCGAGTTCCTCGACATCATCCAGGGCCTCTGGGAGAACGAGCAGTTCAGCTACCAGGGCGACATCTACCAGCTGGAGAACGGCTCGCTGCCGGCCAACCTGCGCCATGAGCGCAAGCCCGGGGTGTACTTCTCCGGCTTCTCCGACCCGGCGCTGGACGTGGCCGCGCGCCACGCCGACGTGTACCTGAACTGGGCCGAGCCGATCGACAAGCTCCGGCCGCACATCGAGCGCGTGCGCGAGCTGGCCGACAAGCAGGGGCGCAGCGTGCGCTTCGGCATCCGCATCGACCTGTTCGCCCGCGAGACCGAGGAAGCCGCCTGGAGCGAGCTGCGCCGCCAGTACGAGCGCATCGATGCCCGGACCGCCGCCGCCATCCAGCACTTCGCCACCGGCTCCGACTCGGTCGGCGCGGCGCGCCAGACCGCCTACCACCAGGGCAGCGAGCGCTTCGACGATCTGGTGATCGGGCCGAACCTGTGGGCCGGCTTCGGCAAGGCCAAGCCGGGGCCGACCATCGGCCTGGTCGGCAGCCACGAGAACGTCGCCGAGCGCCTGGCCGAGTACCGCGACGCCGGCTTCTCGACCTTCATCCTGGCCGCCAACCCGCACCTGGAAGAGGCCCTGCGCATCGGCCAGGAAGTACTGCCGCTGGTCCACGCGCGCCAGCCGGCCGAGGCCCGCGAGGAGCTGAAGGCGGTGGTCTGAGCGCCCGCGCGCCCACCCCGAAGCCCCGCCCCGCGCGGGGCTTTTTTGGGCCATGTAGCCGTTACGTGTGGCGTAATCCTGCCTTTGTGGGAGCGGCCGGGCGGCATTCCGATTGGCGCGGCATTCGCGGATAAATCCGCTCCCACAAGGTATGCAGCCTTCAACGGGGGGCATAGCCTTTTTTGGGCTATGCCGCCGTTAGATGTCGCAGTGCTCTGACCCCTTCTGGTTCCCCGCCTGCGCGGGGATGACGATGTAAGGGGGGGAGTTTCTAGTTTCTTCCGAAGCCGTCATTCCCGCGCAGGCGGGAATCCAGTAGCAGGCCGCTTCCGCGGGACAGTTGCAGCGTCTGCAACACGTCACGGGGACATGGCCTTTTTTCACCCACATGTCCGTCATGCGTTGCATGCCTGTAGGCGCGAGCACCGCGGGGTTGCCGGCCTGACTGCCTGGAAACACGCAAGGCGCTGCTGCCGGGGTGTTGCCCCAGCAGCAACGACCCTCGGCCCGGCCCCTCCCTGAACGCCACTGAAACCCCGCAGCCCTTGTGCCACGTGGCCCGCACAGGTCTAGCCGGGCCGTGGCATGGGGGTTGCACTTTCCCCTGGCAGCCGTCCACGGGGCGCATCCGCCGCCCGTGTTTGCCATCCGCCGTCACGTCCCATTTGGAGAGTCACCCCATGAGTCAACCGCTCGATACGCTCTGGTACACCCGCTGCCCGGTCCCGACCGGCCTCGGCATCGCCGTGCAGAAAGGCTGGCTGGAAGAAACCCTGGGCGCCCAGGGCACCAGCATCAAGTCGCTGCGCGAGTCGGACAACCAGGCGGTGCGCGAGTCGCACTTCGACCACACCCTGCAGAACTCGGTCCGCCACGGCGGCAACATCCCGGCCATCTGGGCCCGCGCCAGTGGCCGCGAGACCCGCGTGATCGGCCTGTCCTGGGCCGATGAGGTGCAGCTGATCCTGACCCTGCCGGACAGCGGCATCAAGACCGTCAAGGACCTCAAGGGCCGCCGCTTCGGCCTGCCCAACTGGGCCAGCGCGCAGATCGACTTCACCCGCGCCCAGGCCATCCGCGGCCTGGAGAACGCCCTGCGCCTGGAAGGCCTGGAAGTGAAGGACGTCGAGCTGGTCGACTACCTCCACGGCGGCACCTTCAGCGACGAGGCGGCGCAGACCGTGGGCGGCGTCTCCACCTTCGGCGGCCGCCGTCGCGGCGGGCAGAACGCCGAGCTGGTCGGCCTGCTGCGCGGCGAGGTCGACGCGATCTTCCTCAAGGGCGCCAGCGCCGCCCAACTGGCCCAGCAGTTCGGCCTGCACACGGTGATCGACACCGGCTCGCACCCGGAGCCGCTGGTGCGCGCCAACAACGGCACCCCGCGCACCCTGAGCGTCGACCTCAACCTGCTGGACAACCACTACGACGCCGCCGTCGGCATCCTCGCCTCGGTGCTGCGCGCCGAGGAATGGGCCTGGACCCACCCGGACGACACCCGCCGCTACCTGGCCCGCGAGACCAACAGCAGCGAGTACTGGGTGACCCAGGCCTACGGCGAGGACGCCCACCAGCGCCTGCGCACCAACCTCGACGAGCGCTCCATCGTCGCCCTGCAGGACTTCACCGACTTCCTCCAGCGCTGGTCCTTCATCCCGCAGAGCTTCTCGGTGCGCGACTGGATCGACCCGCGCCCGCTGGAAACCCTGCGCAGCGCCGTCGCCAAGCAGGCGGGCTGACATCTCCCCTCTCCCCCCGGGAGAGTGGCCGGGGGTGAGGGAGTGTCTTCGGCAACACCGGAGCCGCCTCTCACCCCAGCCCCCTCCCGCAGGGGCACCGAGCAACCTCTGGAACCACACGCTACATGAACAAACCTCTCGATACCCTCTGGTACACCCACAGTCCGGTACCCACAGGGCTCGGCGTCGCCGTGGAGTCCGGGCGTCTGGCCCAGGCCTTCCGGCCGTTCGGCACGCGCATCCAGGCGCTGCGCGAATCTTCCGACCGCGAGGTGCGCGAGGCGCACTTCGATCATCACCTGCACAACTCGGTGCGCCACGGCGGCAACATCCCGGCGATCTGGGCCCGCGCCAGCGGCCGCGCCACCCGGGTGCTGGGCCTGTCGTGGAGCGACGAGGTGCAGCTGATCGTCACCAGCCACGACAGCCCGGTGAAGGACATCCGCGACCTGCGCAACCGCCGCTTCGGCGTGCCCAAGTGGGCCAACGTGCAGATCGACTTCACCCGCGCCCAGGCCATCCGCGGCCTGGAGAACGCCCTCAGCCTGGAAGGCCTGACGGTGGCCGACGTGGAGCTGGTCGACTACCCCTACGGCGGCACCTACAGCGACAACCCGGTGCGCCACGTGCACGGCGCCCAGGTCAGCCTCGGCGGCCGCGTGCGGCGGCGCAACAACGAGCTGATCGGCCTGCTGCGCGGCGACATCGACGCGATCTTCCTCAAGGGCGCCCACGGCCTGCACCTGGCCGACGAGTTCGGCCTGCGGGTGGTGACCGACGTCGGCTCGCACCCCGACCCGCTGATCCGTTCCAACATCGGCACGCCGCGCACCCTGACCGTGGACCAGCACCTGCTCGACGAGCACTTCGAGGCGGCGGTGCTGATCCTCGAGACCGTGCTGCGCGCCGAGCAGTGGAGCTGGGCCCACCCCGAGGAGACCCGCCGCTTCCTCGCCCGCGAGCTGAACACCAGCGAGTACTGGGTGGCGCGGGCCTACGGCGAGGACGCCCACCTGCGCCTGCAGACCAACCTGGCCGAGCGCTCCATCCACGCGCTGCAGGACCTGACCGACTTCCTCCAACGCTGGGACTTCATCCCGGCCGGCTTCGACGTGCGCCAGTGGATCGACCCGGCGCCGCTGGAGCAACTGCTGGAGAAGGTCAATGTCGCGATCTAGGCCCGGCGCCTTCCTCGCCAGCTTCATGCTGCTGGCCGCCTTCAGCGGCGCCACCATCGGCATGGCGAAGATCGTCACCACCCTGTACGCCATCGAGATCGGCGCCAACGCCCTGCAGCTCGGCATCATCGCGGCCATGGAGTCGCTGGGCATGGTCCTGCTGACCCTGCCCGCCGGCTTCGTCATCGCCCGCTTCGGCGCACGCCGGGTGTATTTCCTCGCCAGCCTCGGGCCGATGCTGCTCAACCTGCTGATCCCGCTGTTCGGCGGCTGGCTGTGGCTGGCGGCGATCCGCCTGCTGATCGGCCTGTGCATCCCCTTCCGCATCGTCGCCATGAACAGCGCCTTCCTGCGCCAGCTGCGGCGCATCGGCAACGACAAGGCCGGCTGGTACCGCGGCTCGCTGACCCTCGGCATGGGCCTGCTCGGCCCGCTGCTGGGCAACTGGCTGAGCGGCGGCAGCTTCACCCTCGGCTTCGTGGTGATCGGCCTGTGCTTCGGCCTGATGGCGGTGTACAGCCTGGGCTTCTGGGAGGCCGAGCAGGTCGAGCCCGCCGTCGTTCCCGAGGCCGGCGCGGACGGCGGCATGCTGGCCCAGGTGCTGGCCATGCTCGGCCACGTGGAGATCGCCGAGAGCTGCCTGATCGAGCTGCTCTCCGGCGCCACCGCTGCGCTGTTCGGCACCTTCGTCATCCTCCTGGCGATGAACAGCGCCGGCCTGTCGCAGAGCCAGGCGGTGAGCCTGGTGATGGTCCAGGGCCTGGCCTCGGTGCTCGGCCTGTTCGGCCTCGGCTACCTGGTCGAGCACTTCGGCCGGCGCTTCGCCTACCTGGCCGGCCTGGTCGCCGCCGTGCTCGGCCTGCTGCTGATCGGCAGCGCCCACGGCTACGCCCTACTGGCGGCCGGCGGCGTGCTGCTGAGCACCGCCGCGGCGCTGGTGCACCTGGTCAACATGGCCCAGCTCGGCGAGCACCCGGTGGACAAGAGCAAGATCGCCGGCCTGTTCAACCTGGCCGGCATGCTCGGCAGCTTCTCCGGCGCCCTGCTCGGCGGCGCGATCAGCCAACTGGTGGGGCTCAACAACCTGTTCTTCGTGTGGATTCCACTGGTGCTGCTGGTGGCCGCTTTCTGCTGGTTGCGCAAGGCCCGCCGCGCACCCGCCAACGTCGTTCTGGAGGGCTGAGATGCCGACCGCCACCTTCAACCGCCTGAGCTGGTTCGCCTCGCCGCTGGCCCTGCTCGCCGCCTGGGCCCTGGTCGCCCAGGCCGGCTGGTACCCGGCCCAACTGCTGGTGCCGCCGCAGCACGTGTACGAGGCGTTCGTCGAGCTGCTGGGCAGCGGCGAGCTGCGCGAGCACCTGCAGAACAGCCTGTCGCGGCTGGCCATCGGCTTCACCCTCGGCGCCCTCGGCGGGCTGCTGTTTGGCACCGCCATGGCCCTGTCGAAGAACGTCGAGGCGTACTGCGCGCCGCTGTTCCACACCCTGCGGCAGATTCCCTCGATCGCCCTGATCCCGATGTTCATCCTGTTCTTCGGCGTCGAGGAGACCTTCAAGATCCTCATCGTGGTCAAGGCCGCCTTCTTCCCGGTGGCGCTGGCCACCAGCGAGGGCGTCAAGGGCATCCCGCGCGGCTACTTCGACGTGGCGGCGGTGTACCGCCTGCCGCTGTGGAGCCTGCTGCGCGACGTGGCCTTCCCCGCCGCCGCGCCGCCCATCGTCACCGGCCTGCGCATCAGCCTGAGCCGCGCCTGGATGGTGCTGGTGGCGGCCGAGCTGCTGGCCGCCGACAGCGGCCTCGGCCAGCTGATCGAGCTGAGCCGGCAGATGATGCGCATCGACATCGTGATGGTCGGCGTGGTGGTCACCGGCCTGGTCGGCTTCACCCTCGACCACGGCTTCCGCCTGCTGGAAAAACACCTGTTCCGCTGGAAACCCCGCTCATGAAGAAACTCCTCCTGTCGTTGCGCGGCCTGCTCCTGCCGCTGCTGCTGATCGCCGCCTGGGAGTACATGTCGCGCCAGGGCGACAGCCATGCCTACGCCTTCGTCCCGCTGAGCAAGATCGGCGAGGGCCTGGAGCAGCTGCTGGCCACCGGCGAGCTGTGGCTGAGCGTGCTGGCCAGCCTCCAGCGCACCTGCCTGGGGCTGCTCTACGGGGTGCTCGCCGGCTTCGCCGTGGGCGCGCTGATGGCCCACTCGCGGATCGCCGAGCGCCTGCTCGCGCCGCTCTACCACACCCTGCGCCAGGTGCCGATCCTCGGCCTGATCCCGCTGCTGGCCCTGTGGTTCGGCAGCGGCGAGTTCTCCAAGGTGCTGATCGTCTCGCTGGCCGCCTTCTACCCGATGGTGCTGAACAGCTTCGAGGGCTTCAGCCACGTCGAGAAGCAGTACCAGGAGGTGGGCCGCATCTACGCCCTGGGCCCGCTGCAGCGCTTCGTCCACGTGCAGCTGCCCAGCGCCCTGCCGAGCCTGTCCAACGGCCTGCTGCACGCGCTGGCCTTCGCCTGGGTCAGCTCGGTGGGCTGCGAGCTGTTCCTCTCCACCGGCATGGGCCTGGGCAACCTGATGATGAACGCCGAGACCGGCTCGCGCATGGAGGTGGTGCTGATCGCCGTCCTCTGCATCGGCCTGCTCGGCTACGCCATGAACCAACTGTTTTCGCGCCTGAGCCGGCACCTGCTGCGCTGGCGCAACCTTCGTCGCTAGGTAACCGCCATGACCGCCATCTTCGACCCGCAACTGCTCGGCAACGACCTGCGCCAACCCGGCGCCCTCGACATCCGCGGCCTGCACAAGGCCTACCGGATCGACGGCAAGGCGCTGCCGGTGCTGCACAACATCAACCTGCAGGTGCTGCCCGGCGAGTTCGTCAGCATCGTCGGCGCCAGCGGCTGCGGCAAATCCTCGCTGCTGCGCCTGATCGTCGGCCTGGAGAACGACTACCAGGGCCAGATCCGCCTGGACGGCGAGCCGGTGTCCGGCACCAGCCTGGACCGCGGCATCGTGTTCCAGGACCACCGCCTGTTCCCCTGGAAGACGGTCGAGCAGAACATCGCCCTGGCCCTGAAGAACCGCCGCCTGGGCAGCAAGGAAAAGGCCGAGCTGATCGCCGAGCACCTGGCCCTGGTCGGCCTGACCGGCTTCGAGCAGGCCTACCCGCACCAGCTCTCCGGCGGCATGGCCCAGCGCGCCGCCATCGCCCGGGCGCTGATCACCCAGCCCAAAGTGCTCCTGCTCGACGAGCCGTTCGGCGCCCTCGACGCGCTGACCCGGGTACACCTGCAGCGCGAGCTGCAGCGCATCTGGGTGCAGCAGCGCAGCACCATGATCATGGTCACCCACGACGTGGAAGAGGCGCTCTACCTGGGCGACCGGGTGATCGTCATGGACGCCCGCCCCGGGCGCATCCGCCACGAGGTGCGGGTCGACCTGCCGCACCCGCGCGAGCGGGCGTCGGCGCAGTTGCAGCGCCTCAAGGAGAAGCTGCTGGAGGAACTGACGGGGAGTGAAGCCTCCTGATTCAGGAGGCTTTCGCGGCGTAGCGGCTGGCCGGCCGTTTCAGGCCGAGGTTGTCGCGCAGGGTCCGGCCTTCGTACTCGGTGCGGAACAGGCCGCGCCGCTGCAGTTCCGGCACCACCAGGTCGACGAAGTCGTCCAGCCCGTCGGGCAGGAACGGCGGCATGATGTTGAAGCCGTCCGCCGCGCCCTGGGTGAACCACTCCTCCAGCACGTCGGCCACCTCGACCGGCGTGCCGATCACCGTGTGGTGCCCGCGGGCGCTGGCGACGCGCAGGTAGAGCTGGCGGATGGTCAGGTTCTCGCGCCGGGCCAGGTCGATGAACAGGCTCTGCCGGCTCTTCATCGCGTTGCTCTCCGGCAGCTCGGGCAGCGGCCCGTCCAGCGGGTACTGCGACAGGTCGAAACCGCCAGCCATGCCGGCCAGCAGGCCGAGGCCCAGGCGCGGGTCGACCAGCTCCTGCAGTTCGGCGAATCTGTCCTCCGCCTCGGCCCGGGTGCGCCCGAGCACCGGCGAGATGCCGGGCATGATCTTCAGCTCGTCCGCCGTGCGCCCGTACCGGTCCAGCCGCCCCTTGAGGTCGGCGTAGAAGGCCTGGGCGCCGGCCAGGGTCTGCTGGGCGGTGAACACCACCTCGGCGGTGCGCGCGGCCAGTTCCTTGCCCGGCTCGGAGGAGCCGGCCTGCACCAGCACCGGGTGGCCCTGGGGGCCGCGCGGCAGGTTGAGCGGGCCGCGCACCAGCGGGTAGTGGGCGCCGCGGTGGTCCAGCACGTGCACCTTGGCCGGGTCGAAGAAGCGGCCGCTGGCCTTGTCGCGGACGAAGGCGTCGTCGTCGAAGCTGTCCCACAGGCCGGTGGCGATGTCGATGAATTCCTCGGCGCGGGCGTAGCGGTCGGCATGGTCGTCGATGCGCTCCCGGCCGAAGTTCTGCGCCTCCTGGTCGGTGGCCGAGGTCACCAGGTTCCAGCCGACCCGGCCGCCGGAGATGTGGTCCAGCGAGGCGAAGCGGCGCGCCAGCAGGTAGGGGTCGTTATAGCTGGTCGACACCGTGCTGATCAGGCCCAGGCGCTCGGTCACGCTGGCCAGGCCGGCGAGCAGGATCAGCGGGTCGAGCACGTCGCCACCGATGGTCAGGCTGGCCAGCTCGGGCGGGCCGAGCAGGGCCAGGTTGTCGGCGAAGAAGATGGCGTCGAACCTGCCGCGCTCGGCGGTCCGCGCCACCCGCTTGAAGTGCTCGAAGTCCACCCCGCCGCCGGCCCAGGCGCGGGGGTGGCGCCAGGCCGCCAGGTGGTGCCCGCTGGCCATCAGGAAGGCGCCGAGTCTCAGTTGTCTGCTCATGTTTCCCTCAGAAGTCGTAGCGCAGGGTCAGGCCGGCGGTGCGCGGCTGGCCCAGCGAGCCGGTGTAGAGGCCGTTGCCGGCGGCGCCGACGGCCAGGTAGTACTCCTTGTCGGTGGCGTTCCTGACCCACAGCGAGGCGTCGAGCTGGCCGTCGCCCAGGTCGGTGCGCAGGCCGGCGGCCAGGTTGAGCAGGCCGTAGCCGTCGATCCGGGAGAGGTCGGAGTTGTCCAGCGTGCCCTCGGCCTCGGAGCGGTAGGCGTAGCCGGCCGCGACATAGGGCTGCAGGCGCTGTTCCAGCTGCCAGGCGTATTCGCCGCTGAGGTTGGCGATCCACTTCGAGGCGCCGGCCACGCGCTCGCCGGACAGGTCGCAGGTGGCGGGCGCGCCCGCCAGGGTGGCGACTTCCGCCGGGCACGGCGCGTCCTGGAAGCGCAGGTAGGTGACGTCGTTGTAGGAGCCGTTGAAGCGCAGGGTCAGGCCGCGCACCGGCAGCGCCGTGGCCTCGAACTCCAGGCCGCGTGAGCGCAGCTTGCCGGCGTTGGACAGCACCTGGTAGCCGGTCAGCGAGCCCGGCGGCTGGTACCAGGTGGTGGCCTGGTAACCGTGGATGCCGGTCCAGAACAGGTTGGCGTTGAGCTGCAGGCGGTTGTTCCACAGGGTGCTCTTGACGCCCAGCTCGGCGTCGTTGGCGCGCTCCGGGCCGACCAGCAGGGAGTCGGCGCCGGCCTGGGCCGCCGAGCCCACCGCCAGGTTGACCCCGCCGGACTTCTCGCCGTGGGACAGCGAAGCGTAGCCGAGCAGGTTGGGCCGGAACTGGTAGCTGAGGCTGAGCAGCAGCGACGGCGCGGCGTTGTACAGGCTGAGGTCGCCGGAGTCGTAGGCGCCGACCTGGCTGTCGCGGATGATCGCGGCTAGGCCGCTGGCCGGCGCGCCGCCGGTGGGAGCGAAGCGCCTGACCCGCGCCTGCTTCTCCTCGTAGGTGCCGCGCACGCCGGCGGTGAAGTCGAGCTTGTCGGTGAGGTGCCAGGTGCCCTGGGCGAACAGGGCGAAGCTGTTGGTGTCGATCTTGCCGTTGGTCTTGGTACTGACATCGTTCAGCGCGTCGAGGTCGAAGCCGATCAGGTTGAGGTCGGCCAGCGGGCCGAGGTCGGTGAAGATGCGGTTGCCCAGGTCCTGCTTGAAGGCGTAGGCGCCGAGCACGTAGTCGAAGGCGCCGCCGCTGGGCGAGGCCAGGCGGATTTCCTGGGAGAACTGGCGGTCGCGGACTTCGTAGCCGAGGTCGTCGATCACCGCCACGTCGAGCTGGTCGGCGTCGTTGGCCGGGTTGAAGTGCCAGTAGCGGTAGGCGCTGATCGAGGTCAGGGTGTAGCCGCCGGCCAGGTTCCAGTTGGCCTCCAGGGAGTGGCCGTTCTGGTGCACGCTGACGTTCTGCCGGGCGTCGATGTTGCTGCGGCCGATCCGCGGCGAGGCGCCGACCAGGGTCGCCCGGTCCCAGAACTTCTGCGCGCCGCCGTAGATCACCGAGCTGCCGGCGCTGGAGTTCTCCTCGTTGTATTCGCTGATCCAGCGCAGGCTGAAGTCGTCGTCCGGCTGCAGCAGCAACTGGCCGCGCAGGCCCTCGCGCTCGCCGCCGAGCAGGGTACGGCCGTCGTGGTCGTTGTCCAGGTAGCCGTCCTCGCGGGTGCGGTAGAACGACAGGCGCCCGGCCAGGCTGTCGGTGAGGCCGCCGGAGACGCTGCCCTTGCCCTGGAAGTAGCCGCGCTCGCCGCCGCTGATCTCCAGGCTGCGCTCGGGGGTGAAGGTGGGCTTGCGGGTGCTGATGTTGAGCACGCCGGCGGTGGTGTTCTTGCCGAACAGGGTGCCCTGCGGGCCGCGCAGCAGTTCCAGCTGCTCGATGTCCAGCAGGTCGAAGGCGGCCATGCCGGGGCGGCCCAGGTAGACGTTGTCCAGGTACACCCCGGCGCTGCCCTCCAGGCCGTCGCTGGCCGGGTTGTTGCCGATGCCGCGCACCGCCAGGCTGGACACCCGGGCGTGGACGTAGGCGACGTTGACGCTGGGCAGCGCCTGCTGCAGGTCCTGGATGCGGTAGACCTTCTGGCTCTCCAGGTCGGCGCCGCTGAGGGCAGTGATCGGCGTGGGCACGGCCTGGGCGTCCTCGGCGCGGCGACGGGCGGTGACGGTGACCTTGCCGAGGGTCGGCTCGGCCTCGACGACGGCCTCGTCGGCGGGCCCCTCCGCCGCCGCCTGGAGCAACTGCGGCATGGCCAGCAGCAGGGCGATGCCGAGGGGTTTGAGCAGGGCGCCGGCGATGGCCGGGCGGTGGCTGATGCGGGTCATGGGGATACTCCTGGCGCACTGGCGGTTTCGCCGGCGAATCGACTGTTCGCCTGGTGAGCCGATGCTAGGGAGCGCTGGGCGGCGAGGATGGGCCTGGCCGGACAAGCCGTAGTCCGCCACGGACACCAATGCCGCTCACATGAACGCGATCAGTCGTTATGGCGAACACGCCCCTGTGGGAGCGGACTTGTCCGCGAACAGACCTGACGCCAACGCTTCGCGCCCAATCGGAACACCGCCCAGCCGCCCCGCACGCCCCAGTGAACAGCCTGACGCTCAGACAGCCAGCTCCAGACCCGCGCGCGGCGGTTCGCGGCGCACGCCAGGCAGGCGCGTGGCCGGTTGCAGGGTGCGCCGGCGCCACTGCCCCGGGGTCTCGCCGGTCCAGCGGCGGAATGCCCGGTTGAAGCTGCTCGGCTCGTTGAAACCCAGCCGGTAGCACACCTCGTTGACCGAGCAGCGGGCCTGGCGCAGGTAGTCGAAGGCCAGCTGGCGGCGGGTCTCGTCGAGCAGCTCCTTGAAGCTGGTGGCGTGCTTCTGCAGGTGGCGGTGCAGGTTGCGCACGCTCATACCCAGGGCCTCGGCCACCGCGCCCTGCTGCACCTCGCCGAGCGGCAGGCTGCGCACGATCACGTCGCGCACCCGGCCCGGCAGGTCGGGCTGGGCCAGGCCGAGCGGCTGGGCGACGTAGACGATGGCGTTGCACGGCGCGTCGAAGCGGATCGGGCAGCCGAGCAGGGCTTCCCAGCGCTGCGGGTCGGCCGGCGCCGGGCGCACCAGTTCCACGGCACTGATGAAGTCCAGCTCGGACCAGCTCTGCCGGGTCAGTCGCACCGCGCAGGCGATCAGCGCCTCGGTGGCGATCTGCTCGGCCTGCACCCCGGGCAGCGGCCGGTAGAGCAGCCGGCAGCGGCTGCCCTGGTGGACCAGTTCGAGGTTGGCCGAGGTGGTCACCACCCCGGAGAAGCGCACCACCCGCTGCAGCGCCTCGGCGATGGTGGCGCTGCTCTGGATGGCGAACAGCAGGCCGTGGAAGTCGGTGGGGAAGCAGTGCCGCGCCACCCGCAGGCCGAAGCAGTCGTCGCCGCTGACCCGGCGCGCGGCGCGCCACAGCCGGCTCATCAGCGCCACCGGGATGCGCCGGTCGCTGTCGTTCAGCCAGGCCGGGTCGATACCCGCCTCGCCCAGCAGCGCGGCGCTGGCGAAGCCCTCGGCCTCCAGCGCGCGGCTGACGGCCAGGGCCCAGGTGGCGATGGTATGCACCTCGGCCACGGTCGTGTCCTCAGAGCAGGCCTTCGGCCCGCAGCGCCTGCTGCACGGCGGGGCGCGCGGCCCACTGCTCGCGCACCCGGGCCACCGCCCGCAGCTCGTCGAACGGCGCGCCGAGGCGCAGCAGCCAGCTGGCGAACACGCCGAGGTAGGCGTCGGCCAGGGTGTAGCGCTCGCCGACCAGCCACTGGCGATCCTGCAGGTGTTTGTCGATGTGCTCGAAGGCCTTGTACAGCTGGCTGCGGGCCTGGGCGCGGATGCCCGGGTGCGCCGCCTCGTCCGCCGAGTAGCGCTCGGGGCGGTTGAGCGGGCGGAAGGCAGCGGTGTGGATTTCCGCCGCCAGGTAGCTCAGCCAGCTCTGGATCTGCGCCCGCTCGGCGCTGCCGACCGGGGCGAACAGCGGCGTGCCGGGCGCCTGGTCGGCCAGGTACGGCAGGATGGCGCTGTTCTCGGTGATCAGGGTGCCGTCGTCCAGTTGCAGGGCCGGCACGCGGCCCAGCGGGTTGATGGCGTGGATGGGTGAGTCCGGGGTGCGCAGGGCGACCTTTTCGATCTGGATCGGCAGGGCCAGCTCATGCACGGCGATGTGCGAGGCTAGCGAGCAGGCGCCCGGGGCGATGTACAGGGTGGTCATGGTGGCTCCTCGTGGGGAAAAAGTTATGCCGCAATCAACGGCTGCACGTACTCGTAGGGTGCGCCGTGCGCACCGTGGGCCGTGCACCGGCCTGTCGGTGCGCGGCCGTAGCCCGGATGAAATCCGGGGATGCTGTTTCTGGCCGATTACCGAGTGTTCGGACACTTCTGGTTTCGCCCCCCGGGCGAGTCACTTTCTCTTGCGTGGCCAAGAGAAAGTAACCAAAGAGAAGGCCACCCCGGCATCCGGCCCTACGCTTCGCTCCGGGTTCCCTCCCTCCGGTGCCGCTCCGGGGGCCGGCTTGCAAGGGCCATCCATGGCCCTTCAAGCCTCTCGCCGCATCCATGCGGCTCGTCCCCCTACGCAACACCTCCACTCGGCCTCCTGACGGGGACTCCGGCTCCGCGTTGCTTGGTGGTTTCTTTCTGCCGCTGCGCGGATTGGGTTCCTGTTTCTTTCCAACTACTGAATAAAAAAAGGACCGTCCCCCTGCCTGGTAAGAACGGTCCCCGAGAAAGGGTCTAGCGGGCGGTGATCACCGCCAGTTTGGTGATGCCGGCGCGTTCGATGCTGGCCATGGCCTTGGCCACCACGCCGTAGTCCACGGTGTCGTCGGCCTGCAGCTGTACCTTGATCTCGGCGTCCTTGGCCTTGGCTTCGGCCAGGCTGCTCTCCAGCAGTTCGGGCTGGATTTCGTCCTTGTTGATGTACAGCTTGCCGTCGCCGTCGATGCTCACCACCAGCGGGTCCTTCTGGTCCGCCGGGGCCACGGCCTCGGTCTTCGGCAGGTTGATCGGGATGGAGTTGGTCAGCAGCGGCGCGGTGACGATGAACACCACCAGCAGCACCAGCATGACGTCCACCAGCGGGGTGACGTTGATCTCGGAGAGGACTTCGTCGCTGTCCTGGGTGGAGAAGGCCATGTCAGACGGCCTCCTTCACGTTCTGCGGCTGCTGCGGCTTGCGCGCGCCGGGGTGGCTGATGACCTTGAACGCGCTCTTCTGCGCCAGGCTGTAGAAGTCATGGGCGAAGTCGTCGAGGTCGGCGGCGGTCAGCTTGAGGCGGCGCAGGAAGTAGTTGTAGACCAGCACCGCCGGCACGGCGACGGCGATGCCCACGCCGGTGGCGACCAGCGCCGCGCCGATGGGGCCGGCCACGGTTTCCAGGCTGGCGTTGCCCGCCGCGCTGATGCCCTTGAGCGCTTCCATGATGCCCCACACGGTGCCGAACAGGCCGATGAAGGGCGAGGTCGAGCCGATCGAGGCGAGCACCGCCAGGCCGGATTCCAGGGAGCGGCGCTCGCGCTGGATCTGCTGGCGCAGGGAGCGCTCCAGGCGGTCCTGGTGGTTGATCGACTGGGCCAGGTCATGGGCGTGGCCGTCCTGCACCTGGATGGCGGCGAAGCCGGCCTGGGCCAGGCGGGCGACCGCGCCGCTCTGCTGCTGGCCCTGCTCGGCGGCCGATTCCAGGCTGGTGGCGGCCCAGAACTGCTTGTGGAAGCGGCGGTCCTGGTAGCGCTGGCGGGCGAACTGGATGCCCTTGATCAGGGCCAGGCCCCAGGTGATGACGGAGAAGCCGATCAGCAGCCAGATGACGCTGTGTTCGACCGATTGGAAGGGGGAGTCGGTAAGCAGGTTCATGTCGCGTTCCTCGTGGATCGTGTTGCAGTCTGTTCAGGTGCGGCGCCGGCGGGCGCCGCTTCGGTCGGTTCAAGCGGCTTTCAATTCAAACGAAAGTCCAGCGGTACGGTCACCCAGCCGGCGATGGTCTCGTCGCCGCGCTTGGCGGGCACGAAGCTCCAGCGCTTCACCGCGCGTACCGCGGCCTCGTCGAGGGCGTCGCGGCCGCTGCTCTTCTGCACCTGGATCTCGCTCGGCTTGCCGTTGGCCTGGACGTGTACCCGCAGCAGCACCGTGCCTTCCCAGCCACGGCGCTGGGCCAGGCTCGGGTATTCCGGCGCCGGGTTCTTCAGGTACGCGGCGTTGGCCGAAGGCGGCGTTTCCACCGGGGCCGGCGGCGGCGGGGTCGGAGCCGGCGGGGTCGGCGGCGTCTCGGCCTTGGGCGGCGTGGGCGGCGGCTCGACCGGCTTGGGCACCGGTTTCGGCTTGGGCTTCGGCGGCTGGGGCTTCGGCTTGGGCGGCGGCTCGGGGGGCGGCGGCTTGACCGCCAGCTCCTCCACCACCGGCGGTGGCGGCGGCTCGATGATCGGCTCGGGCGGTGGCGGCGGAGCGGCGAATTCGATGGTCATCGGCGGTATCTGCACCGGCACTTCCGGCAGCACCGGCTCGGTACGCTGGCTCAGCCAGTAGATAACGGCGCCGTGCAGGGTCAGGGCGAACAACCCCAGCAGCACGGCCTCGCGCCGGCCCAGCACCGGCCGCTGCCGCGACGGGACGTGGCGCTGCAGGCCCAGGGCCTGGCGCAGCGAGACACCGAGGTCGAGGACGTCGGCATCGCGGCGGAACACTTCGCCGATCTGGTCGGCCTTGAGGACATTGCCCATCGGCAAGACTCCCTGATTCATGGCTTTCGCTGGCGAACCGCGCAAAGCCTCGGGGCAGAGCGGTTCGTTCGTGGGAGGCATGATTGGCGAGCCTGCTTATCCCTTAAAGTAATTTTTAATAACTTTTAAATATCTTTAAGGAATATATGACGATTAAGTTATTGAATTTATTGATTATTAAAAATTCGATGCCTTTAAGGCATGGAAAAATTGCCTGATAGGCATAGGCGGCATCCACACCGAAGCAGCGTCTTGCCACTTATCGAGCAATTGAAGGCTTCAGGGTAGGTGTGGGTGGCTTCCATCACGATCCAGACAGGCCTGCGGCTTGGCGTGCTTGAAACCATCAGCAGCGCCTCGAACCTGCCTGATCGTTGGATAGATTGGCTTTCGTACGGTGCTTGCCGTTGCTCGGCAGGGTCACGATATCGAATGAGTGCTTGGCGACGTCAGCACCGACAACAATGGTGCTGATGCAAGCTCGTGGCTCAAGATACCGTTCGGATTTGCTGGAGGAGTGCGGAGAAGTGGCAGCGCCAGCCACGAAACAAGCTAGAAAATTAAAGGGTGCGCCATGCGCACCCTCGGACCGACGCTCTCAGCACTGCGATTGCAGGTAGTTCTGCAGGCCGACGCGGTCGATCAGGCCGAGCTGCTGCTCCAGCCAGTAGGCGTGGTCTTCCTCGGTGTCGTTGAGCTGCAGGACCAGGATGTCGCGGCTCATGAAGTCGCCGTGCTGCTCGCACAGCTCGATGCCCTTGGCCAGCGCGGCGCGGACTTCGTACTCCAGCTTGAGGTCCGAGCGCAGCATCTCCGGCACGGTGGCGCCGGGGTGGATGGCCTTGGGCGTCATGTCGGGGGTAGCTTCGAGGAACAGGATGCGCTGCAACAGTGCGTCGGCGTGCTGGGTCTCCTCCTCCATCTCGTGGTTGATCCGCTCGTAGAGCTTGGCGAAGCCCCAGTCCTGATACATCCGCGAATGGAGGAAATACTGATCGCGCGCGGCCAGCTCGCCCCGCAGCAGATCCCTCAGATAATCGACGACTTCGGTCGCGCCCTTCATGACTCGGCTCCCACAAAAAAGATCACTCAAGGGCGGCAGCTTCGGCTCTTGAAAGGCAATGGTCAAGCAGCAAAATGCCGCGCCCGCCGGAGCGATTCGCATTAGCGCAAAGCCGCATGATTGCTGGGCTGTAGGGAATTCTAGCAATAACGAAAATCACTGCGCCCGCGGGCTTTTCTCAAGCGAAAACCGCATGCAAACAGCCGCTCGCAAGAGCGGCTCGGCAGCCTCCCCCAGAGCCGGGAATCCGCGCCTCACTGCCTCAGCCGGTAGCCGGTCTTGAAGATCCAGCTCACCACCAGCACGCAGGCCAGCAGGAAGCCGAGGATCATGCCGACGCTCAGGCCCAGGTTGACGTCGGCCACGCCGAAGAACGCCCAGCGAAACGCGCTGATCAGGTACACCACCGGGTTGAACAGGGTCAGCTTCTGCCACAGCTCAGGCAGCATGCTGATCGAGTAGAAGCTGCCGCCGAGGAAGGCCAGCGGCGTGACGATCAGCGCCGGCACGATCTGCAGCTTCTCCCAGCCGTCGGCCCACACGCCGATGATGAAGCCGAACAGGCAGAAGGTGATCGCCGTCAGCACCAGGAACGCCAGCGCCCAGAACGGGTGGGCCAGTTCGAAATCGACGAACAGCCGCGAGGTGGCGAAGATGATCAGGCCGAGCACCACCGACTTGGTGGCCGCCGCGCCGACGTAGCCAACCAGGATCTCGAAGAACGACACCGGCGCCGACAGCAGCTCGTAGATGGTGCCCGAGTACTTCGGCATGTAGATGCCGAACGAGGCGTTGCCGATGCTCTCGGTGAGCAGCGCCAGCATGATCAGGCCGGGCACGATGAAGGCGCCGTAGCTCACGCCGTGCACCTCGGTCATGCTCGAACCGATGGCCGAGCCGAACACCACGAAGTACAGCGAGGTGCTGATCACCGGGGTAGCGATGCTCTGCAGCAGGGTGCGCCAGGTGCGGTGCAGCTCGAACAGGTAGATGGATTTGATGGCTTGCAGGTTCATGCGCGTTCCTTTTCGTGGACCAGGCTGACGAAGATGTCTTCCAGCGAGCTTTCGCTGGACTGCAGGTCCTTGAAGTCGAGGCCGTGCTGGGCCATGTCCTTGAGCAGCTCGGCGATGCCGGTGTGCTCGCGCTGGGCGTCGAAGGTGAACACCAGCGCGTGGCCCTCGTCGGCCAGCTCCAGGCCGTAGTGCGCCAGCTCGACCGGCACGTCGGCCAGCGGGTGCTTGAGCTGCACGGTGAGCTGCTTCTTGCCGAGCTTGTGCATCAGCGCGTCCTTGTCCTCCACCAGAATGATCTCACCCTTGCGGATCACCCCGATGCGGTCGGCCATCTCCTCGGCCTCCTCGATGTAGTGGGTGGTGAGGATGATGGTCACGCCGCGCTCGCGCAGGCGCCGCACCATGTTCCACATGTCGCGGCGCAGCTCCACGTCGACCCCGGCGGTGGGCTCGTCGAGGAACAGGATCGACGGCTCGTGGGAGAGCGCCTTGGCGATCATCACCCGCCGTTTCATGCCGCCGGAGAGTTCGAAGATCTTGGCTTCGCGCTTGTCCCACAGCGACAGGTCCTTGAGCAGCCGCTCCAGGTACTCCGGGTCCGGCTTCTTGCCGAACAGGCCACGGCTGAACTTGACGGTCGCCCAGACCGTCTCGAACACGTCGTTGACCAGTTCCTGGGGCACCAGGCCGATGGCCGAGCGCGCCGCGCGGTACTCGGCCTTGATGTCGTGGCCGGCGACACGCACCTTGCCCTCGCCTGGGTTGACGATGCCGCAGATGATGCTGATCAGGGTGGTCTTGCCGGCCCCGTTGGGGCCGAGCAGGGCGAAGATCTCGCCCTTGCGGATGTCCAGGTTGATGTTGTTCAGCGCCGGATGGCCGGACTTGTAGGTCTTGCTCAGGTTCTCGACGGAAATCACCGATTCCACGGTTACTCCTTAGCCAGGCGGCATAAAGCAAAGGCGCGATTGTACGCCGATCAGCTCTCCTCCACCCGCATGCGTAGCTGTTGCAGACCCTGCTCGAAGTCGCCGCCGACCCGCCCATCCACATCGCACACCAGCGAGATGGCCTTGCCGATGAAGCCGTTGTTCCCGGTCATGCTCCAGTTCACCCGGGTGCCGGCGCCCTCCGGGGTGAAGCGGAACTCGGCCAGGCTGGTAGCGCGAAACGGCTCGATGAACTCCAGCAGCACCTGCACCCGCTCGCCCGGCACGCTGTCGACGATGGTCGCGCTGCCGACACCCACGTCCTTGTTGCCCACCCAGCGCTGGATGGCGCCGACGCCCCGCTCCGGGCCCTCGTAGTCCACCTTCATCGCCGGGTCGCGCCTGGCCCAGGGCGACCAGTGCGGCCACTGATGAAAATCCTCGATCTGCGCCTGCAGCGCGGCGGGCGACGCCTGGATCAGCGCCGAGCGCTCCACGCGGAACTGAGCCGGGCGCGTGGCGATAAACACGACCAGCCCGGCGACCAGCAGGGCAACGACGATCAGAATGCTCATGCTTGCTTTCCTTGCGATGGGGGCGGAAGGGCCATCCACGGACGGCCCTTGTCGGACTCAGGGCTGCAGCTCGAACAGCGCCTGGCCGCTCTCCGGATCGAAGGGTGCGGAGAAGTGGTCATGCACGATGCGCCACTGGCCGCCGATCCGCCGGTAGCCCTGGGTCACGCGCATCCAGCAGTTGTGCGTATTGCCCTCGTTGTCGGTGCCGCCGCAGTGGCAGAGGAAATGGCCGAAGCCGACATCGCCCTCGCCCCACTGCTGCAACTGGTGTACCTCGAAGGTCATCGGTCCCTGGCACATCTCCAGGCAGTTTTTCCAGTGCGCCTTGTAGACCTCGCGGCCCTTGAACTGCAGTTGCAGGATGGCATCGAAGGCGACCAGGTCATCGGCGTAGTGGCCGAGGATGGCGTCGACGTCGCGGGCCCGGTTGGCCGCTTCCCAGCTGTCGGTCAGGGCTTTCAGTTCGCTGTTTGCAGTGCTCATGAATTCTCTCCTCGTTTAGAAGCTGTTTGCGATCTTTTGAGCTGGAACCAGGCAAGGCGAAATTGGACGAAGGCGCGGAGTTTACAAACAGTAAATGAGCAGCCCCGAGACGCCGCGTCCCGGTCCGATTTCACCGCAGCATGGCCGACGATCAAGAGATCGCTCTCAGGCACAGCAGTCGTGTTTGGCAGCAGTCGCGCCGTCGTATTGGTCGTGCAGACGGGTCCAGTTCAGCCCCTTGCCGTCCACATCGGCCATGCCGCCCCAGCCCTCGCCACGGCCGAACGGCGTGAGGTCGAGGTAGTGGTAGGCGTTCATCAGCATGTCCAGGCCACGGGCATAGGTGGAATAGGTGTGGAACACCTGGACACCGTCGCGCAGGAACACGCTGGCGCCGGGCAGCTCGCCCTTGATCATGTCCAGCTGGCCCATGCGCTTTAGCTCGGCCTCGTCCTGGTAGTTGTATTCGACCGGCGCCTGGCTGGCGTCGATGGTGACGTGGAAGTCGTAGTTGAAGCGGCTGCCGAACGACGAGTACCAGGGCAGGTTCCAGCCCATGCGTTTCCTGAAGGCTTCCAGCTCGGCCAGCGGCGCGTTGGAGACCAGCACCAGGCTGGTGTCGCGGGCATGCAGGTGGGCCAGATGACCGATGTTGTCGGCCAGGAAGGAACAGCCCGGGCAGCCCTCGCCTTTATCGCGATGGAACATGAAGTGGTAGACGATCAACTGGCTGCGCCCGGCGAACAGCTCGGCCAGGCCGACCTCGCCTTCCGGCCCGGTGAAGCGGTAGTCGGCGTCGATCGCCACCATCGGCAAGGCGCGGCGCTGGGCGTTGAGCGCGTCGCGCTGGTGGGTCAGGGCCTTCTCCTGCTCCAGCAGCTGCAGGCGGGCGGCCAGCCATTCTTCGCGGCTGGCGACTTTCGGGTAATCAGGATTCATCTCGATGCCTCTCGGTTCAAACCATGGATGAATGCTTGGCGAGACAGCAGGCCAAACCATGGCCTCAGGCGTGCACGAATAGCCCCCTCTCCCCCTGGGAGAGGGGAGAAAACCTCAGACCTGCAACTCGCGCACCGGCCGCACCTCGACGCTGCCGACCCGCGCGGCGGGGATGCCGCCGGCGATCTGCAGCGCCTCGTTGAGGTCGCGCGCTTCGATCAGGTAGAAGCCGGCCAGCTGCTCCTTGGTCTCGGCGAAGGGACCGTCGGTGATGCTCAGCTTGCCGCCGCGCACGCGCACGGTGGTGGCGGTGGCGACCGGCTCCAGCGGTTCGGCAGCAAGCATGCGACCGCTCTGCTGCACGGTCTGCGCGTAGTCCAGGCACTCCGCATCGCGCGGGCTGTCCGGCGAGTCGTGCAGGACTTTCTCGTCGCTGTAGATCAGGCACAGGTATTTCATCGCGTTCCTCCCTGGCAGCGGTTTTCGCTGCTGTCACCTACTGGTCGAGCGGCGCCATGGAAATTCGACAGGGCCGCGCAGAAAATTTCAGGCCCCTGGCAACTCGGCCAGACGGCGCTCGAGAAACAGGCGGTCGGCGCCCTGCTGGCTCAGCTGCAAAGCCCGCTGATAGGCGCTGCGTGCCTCGCCCCAGCGCCCCAGCCGGCGGTTTAGATCGGCGCGGGCCGCGTGGGCCAGGTGGTAGTCGCCCAGCTCGCCGCGTTCGAGTATGGCCTCCACCTGGCGCAGGCCCGCCTCGGCGCCGTCGCGCATGGCCAGGGCCACGGCGCGGTTGAGTTCGATCACCGGCGAGGGCGAGGCGCCCAGCAGCACGTCGTAGAGGCCGACGATCTGCACCCAGTCGGTGGCCTCGACGCTCGGCGCCTCGGCATGCACCGCGGCGATGGCGGCCTGCAGGCAGTAAGGGCCGATCTCGCCGCTGGCGAACGCAGCCTCGACCTGCGCCTCACCCTCGGCGATCAGTTGGCGGTCCCACAAGCCGCGATCCTGTTCCTCCAGCAGCACCGGCCGGCCCTCAGCGTCGCTGCGCGCGGCGCGGCGCGACTCCTGCAGCAGCATCAGCGCCAGCAGACCGCGCACTTCCGCTTCGGGCAGCAGCTCCAGCAGCAGGCGGCCGAGGCGGATGGCCTCGGCGCACAGGTGCTGGCGGGTCAGGCTCTCGCCGCCGCTGGCGAAGTAGCCCTCGTTGAATACCAGGTAGACCACCCGCAACACCGCCTCCAGGCGCTCCGGCAGCTCACGCCGGCCCGGCACCTCGTAGGGGATGCGCGCGTCGCGGATCTTGTGCTTGGCGCGCACGATGCGCTGGGCGATGGTCGGCGGCGTGGCCAGGAAGGCGCTGGCGATCTCCTCGGTGGTCAGGTCGCACACCTCGCGCAGGGTCAGCGCCACCTGGGCGTCCGCCGCCAGGGCCGGGTGGCAGCAGGTGAAGACCAGGCGCAGGCGGTCGTCCTGCAGATGCTCGCCGTCCCAGGCCTCGCCGCCGGCTGGCTCGTCCACCTCGTCCAGGGCCTGAAAGCGCGCCTGGCGGCGCAACTGGTCGATGGCCTTGAAGCGCCCGGCGGACACCAGCCAGGCGCGCGGGCTGTCCGGCACGCCCTGTTCGGGCCACTGCTCCAGGGCGGCGCGGAAGGCCTCGTGCAGGGCCTCCTCGGCCAGGTCAAAGTCGCCCAGCAGGCGGATCAGGGTGGCCAGGACCCGACGGGATTCCTCGCAGTACAGGCGGGCCAGCAGCCCCTCGATGTCGTCGTTCATGGCGTACTCGTGCGACCCTCCGGCGAGCAGGAAAGGTAGGCCCATCGGGGTCGATGCTCCAGCAGGATCGCAGCTGATCGCGGCCTGCGACACGAAATCGACGGGCGGCAAAGGGCCTTCGACACAGAGTGATAGACAGCATCGATCAGACCATCGGCAAGGGCGATTAGACGCCCGCCGCGCAAGGGCCTAGGCTGGGCCCATTCCCTCATGAGAAGGGTTGCCTCATGCCTGCCGTATCTCCCCCGCCATGCGCGCCGCATGGCTACGCCTATGCCGAAATGGGGCCCGCCTCCCGCCTCGCCGAGACCCGGCTGGCCGAGGAATGTGCCCTGGCCATCGACTACAACGGCCTGAACCACGCCGTGATGATGGTCTCGCCCACCGATCTGGAAGATTTCATCCTCGGCTTCAGCCTGAGCAATGGCCTGGTGGAGTCCATCGAAGAAATCTATGACATCGCCCTCGACGGCGCCGGCGACGCGCGCCGGGCCGAGGTGCAGGTCAGCGCCCGCGCGTTCTGGACGCTCAAGCGCCAGCGCCGCCAACTGGCCGGCACCAGCGGCTGCGGCCTGTGCGGGGTCGAGGCGCTGGAACAGGCCCTGCCCGGCCTGGCGCCCCTGCCCACACGCGCGCTGCCGCCGGCCGCGCACCTCGACGACCTGCGCGCGCGCATTGCCGAGGCCCAGCAGCGCGCCCGCGGCACCGGCGCGCTGCACGCCGCCCTGTTCGTCGACGAACGTGGCGAACTGCGCCTGTGCCGCGAGGACATCGGCCGGCACAACGCCCTGGACAAGCTGATCGGCGCGCTCGCCGCCGAGCGGCTGCTGGCCCACGCCGGCTTCGCCGTGGTCACCAGCCGCTGCAGCCTGGAGCTGCTGCACAAGGCGGTGCGCGCCGGCTTCGCCACCCTGGTCAGCCTCTCCGCCCCCACCGCGCTCACCGTGGACTGGGCGCGGCGCCACCGGCTGAACCTGATCCACCTGCCCCACCACAGCGCGCCACGGGTCTACAGCCCGGCGCCGAGCCTCGAGGAGCACCGCCCATGAGCGCCGAGCCCCGCTACCAACCCTATACCGGCCCCGCCGCCGGCTGGGGCGCCCTGCGCGCCGTCACCCACTTCTGGCTGGACAGCAAGCAGCCGATCAAGAACCTGCGCGCCCTGCTTAGGACCAACCAGGACAAGGGCTTCGACTGCCCCGGCTGCGCCTGGGGCGACTCGCCCGACAACCACCTGGTGAAATTCTGCGAGAACGGCGCCAAGGCGGTGAACTGGGAGGCCACCCGGCGCGGTGTGGGCCGCGACTTCTTCGCCCGCTACAGCGTCGCCCAGCTGCGCGAGCAGAGCGACTACTGGCTGGAGCACCAGGGCCGGCTGATCGAGCCGCTGCGCTACGATGCGACCAGCGACCGCTACGTGCCGATCGACTGGGACGCCGCTTTCGCCCTGATCGCCGACACCCTGCGCGGGCTGGAGAGTCCGCACCAGGCGGAGTTCTACACCTCCGGGCGGGCCAGCAACGAGGCCGCCTACCTGTACCAGCTGATGGTGCGCACCTTCGGCACCAACAACTTCCCCGACTGCTCGAACATGTGCCACGAGGCCAGCGGCGTGGCCCTCGGCGAGAGCGTGGGGGTCGGCAAGGGCACGGTGACCTTCGCCGACTTCGAGCACGCCGACGCCATCTTCGTGTTCGGCCAGAACCCCGGCACCAACCACCCGCGCATGCTCGAACCGCTGCGCGAGGCGGTGGCGCGCGGCGCCAGCGTGGTCTGCTTCAACCCGCTGAAGGAGCGCGGCCTGGAGCGCTTCCAGCATCCGCAGCACCCGCTGGAGATGCTCGGCAACGGCTCCCGGCCGACCAGCAGCGCCTACTTCCGCCCGCACCTGGGCGGCGACATGGCCGCCGTGCGCGGCATGGCCAAGTACCTGCTGCAGTGGGAGCGCGAGCAGCCGGGCACGGTGTTCGACCAAACCTTCATCGACCAGCACACCGACGGCCTGGCCGCCTGGCTGGCAGCGGTGGACGCCACCGACTGGACGCAGATCGAGGCGCAGTCGGGTCTGGCCCGTGGCGAGATCGAGCACGCCGCGCGCCTGTACCGCAACGCCGAGCGGGTCATCGCCTGCTGGGCGATGGGCATCACCCAGCACCGTCATTCGGTGGCGATCATCCAGGAAATCGCCAACCTGATGCTGCTGCGCGGCAACATCGGCCGGCCCGGCGCCGGCCTGTGCCCGGTGCGCGGCCACAGCAACGTGCAGGGCGACCGCACCATGGGCATCGACGAACGGCCGCCAGCCAGGCTGCTCGACGCCCTGCAGCACCGCTTCGGCATCGACGTGCCGCGCGAGCAGGGGCACAACACGGTGGAAGCCATCGCCGCCATGCTAGACGGCCGCAGCAAGGTGTTCATCGGCCTCGGCGGCAACTTCGCCCAGGCCACCCCGGACAGCCCGCGCACCCACGCCGCCCTGCGGCGCTGCGAGCTGACCGTGCAGATCAGCACCAAGCTCAACCGCAGCCACCTCACCCACGGCCGCCAGGCGCTGATCCTGCCGTGCCTGGGGCGCACCGACCTCGACCTGCGCGCCGCCGGTCCGCAGGCAGTGACCGTGGAGGACTCGTTCAGCATGGTCCACGCTTCCCACGGGCAGCTCTCTCCGCTGTCGCGGGAGATGCGTTCGGAACCGGCGATCATCGCCGGCATCGCCAACGCCCTGCTCGGCCCGCGCCCGGTGGACTGGCTGCACCTGGTCGAGGACTACGGGCGCATCCGCGAGCTGATCGCCGACACCATCCCCGGCTTCGCCGACTTCAACGCCCGCCTCGCCCACCCCGGCGGCTTCTATCTGGGCAACGCCGCCGGCAGCCGGCGCTGGAACACCGCCACCGGCCGCGCCCGCTTCGTCGCCCACGCCCTGCCCAACGACCTGCTGCCGATCCAGGTGCGCAACCAGGCCGAGGCGCCGCACCTGGTGCTGCAGACCCTGCGCTCCCACGACCAGTACAACACCACCCTGTACGGCCTGGACGACCGCTACCGCGGCGTATACGGCATGCGCGAAGTGCTGTTCGCCAACGAGCAGGACATCCGCCGCCTCGGCTTCGCCCCGGGGCAGCAGGTGGACATGGTGTCGCTGTGGGACGACGGCATCGAGCGGCGGGTGCGCGGCTTCACCCTGATCGCCTACGACACCCCGTCCGGCCAGGCCGCCGCCTACTACCCGGAGACCAACCCGCTGGTGCCGCTGGAGAGCGTCGGCGAGGGCAGCCACACGCCCACCTCCAAGTTCGTCGCCATCCGCCTGGAGCCGAGCACGGCCCAGGCGCGCATCGCCTGAGAACCCGTTCACGGTGGCCGGGGAAAGGAGGTCTCGGAGCAATGGATGAGCGTTCCAGGACGGGCGCGCCCCGCTTCGTTTCCACGCCTCTCGAAAGGCACGCGGCGGAACGTGAACGGGTTCCGCTGCCGTCGCGCTCTGTAACAGCCGGTTACGCCCGTTGAAAACGCGCGGCTTGAGCCAAGCGCCCGGCTCCGTGATACTGCACGCCGATTTACGCAGCGCCTGACCATTCATCCGGCGAATGCGCCCAATGGCCAATGGATTGCCTTACAGCGAAAAGACGGGGAGCCATCGTCGATGATGAAAAGAAGCGACTGGATCTGGACCCTCATCGGTCTGGCCGCAGTCGTATTTTCCTGCTATCTGCTCTACAAGGAGATCCGCACGATCTCCCTGGACGAATTGCAGGACAGCCTCCATGCCATCTCCCTGCACAACTGGCTGATGGCCGCCGGCGCCACCTTTGGCGCCTACGTCGCGCTGGCCTGGTACGACCGCATCGCCATCGCCCACCTGGGCAAGAAAATCTCCTGGTGGTTCATCACCCTCTGCTCCTTCACCACCTACGCCCTGGCCCACAACATAGGCGCCTCGGTGTTCTCGGGAGCGGTGGTGCGCTACCGCGCCTACACCAGCAAGGGGCTGCTGCCGTCCGAGATCGGCGTGCTGATCGTCTTCTGCTCCTTCACCTTCGCCCTCGGCGTGCTTCTGTCCGGCGGCGCCGTGCTGGTCTGCCAGCCCGACCTGATCAAGCGCGTGGCCGACGTCAGCCCCTGGCTGTCGGTGTGTATCGGCCTGCTCCTGCTGGGGCTGGTGGCGCTCTACGTGCTGGGCTCCTGGCGCCACTTCAAGCCGTGGACCCTGGGCAAGCTGCACGTCGAGTACCCGCGCCTGGGCATCGTCGGCCGCCAGCTGCTGGCCGGGCCGCTGGAGCTGGCCTGCGCCGCCGCGATCATCTACTTCGCTCTGCCGGCGGAATCCAACCCCGGCTACCTGGTGGTGCTGGGCGTGTTCCTCGCTTCCTTCTCCCTGGCGCTGCTGTCCCACGCACCGGGCGGGCTGGGCGTGCTGGAAGTGACCTTCCTGGCCGCCATGCCCGAGCTGCCCAAGGCCGACGTGCTGGCGGCGCTGATCGTGTTCCGCATGTTCTACCTGCTGCTGCCGTTCGCCCTGTCCCTGCTGGTGGTGCTCGGTTTCGAGTGGAACCAGTGGAGCGATAGGCGGCAAAGGCGCAGCTGACATGAGCGACGGCACGGCGGTGGGCATGCACAGCATCGAGCGGATCTATCCGCCCGACCTCGACCCCGCCAGCCTCAGTGACCAGGCCACCCTGCACATCCACCTCGAACGCTACGAGTTTGCCGCCCGCCACCTGAGCGGCGCTCACGTGCTGGACATGGCCTGCGGCTGCGGCTACGGCACCGCCCTGCTGGCCGAGCGGCACCCGGACAAGCAGGTGACCGGCGTCGACATTGACCCGGAAGCCATCGCCTACGCCCAGCGCCACTACCAGCTGCCGAACCTGCGCTACGTGTGCGCCGACGCCGAGCGCTTCGACGAAGGCCAGGGCTTCGACAGCATCGTCAGCCTGGAAACCATCGAGCACCTGCCCGATCCGGTGTGCCTGGTGGCCAACTACGCGCGGCTGCTGACGGCGGGCGGCCGGGTGATCGCCTCGGTGCCGATCACCCCGACCCTGGACGGCAACCCGCACCACCTGCACGACTTCAGCCGCCGCTCGTTCCTCGCCCTGTTCCGCCGCCATCGCCTGCGCCCGAGCGAACAGGAGCTGGAGCAGATCCAGTGGTGGCAGTTCCGCGGCCTGTTCTCGCGCCGCCCGGATCACGCCAAGCGCCACCGCTCGGAAGGGGTCGGCAACGCGGTGCTCGGCTACTACCGGCGCCACCCCACCTACCTGTTCTCGCGCCTCGCGGCGATGCTGCGCTACGGCTTCAGCAACCGCTACCTGACCTGCCTGTTCATCGCCGAATAGGCCGACTCCGCACTCGGCCCCGTAGGGTGCGCCGCGCGCACCGATCCTCCGTGCAGGTGGTGCGCATGGCGCACCCTACAGATCAGCCTGCATCGGCGACGGCAGCCGGTAGACCCAGATGCGCCTGAGCACGCTGCCGAACTGCGCCGACAGCCGCCCGCTGTTGTAGACCTGGCCGTAGCGGGCGGCGATCTCGCGCACCCGCGGCGCCAGCTCGGCGTAGCGCCGCGCCGGCAGGTCGGGGAACAGGTGGTGCTCGATCTGGTGGCTGAGGTTGCCGGTGAGGATGTGGAACATCCTGCCGCCCTCCAGATTGCTGGAACCACGCAGCTGGCGCAGGTACCAGTGGCCGCGGCTCTCGCCTTCCACCGACTCCTTGGGGAACACCGCGGCGCGCTCGGTGAAGTGGCCGCAGAAGATCACCAGGAAGGTCCACAGGTTGCGCAGCAGGTTGGCCAGCAGGTTGCCGGCCAGCACCGCCAGGGCGTTGGCGCCGCAGACCAGGGCCAGTAGCGGGAAGAACGCATAGTCCTTGCCCCACTGGCGCAGCACCTTGTCGCCGAAGCGGCGGGCCAGCGGGCGCACCTCGTCACCGCTTATCTTGCCCTTGTACCACTTGTCCAGGCGCAGGTGCTGGATGCCAACCGCGTACTGGAACAGCATCGCCTGCAGGGTCACCCACAGCGGCTGCCAGCGATAGAACGGCCGCCAGCGCTGCTCGGGGAACAGCCGCACCACGCCGTAGCCGACGTCGTCGTCCATGCCCAGCACGTTGGTCCAGGTGTGGTGCACGTGGTTGTGGGTGTGCCGCCAGAAGTCGCCGGGGCCGACGATGTCCCACTCGTAGGCGCGGCCGGCCAGCTCGGGATCGTTCATCCAGTCGTACTGGCCGTGCATCACGTTGTGGCCCAGCTCCATGTTTTCGAGAATCTTGCCCAGCCCCAGCAGCAGGCTGCCGAGCAGCCAGGTGGGCGGGAACCAACCCAGCATCAGCAGCGCCCGCCCGCTCCAGCAGCAGAAGCGCACGGCGGCGCGCACCCGGCGGATGTAGCGGGCGTCGGCCTCGCCCAGGTCGGCCAGGGTCGTCCGGCGCAGCTGGTCCAGTTCGGCGGCGAAGGCGTCCAGTTCGGCGGGGTTCAGTTCACGGTCGGTGCGCATCGCGGCACTCCTACAGGTCGATTCGTACATCGCCCAGCGGGGCGCTGACGCAGGGGCGGATAGGCTGCCCCGGCTCGGCGAACACCTCGCCGCTGCGCAGGTCGCGCACGGCGCCGCCGAGCAGCAGGCAGGTACAGCTGGCGCAGATGCCCTGGCGGCAGCCGTGGGCCGGGCGCAGGCCATGCGCCTCGGCCTGCTCCAGCAGGCTGCGGGCGCTGTCGCCGTTCGCCTCCAGGCGGCTGCGGAAGAAGTCCAGGCGCACCGCCTGGCCGGGCTCGAGCACGCGGCGCAGCGGGCTGAAGGCCTCGCTCTGCAGCACGCCGTCCCAGCCGTTGCGCACCGCCTCGACGAAGCCCGCCGGTCCGCAGGCGAGCAGCTCGAAGCCGCTCATGCCGAGCAGGTGGCCAGGCTGGAAGCGCCCGCCCCGGGCATCGGCCGGCGCATCCGGGCCGGTCAGCAGCCAGCGCACCTGCAGGTTGGGATGGCGCCGCATCAGTTGCTGCAGCTCCCCTTGGTAGGCGCGCTGTCCGGCCTCGCGCACGTAGTGCAGCAGGGTTACCGGCGCCGCGTAACCGCGCGCCAGCGCCTCGCGCATCAGGCCGAGCAGCGCCGTGATGCCGCTGCCCGCCGCCAGCAGGCCGACCCCGGCCGCGCGCTCCGGCCAATGCAGTTCGCCCGCGGCCTGGCCCAGCTCCACCACCGCGCCCACCGGCAGGTGATCGAGCACATGGTTGGAGATACGCCCGCCAGGCTGGCGGCGGATGCCCAGTTCGACGCAGCCGTCCGGGTCGACCCGGGTCAGGCTGTAGCTGCGCCCATGGCGCACGCCGCCCAGCTCCAGATGCAGCTGGACGTGCTGGCCGGGCCGCCAGCCGCGGGCGTTGCCGTTGCAGCGCAGGCGCAGCGCCAGCAGGTCGTCGCTGACCCACTCGCGCCCGATCACCCGGGCGAACACACGGTTCAGGCGCCAGGCCGGGTGCAACCAGCCCAGCACGGCGTCCACCTCCGCCTCGCGCAGCCAGGCGCGCGCGGCCAGCAGTCGCAGGGGCTCCAGCCAGGGCGCGGAGCGACGGACGAGGGAAAGGGGCAAGACGGGCATACGGCAATTCCAGTGAACAAGTGTTCACAAAAATACCAGAAGCCTCATATCTCAGTAAACACTTGTTCACTCACTGTGATTCGCCGGCGACAAGATGCTAGAGTGCCCCGCTAAGCCGTCATCGTCCCTGAACGCCATGTCGCCACGCGCAGAACAGAAACAGCAGACCCGCCACGCCCTGATGGATGCCGCCCGCAGCCTGATGGACAGCGGCCGCGGCTTCGGCAGCCTGAGCCTGCGCGAAGTCAGCCGCACCGCCGGCATCGTGCCGACCGGCTTCTACCGGCACTTCCAAGACATGGACGAACTGGGCCTGGCGCTGGTCGCCGAGGTCGACGCCACCTTCCGCAGCACCCTGCGCGAGGTGCGCCGCAGCCAGTTCGAGATGGGCAGCATCATCGAGGCCAGCGCGCGCATCTTCCTCGACGCGGTGAGCGACAACCGCAGCCAGTTCCTGTTCCTCGCCCGCGAGCAGTACGGCGGCTCGCAGCCGGTGCGCCAGGCCATCGGCCACCTGCGCCAGCGGATCACCGACGACCTGGCCGCCGACCTCAAGCTGATGAACCGCACGCCGCACCTGGACGAGCCCGCGCTGGACATTGTTTCCGACCTGGTGGTGAAGACCGTGTTCGCCACCTTGCCCGAGCTGATCGACCCGCCCGCCGAGGCGCTGCCCGCGCACCTCACGCCGGAAGCCAAGATGATCCAGCAGCTGCGCTTCATCTTCATCGGCGCCAAGCACTGGCGCGGCATCGGCCAGGGCAGCGACTGAAGGCCGCCGCCGCGATGCGCCACCGAGACGGGGCGCACGGGCAGCCCCTTCCCGCCTTGCTAGACTGGCCCCGCCCTTCGCCGAAGTGTCCCGCATGCCCGCTCGCCTCGTCCCCCTGCTGCTCGTCCTGCTGACGCTGTCCCTGCCGGTGCGCGGCGAAACGGCGCAGCCGCTGGACGTGACCTGGAACATGAGCCCGTGGCCGGGCCTGATCAACGAGCGCGACAACCAGCCGGACGGCGGCATCATGGTCGATCTGCTGCAGCAGATCGTCGAGCGCCTCCCGGAATACCGCCACCACTACCGCCTGAACAACCTCACCCGCGGCCTGGAACAGCTCAAGCGCGAGCCGCTGAGCTGCTTCCTGCCGACCTTCCGCACCCCAGAGCGCGACCGCCACGGCTACTACGTCGACCTGTTCGTCGCCATGCCGCACCAGCTGGTGGTGCGTAGCGAGGACGTGCAGCGCTTCGCAGCAGGCCGGGACGAGGTGTCGCTGCGCGAGCTGCTGCGCGACAAGCGCCTGCGCGGCGGGCTGGTCCGCGACCGCAGCTACGGGCCGGTGCTCGACCCGCTGCTGCAGGCCCCCGAGGCGCAGCCCCAGCTGCAGCGCATCCAGACCAGCAGCGCCGGCAGCAACCTCTACGGCATGCTCGAACGCGGGCGCATCGACTACCTGCTGGACTACGCCGAGGTGGTGCAGTACGTGCAGCGCCAGCAGGGCCTGGCGCGGGGCCTGAGCCTGCTGCCGCTGGCCGAGGTCGGCTCGCCCTACCTCAGCGGCATCTACTGCAGCCGCAACGCCGAGGGCGCCGAGCTGGTGCGCCGGATCGACGAGATCGCCCGCCGCCCCGAGGTCATCGCCCTGTTCATCGAGGCGCAGCAGATCTACATCCCACCGCGCACCCTGGCCCACTACCAGCCCTGGCTGGAGCGCTTCTTCGCCGAACGCCCGTATAAGGACCTGACCTCACTGCCACGCTGAGAGTCTGTTTTGCCTTGCATAGCACCAGCTCGCTCGATGTTGAACGGACGCCGTGGCCAGCGGCCCGGCTATGGGCCTGATCGAAACAATCAACGGGAAGCCCCGCCGCCCCGGGCGTAGTCTGGCCGCCAGACCATCCCGGAGAACCCGCCATGTCCACCCCGCATTTCCTGCACGCCATGCTGGCCGCGTATGCCGCCGGCGCCAGCGGTACCTGCCCGGAACAACTCGCCTGACCGATTGGACAGGGTTACCCTGTGCGCCCTTCACGACCATGGGAGCCCCTGCATGAACCTGAAGTCCGTCTGCGTGTTCTGTGGCGCCAGCCCCGGCGCCCGCCCGATCTACCGCGAAGCCGCCGAGAACCTCGGCCGCAGCCTGGCCGAGCGCGGCCTGACCCTGGTCTACGGCGGCGGCGCGGTCGGCCTGATGGGCGTGGTCGCCGACGCCGCGCTGGCCGCGGGCGGCGAGGTGATCGGCATCATCCCGCAGAGCCTGGAACGCGCCGAGATCGGCCACAAGGGGCTGACCCGCCTGGAAGTGGTCGACGGCATGCACGCGCGCAAGGCGCGCATGGCCGAGCTGGCCGACGCCTTCATCTCCCTGCCCGGCGGCCTGGGCACCCTGGAAGAGCTGTTCGAGGTCTGGACATGGGGCCAGCTCGGCTACCACGCCAAGCCGCTCGGCCTGCTCGAAGTGGACGGCTTCTACTCGCGCCTGACCGAGTTCCTCGACCACCTGGTGGCCGAGCGCTTCGTCCGCGAGCAGCACCGCACCATCCTCCAGGTCAGCGAGTCGCCGGGCGAACTGCTCGACCTGATGGACGCCTGGCAGCCGACCGCCGCGCCGAAGTGGGTGGACCGCACATAAGCCGGCGCGGCGCGGTGACAATGGCACGGCGCCGTGCTACACAAGGCGCCCACCCGCCAAGGATGTCCCGCCCATGCCCCTGCTCGCTGTGTTGCTCATCGCCTGCCAGGTCGCCTGCGGTCTGCACGTGGTCCGCAGCGGCCAGGAGCGCTACTGGCTGTACCTGATCATCGCCCTGCCGGGCCTCGGCTGCCTCATCTACTTCCTCGGCATCATGGCCCCGGACCTGCTGCGCAGCCGCCGCGGGCGCCGCACCCTCAACCAGCTGCACGACCGCCTCGACCCCGAGCGCCACCTGCGCGCCCTGTTCGATGCGCTGGAGCAGAGCGACACCCGCGAGACGCGGGTACAGCTGGCCGACGAGCTGCTGCGCCTGGACCGAGCCGCGGAAGCCGCCGAGCACTACCGCGCGGCCCTGCGCGGCGTCCACAGCCACGCGCCGGACATCATGCTCGGCCTCGCCCGGGCGCAGCTCGCCCAGCACGACGCCACCGGCTGCCGCGACACCCTGGACCAACTGATCCAGCACAATCCGCAATACCGCTCCAGCGAAGGCCACCTGCTCTACGCCCGGGCCCTGACCGCGCTCGGCGAACTGGCCAAGGCCGAAGAAGAATTCCACGCCCTGCTCGGCCACTTCGCCGGCCCCGAGGCCCGCTACCACTACGCCCTGCTGCTGCGCCGGGCCGGCCGCGACGCCGAGGCCCGCGGCCAGCTGGAGCAGATCGAGCAGTACGCGCGGCGCGCGCCGAGGCACTATCGCAACCTGCACCAGGCCTGCCTGGCCGAGGTGCGCCAGGAGCTGAAGGCGCTGGATGCCCCGCAGCAGCAGAACGCCTAGCACCCCGAGCGGCCCGAACCGCCGCCGAAAACACCTCAAGACACGCATAACGATGCGACCAACGCGCGGCGCCGAGGTCTATGCTTGCGCTATCGATCTTCTTGCAGGTGTCCACGTGCTCCCACTGCTGGTCTGCGACGACTCCACCATGGCGCGCAAGCAACTGATCCGCGCCCTGCCCCCCGAGTGGCCGGTGTCCATCACCCAGGCCAGCCAGGGCGAGGAAGCCATGGCCGCGATCCGCCAGGGCCTGGGCCAGGTGGTGCTGCTGGACCTGACCATGCCGGTGATGGACGGCTACCAGGTACTGGCCAAGGTCCGCGAGGAGGGCCATGCCTGCCGCATCGTGGTGGTTTCCGGCGACATCCAGGAGGAAGCCCAGCGGCGGGTCGCCGAACTCGGCGCCCTGGGTTTCATCCGCAAGCCGGCGCCGGCCGACGAGCTGCGCGAGACCCTGCGCAGCCTCGGCCTGTTCCAGCCCCCCGCCACTGAGGAGCCGCCTCCGGCACGCAAGGAGCTGGCCTTCAGGGTCGGCTTCCGCGACGCCCTGCGCGAGGTCAGCAACGTCGCCATGGGCCGCGCCGCCGCGCTGCTGGCCGAGGAGCTGGGGGTGTTCGTGCGTCTGCCGATCCCGGCGGTCAACCTGTTCGAGGTCAGCGAGCTGCACATGGCCCTGGAGGACGCCCGCCGCGGCGAGCACCTCAGCGCCGTGTGCCAGGGCTTCATCGGCGAGGCCATCGCCGGCGAGGCACTGCTGCTGTTCCACGACTCGGAGGTGGCCGACATCGCCCGTCTGCTCGGCTGGCAGCCGGACAACGAGAACGACACCTCGGAGATGCTGCTGGACCTGGCCAGCATCCTGATCGGCGCCTGCCTGTCCGGCATCGCCGAGCAGCTGGACATCCGTTTCTCCCAGGGCCATCCGCAACTGCTCGGCCAGCACGCCCGGGTCGGCGAGCTGATCCAGCTCAACCGCGAGCGCTGGCGCCAGACCCTGGCGGTGGAAATCAGTTACGGCCTGGAGAACCACGCCGTGCACTTCGATCTGCTGTTGCTGTTCACCGAGGACTCGGTGCCGCGGCTGACCGGCAAGATCCAGCACCTGATGGAGTGAGCCGATGGGCGAACGCGCACAGATCGACCTGCAGGAGCTGCACTGGCTGCTCGACATCGTCCAGTGCCTGGACGTGGGCGTGCTGGTGCTGGACCGCGAGTACCGGGTCGAGGTGTGGAACAGCTTCATGGAGAACCACTCGGGCCTGGGCGCCGACCAGGCCCAGGGGCGGGTGCTGTTCGAGCTGTTCCCGGAGATCGACCGGCCCTGGCTGGAGCGCAAGGTCGGCACCGTGCTGCGCCTGGGCACCCGCGCCTTCAGCCTGTGGCAGCAGCGGCCCTACCTGATGCGTTTCAAGAGCTACCGGCCGATCACCGGCCAGGCCGACTTCATGTACCAGAACCTGACCATCCTGCCGCTGGCCGCCGCCCAGGGCCGCATTGAGCACCTGTGCCTGGTGATCTACGACATGACCGACGCGGCGGTCGGCCAGCTGCGCCAGGACTGAGCGCGGGGCCTACTTCTTCTTCGGCCGCGGCTTCTCGCCGAACTTGGGCACCGCGCGCACGGCCTTGGCCTTCGGCTTGTCATCATCGGCCTCGAACCAGTTGCCCATGTGGATCTTGCCCTTGCCGGCGCCGGGGATCACTTTGACCTTGGGCTTCTTCGGCTTCTTCAGTACCGCGCCGCCGGGGGCGGTCTGCGGCACCCGATGATCCGGCACAAAGCCCGGCTCGTCCTCGCGGCGGATGATCTGGCCGATCAGCGTCTCGATGGCCGCCAGCAGCTCGACTTCGTCGGCGCAGACCAGCGACACCGCCTCGCCGCTGGCACCGGCGCGACCGGTACGGCCGATGCGGTGCACGTAGTCCTCGGCGACGATCGGCAGGTCGAGGTTGACCACCCGCGGCAGCTCGCTGATGTCCAGGCCGCGCGCAGCCACGTCGGTGGCGGCCAGCACACGGACTTCACCGGCCTTGAAGCGCTGCAAGGCACGCAGGCGCGACGGTTGCGGCTTGTCGCCGTGGATCGAGTCGGCAGCGATACCTTCGGCCAACAGCAGCTGCTCCAGCTCGTCGACGCCCTTGCGGGTCTTGGCGAACACCAGCAGCTGGTCCCAGCCGCGCTCGCGGTACAGGTGCAGCAGCAGCTCGCTCTTGCGCTTCTTGTCCACCGTCACCAGCCACTGCTTGACGCTCTTGGCAGCCGCATTGCGCGGGCTGACCTCGATGGACAGCGGGTCGCGCAGCAGCTCCTTGGCCATCTGCCGGATGGCGTCGGAGAAGGTGGCGGAGAACAGCAGGGTCTGGCGCTTGCGCGGCAGTGCGCTGAACAGCTCGTCCAGCTCCTTGGCAAAGCCGAGGTCGAGCATGCGGTCGGCCTCGTCCAGCACCAGCGCCTGCAGCTGATCGAAGCGCACCGCGTTCTGCCGGTACAGGTCGAGCAGGCGACCGGGGGTGGCCACCAGCAGGTCGATGCCCTTGCGCAGCTTCATCATCTGCGGGTTGATGCTGACCCCGCCGTACACCGTATAGGTGCGCAGCGGCAGGTTCTGCGCGTACTGCTGCACGGCCTGGGCCACCTGCTCGGCCAGTTCGCGGGTCGGCACCAGCACCAGCGCGCGCACCGAGTTGGCCGCTACCTGCGAGCCCTCCATGGTCAGCTTCTGCAGCAGCGGCAGGGCGAAGCCGGCGGTCTTGCCGGTGCCGGTCTGCGCTGCGGCGAGCACGTCGCGCCCCTTGAGCACGGCGGGAATGGCCTGCTTCTGCACCGGCGTTGGCTCGCGGTAGTCGAGCGCCTCCAGGGTACGCAGCAGGGGTTCGATCAGGCCGAGGGGTTCGAAGGACATGGCGGAGCAACCAGAAACGGAAAGACGCCAGTTTAACCGTTCGACCGGTCGTGCTCGACCACCACACGCAACCCGTCTTCATTGGCTTGCGCGCGCAGGCGGATCGCCGCCGGGTCCTGCAGCACGCAGTCGGCGATGGCCGGCTCCAGCTCGGTCCGCACCCGCCGCGCCAGGGCGCGGGCGCCATAGCGCGCGTCGTGGGCGCGGCACAGCCACTCGACCGCGCCCTCCTCCAGCCACAGCGAGCGGCCCTGGCGACCCAGGCGCTGGTTGAGCTTGGTCAGCTCGATCTCCAGCAGCGCCTCCAGCCAGTCGTCGTCGAGGCTCTGGAAGTCGAGGATGCGGTCGATGCGGTTGAGGAATTCCGGGTCGAAGCTGCGCATGAGCGCCCGCTCGCGCTCGCCGGCCTCGTCGGCGCGCAGGCCCAGCCAGCTGCGCCAGCCCCGGGCGAAGCGCTCGCGCAGGCGCTGCACCGGCTGGGCGCCGACGTTGCTGGTCATGAAGATCAGGCTGTTGCGGAAATCCAGGGTACGGCTGCCGGCGGTGAGGGTCAGGCGGCCGTTCTCCAGCACGCCGAGCAGGCTACGCAGTACCTCGGGGCTGGCCTTCTCCAGCTCGTCGAACAACACGATGCCGGGGCGGCCGAATGTGCCGGCGATGGCCTCGGCGTCGAACAGGGTAGTGCCCTCCTTGCTGCCGACATAGCCCGGCGGCGCGCCAGTCAGCGCGGCGGCGTAGTGCTCCTGGGCCAGGGTATGCATGTCGATGCGGCAGAAGGCGTCGGCACGGCCGTGGATGGCCTGGGCCAGCAGGCGCACCACCTCGGTCTTGCCGACGCCGGTGGGGCCCATGAACAGGTTGACCGACAGCGGCCGCTCACACTCGCCGATATCGGCCTTGACCACCTTGAGCAGCGCCTCGACCTGCTCCAGCACCGCGTCCTGGCCGACGATACGCTCGCGCAGCAGGGCCATGACCTTGGCCGGTTCGAACAGGAAGCGCGACTGCAGGCGGGCAGCCGGCACTTCGTCCAGCTGCTGGCGGTTGTGTTCGATCAGGTCGTTGGCGAAAGGCATGGGATGGTCACCGGTAGGGTGTCGCGGGGCCGCCTAGGCCGTGCGCACCGCAAGCTCTCATGGTGCGCACGGCCTAGGCGGCCCCGCGACACCCTACGCGAAACGCTCCTTGCCTGGATGCGGCAACTCGCCCACCGGGCAGTCGGCCACGCCGATGGTCGAGCGGGTCAGTTTCTCCACATCCTCCTGGGCCTTCTGTGCGTCCAGCACCCAAGTGCGGTAGAACTCAAACGGGCAGTCGGCCACGCCCTTGTCGCCGTCGCCGGAGTTGTACACGCCCGTGTAGCCACGGTGCAGCAGCTTGAACAGGTGGTTCTGCGACTGGTCGTTGGCGCGTGCGTCGCGGATCTGCGAGACCGACAGCTGGGCGTACTGGATGCCCATCTCCTCCTCGCCGCATTCGCCGAGGGTGCGGCCGTCGAAGCCGATCAGCGCGGAATGGCCGAAGTAGCTGTACACGCCGTCGAAACCGGTGGCGTTGGCCACCGCCACATAGCAGTTGTTGGCCCAGGCCATGGTCTTGGCCATCAGCACCTGCTGGTCCTTGGCCGGGTACATGTAGCCCTGGCAGCGCACGATCAGCTCGGCGCCATTCATCGCGCAGTCGCGCCAGATTTCCGGGTAGTTGCCGTCGTCGCAGATGATCAGGCTGATCTTCATGCCCTTGGGGCCTTCGGAGACGTAGGTGCGGTCGCCCGGATACCAGCCCTCGATCGGGCACCAGGGAATGCACTTGCGGTACTTCTGCACGATTTCACCCTGGTCGTTGATCAGGATGAGGGTGTTGTACGGCGCCTTGTGCGGGTGTTCCTCGTGGCGCTCGCCGGTGAGCGAGAAGATGCCCCAGGTCTTCGCCTCGCGGCAGGCGGCGGAGAAGATCGCGGTCTCCTCGCCCGGCACCGTGGCGGCGGTGGCCATCATCTCGTCCTTGTCGTACATGATGCCCATGGTGCTGTACTCGGGGAACACCACCAGGTCCATGCCCGGCAGGCCGAGCTTCATGCCCTTGATCATCTCGGCGATCTTGCGCGCGTTGTCGAGCACTTCGGCCTTGCTGTGCAGGCGCGGCATCTTGTAGTTGACGACGGCGACGCCGACGGTATCGGGACTGCTGGAAATATCGCCGTGGCGCATAAATGACTCCTCGCTTCGTAGGGTGGAAAAGCGCGAAGCGTCTTCCACCGGGGATCAGGTCGTGCCGGGCAATGCCGCAGCGCTGTGCCTCTGGGTTCCCGCCTGCGCGGGAATGACGGTGGAAAGGTGATGCCCGTGCCCCACGTCATCCCCGCGCAGGCGGGGACCCAATAAACAGCCTCAGTGGCTGATCATCCACGGCCGCGCCGAGGGGCTGGCCTTGAGGCCGTGGGGGTTGGCCCTGGTCCGCTCGACCGGCTTGCTCGGGCCGCAGCAGCTGCAGCCGGCCGGGTGCTTGCGGTTGGCCTTGTACTCTTCGAGGGTCTGCGGCGCGTGGCGCGAGCGCTCGTTGGTCTCGATGGCGCGGCGCTGGCTGCCGGGCATGGTGGCCAGGCCCGGGGCGCTGAGGATCACCCGCGCGCTTTCTGTCTCGCAGTAGGGGCAGGCGCAGGGGGTGTCGCGCTCGGCCATCGGCCGCAGCATGGTGAAGTCGCCGCAGTGCGGGCAGTCGTATTCGTAGATCGGCATGGCAGCGTTCCTCGATAAATTCGGTGCGCACGGCGCACCCTACGGCGCCGTGCGTGCCGGCCTCACTTGTCGTAGGCGATGGGCATGTCGATGCTGCCGTCCAGGTACTTGGTCGGGCCGCTCGCGCTGGGATTGATGTCGAACTCGAAGATGTCGGTCGGCAGCCACAGGGTGGCGCAGGCGTTGGGGATGTCGACCACGCCGCTGATGTGCCCCTGCACCGGCGCCGAGCCGAGCAGCGAGTAGCCCTGGGCCGGCGAGTAGCCGAACTTGGTCAGGTAGTTGATGGCGTTGAGGCAGGCCTGCTGGTAGGCCAGGTTGACGTCCAGGTAGTGCTGCTTGCCGGCGTCGTCGACCGAGATGCCTTCGAAGATCAGGAAGTTGTTGTAGGTCGGCACGATCGGGCTGGGCTTGAAGATCGGGTTCTTGATGCCGTACTTGGCCATGCCGCCCTTGATCAGCTCGACTTTCATGTGCACCCAGCCGGCCATCTCGATGGCGCCGCAGAAGGTGATCTCGCCGTCGCCCTGGCTGAAGTGCAGGTCGCCCACCGACAGGCCGGCGCCGTCGACATAGACCGGGAAGAAGATCTTCGAGCCGCGCGACAGGTCCTTGATGTCGCAGTTGCCGCCGTGCTCGCGCGGCGGCACGGTGCGCGCGCCTGTGGCGGCGGCCATGTCGCGGGCGGCGCCGGTGAGCTTGCCCATGTGCGCGGTGGAGGAAAACGGCGGGTTGGCCAGCGGCGGCACGCGGGTCGGGTTGCTGTCGATCAGTTCCTGCTCGCGGCGGTTCCACTCGGCGAGCATCTTGTGGTCCGGCAGGCAGCCGATCAGGCCGGGGTGGATCAGGCCGGCGAAGCGCACGCCGGGGATGTGCCGGCTCTTGGTGAACATGCCCTCGAAGTCCCAGATCGACTTCTGCGCGGACGGGAAGTAGTCGGTGAGGAAGCCGCCGCCGTTGTTCTTCGAGAAGAAGCCGTTGAAGCCCCACTGCGACTCGGCCTTGGCGCCGATGTCGAGCAGCTCGACGATCAGCAGGTCGCCCGGCTGGGCGCCATGCACACCCACCGGGCCGGACAGGTAGTGCACGGTGGACAGGTCGACGTCGCGCACGTCGCTGGCGTCATCGTCGTTCTTGATCGCGCCGCCGGTCCAGTCGTAGGTCTCCAGGATGAAGTCGTCGCCCGGCTTGACCCAGCAGGCCATCGGGATGTCCGGGTGCCAGCGGTTGTGGACTTGTTCGTTCTCGGTGGCGGCCTGGTTGAGGTCGACCTTGATCAGGGTATCGGTCATGACAGTGCTCCTGGGACCAGTGGTGGGTGCCTGGCGTCTGCGCGCCGGGGTACGGTGGCCAGTCTCGGGGAGCGCGGCGAGGCGGGAAATACGTCGGATGACGTATGGCCGGCGCCAGCAACGGCGGGGCTTGCGACGCTTTTTCGCGGGCGCGAAAAAGCGGCCGGCGCATGGAGAACACGCCGGCCGTAAAACGGGGGAGTCTGTCTTGCGGCCCGGACGGAATCCGGGCTACGCGGGGTGCGTCGTCACACGGAGAGGTAGCGGCTGATGGTCGCCTCGTCGACCTTGTCGCGCGCTTCCTCGACCACGAACTTGCCCTTCTCGATGACCAGGAAGCGGTCGGCGATTTCCATGGTGAAGGACAGCACCTGCTCGGAGACGACGATGGTCAGGTCGCGCAGGTTGCGGATCTCCTTCAGGGTGCGGGCGATGTCCTTGATGATCGACGGCTGGATGCCCTCGGTCGGCTCGTCGAGCAGCAGCACCTTGGGGTTTGTGGCCAGCGCGCGGGCGATGGCCAGCTGTTGCTGCTGGCCGCCGGAGAGGTTGCCGCCCTTGCGGTGGCGCATCTCCTGCAACACCGGGAACAGCGCGTAGAGGTCGTCCGGCACCTTGCCCCTGGCCGACGCCGGCAGGCCGGTCTGGATGTTCTCCAGTACGGTCATGCTGGGGAAGATCATCCGCCCCTGCGGCACGTAGGCGATGCCGGCCTCGACCCGCTGGTGGGTCTCCAGTTTGGAGATGTCCCGGCCGTCGACGCTGATCTGCCCGCCCCACTGCGGCAGCACGCCCATCAGGCTCTTGAACAGGGTGGTCTTGCCCATGCCGTTGCGGCCCATCACGGCGACGATGTCCTTCTTCGCCACGTCGAGGTTGAGTTCGTGGAGGATCTGGCTCTGGCCGTAGCCGGAGACGAGGTTGCTGATCTGGAACATTACCGATACTCCTTCAGAAGACCCCCAGCCATGAGCCGGGCGCCACGCAATCCGTACCCTCTCCCCCCGGGAGAGGGTCAGGGTGAGGGATGTGCAACTCGAATCACCCTCACCCCCGGCCCCTCTCCCGGAGGGAGAGGGGAGCTGTCAGTGCCCCAGGTACACCTCGATGACCTTGGGATTGCTCTGCACCGCGTCCATGCTGCCCTCGGCCAGCACCTTGCCCTGGTGCAGCACGGTGACCTTGTGGGCGATGCTCTTGACGAACTCCATGTCGTGCTCGATGACCAGCACCGAACGGCCCTGGCTGATGCGCTTGAGCAGCTCGGCGGTGGCCACCCGCTCGCTGACGCTCATGCCGGCCACCGGCTCGTCGAGCATCAGCAGCTGCGGGTCCTGCATCAGCAGCATGCCGATCTCCAGCCACTGCTTCTGGCCGTGGGAGAGCAGGTCCGCCTGCATATGCAGGTGCTCGCCGAGCATGATCTCCGCCGCCACCTGCTCGACCCGCTCGATCACCGCCTGCGAGCGCTTGAAGAACAGCGCGCCGAACACCTTGCGCCCGGCCGGGTAGGACATCTCCAGGTTCTCGAACACCGTCAGGTTCTCGTAGATCGACGGGTTCTGGAACTTGCGCCCGACGCCGGCGCGGACGATGTCGAACTCGCGCATCCTGGTCAGCTCGCGGTTCTCGAACTGGATGCTGCCGGCGGTGGCCTTGGTCTTGCCGCAGATCAGGTCGAGCACCGTGGTCTTGCCGGCGCCGTTGGGGCCGATGACCACGCGCACCTCGTTGCGGTCGATGTACAGGTTGAGGTCGTCGACCGCCTTGAAGCCGTCGAAGGACACGGTCAGGCCCTCGATGGCCAGCACCGGTTTGGGCATCTGGAAGCCGGTTGGATTCGGGCTCATGGGGTGGTCTCCAGTTCGGGAGTGGGTGCGGCCTTGGCGATGGGCCTGGCCGGCGGCTCGACCACCGCCGGAGCCTTCTTCGCCGGCATCAGGCGTGCCAGCCAGCGCTTGCCGTGGCTGTCCCACAGGCCGGCGATGCCGTTGGGGAAGTACATCACCACGACGATGAACAGGCCGCCCATCAGGTACAGCCACAGCTCGGGGAAGCTCTCGGAGAAGTAGGTCTTGCCGAAGTTGACCAGCAGCGCGCCGTACACCGCGCCGAGAAGCGACAGGCGCCCGCCGACGGCGGCGAAGATGACCATCTCGATCGACGGCACGATGCCGACGAAACTCGGCGACATGAAGCCGACCTGCAGGGTGAACATCGCCCCGCCGATGGCAGCGAAGGCGGCGCCGACGCAGAACACGAAGATCTTGAAGCTGGCCACGTCGTAGCCGGAGAAGCGCACCCGCTCTTCCTTGTCGCGCATCGCCAGCAGCAGGCGGCCGAGCTTGGAGGCGATGATGAAGCGCGCCAGCAGGATGCAGCCGAACAGCAGGAAGGCACTGACGAAGTACAGGATCAGCTTGGCCTCGTCGGTGCGGATGTCCCAGCCCATCAGGGTGCGCAGGTCGGTGATGCCGTTGACCCCGCCGGTGAAGCCCTGCTGGCCGATGATCAGCACGGTGAGGATCAGCGCGATGGCCTGGGTGACGATGGAGAAGTACACGTCGCCGACGCGGCGCTTGAACATGGTCAGACCGATCACCAGCGCCAGCAGCACCGGCACCGCGATCACCGCCAGCACGGTGAAACCGAAGCTGTGGAACGGCTGCCAGAGCATCGGCAACTCGGTGATCTGGTTCCAGTCCATGAAGTCCGGGATGCCGGGGGTGGACTGGATCTTGGTGCTCTCCGGGTCGGAAGCCTCGAGCTTGAGGAACATCGCCATGCAGTAGCCGCCGAGGCCGAAGAAGATGCCCTGGCCGAGGCTGAGGATGCCGCCGTAGCCCCAGCACAGCACCAGGCCGACGGCGACGAAGGCGTAGGTCAGGTACTTGCCGACCATGTTCAGGCGGAAGGCGTCCAGCGCCAGCGGGAACACCACCAGAATCAGCACGGCGAGCACCGCCAGGCCGATGGCGCCCTGCTTGCCGCCCAGAAGTTTGTCGAGAGTCGGGTTCATCTGCGGGTCCTCATGCTTGAACGTTCCCTCTCCCCCTGGGAGAGGGTCAGGGCGAGGGAGATGGCGGCAGCGCGGAGCCCGCCCCTCACCCCCGGCCCCTCTCCCGGCGGGAGAGGGGTGACAGCGTTGCCGCTCATTTGCGCACCTTGATCGAGAACAGTCCCTGCGGGCGCATCATCAGGATCAGGATCACCGCCGACAGGGTCAGCACCTTGGCCATCGAGCCGCTCATGAAGAACTCCATGATCGACTGGGCCTGGGCGATGGTGAACGCCGAGGCGATGGTGCCGAGCAGGCTGGCCGCGCCGCCGAAGACCACCACCAGGAAGGTGTCGACGATGTACAACCCGCCCGCGGTCGGGCCGGTGGAGCCGATGGTGGTGAAGGCCGCGCCGGCCACCCCGGCCACGCCGCAGCCGAGGGCGAAGGTCATGCGGTCGACGCGCTTGGTGTTGATCCCCACGGCGCGGCTCATCACCCGGTTCTGCATGGTGGCGCGCACCTGCAGGCCCCAGCGCGAGCGGTACAGCATGAGGAAGATGGTGGCGGTGAGGAGAATGGTCAGGCCCATGACGAACAGGCCGTTGCGCGGGATGTCGATGGCCTCGGTGGGGTTCCACGAGCCCATCAGCCACTCCGGCAGGGTGGCGCTGACCTCGCGCGCACCGAAGATCGAGCGGAACGCCTGCTGCATCACCAGGGACAGGCCCCAGGTCGCCAGCAGGGTGTCCAGCGGCCGGTGGTAGAGCTTGCTGATCATCGCCCACTCCACCAGCCAGCCGATGGCGCCGGCGATGACGAAGGACAGGGCGATGGCGAAGAAGAAGTAGTAAGGCCCGAAGGCCGGGGCGTACTGTTCGGTCAGCGAGGACACCACGAAGGTGGTGTAGGCGCCGATGGTGAGGAACTCGCCGTGGGCCATGTTGATCACGCCCATCTGGCCGAAGATGATCGCCAGCCCCAGAGCCATCAGCAGCAGGACGCAGAACACGGACAAGCCGTTGAAGCCCTGCATGGCCGCGATGGCACCAAATTCCGATAGCCATTCCATGTTGATGGTCTCCTGGCGGGAAGAATGGCGAGAGCGGTTCAGCCCTCACCCCTGCCCTCTCCCGAGGGGAGAGGGGGTTGTACGTAGCCACTGGAAGACACGACGCCAAGCGGCGGCGCGCTTTGCTCCCTCTCCCGATGGGAGAGGGCTGGGGTGAGGGACTAGGCCCCACCCCAGCCAGCGCTTACTGGTAGCCTTTCGGGAACGGGTTCGGCTCGATCAGGCCGGACTCGTAGACCACCTTGAACTGGCCGTCCTTCTGCACCTGGCCGATGCGGGTCTTGCTCCACAGGTGATGGTTGTCATGCACCTTCACGTAGCTCTCCGGGGCGGTGTTCAGCTCGATGCCCGGCGAGGCGGCGGCGACCTTGTCGACGTCGAAGCTGCCGGCCTTCTCCACCGCGGCCTTCCACAGCCACGGGCCGAGGTAGGCAGCCTGGGTCACGTCGCCGATCACCGCGTCCTTGCCGTACTTGGCCTTGAAGGCCTCGACGAAGGCGGCGTTGTTCGGGTTGTCCAGGCTCTGGAAGTACTTCATGGAGGCGTAGAAGCCTTCCATGTTCTCGCCGCCGATGCCGAGCAGCTCATCCTCGGTGACCGACAGGGTCAGCAGGTTCTGCTTGGCGGAGGTCACGCCGGCGGCCTTCATCTGCTTGTAGAAGGCGACGTTGGAGCCGCCGACCACGGCGGTGAAGACCACGTCGGGCTTCTTCAGCTTGACCTTGTTGATCAGCGAACCGAACTGGGTGTTGCCCAGCGGGTAGTACTCCTCGCCAACCACCTCGCCGCCGAGCACGTTCTCGATGTGCTTGCGCGCGATCTTCATCGAGGTGCGCGGCCAGATGTAGTCGGAGCCGATCAGGTAGAAGGTCTTGGCGCCCTTCTCCTTGGCGATCCAGTCGAGGCCGGCGAGGATCTGCTGGGTCGCCTCCTGGCCGGTGTAGATGACGTTCTTCGACTGCTCCAGGCCCTCGTAGAAGGTCGGGTAGTAGAGCAGGCCATTCTCCTTCTCGAACACCGGCAGCACCGCCTTGCGCGAGGCCGAGGTCCAGCAGCCGAACACGGCGGCGACCTTGTCGCCCACCAGCAGCTTCTTGGCCTTCTCGGCGAAGGTCGGCCAGTCGGAGGCGCCGTCTTCCTGGATCACCTTGATCTGCCGGCCGAGGATGCCGCCGGAGGCGTTGATCTGCTCAATGGCCAGGCGCTCGGCCTGGATCGAACCGGTCTCGGAAATGGCCATGGTGCCGGTGGCCGAGTGCAGCTGGCCGACGGTCACCTCGGTGTCGGTCACCGCCAGGCCGGTGGTGTTGGCGGCGTCGGCCATGGCGCCCAGGCTGAACACACTGGCGGCCAGCAGCGAGAGCGCGGCGGCGCCCAGCGCCAGCCGGCGGGGTAGAAGTCGGGTCGGTTGTGCATCCATCGTCGTGCTCCTCGTGCGGTTGGGTCGTCGCCGGCCTGTCTGCGCAGGTCTGCTCCGGGTTCGCCGCAAGAATGCGTGCGCCCCTCCCGCCGGGGTATACGCAGCATGACGTAAGCGCATACGTCATCTGACGTACAGCCCCGAGGCACCGTATTGGTGCACGCTGCGCGCAAGGCCAGCGGCCAGACAGAAGCCCGCGCGCACGTGGCGAGGGCTGCAAGGCCGGGGCATGGATGTTGCAACCGTGCTGGTGTCGGTGTCGGCGTGGATTGTGGGAGCGGCCTCGGCCGCGAATGCATGCCCGCAAGCCCCATCGCGGCCAAGGCCGCTCCCACCCAAAGCCCCAGGCCCCGGACCCGGACCCGGACCCAAGACACCGGCAACAAGAAACCCAGCGCAAGGACGGCGCGAGTACCCATGTCATCGACCAGGAACCGCACCGTGCAGCCCACCGGAACCCAGCGCATCGTCAAGATCCGCCGCGACTACAACAGCTGGGTCGCCGACGAGACCATGGAGGACTATGCCCTGCGCTTCACCCCGCGGGCGTTCCGCAAGTGGTCGGAGCTGCGCATCGCAAACACCGCCCTGGGCGCCGTATCGTTCCTCGCCCTGGAAGCCATCGGCGGTGCCCTGGCGCTGTCCTACGGCTTCACCAACACCCTGTGGGCGATCCTCGCGGTGAGCCTGGTGATCTTCCTCACCGGCCTGCCGATCAGCTACTACGCGGCGCGCTACGGCGTGGACATGGACCTGCTGACCCGCGGCGCCGGCTTCGGCTACATCGGCTCGACCATCACCTCGCTGATCTACGCCAGCTTCACCTTCCTGTTCTTCGCCCTCGAGGCGGCGATCATGGCCCTGGCCCTGGAGCTGTACTTCGACCTGCCGCTGGCCCTGGCCTACGTGATCTGCTCGGTGATCATCATTCCCCTGGTGGCCTACGGCATCACCCTGATCAACCGCCTGCAGACCTGGACCCAGCCGGTGTGGCTGGTGCTGCTGTTCCTGCCCTATCTGTTCGTGATCCTGAAGAACCCCGGCGCGCTGTCCGACTGGACCAGCTTCGCCGGCCGCGAGGGCGAGGCCGGCGCCTTCAACCTGCTGTCGTTCGGCGCCGCCTGCACCGTGGCCCTGGCCCTGGTCACGCAGATCGGCGAGCAGGTCGACTACCTGCGCTTCCTGCCGGAGAAGACCGCGCGCAACCGCAAGCGCTGGTGGGCCGCGCTGCTGATGGCCGGGCCGGGCTGGATCATCCCCGGCGCGCTGAAGATGCTGGCCGGCGCCTTCCTCGCCTTCCTCGCGCTGCAGCACGAGATTCCCATCGAGCGCGCCGCCGAGCCAACGCAGATGTACCTGGTGGCCTTCCACTACGTGTTCTCGTCGCCGGAATGGGCGCTCGGCGCCATGGTGCTGTTCGTCATCGTCAGCCAGGTGAAGATCAACCTGACCAACGCCTACGCCGGCTCGCTGGCCTGGTCCAACTTCTTCGCCCGCGTTACCCACAGCCACCCGGGACGGGTGGTGTGGCTGGTGTTCAACGTCGCCATCGCCCTGATGCTGATGGAGCTGGGCGTGTTCGAGGCGATCGAGGAAGTGCTAGGGCTATACGCCAACATCGCAATCGCCTGGATCGGCGCGCTGGTCGCCGACCTGGTGATCAACAAGCCGCTGGGCCTGTCGCCTAAGCACATCGAGTTCAAGCGCGCGCACCTGTACGACATCAACCCGGTCGGCGTCGGCGCCATGCTGATCGCCTCGCTGCTCTCGGTGCTGGCCCACGCCGGCCTGTTCGGCGCCCTGGCCCAGGCCGCCTCGCCGATGGTGGCGCTGGGCTCGGCCTTCCTCTGCGCGCCGCTGCTGGCCTGGCTCACCGGCGGGCGCTTCTACATCGCGCGGCAGAGTTCGGCGGCGCTGATCCACCCGCCGGGTGTGCGCGAGGCGCCGCGCTGCGGCCTGTGCAACAACGCCTTCGAGCGCGAGGACATGGCCTTCTGCCCGGCCTACAGCACGCCGATCTGCTCGCTGTGCTGCTCGCTCGACGCCCGCTGCGGCGACGCCTGCAAGCCCCACGCGCGGCTGTCCCGGCAGGTCGACGGCCTGCTCCACTGGCTGTTCCCCTGGGCCAGCATCCCGCGCCTGCACAGCCGCCTGGCGCAGTACCTGGGCTTCCTAGCGCTACTGGTGCTGATGCTGTTCGGCGCGCTGGCGCTGATCTACAGCCAGGTCTCCCACGGCCTGGTGCCGAACTCGCCGGAGGTGCAGCAGACCCTGTACCAGGCCTTCCTCAAGGCCTTCCTCACCCTCTCGCTGTTCGCCGGCATGCTCGCCTGGTGGATCGTCCTGACCCGCGAGAGCCGCCAGGTGGCGCAGCAGGAGTCGGACCGCCAGACCCTGCTGCTGATGCAGGAGATCGAGGCCCACGGCAAGACCGACGAGGCGCTGCAGAAGGCCAAGGTGCTGGCCGAAAGCGCCAACGCGGCGAAGAGCCGCTACGTCACCGGCCTGTCCCACGAACTGCGCACGCCGCTCAACAGCATCCTCGGCTACACCCAGATCCTGCAGCGCGACGCGGCCATGCCCGAGCGCCACCGCGATGCTCTGGCGACCATCTTCCGCAGCGGCTCGCACCTGCTGTCGCTGATCGACGGCCTGCTCGACGTGGCCAAGATCGAGGCCGGCAAGCTGCACCTGGAGCTTTCGGAAATCCCCCTCCCCGAATTCGTCGACCAGCTCGAACGCATGTTCACCCCACAGGCGGCCGAAAAGGGCCTGGCCTTCCACCTGGAGACGGTCGGGCGGATTCCGGCGGTGGTGCGCGGCGACGAGAAGCGCGTGCGGCAGATCCTGATAAACCTGCTCGGTAACGCCGTGCGCTTCACCGAACACGGCGAGGTGCGCCTGCGCGTCAGCTACCTGCGCGAGACCGCCTGCTTCGAGATCGTCGACACCGGCATCGGCATCGCGCCGGAGCAGATCGAGCGCATCTTTCAGCCCTTCGAGCGCGGCGACCTGATGCGCCAGGACAACGGCGTCGGCCTGGGCCTGACCATCACCCGCATGCTCACCGCGCTGATGGGCGGCGAGCTGTCGGTGCACAGCGAGCCGGGCAAGGGCACCCGCTTCCAGGTGCGCCTGTTCCTCTCCGAGGTGCGCGCGCCCCGGGCAGTGGTGCACGTGGCGCACGACATCATCGGCTACCAGGGCCCACGCCGCCTGGTGCTGGTGGTGGACGACCACCTGGAGCACCGCCGCGTACTGGCCGGCATGCTCGAACCGCTAGGCTTTCGCGTCGAACAGGCGGCCAGCGGCCAGGAAGCGATCCGCCAGGTGGCGCTGCTGAACCCCGACCTGATCCTGATGGACCTGTCGATGCCGCAGATGGACGGCTTCGAGACCAGCCGGCTGATCCGCCGCAACGCCCTGTCCCAGGCGCCGATCATCGTGATCTCGGCGAACGCCTTCGCCGACGACCGCGAGCGCAGCATCGCCGCCTACTGCAACGACTACCTGGCCAAGCCGGTGCATACCCCGGCGCTGCTCGAACGCATCCAGCAGCAGCTCGACCTGCAGTGGATGCACCGCGTCGCCGAGCCGGAGCCCGTGCCGCCGCCGATCGAAATACTGCCCAGCGCCGGCGAACTGGCCGAGCTGCGCGAGCTGGTGGCGCTCGGCTACATGCGCGGCATCCAGGACAAGCTGGACGCCATCGAGCGGCAGACGCCCGCCTGCGCGCCCTTCACCGCCCGGCTGCGGGCCCTGGCCAAGGGCTTCCGCCTGGACGAACTCAACCGCCAACTCAAGGAGGCCGAACATGAATGCAGCCACGCAGCTTGCTGAGCGCGGCACCGTGCTGATCGTCGACGACACGCCGGACAACCTCGCCCTGCTCTCCGACGCCCTCGACGCCCAAGGCTACATGGTGCTGGTGGCGCTCGACGGCCAGAGCGCGCTGAACCGTATCCAGCGGCGGCGCCCCGACCTGATCCTGCTCGACGCCATGATGCCCGGCCTGGACGGCTTCGAGACCTGCCGGCGGATCAAGGCCGAGCCGGACAGCGCCGACATCCCGGTGCTGTTCATGACCGCGCTGACCGACAGCGAACACGTGGTGGAAGGCTTCGCCGCCGGCGGCAGCGACTACGTGACCAAGCCGATCCACACCGACGAGGTGCTGGCGCGGGTCGCCGCCCACCTGCGCACGGCACGCACCCTGCAATCGGCCCGCGCCGCCGCCCAGCCGGTGGACCTGACCCTGAGCAACGAGCCGACCTTCGAGGCGCTGTCGAGCCGCTTCCAGCTCACCGAGCGCGAGGTGGAGGTGCTGCGCTGGGTGGCCTGCGGCAAGACCAACCGCGACATCGGCGACATCCTCGGCCTCAGCCCGCGCACGGTGAACAAGCACCTGGAGCACGTCTACGTGAAGCTCGGTGTGGAAACCCGCACCGCCGCCGCCGCGGTGGCCATCTCCGCCAGTGTGGCGCGCTAGGCCCCTGATCGTAGGGTGCGCCGTGCGCACCGCCCCCGCGCTCAAAGCGTGCCGAAGGAGTCGCGCGAAACGACTCTACCCCTTGCCGCCCTGCTGCATCTGCCGCAGCAGCGGCGCGCACTGGCTGCTCTTGTCGCCCTCACTGGGCGCCACCAGCGCCAGCAGGCCGGCCGCCGGCGCCACCGCCACGCCCAGCGCCACCAGGCCGGCACCGCGTAGCGCCAGCGGCGTGGCCCGCACGCCGGCGTCCGGGTCCTTGAAGGTTCCACGCACGTAGAGCGGCGAGCGCAGGGAGAAGATCCGCAGGCCCTTGGTCGCCGGGGTGATGTCGAAATTCAGCCGCTCGCTGGCAAAGTTGGCGCTGCCGTCGACACGGATCACCGCATTCTCCGTGTCGACCACGAACAGCCGGGTGCTCATCAGCCCCTGCTTGATGCCCAGGTCGGCGGCGGCGCAGTGGATGGTCACCTCCTCGTCGCCGAACAGCTTGCCCACCAGGTAGTTGCCGACATTGAGCCCGGCGATCTCCAGCAGGTCGCGGCTTACCGCGCCGTCGTTGATCAGCATCTTCAGCTCGCCGTTGGCGCCGCCCAGCAGCGCCGCCACCGAGTTGCCGGTGCCGCTCAGGGTGGCGTCGCCATTGAGCGCGCCGAAGCTGGTCTGCATCGGCGCGAAGGTGGGGAACAGCTGCTTGAGCTTCAGCTCCCGCGCGCTCAGGCGCACCTGGCCCTGCAATGGAGCCACCGCGCCGTTCAGGCGGATCTGCGCGTCCAGGGTGCCGCCGGCCATGCCGAAGCGCAGGGGTTCGAGGCTGAGCATGCCGTCGTTGAGTACCACGTGGGTATCCAGGTCGTTGATCGGCAGCTTCTCGGAATGGACGATGCGCTTGCCGGTGAAACGCACGTCGGCGTCCATGGCCCGCCAGCGCTCGGTGCGAAACTCCTCCACCGGCAGCGCCTTGTTGGCCGGCTGGCTGGCGGCGGCGCCGCGTTCCTTCTTCTCGGCATTGGAGTCCGCGCCGACCAGGGGCGCGAGGTCGGAGAACAGCAGCTGGTTGGAAGTGAGCCGGCCGGACAGCTTGGGCCGTGGCTGGCGGGCGACGAAGGTCAGGTCGCCGTGGATGTCGCTGGCGCCGATGCGTCCGTTGAAGCCTTCGTAGCGGAAGCTGGCGCCGCCCTCGTCGCGCAGGTCCGCCCGCAGGCGGCCGTCGGTGGCGTAGGCAGGCGTGTCCGGCAGGGTCACGCCGGTCAGTGGATAGAGCTGGCTGAGGCTGGTTCCGGCGAGGCGCAGGCGCAGGTCCAGCGCTCCCAGGTTCTTCGGATCGGTCAGGCTGCCGGCGACCTGGATGCGGGTGCTGCCGACCCGTACGTCGGCCTGCAGGGGGAACGGCAGGCTGGCATCCTGCAGCGCCAGCAGACCGCCGACCTTGCCGCGACCGTTCACTCGCTGGCCCTGGAAGCGCCCCTTGGCGAGCCAGGCGAAGGCGTAGTCCTGGGCCGCGGCGTGCTCCTCGGCCAGGCGCTTGGCGGTGCCTTCGCCGACGATCTGGCTGAACGGGATGGGCTGGCCGAGGGGGTCTATCTGCATCTCCAGGCGGGTTCGCGAGACCTGGTCGTCGACGCTGACCACGCCCTGGTCAAAACCGATGGTGCCGATATCCAGCGTCCAGGGGCTCGGCTCGTCGGGGTTTTCCTCGTCCTTGCCGAGGTCGAAGGTCCAGTTGGCGCGACCGTCGGCCAGGCGCTGCAGGTTGGCGTAGGGCGCGCCCAGCTCGATGCGGGGGATGCGCACGGTCTTCCACAGCAGCGGCAGCGGCGCGAGGCGGAAGCGCACCCGGTCCAGACTGACGAAGGTGTCGCCCTGGGCCCAGTCGGGGTTGCCCAGCACCAGTTGCTCGGCGGAGAAATGCGGCCACGGCAGCCAGGCGCGCCAGCCGCCTTCGTCCGGTTCGCGGCGCCAGACCACGCTGAGATTGCCCTCGATGGCAAAGGGCCGGTTCAGCGCCGCCGAGACGCGCTCGTTGATGGTCGGCCGCAGCAGGTTCCAGTCGAACAACACGAGCACCAGCATCAGCGCCGCCACCGACAGGAGGAGCACGGCCAGCGCCCCCTTCACCAACTTGCGTACCCGCACCTTCACCTCCGCTGTGTCACGACATCGTTGCAATCTTCGACTGACGAAACCCGGGAACGCTCCCTCGACTGGCGCACTCCAGTGAAATACCCGATGCTGCAAGGCCCGGACACGGCACCGCCCATGCGACTGATCGACACCCATACCCACCTGGACTTCCCCGACTTCGACGCCGATCGCGACGCGCTGCTGGCGCGCAGCCGGGCGCTCGGCGTGGAGCGGCTGGTGGTGCTCGGCGTGCATCAGGGCAACTGGCAGCGCCTGTGGGACCTGGTGCAACGGCACGCGGGGCTGTACGCCGCCTTCGGCCTGCACCCGGTGTATCTGGAGGAACACCGCCCCGAACATCTGGACGCACTGCGCGACTGGCTGCAGCGGCTCGCCGGTCATCCCAGCGTGTGCGCGGTAGGCGAGTTCGGCCTGGACTACTACGTGGAAACCCTCGACCGCGAGCGCCAGCAGGCGCTGTTCGAGGCGCAGCTGGCGCTGGCCGTCGAATTCGAGCTGCCCGCCCTGCTCCACGTGCGCCGCGCCCACGCCGCCACCATCGCCACCCTCAAGCGCTTCAGGCTGCCCCGCGGCGGCGTGATCCACGCCTTCGCCGGCAGCTACGAGGAAGCCCGCGAATACCTCAGGCTGGGCTTTCGCCTGGGCCTGGGCGGCGCGCCGACCTGGCCCCAGGCGCTGCGCCTGCGCAAGGTGATCCCGCGCCTGCCGCTGGACGCCGTCGTGCTGGAAACCGACTCGCCGGACATGGCCCCGGCCATGCACCCGGGCGTGCGCAACAGCCCGGAGCACCTGCCGGACATCTGCACCGCCCTGGCCGAGCTGTGGGGCGTAACGCCGGAGGCGCTGGCCGCCGCCAGCAGCCGCAACGCCGCCGAGCTGTTCGGCTGGCCGACGTAGGGCGGGTGAAACCCGCGAACCGGCAACGCGGGTTTCACCCGCCCTACAAAGAAAAGGCCCGCCAATCGGCGGGCCTCTTCGATCACGCTCATGTAGCCCGGATGCAATCCGGAAAGGAGCCATCTGCTCCCTGCGGATCACACGCGGAACGCGCTGATCAGCTCCTTCAACCGCGCCACCTGGTCGGACAGCTCGCGGCTGGCCTGCTCGGTCTGCACGGCGCCCTCGGCGGTGCGCTCGCCGGCCTGGTTGATCTCGACGATGTTCATGTCGATGTCGTGGGCCACGGCGGTCTGCTGCTCGGCGGCGGCGGCGATCTGCTGGTTCTGGTCGACGATCATGCCGACCGCGCCGAGGATGTTCTCCAACGCCTGCTGCACCTGGGTCGACTGGCTGACGGTGCTCTCCACCATCTGGTGGCTGCCGTTCATGGCGGTCACCGTGGCGCCCACGCCGTTCTGCAGGCGACCGATCATCTGCTCGATCTCCTCGGTGGACTGGTGGGTGCGCTTGGCCAGGTTGCGTACCTCGTCGGCCACCACGGCGAAGCCGCGGCCCTGCTCGCCGGCCCGCGCGGCCTCGATGGCGGCGTTGAGGGCCAGCAGGTTGGTCTGGCCGGCAATGCCCTTGATGACTTCCAGTACCTGGCTGATGGCGGAACTGTCCGCGGCCAGTTGGTTGATGACGTTCACCGACTGGTCGATCTCGCTGGCCAGGCGCTGGATGCGGGCCACCTGGGCCTCCACCAGTTCGCGGCCGCTGACCGTCTCCTGGTTCACGCTCTGCGCGCTACCCACCGCGGCGGCGGCGCTGCGCGCCACCTCCAAGGCAGTGGCGGACATCTGGTTCATCGCCGTGGCCACCTGCTCGATCTGCCCGCGCTGGGCCGATACCGCCTGGCTGCTCTCGCCGGACACCAGCTCCACGCGGTCGGCCTGACGCTCGACCTCGGTGACGGTCTGGCCGACCAGCTCGATCAGGTCGCGGATCTTCGCCACGGTGCCGTTGAACACCTCACCCAGCTCGCCCAGTTCGTCCTGGCTGCGCACGCTGACGCGCACCGTCATGTCGCCGGCGGCGACCTGGTTGAGGGTCTTGCCGAAGCCCTTGAGGGTGGCGCGGGTGGAGACGTAGAAGCCGCCGTAGAGATAGCCGATGGCGAGGAACAGCACGACCAGGGCCACTACCAGCAGCACCATCTGCGTGCGCTTGCCTTCCAGGCGCTGGCTCAGCTCCAGGTCGAGGAAGCCGAGCACCTTGTCGTTGAGTGTGTAGGTCTTGTCGATAGCCGTGGTGAGCTGGTCGAAGAAGCCCTGCCAGGGCGCGTCCAGGCTGTCGGCCATCAGCAACTGCTCTTCCAGCACGCCGCTGACCTCGGTCAGCGAGGCCCGGCTGGCCTCGGCCGGCGCGCTCAGCTCGCTCTGCGCCCGGGCGTTGCCGTCCAGCGCGCTCTGAATCTTGAAGCCGTATTCGGCGTGAAGCTTCTCCAGTTCGGCCAGCAGCTCGTCGAGCTTGGTGCTGTCGGAAGAGCCGAGGATGCCCTGGCCAAGGGAGTAGGAGCCCAGGGCACGGCCCTTGCTCAGCGCCTCGGTCACCGGCGGGGTGCTGGTGGTCAGCAGCTCGGCCATCTGGCGCACGGTCAGGTCGCTGTCCTGGCTGAGGCCGGACTGGCTGGCGACGAACTTGATGAACACCTCGGCGTTGTCCAGCGCCTTGACCACTAGACCGGCCTTGCTGCGCAGCGAGGACTCGGCGGCCACCGCGTCCAGCGCACCCTTGATGGCGTCGCGCTGGGCGTTGAACTCCTCGATCTTCTGCGCGTCATCGCTGGGCGACTCGAGCGCGGCGAGGGTTTCGCCGATGCTCTTCTCCAGCGGGCCGATCAGCGCGGCGAGCCGGTCCGACTCGCCGGACTGGCCGAGCACGGCATTGATCTCGTAGAGGTCGTTGAGACGCTCCAGCTCCTGGCGCATCTTCTGGCTCTGCTTGAGCAGCTCCAGGCTCTGCAGCTCGGTGCGGGTATCGACGAAGGCGTCATAGGAGTCCCGCACCAGGAAGTAGTTGGTGACCAGCATGGGCAGGAAGAACAGCACACTGATCAGGCTGAACTTCATGCCAAAGCTCATGCGGTTCATCAGCGCGATGGCAGGGTACAACACGCTATTCACTAGACGTCTCCTGTTGCCATTATTGTTGTATGCCAGCCGCTGCGGGCTGGTCTATTGAACGGCAAGGTATCGGTGTTTGTGGATATCAGCGGAAATGGCCAATTGCCAGGCGCAGATCCCCCACAGCTTGTATACCGGATATCGGCGCCACCCTTTGTAACTTAAGGTTAAGAATGCGCATGTCTCTCCGCTTCGGCATTGATCTGGGTGGCACCAAGACCGAAATCGTCGCCCTCGAAGGCTCCGAAGAACGGCTGCGACAGCGCCAGCCCACCCCGCAGGGTGATTACCAGGCCACATTGCAGACCATAGTACAACTGGTCCACGATGCCGAACGCCAGTTGGGCGCAACGGGCAGCCTCGGCGTCGGCATCCCCGGCACCCGCTCGCCCGACCACGGCCGGATCAAGAACGCCAACTCCACCTGCCTGATCGGCCAGGACCTGCAGGGCGACCTGGAGCGGCTGCTGGAGCGCCCGGTACGCCTGGCCAACGACGCCGACTGCTTCGCCCTGTCGGAAGCCACGGACGGTGCGGGCGCCGGGGCAGCCAGCGTGTTCGGCGTGATCCTCGGCACCGGGGTCGGCGGCGGCATCGTCATCCACGGGCGGCTGCTCCAGGGGCCCAACGCCATCGCCGGCGAATGGGGACACAACGCCCTGCCCTGGTGCAGCAACGCCGACGGCCCCGCACGCCGCTGCTACTGCGGCCTGGACGACTGCATCGAGACGTTCCTCAGTGGCCCGGCCTGGGCCGCGCGCAGCGAACTGGGGCTGGACGCCACCCAACTGGCCGACGCCGCGCGGCGAGCCGAGCCGACCGCCGTGGCGGCCGTGCAGCGCTACTGCGAGCAGCTGGCGCGGGCCCTGGCGTCCGTGATCAACATCATCGATCCGGAGGTGATCGTGCTGGGCGGCGGCCTGTCGAACATGCCAGCCCTGTACCGGGAAGTGCCCCGGCTTCTGGACCGCCATGTGTTCTCGGACCAGGTCAACACACGCCTGGTGCAGGCGCGGCATGGCGACTCCAGCGGCGTTCGCGGCGCCGCCTGGCTGTGGCCCGGCTAGAACAGCAGGATCAGAACGGCGAACACCGCGTACCAGAGCACGGCCGCCCGAATCAGCAGCTGCCACAGCTCGTCCAAGCTGCCAACGCCCTCCTCGCCCGGCGCGGGCGGGGCCAGTTCGCTGGCCGCGCGCCCGGCATTGGCCACCAGGCGCGACGCGGGCAGCTCCCAGGCCAGCAGGTCATGCAGCACCGCCCGGCTGACGGCGGCGAAATTGCCGACCAGCGCGAAGCTGGCCGCCAGCACCCGCACCGGCAGCCAGTCCAGCGCGTGACGCAGTTGCACCGCGCGCTCGACCACGCCCGGCTGGCCGGCATGCTCGGCGGTCAGCGCCAGCAGCCGATAGGCCAGGGCCGGCAGCGGCCCGAGCAGGGCGTACCAGAAGATCACCGCGAAGAAGCCCTGGTAGGCCTGCCACAGCTCATAGTCCTGCACCCGCTCCAGCAACTCGGCCTCGCTGTCGGCGACGACGCCCAGGTCTCGTTCGGCCACATGCATCGCCGCCTGCTCGTCGCCCCGCCGCCAGGCGTCGCGGAACGGGCCGAGCGCGGCCTGCACATCACCGCGCCCCAGGCTGTAGATCAGCACCAGCAGGTGCACCGGCAGCGCCAGCCAACCATAGGCCAGCGGTTCGAGCGCCAGCAGCGCCAGGCCGAGCAGCGCCATCGGCAGCAGCACCGCGAGGATCAGGACCAGCCATGGCGAGCGTCCCTCGCTGCGCGCCAGCCAGCGCCGCCAGAGGCCGTCCCGCTGGATGCGGCTGCGCCCGGACGAGAACTTCTCCACCCAGAGCACCAGCAGAAGCACCAGAAAATTCATCGACTACTCTCCTCGCTCCCCAGGGCCGCCCGCAGTCGCGCCCAGTCAAAAAAAGGCCCCGGGTCCGTCTTGCGCCCCGGGGCGATATCGCTGTGGCCCCGGATGCGCTCGACCGTCAGCTCAGGATAGACACGCATCAGCTCACGGGTCAGCGCGATCAGCGCCTGGTACTGGGCATCGCTGAACGGCTCCTCGTCGGTGCCCTCCAGCTCGATCCCCAGAGAAAAGTCGTTGCAGTTCTCCCGCCCGTCGAAGCTCGACACTCCAGCGTGCCAGGCGCGCTGGTGGCAGGAAACGAACTGGGTGACGCTACCATCGCGCTCGATCAGGAAATGCGCAGACACGGTGAGCTGGGCGATGCCGGCGAAATAGGGATGCTCATCGACAGGCAGGCGGTTCTGGAAGAACTGCTGCACCTTGCCCGTGCCGAACTGGCCCGGCGGCAGGCTGATGTTGTGGATCACCAGCAGAGAGACCTCTCCCCGAGGACGCTCGTTGAAGTTCGGCGAGGGGCAGTGACGCACGTCGTCACACCAGCCACTGGCAGGGTCCAGCCGCATTGCAGGCTCCTTGAAGACTGGCGCCACTCTATGGGCTGTGGAGGCTCTGGCGCAAGCCGCGGCCTTGCCAGCGACACGGCAGCCATAAACGAAAACGCCCGGCACGGGGCCGGGCGCTTTCATCCGCAACTTGTCAGGCGCCTTTGAGCTTGCGCAGGTTGCCGATGACCGACTCCAGCGCCCTGTCGAACAGCAGCGCGTCGTCGAGCAGGCGAATCGCGCCCCGGCGGAATTCGACGGCCAGGCCCATGCGGGTCTTCTCCATCACCTTCATGCCGGTGCGGTTGACGAAGATGAACTTGCCGGTGGGCTTGATGATCGCCGCCAGCTTGCCGCGCAGCTTGTGCTCCTCGTCCTCCTGGATCTCGACCCAGCTGCCGACACGCAGGCCATCGACCTTCAGCAGCGCCTCGTCGTCGTCCGGCAGGCTGGCCTCAGGCTCCTGCTCACGGCTCTCGCCCGGTGCCAGCAGAACGATCTCCTCGACCACCTCGACCATCGTCGGGACGTCCACCTCGGCCTCGGTCTCCAGCGACGGCAGATCCAGCAGGGAGACTTCGCCCAACTCCAGGGAACCCTCGGCGGCAACCTCTTCGCCCTCTTCCGACTCTGCCGGAACGACCTGCGGGACAACGGTCTCGCGCTTGAAGCGCTGGAACGCCTGCACGTGCACGGCTTCCAGCTGGCTGAAGAATTCGCTGGTGACGAAGGGATCGATCGCGGCGCTGGACAGGCCGTCGCGCAGCGACTTGAGCAGGCTGGGCACCAGCTCCAGCAGACGCAGACGGTCCTCCGCGGATTCGTGGGGCTCCACACTCCAGATCAGGTCGTCCATCACGGCCATGGCCGCTTCCCATTCGGCGGATTCGGCGCCGTGCTTCAGGCAGGTCAGTTGCAGCACCTTGCTCCAGCCTTCCTGCAGCAGGCGCACCACCACCTCGGGCAGCGTCTTGCCGAGCAGACGGGAGTTCAGCGCCTGTTCGACCTGCTGGCGGGCCAGCTCGGCCTTGGCGCGGCCCTCTTCCGCATCGCGGGTGCGCTGCTCGAGCAGCTCGCTGCGGCGCTTCTCGTCGCCGGTGAAGGCGAGGAACTCGGCCAGCACGTCGGAGAAGATGGTCGGGTCGTCGGTGAAATCGTTGAGCAGGCGTTGCACCACCTGCTCGATGCGCTGGTACAGGCTGTCGCGCTGCTCGTCACCCTGGGCGCTCCAGCCCAAGGCCGCGGAGGCGATCTCGTTGAGCAACCTGCGGGCCGGGTGGCTGCCACGGCTGAAGAAGGCCTTGTCCAGCACCGCCACCTTCAGCATCGGAATCTGCAGGCGGCCGATCAGGGCCTTGAGCGAATCCGGCAGGGTGCGGTCGTCGAGGATGAAATCGAACAGCATGGCGACCAGGTTGATCACGTCCTCGTCGACTTCGCCCACCACCCGGGCCTTGCCACTCCTGGCACTGGCGCGGGCAAGCAGGGTTTCCAACTGGTTGCGCAGGTCGAAGTCATCCTCGACCTGTGCACCGCTCGGCGTCGGGAGATGCTGCTGGATATGGGAAAGCAGACGCATCAGGTCGTTGCTGGAGATCGGTATGGCATCGGCAGGGGTTTCCCGGCGGGGCAGCAGAGAGCTGCCACGAACCTGGGACAGCAGCTCCTGCAGAGCGCCGAACACTTCCTGGACGTCCTCGCCGGTGTACCCGCCCGTTTCGACGCCCTGCGTCGAAGACGCCTCGCGAGTCGCACGTGCCGCCGGCGCCGACTGTCGACCTGGCTGGCGGCGCGCAGGCGGCGCGGACTTCAGCTCGGGCAGCACACCAGCCTCGACCAACTGCTGGTTGGCGTTGGCGTACAGCTCGTCCAGTTCGCCCAGCACATGCTTCTCGAACAGCTTGAGGATGATCAGCTTGACGCGGATCTCCACGCCCAATCCTTCGCAGGCGCCGAGGAACTGCTCGCACAGTACACGGGGGCCAAGGGGATTGGTCTTGTCTTCCAGCTTCTTGCTGATCACCGCATTGAGACGGGTGGTCAGGTGGCCCAGCGCGAGGCCGTCACGGCTCATGACACGCGACACCATAGCGTCGAGCGCCACGTTTTCTTCCAAGGTGTCGTTGTGAACCAGGCTCAAGGAGTCGACGGAAAGAGTTTCCAGGGTCGGCGCCTTGCCGATCTCGTACTGGTTCAGCGTGGCGAAAGTCTCGAAGACCCGTTGCAGGAAACCGCGTTCGATCGTCTTGCGCTTCAGGCGCAGGTCGCGCATGGCCTCGAAGAAAGCGTTCTGCTCGGCGTTGCTGGTAGCCCGGTCGGCCATCTCGAACAGGGTGTCGTCGGCATTGTCGAACAGCCCCTGCATAGCCTGTTTGAGCTGCTGAGCAGCCTTGTCGCGTACCAGTATCAGGGCCACGGGAAGCCTTCCTGCAGGCGGAGTCTGCGCGTGTTCGGGAACGACCTTGCTCAGGTGCACCACTTTCGCGTCGGTCTTCATTGCAAATCTCCCGCAGGCTATCCGATCTCGACAGGCCTGCACACAATCGGCTGAGCGCCCTGCGCGCGTCAAAAGGGCGGCGTCAAAGTTAATGCTGAATCCAGTATAGAGGCGAGCGCAGCATGACCAAATCCCCCATTTGGAAGACATGACCCACATCACAGAGCGCGCACTACAGGTTACGAACGGTCACATCCGGCAGATGTGATACCCATCGGACAGCCTAACGGCTCTTTCTCTCCACTGGACCGACCGTCTGTCCCTATAATCGCGCCACCTGAATGCGGAGGCCGCCATGCCCAACCTCACCCTCGCCGAGCTCGGCGCCGAAATCGAAGCCAATGTGCGCAACGCCCTGCGCGAAGACATCGGTAGCGGCGACATCACGGCGCAACTAATCCCCGAGGAGCGCCTGGCCCACGCCACGGTGATCACCCGCGAACATGCCGTGATCTGCGGCACGGCCTGGGTGGAGGCGGTCTTCCGTCAGCTGGATGCCCGAGTGGCGGTTCACTGGCAGGTCAGGGATGGCGAACGGGTGGCACCCAACCAGCCACTCTTCCACCTAGAAGGCCCGGCCCGGGCACTCCTCACCGGCGAGCGCAGCGCCCTGAACTTCCTCCAGACCCTCTCGGCCGTCGCTACCCGCTGCCGCCACTTCGCCGACATGGTGGAGGGCACCAACGTGAAACTGCTCGATACCCGCAAGACCCTGCCAGGCCTGCGCCTGGCGCAAAAGTACGCGGTCACCTGCGGCGGCTGCCACAACCACCGCATCGGCCTGTACGACGCCTTTCTCATCAAGGAAAACCATATCGCCGCCTGTGGCGGCATCGCCCAGGCCGTCGCCGCGGCGCACCGAATCGCTCCGGGCAAGCCGGTGGAAATAGAAGTGGAAAGCCTGGAGGAACTGCAACAAGCCCTCGACGCCGGAGCCGACATCGTCATGCTCGACGAACTGAGCCTGGATGACATGCGCACCGCCGTCACCCTCACCGCCGGCCGCGCCAAGCTGGAAGCCTCCGGTGGCATCAACGACAGCACCCTGCGCACCATCGCCGAAACGGGCGTCGACTACATCTCCATCGGCAGCCTGACCAAGGACGTCAAGGCGGTGGACCTGTCTATGCGGCTGAGCCTGTAGCGCTCTATAAATAGAAAGCCCCGCAAGAGGCGGGGCTTGACCATGGTGCCGGAGACAGGAGTCGAACCTGCGACCTTCGCATTACGAATGCGCTGCTCTACCAGCTGAGCTACACCGGCGTGATAGCACCTTACCTTAAGGGAGGAAAGACAGAAGCACTGCTCTGCAAAACCCCTCAATGCAAGCGCTCAGTTCCAAGGACGCAAATCCACGACCGCTACCACCTCTGCCCTATCGCTTCGCATCAGCACCACCATAGGCTGTGCATTTGCTTTCAACGGGAGCCAGGCATCAGCCTCGGACCATTTCAGCTTAATTTGCCTGACAGCCCCAGAGGTGTTGAACTGCTCCAACTCTACCAGCGGTCTCAGCCGAGACTGGATCTTATCTTGCACTTGACTCAATGGGTGATAGTAATTTGGGCGATGCGGAAGATCACTCCCACCACGAGTTGACTCGAAAACAAGCGTATTACGCTCATCAATATCGACAGGAGAAATGGCAGCAACCCACCGAGGCCCAAGCCATGAGGGACTCCGATAGATCACCTCAGCATCAGACAACTTGCGCTCGTCAATTTCAGGCACTCGCACAAGGTCGAAGCGATCGACGTTAAAAACCAGCCAAGCCGGCCGCCCATCCGCCACACTCCAGAGCCCATAAATAAGCGCTGCAAGCTGTAAACAAGCAATGGTCAGCATATCGAAGAGCAGACTCTTTTTACCCACCCTGTAGATAATCAGGGTCAGCATCGGCCCGAGCGACACATCGACCACCAGCAACAGCAGAAAAATGCTGGTAACCCCAGTAGCAATATGCAGCGGAGCGGGGTACCACACTCCGAAAACCACCAATAGCGCTAAACCAGCAACGCCAGCCGACAGAGAGAGGTGAATCAGAAAAGCTTTTAATCGAGCAGGCATTGGAAAAAATACCAGAAAAGACAACGCCCGCTTTACGCGGGCGCAGCCTCACAATGACAATACTGCGTCGACGCCATGCTACTAAATTAGCCGCGGCACTCGGACGGAGACAGGTTACCCGGCAGGGTAGCAGTAGCCGGAGCACTAGGACGGCCAGCGCTCCAGCAGGTCCAAACAATTGCACCTTTCGGGCGGGTACCAACAGCCAGGGGAGCAGTGTTCGCAGTCGGAACCAGAACAACTTGATTCGAACCGGCGGCAGCGATACGAGTGGAGAATGCAATAGTAATAACACCACTCCCGGTATTGATATCAATAGTATTTACATTAACAGAAGTATTAGCAGTACTACCGTTGTCACCCAGAGTCTGAGTGCAGTTACTAATAGCACCAGTGCAGGGAGTCAGTGTACCACCCGCAGTGCCGCTGGTGGGGTATCCAGCGCCCAGGCCACCGGCATTAGCCGGGGTCGCATTGGAAGCGTTATCCATAACCAGCGCTTTAGCCTCGTTCGCCAGAATGAGGCCTTCGGAAACACGGGAGCGAGCGGTGTAATCTTGATAAGCCGGCAGAGCGACTGCGGCCAGAATACCGATAATCGCAACCACGATCATCAGTTCGATCAGAGTAAAACCCTTCTGCATTTGAGCTTTCATATTTTTCTCCTAGGGGAATATTGGCAGGCCTAGAGACCTAGGCACACACATGCACAGGGCATGCCAATCAGAAAAAATCAGCTATTGCAAAGAAATGCTGCAGTTAACCCTCTGGCCGCCTGCGCTTTCACGGCGCCATGTGACAAAAAACGACAACTCCCCGGACATAATTTGGCAGCTACCCTCAACTACGTATATAAGGCTGCTAAAAGCCGAAAAATAACGAGCTGCCAATTCCATGAACGACATCGTCAATCTGACTGGCCTAGCCAAGCAGCTGGTACTCGCCGAACTGCTGGACATAAAGACAGCCCAGCAAGCCAGCCTGCAGGCTCAGCGCAATCAGTTACCACTGGTCACCTATCTAGTTCAGAGCAAACTGGTCAAAAGCAAAGCCTTGGTGGAGCTAGCCTCAGATCAGTTCGGGGTCGCCTACTTCGACCTCTCGGCGCTAGACCCGGAGAGCCAACCCAAGGATCTGATCAGTGAGAAACTAGCAAGGCAGCACCGTGTGCTTCCCTTATGGAGACGCAACAACAAGCTTTTCGTTGCATGCTCAGATCCGACCAATCACCAGGCTGTTACCGATGTCCAGTTCAGCACCGGCCTGAACACAGAAATGATCCTGGTCGAAGATGACAAGCTTGGTGATGCCATCGAGAAGTTCTTCGACGACCCCACAAGCGGACTGGACGGCATAGACGATGCCGACCTAGATAAGACCGACGTAGAAGCGGTTACCGACAACAAGAAAGGCGAAGAGACCACGGATGCCGATGATGCCCCCGTTGTTCGATTCGTCAACAAGATGCTGCTTGATGCCATCAAGGGCGGCTCCTCCGATCTCCATTTCGAACCGTACGAGCGTGTTTATCGAGTACGCTTCCGGACCGATGGCATCCTGCATGAGGCCGCCAAGCCACCAATCCAGCTAGCCCCGCGCATTGCGGCTCGACTGAAGGTCATGGCCAGCCTAGACATTTCCGAGCGGCGCAAGCCGCAGGATGGTCGAATAAAGATGCAGATATCCAAGACCAAGGCCATCGACTTTCGCGTAAACACCCTTCCGACCCTATGGGGTGAGAAGATTGTGATGCGTATACTTGACCCCACTAGTGCACAGATGGGCATTGATGCGCTGGGCTATGAAGAAGATCAAAAAGAACTATATCTGAATGCCCTTAAGCAACCGCAGGGCATGATTCTGGTTACCGGACCGACCGGATCGGGGAAAACCGTGTCGCTCTATACCGGCTTGAACATCCTCAATACACCAGACGTGAATATCTCTACGGCCGAGGATCCGGTAGAGATCAACTTGGAGGGCATCAATCAGGTCAATGTCAACCCTCGCCAAGGCATGGATTTCTCCCAAGCATTGCGGGCCTTCCTGCGTCAGGACCCAGACATCATCATGGTCGGTGAGATCCGCGATCTGGAAACGGCAGAAATCGCCATCAAGGCAGCCCAGACCGGACACATGGTGATGTCAACGCTACACACTAATAGTGCGGCCGAAACCCTGACCCGCCTACGCAACATGGGCGTCCCCGCGTTCAACATCGCAACCTCAGTCAATCTGATTATCGCCCAGCGCTTGGCACGGAAGCTGTGCGGAAATTGTAAAAAGGCCGTAGAGGTGCCGAGAGATGTCCTGCTCAAGGAAGGCTTTCCAGAGGAAAAAATAGGCACGTTCAAGATTTATGGCCCCGTCGGCTGTGAGAGCTGCAAAAATGGATACAAAGGCAGGGTCGGCATTTATGAAGTGGTTAAAAACACGCCAGCGCTGCAACGCATTATCATGGAAGAAGGCAACTCCATTGAAATTGCCGAACAGATGCTCAAGGACGGCTTTAATGACCTACGGACGTCCGGTCTGTTCAAGGCCATGCAAGGCATCACCAGCCTTGAGGAAATCAACCGCGTGACCAAGGACTAATCCACCATGGCGGAAAAAGCTCTCAAGACCAGCCTATTCAGCTGGGAAGGCACTGATAAAAAAGGAGCCAGAATCAGAGGCGAGATGGGTGGGCAAAGCCCCGCTCTGGTCAAGGCGCAATTGCGCAAACAGGGTATTAATCCGACCAAAGTGCGTAAAAAATCCGCGTCGATCTTTAGTGCGGGCAAAAAGATCAAGCCGATGGACATCGCCCTGTTCACTCGGCAGATGGCCACCATGATGAAGGCTGGCGTACCGCTGTTGAGCTCGTTCGATATCATTGCCGAGGGCTTCGACAACCCGAACATGCGCAAGCTGGTGGATGACTTAAAGCAAGAAGTTGCAGCTGGTAACAGCTTCGCCTCGTCGCTGCGCAAGAAGCCTCTTTACTTCGACGACCTCTACTGCAATTTGGTTGATGCCGGCGAACAGGCCGGCGCCCTGGAAAGCCTTCTTGATCGTGTTGCCACGTACAAGGAAAAGACCGAAGCTCTAAAAGCAAAAATCAAGAAGGCCATGACCTATCCTATCGCCGTGGTTGTTGTGGCCATCGTCGTATCGGCCATTCTGCTGATCAAAGTAGTACCCCAGTTTCAAGAGGTTTTCAGCAGCTTCGGCGCAGAGCTGCCGGCCTTCACTCAGATGGTGATTAATCTTTCCGAGGTTCTGCAAAGTTGGTGGTTTATTGTCCTCATCGGAATGTTTGCAACTGGCTTTGCGCTCAAGGAAGCACACAAGAGATCTGAAGGATTCCGAAACTGGGTTGATCGAAGCACCCTAAAACTGCCCATCGTCGGCGAGATAGTTTACAAATCCTCCGTGGCCCGCTATGCGCGTACGCTGTCCACAACGTTCGCAGCAGGCGTCCCATTGGTCGAAGCACTGGACTCAGTGGCCGGAGCTACTGGCAACGTAGTATTCCGCAATGCAGTTAATAAGATCAAACAGGATGTTTCTACTGGCATGCAGCTGAACTTCTCCATGCGCACTACCGGTGCGTTTCCGTCAATGGCGCTGCAAATGACAGCTATCGGAGAGGAGTCGGGCGCTCTCGATGACATGCTGGACAAGGTAGCCAGTTTCTATGAGGCCGAAGTAGACAACATGGTGGATAATCTCACCGCCCTGATGGAACCAATGATCATGGCAGTGCTAGGAACTCTTGTGGGAGGCCTGATCATCGCAATGTATCTGCCGATCTTCCAGTTGGGCAACGTTGTCTAATCATGTCACTGATCCATTTTCTGGCCGGCAATATGCCGGCCTTTGTTTTGTTATGCGCCCTGTTCGGCCTGCTGGTCGGCAGTTTTCTCAACGTCGTCATCTATCGCTTGCCTGTGATGATGCAGCGCGAGTGGCGACAGCAGGCCCGTGAAATCCTAGAGCTGCCGGTAGAGCCTCAGGACATCTTCAATCTCGTCCTGCCCAACTCTTGCTGCCCCAAGTGCGGCCACCAGATTCGCCCTTGGGAAAACATTCCCATCATCAGCTATTTGGTCCTGCGAGGCAGATGCTCCGGTTGCAAGGCCCCTATCAGCAAGCGCTATCCCTTGATCGAACTGGCTTGCGGACTGCTCTCCGGCTATGTGGCCTATCGCTTCGGCTTCAGCTGGCAGACGGGCGGCGCGCTGCTGCTGACCTGGGGGCTGCTGGCGATGAGCATGATCGACTGCGATCACCAACTGCTACCGGATGTTCTGGTTCTGCCCTTGCTGTGGCTAGGGCTGATTGCCAACCACTTCGGTCTTTTCGCAACGCTGGAAGATGCCCTGTGGGGAGCCATCGTCGGCTACCTGAGCCTGTGGTCGGTGTACTGGCTGTTCAAGCTGCTGACCGGCAAGGAAGGCATGGGCTACGGCGACTTCAAGCTGCTGGCCATGCTCGGCGCCTGGGGCGGCTGGCAGATCCTGCCGCTGACCATTCTGCTGTCCTCGCTGGTAGGGGCCGTGCTCGGCTTGATCATTCTGCGTCTGCGCAATCAGGAAACCAGCACACCCATTCCGTTTGGCCCCTATCTGGCGATTGCCGGCTGGATCGCATTGCTCTGGGGTGATCAAATAACCGGGACCTATCTGCAGTTCGCCGGTTTTAGATGAGCAAACCCTGGATTCTCGGCCTCACAGGCGGTATCGGTAGCGGCAAGAGCGCCGTCGCCCAGTACTTCATCGATCTCGGTGTGCATCTGGTGGACGCCGACCATGCCGCGCGCTGGGTGGTCGAGCCCGGACGCCCAGCGTTGGCCACCATCGCCGAACGCTTTGGCTCTCAGGTGCTGCTGCCCGATGGCGGCCTGGATCGCTCCGCGCTACGCCAGCTGGTGTTTCAGGACGAAGCGCAGCGACGCTGGCTGGAAGGCCTGCTGCATCCGCTGATCTTCCAGGAGATCGACCAGGCGCTGGCTCGCGCCAAGTCGCCCTATGCGATCCTGGTGTCGCCACTGCTGGTCGAGTCGGGCCAGCACCGGATGACCCAGCGGGTACTGGTGGTGGATGCTCCCGAGCACCTGCAGCTGCAACGCAGCATGGTGCGGGACAACAGTTCCGAGGAGCAGATACGTGCCATCCTCAAGGCCCAGTCCAGCCGCGAGGAGCGGCTGCGCCACGCCGACGACGTGCTGATCAACGATCAGGACCTGCCCTGGCTGAAGACCGAGGTCGAACGCCTGCACAACTTCTACCTGACCCTGCGAGGAGGCCAGCCATGAGCGCGACAGTGGAGTGCCCGACCTGCGGCGCACCGGTGGAATGGGGCCCGCAAAGCCCCAATCGTCCCTTCTGCAGCGAGCGCTGCAAGCTGATCGATCTGGGCGCCTGGGCCTCCGAAGCCCACGCCATTCCCGGCGATTCGCTGGAGGACTCGCCCTTCTCGGAAGATCTACCGACCCGCGAGCACTGAGCAGCCGCTCCCACAAGGGATGGCTTTCAGGGCCGCATGAAGGCGTAGTCGCGGTCCGGGTCGAGGTTGTCGGCCAGGAACTCCAGCTCCTGCGCCAGATCGGCCAGATCACGCTCCTGGCGATTCAGCTCCACCGCCTCGCTGAGCAGCGCCCGCAGACTCATCAGCGGATCGAATCCTAGCTTCCGCGCACGCGCCAGGCTGCTCTCGAGTTCCTGCCGCGCCCATAGATGCACACTCATGTCCAAGACCTCCGTGGTTTTCTCCAGCATGAATTCCGGAGCGTCTTGAATCTTGACCCAGATCAGCAGCCCAGACGGGATAAGCCGCGCTTATGGACGCCGATCCGTGTCGCTGTCCTTCCAGGGGGCCGACAGGTAGCGGGTACGGTTGAAGGTCTCCAGCCAGTCCGGATAGAAGACCACCAGGCCGGTGACCAGCATGCCGTTGATGAAGGCCTCGGGAAACATCACCAGCCACAGGTAGCCGATGAAGTCTTCCAGCCAGGGCGGCATGACATAGAGGCCGTCGTGCCAGAGCAGCGCCAGCCCGCCGAGCAGGCAGGCCAGCGCGGTCAGCGCCGCCGGAAAGAAGCCGCAGCAGAAGATGTAGACGAACAGGTTGCGCGGCTGGCGGCGCTCGACCTGCACGGAGAAGAATTCGGTGATGGCCACCGGAATCGCCACCAGCAGTAGGCCGTTGACGCCGAGGGCAGCCAGGTCCAGGCGGCCGAAGGCGAGCAGGCCGAGTTGGGCGGCGAAGCCGCCGAGAAGCGCCAGGGGCCAGTCCAGCAGCAGGGTCACGGCCGTCATGCCGATGAAATGGAAGGACAGGCCCGAGGCGAAATCCCGCCGCACCAGCCATAGCAGGAACAGCGCCAGCACCGTACCGAACAGCAGGTGCTGGCGGCGCTGGTCGCTGAACACCTCAACCCAGGGAGTGCGCCACACGGCCCACGCCAGCACGGCGGCATAGAGCAGCCAACCCAGCCATTGACTGAGCGGCTGCAGCAGTTCGGCGGCGATCAATGCTCCAGCCCCTTCAACGCCGCCTGCAGTTCTCCGACCTGGGTGAAGCGGCGCTCCTCCACCAACCTGCCGGCATCCAGCTGCAGCCAGAGCAGCTCGGCCTTTTCTCCCGGATAGCGGGAAACGACACGCCCCGTGCGATCGAGCATGACCCGATAGCCATAGTCGCGCATCGCTGGCACGGCGAACAGGCTGGCGATAGGCGCCGGCATGGCACTGATGTCGGCAAGGAACACCACCCGGTGCTGCTCCAGGTATTCCGGTCCCAGTTCGCTCAAGGCCTCTCGCAGCAGATCGGCGGCCCCCATGCCGCGGGCCACCAGCAGAACCTGCAGATCGCCGTCGAGGGTGTAGGCACGATCATGCTGGTCCAGCAGCGTCCAGGGCGCCAGGCGTTCTCCCGGCTCCAGCGCCACGGCGGCGGCCATCCATCCGCACAGCAGGGGCAGCAGCCACCAACGCAGTCGCTTCATGCTCATCAACTCCTCGTGGAAAACACTTCGATGTCCTCGCGCTCACCCCAGCCCGGCCGGCTGCGCCAGAAGGCCAGCGCCTCGGGCGCGTCGCCGAGCACGAAGACATGGGACTTGCTCACGCCGAGTTCGGCCAGCCGCGTCAACGCCTCATCCAACAAAGCGCCCGCCAGCCCCTGGCCACGCCAGAATGGCTCGACCACCAGATGCTGCAGGTAGCCACGCCGCCCGTCGTGCCCGACCAGCAGGCTGGCGACGACCACCCCCTCGCTCTCGACCAGCAGGCTCAGCCCGGGGTTCCGCGCCAGGTAGCGACAGAAGGGCTCGTACTCGTCCTCGGCGCGCAAGCGGATGCCCGGTGTTCGGCGCCACAGGTCGAGCAACTGCGGGTGGTCTGACGGGAGGATGGCACGTATCTGCATGAGGCTTCTCGTGTGTGCCGACGCAGTTTACACCGGCCGATCCACCACGACGTTTGCGCTATGCTGCGGCCATGGATGACTCCGACTACCTGCGCCTGCTGACCCGACAGGCCGAACAAGCTAACGACTTCCTCTCCAACGCCCGTAAATGGGAGCGCGAGCGCTGGGTCTGCCAGCGCCTGCTGACCGCCCTCAACCTGCGCCACCGCCAGGAGGAGTTCGCCGCCGGGCAGGAGCCGCCGGACGTGCTGTTCCGCGACGCCGGCTTCGAGGTGTTCTTCGTTCTCGACAAGGGCCGCCGCCTCAACGACGAATGGAAGGAAGAACTGCAACGACGGCGCAGTGCCCTCTCGCTCAGCCAGCTGCTGCGCCGCGAGCCGCGCCCACGGCGGATACCGGCCGTGGAGTTGCAGGCTCGTCTGGGCCCGACCTTGCGCAAGAAGGCGCACAACTACGCCGAACGCGGCCTGGACCTGGGCGAGCTGGACCTGCTGGCCTACGTCAGCCTCAAGCGCGAGGTCCTCGACCTCAACAGCCCCTTCCCACCACCGAGCGAGTACCTGCGCCAGGGCTGGCGCTCTCTCTCGCTGGTCGGGCCCAACTATGCGCGAGTCCTGTTCGCCCATCGCGACGCACCGGACTTCCTGCGCCACAACCTCGGCCGTACCGTCCTGTTCGACGTGGGCATCAGCCTGTGATCGGGCGCCCTGGCAGCGATGTTCGTCGAGCGCCAATTACGTCTAGAATGCAGACATTCCTTCGAGAGGACCGCCATGTCCAGCCGTCTCAGCCCCGAAGACCAGCAGCGCGTCGAGCAGTATCTCAGCGCTCCGCAGCACCAGGTGGAGCGCCAGCCGTTCCGCCCCTGGCGCCTCCTGCTGGTGGTCATCGCCGTGACGATCGGCCTCGGCCTTCTCTCCCGCCTGCTCGCCGGACTGGTGCTATGAGCCGCCTCGCGCTCGCCCAGCCGGGCCTACCGATTTCCTCAAGCCTTGTGAGATATCCCCATGAACCATCGCATCGTGATCGTCGGCGGCGGCGCCGGCGGCCTGGAGCTTGCTACCCGCCTGGGTAGGACCCTGGGCAAGCGCAGACAGGCCAGCGTCGTGCTGGTCGACGCCACCCTCACCCACATCTGGAAACCGCTGCTGCACGAAGTCGCCGCCGGCTCGCTGAACTCCTCCGAGGACGAGCTGAACTACGTGGCCCAGGGCAAATGGAACCACTTCGAGTTCCAGCTCGGCCGCATGAGCGGCCTGGATCGCGCGCGCAAGGTGATCCGCCTGGCCGCTACCCTCGATGAGGACGGCGGCGAACTGCTTCCCGAGCGCGAACTGGCCTACGACAGCCTGGTGATCGCCGTCGGCAGCACCACCAACGACTTCGGCACGCCGGGCGCGGCCGAGCACTGCATCTTCCTCGACACCCGCGAGCAGGCCGAGCGCTTCCACCGGCAGATGCTCAGCCATTACCTGCGCGCCCATGCCGGCAAGAGCGACGACAGCCGCATCAGCGTGGCCATCGTCGGCGCCGGCGCCACCGGCGTGGAACTGGCCGCCGAGCTGCATCACGCGGCCCACGAACTCGCCGCCTACGGCCTGGACCGCATCCAGCCGCAGAACATGCGCATCACTCTGATCGAGGCCGGCCCTCGCGTCCTGCCAGCGCTGCCGGAGCGCATCAGCGGCCCGGTGCACAAGACCCTGGAGAAACTGGGCATCACCGTGCTCACCGGCACGGCGGTGAGCCAGGTCAATGGCGACGCGCTGATCACGGCCCAGGGCATGGAAATCCCAGCGAGCCTGAAAGTGTGGGCCGCCGGCATCCGCGCCCCCGCCTTCCTCGGCGGGCTGAACGGGCTGGAAAGCAACCGCATCAACCAACTGCTGGTACGCCCGACCCTGCAGACCACCCTGGACGACAACATATTCGCCTTCGGCGACTGCGCAGCCTGCCCGCTCGGCGACGGCAGCGAACGCACCGTGCCCCCGCGCGCCCAGGCAGCCCACCAGCAGGCTTCGTTGCTAGCCAAGTCGCTCAGGCTGCGCATGAGCGGCCAGGCCCTGCCGGAATTCCGCTACCGCGACTACGGCTCGCTGATCTCGCTGTCGCGCTTCTCGGCGGTCGGCAACCTGATGGGCAATCTCATGGGCAGCGTGAAGCTGGAGGGCTGGCTGGCGCGGATGTTCTACGTCTCGCTGTACCGCATGCACCAGATGGCGCTGTACGGCGTGCTGCGCACCGCCCTGATGATGCTCGGCGACCGGATCGGCCGCAGCACCGAGCCGCGCCTGAAACTGCACTGAGAAGATGAGGGGGCGGCCCGCCGCCCCTTTGCGGAGACAACAAAAAGCCCGCGCTTGGCGGGCTCTTCGTTCTTAACAATGGTGGGTCGTGTAGGATTCGAACCTACGACCAATTGGTTAAAAGCCAACTGCTCTACCGACTGAGCTAACGACCCGGAAATGGTCGGGGTAGGGGGATTCGAACTCCCGACATCTTGCTCCCAAAGCAAGCGCGCTACCGGACTGCGCTATACCCCGTTTGGAAGTTGGCTCCGCGACCTGGACTCGAACCAGGGACCCAATGATTAACAGTCATTTGCTCTACCGACTGAGCTATCGCGGAACTACGATCTTCCACTCCCTGCTACCGGACCGACTTGGCCGATTCCCGTATCAGAGGCGCGCCATTTTACGGGCGGAAGCGGCCATGTCAACCCTGGCGGCCAGTTATTTCATCACACCGTAATGGCCGATAAGCGGCTACTCTATTGCCAGCATGTTCCTAACCCGGCGAGACTTCCCTCCTGCCTCGCACAGGACACCGCATGAGCCCGCAGGACCTTCCACCCGCCCATACACCCGGCGTCGCCAACCGGGCAATCCAGCCCCGCTTCGGCGAGTTGGTGCAGGATTGCCGCAAGCTGGTGATGAACAACCTGTCCGAGCACCTCGCCGAGCTGTTCATACAAGCCGACGATACCCTCTTCGAGTGCGCGGAGAAGGCCGAGAACAACAAGGTCCAGAGCCTGTTTTTCGAGGCCATGCATGACCTGCGCAAGCTGCGTCCCCAGATAGAACGCAACTACCACCAGCACGTCGCCCGGAATTTCGCGGACTTCCTGGAGGGCAGGCTGCAGCCTTCGACCCAGGCAGAACCGGACTCGCAGGACCTGGCCCTGGTGCAGAACGAGGAGTACGAGGAAAGCCTGCAGGTGACCAACATGGTCAGCAAGGTCAAGGCTCGCAATACCAGCCCGCTGTTCGCCCTGGAGCAACGCCTGGCCCTGCTCAACAACGGCCAGAAGCTGGGCGAGGAAACCAACCCCTTCGGTCCCCAGGCGCTGGCCGACGCCTTCCACGACGCCCTGGCGCCCCATCCGCTGCCGCTGCGCATCAAGGTCATCCTGTACATGCTGTTCGAGCAGCACGTGATGCAGGGCCTGGATACCCTGTACGAGATGCTCAACCAGCGCCTGATCAACGCAGGCATCCTGCCCAACCTCAAGTACAGCGCGCAGCGCTCGCCCGGCTCGGCCAGTCCGCCGAAGCGGGCTGCGGACAGCGGATCGACGCCCACCGTACCATCTGCCGAATCGGCAGCGCCGGCCGACCTGAGCGCACCACCACCCCAGGATCCGGGCCAGCTGTTCGGCGGCCTGACGGTCCTGCTCGGCGAGCGCCGCCAGCACGACCTGGACAGCCCCCTGCCCGGCGGTACCCGCAGCATCGCCAGCTTCGCGCCGCGCACGGCCACCAGCACCTACAGCGCCAGCGATCTGCTGGCCGCCCTGAACCGACTCCAGCAGCAGTCGGCCAGCACCCTGACCCAGCGCCTGCAGCAAGCGCAGCCCGTGGAAGACATCAAGGTCAGCCTGCAGCAGCAACTGGAGACCTACAGCCAGTTGCCGGGCCAGCAGAAACTGGCGGACCAGGAAGCCGACGTGATCGACCTGGTCGGCATGCTGTTCGATTTCATCCTCGACGACGACAACCTGCCACACGCCTGCAAGACGGCGCTTTCCCACCTGCACACCCCGTATCTGAAAGTTGCCCTGCAGGACAAGGCGCTGTTCACCCACCACCACCACCCGGCCAGGCGCCTGCTCAACACCATGGCCCAGGCAGGTGTCCTTTATGGCGGCGAAGGCGATGAGCGCGGCCTGGTGGCGAAGATCTACTGGGTGGTGGAAGAGGTGGTCCACGGCTTCGCCAGCGACCTGCTGCTGTTCGACAAGCTGCTCGAGGAGTTCAACGAGTTCACCGCCACGCTCCAGCACAAGGTCGAACTGCGCGAGCGACGCGCCGTAGAAGCGGCGAAGGGCCGCGACCGGCTGCTCGGTGCACGACAACAAGCGGTGGCGGTGATCCAGAATGCATTGCGCGAACGCAGCCTCCCCGGCGTCATTCGCAACTTCCTCGAACTGACCTGGGCCGACGTACTGGTCTTCATCCTGCTTCGCCACGGCGAGCACAGCGCCGAGTGGCAACGCGCGAGCGAAGTCGCAGAACAACTGGCCTGGAGCGGAACACCACTGGACGCGGATGGCCGCAACCGGCTCCAGGGCCTGCGCGTCGACCTGCTGGACGAATTGAGCAAGGGTCTGAAACTGCTCGGCGGCTACCACGAGGATGGCATCCGCCGCCTCCTGCAGGACATCGTGGCCTGCCAGTACGCGATTCAGGGTCAGCAGCCGCAGTTGGCGGCACAGCTCAAGACCCAGCTCCCGGAGAGTCCGCTGGGCGCCATGCTGGGTGAGGATGCCGCCCTGGCCGAGCCGGTCAGAGAGGAAGAGCCGCTGTCGCCGCGCGCCCAGAACCTGGTCAAGGAGTTGCAGCAGGTCGAGTTCGGCACCTGGTTCGAATTCGTCCAGGGGCAGGAAACCATCACGCTCAAGCTGTCCTGGTTCAGCCCGACCACCCACAACTACATGTTCGTGGACCATGGCGGCCAGCGCGTGGCGGTCAAGCCCATACGCCAGCTGGCACGCGAGATGGAGCGGAACCTCGCCCGCATCGTCGCGCCAGAGCGCAGCAACCCCCTGGTGGACCGCGCGCTCGGCGCTATCTACCGGGTCCTGCAGCGTATCACCGGGCGCGCCAACCCAGCCCGACAAGGAGCCTGAATGGACGACCGCCGCCAGCACAGCCGCCACACGCCCCAACTGAACATCGAGGCTGTCGACCTGCACAGCGATCGCCGGCTGGGACAGGTCGTCGATCTGTCCGAGGACGGCTTCATGCTGGTCAGCGAGGCGCCGCCGGAGGCCGATTCGGTCTGGGAGTGCCGCCTGGTACTGGACCAGCCCCTGAACGGCATCAGCGAAATCCGCCTCGGTGCGGACTGCCTGTGGAGCCGCTCCGGAGGGCCTGGCCACAATGGCTGGTGTGGCTTCCACATCATCGACCTGGCCGACGACCAGGCGGCCGCGCTGCAATTGCTGCTCCGCGAGATGCAGTCCTGAAGCGCTTTCCCGACGCCCACAAAAAAGGCCGCTGACAGCGGCCTTTTTCTTTACCTGAGTATCAGGCGAACGGGTGTCGCAGGACGATGGTCTCGTTGCGGTCCGGGCCGGTGGAGATGATGTCGATCGGCGCACCGACCAGCTCTTCGACGCGCTTGATGTAGGTGCGGGCGTTGGCAGGCAGCTCTTCCAGGCTCTTGGCGCCCAGGGTCGACTCGCTCCAGCCCGGCATTTCCTCGTATACCGGCTGCAGGCCGATATAGCTGTCGGCGTCGGTCGGCGCGTCCACCAGCAGGTTGCCCTGGGCATCCTTGTAGCCGGTGCAGATACGGATGGTTTCGAGGCCATCGAGCACGTCCAGCTTGGTCAGGCACAGGCCGGAGATGCTGTTGATCTCGATGGCGCGACGCAGGATCACCGCATCGAACCAGCCGCAGCGACGGGCACGACCGGTGGTCGAGCCGAACTCGTGGCCACGCTTGGCGAGGAAGGCACCGGTCTCGTCGAACAGCTCGGTGGGGAACGGGCCGGAGCCGACACGGGTGGTGTAGGCCTTGGTGATGCCGAGGATGTAGTCGAGGTACAGCGGACCGAAGCCGGAGCCGGTAGCGGTGCCGCCGGCGGTGGTGTTGGAGCTGGTCACGTACGGATAGGTGCCGTGGTCGATGTCCAGCAGCGAGCCCTGGGCACCCTCGAACATGATGTCCTTGTCGGCGCGGCGCAGCTCGTGCAGATCGGCGGTGACGTCGGTCATCATCGGGCGCAGCTGCTCGGCATAGGCCATGCACTCGTCCAGGGTGGACTGGAAGTCGACGGCCGGCTCCTTGTAGTAATTCACCAGAACGAAGTTGTGGTAGTCCAGCAGCTCGCCCAGCTTGGAGGCGAAGCGCTCGCGATGGAACAGGTCGCCGATGCGCAGGCCGCGACGCGCCACCTTGTCTTCGTAGGCCGGGCCGATGCCGCGGCCGGTGGTGCCGATCTTGGCATCGCCGCGAGCCTTCTCGCGGGCCTGGTCGAGGGCCACGTGGTAGGACAGGATCAGCGGGCAGGACGGGCTGATGCGCAGGCGCTCGCGCACCGGCACGCCCTTCTCTTCCAGCTTGGTGATCTCGCGCATCAGGGCGTCGGGGGCGACTACCACGCCGTTGCCGATCAGGCACTGCACACCCTCGCGCAGGATGCCGGACGGGATCAGGTGCAGCACGGTCTTCTCACCGTCGATGACCAGCGTGTGGCCGGCGTTGTGGCCACCCTGGTAGCGCACTACCGCAGCGGCCTGCTCGGTCAGCAGGTCGACGATCTTGCCCTTGCCCTCATCACCCCACTGGGTGCCCAGGACCACGACATTCTTACCCATAACACTTGCCCTCTTTGGAAGCTCGATGCCGACCTCGGCCGGCGGAAAACCATCAGGACGCCAGCGGCGTCACTTGCCAACGTCCGTCACGTAGCTGCAGCTGGCGATCACAACCCGCCTCGATCGCCGCGTTCGTATCCTGCCCCGGCAACGCCTGGACCACCCGCAGCCCCTCGCTGCGCAGGCGCTGCACGGCCTGCCACAGGTAGAGATCGTGATGATCCGGAGCCCAGACCCCGGAATCCTTCTCCGCGACCTGCATGTCGCCCAGGGTGACCAGAGTCTTCAGGTCGGTGGAAAAGCCGGTGGCAGGGCGCGCCCGGCCGAAATTGGCGCCGACGTCGTCGTAGCGGCCGCCCTGGGCGATGGACTGACCGACGCCCGGCACGAAGGCGGCGAACACCACGCCGGTGTGATAGTGGTAGCCGCGCAGCTCGCCCAGATCGAAATACAGGGGCAATTCGGGGTAGCGCAGCTCCAGCTGGTCGGCAATGGCCACCAGTTGGTCCAGCGCGGCATGCACCTCCTCCGGCGCCTCGACCAGGGCCGCCTGGGCCAGGTCCAGCACCTCGCGGCCGCCGCACAGCTCGACCAGGGCGCGCAGCATGCTGGCCAGGTGCGGCTGCAGGGATTCGGTGAGCACGTCGACCTCGTCGATCGCCTTGCGCTGCAGGGCATCGAACAGACGCTGTTCCGCCTCGCCGGAAAGACCGGCGGCGCGAGCCAGACCACGGTAGATGCCGACATGGCCGAGGTCCATGTGCACATCCGGTACGCGAGCCAGCTCCAGGGTGTCGAGCATCAGACTGATGACTTCCACATCGCTGGCCGGACTGGCGTCGCCATAAAGCTCGGCGCCCAGCTGGATCGGGCTGCGCGAAGTGGCCAGCGCGCGCGGCTTGGCGTGCAGCACGCTGCCGGCGTAGCACAGGCGGCTGGGGCCTTCACGACGCAGGGTATGGGCGTCCATCCGCGCCACCTGCGGTGTGATGTCGGCGCGAAACCCCATCTGCCGGCCGGACAGCGGGTCGGTCACCTTGAAGGTGCGCAGATCCAGGTCCTGGCCGGCACCGGTGAGCAGGGATTCGAGGTATTCGATGTGCGGGGTGACGACGAACTCGTAGCCCCAGCGCTGGAACAGGTCCAGTACCTGGCGGCGTGCCGCCTCGATCCGGGCCGCTTCCGGCGGCAGTACTTCTTCGATGCCATCTGGCAGGAGCCAGCGGTCTACCGTTGCCATTTCGCCATTCCCCTCTCGGTACGGGCGGCAGCCTTCAATGAAGCAGATACAGGAGGGCGGTTCCCAGCAGCATGCTGATCAGCCCCATGAGGCGCAGCCGACGGTCGGGCAATTGCGCCAATTGCGTGACCGCCCTGCGCCAGCGCTGCGGATAGAGGAAGGGCAGGATGCCTTCCAGCACCAACATCAGACAAAAGGCGATGCCAAGTTCCTGCCACATGATTCCCGCAGACGCAAAAAAGCCGGGTTTTTTCCCGGCTGACCCATGATAACACGTTTTCCCCGGAGGTCACCCCGACGGGCCGAACGGCCGCGCCGGGGCGAAGACACTCAGGGCTTGGGGTGCTGCAGATAGCGGAAGAACTCGCTATCCGGATCCAGCACCAGCACGTCTCCCTTGCTGGAGAAGCTCTCGCGGTAGGCGCCCAGGCTGCGGTAGAACGCATAGAACTCGGCATCCTGACCATAAGCCGCAGAGTAGATACCGGCCGACTTCGCGTCGCCGTCACCGCGGATTTCCTCGGCTTCGCGATAGGCCTCGGCGAGGATCACGCGCTTCTGACGATCGGCGTCGGCGCGAATACCTTCGGCCAGCTCGCGACCCTTGGCGCGGTGCTCGCGGGCCTCGCGCTCACGCTCCGAACTCATGCGGTCGAACACGCTGCGATAGACCTCTTTCGGCAGGTCGATGGCCTTGACCCGCACATCCACCACTTCGATGCCCAGTTCTTTCTGCGCCATGCCATTGAGCGACTTGGTGATGGCCGCCATCAGCGCATCGCGCTCGCCGGAGACCACTTCATGCAGGGTACGGGTACCGAACTGGTTGGCCAGGGCGGTGATCAGGCGCTGGGACAGACGATCGTCGGCAATCTGACGAATGCCGGAAGTCGCGGTGTAGTAGCGCTGGGCATCGGCGACACGCCATTTGGCGTAGGCGTCGACCATCACGGCTTTCTTCTCCAGCGTCAGGACGCGCTGGATCGGCGACTCCAGGGTCAGCAGGCGGGCATCGAACTTGCGCACCTGGTTCATCACCGGCACCTTGACGTGCAACCCTGGCGGCACGTCGGCCACCTGGATCTTACCGAACTGCAGGAGTACGGCCTTTTCGGTCTGGTTGACGATATACAGGCTGTTCCAGGCCAGGATTGCGACTATCACCCCGGCGATCAGGGCAAACAGCGATTTGTTGCTCATCAGCGGCTCTCCCTCGTACGCAGATCGCCCCGCTCGACGTTATTGATGATGCGGGTGCCGGTCTCGCCGCTGGTGCTGCCCGGTGCGCTCTGAGCACCGGAACCTACGCTGCCGCGGTTGTCGATCATCTTGTCCAGCGGCAGATAGAGCAGGTTGTTCTGCCCTTCCTTGCCGGTCACCAGCACCTTGCTGGTATTGCTGAAGACCTGCTGCACGGTATCCAGGTACAGACGCTGCCGGGTCACTTCCGGCGCCTTGCGGTACTCGGCGACCAGCTTGGTGAAGCGATCCGCCTCACCCTGGGCACGGGCAACCACTTCGTCGCGGTAGCCGTTGGCGTCCTCGATGATGCGCTGAGCCTGACCACGCGCCTCGGGCACCACGCCATTGGCATAGGTCTCGGCCTGGTTCTTCTCGCGCTGCTCGTCTTCGCGGGCACGGATCACATCGTCGAAGGCATCCTTCACCTCGGCCGGGGCCGTGGCGCGCTGGATGTTGACCTGGGTAACGGTGATGCCGGTGCCGTAGGTGTCGAGGAAGTCCTGCAGGCGCTTGCTCACCTCCAGGCCCATCTGCTCGCGACCGAGAGTGATCACCTCGTCCATCGAGGTGGAACCGGCGACGTGGCGCAGGGCACTCTCGGTGGCGTGTTGCAGGCTGACCTCGGGCGCATCGACATTGAGCACGAAGTCCTGGAGGTTGCTGATCTTGTACTGGACGGTCAGCGGCACCTCGACGATGTTCTCGTCCTCGGTGAGCATCTGGCCTTCCTTGGAGAAGGAACGCTCGCGGGTCACGTTCTCCTGGAACTTCCGGTCGATCGGCGGGAAGTAGATGTTCAGGCCCTGGCCGACCGTCTCGTGATACTTGCCGAGGCGCAGGATCACCGCCTGTTCCTGGGCATCCACGATATAGACCGCGTTCCACAGCCAGACCGCCAGCAGCAGGACGACGCCAATGCCGAGCAGGCCGAAACCGCCGCCGCCCTGACCATTACCGTCACGTTTCTTGCCGCCGCCGAAGATGCCGTTGAGGCTCTCCTGCAGCTTGCGGAAGGCTTCGTCGAGGTCCGGCGGCCCCTGGCGTCCACCGCCTTTGCGGCCGCCCCAGGGGTCCTGGTTATTCGAGTTGCCACCCGGCTCGTTCCAAGCCATAGCGATCTCCATCTGATAAAGCTAAAGACGCGCCCGCGGCGCGCCGGCCCATGCTACCGAAGCCCCCGACCCGCCGCAAAAACGGCGGACCGGGCTTTATTGCAAAGTGTGTTGCGCGAGAAAGTCCTGCGGCTGCAAACCTTCACGACTGACCAGCCGGTTGAGCTCGGCGCGCGGCAGGCGGATGGCCAACAATGCGTCCCCCGCCTCGTCGTGAGCCTCGCTCTGCACGGCATTCAGTGCGAAGAACTGCGCACGCAGCCGGCCCAGGCGCTGCGGCAGGCGCAGCGTGCCGACGAACAGGTCTTCACCGAGCAATTCGGCGATCGCCTGGCGCAGCAGTTCGAGCCCCTTGCCATCGCGCGCCGACAGCCACACCCGCTCGGGCTTGCCATCACCATCGCGCTGGATCTGCGGCTCGACGCCTTCGACCAGATCGATCTTGTTGTATACCTCGAGCATCGGCAACTCATTGGCGCCGATCTCGCCGAGCACCGCCATGACCTGTTCGATCTGCTGGTCGCGCTCCGGCTCATGGGAGTCGATCACGTGCAGCAGCAGATCTGAGTTGCTCGATTCTTCCAGGGTCGCCCGGAATGCCTCCACCAGCTTGTGCGGCAGATGGCGGATGAAACCCACCGTATCGGCCAGCACCACCGGACCAAGGTCATCCAGCTCCAGACGCCGCAGGGTCGGGTCGAGAGTGGCGAACAGCTGGTCGGCCGCGTAGACCTCCGAGGTGGTCAGCGCATTGAACAGGGTGGACTTGCCGGCATTGGTGTAGCCGACCAGGGCAACGGAAGGGATGTCCGCGCGACGGCGACCACGGCGAGCCTGCTCGCGCTGGCTACGCACCTTCTCCAGCTTCTGCTTGATCTGGCGGATGCGCACCCGCAGCAGGCGACGGTCGGTTTCCAGCTGTGTCTCACCCGGACCGCGCAGGCCGATCCCCCCCTTCTGACGCTCGAGGTGGGTCCAGCCCCGCACCAGACGGGTACTCATGTGATCCAGCTGGGCCAGTTCGACCTGCAGCTTGCCCTCGTGGGTACGGGCGCGCTGGGCGAAGATGTCGAGGATCAACCCGGTACGATCAAGCACGCGACACTCGAAGGCGCGTTCGAGGTTACGCTCCTGGCTGGGCGTGAGGGTGTGGTTGAAGATGACCAGCTCGGCCTCGGACTCCCTGACCAGGTCGCGAAGCTCCTCGACCTTGCCACTGCCAATCAGGAACTTGGCGGTCGGCATGTGGCGCGACACGGTGACCAGAGCCACCATGTCGGCACCCGCCGACAATGCCAGGTCCTGAAACTCCTGCGGGTCTTCAGCCGCCTCGGGGTTGCTGCCTTCCAGATGGACAAGGATGGCCCGTTCACCACCACCGTGACGCTCGAAGAACAAGTCAGGCTCCCGTCAGGCGTTGCCCGGCTCGACCTGCTCGGCGTCGGCAGCGCTGGGCAATCTCACCGGCCGGCTCGGCACGACGGTGGAAATGGCATGCTTGTAGACCATCTGGCTGACAGTGTTTTTCAGCAAAATCACGAACTGGTCGAAGGACTCGATCTGGCCTTGCAGTTTGATGCCGTTCACCAGATAGATGGAAACAGGTACGCGTTCCTTACGCAGGGTATTCAGGTAAGGGTCTTGTAGCGAATGCCCTTTTGACATGTGCCGCACTCCTTAAGGGGTTCAAATGTAGTCAAGCAATATAAGATGGCTTATGCCGTATTGGCCTCAAAGCCAAGGATAGACGGCGAATAGGCGGGTCTCATCACAATATGGAGACCGACCGAAGGTATTTCAAGGCACAAGAAAGATTGTCACTTGCAAGGCTGTCCAGCCAGTGCAGATCTTCCCAGCCGCGCAGCCAGGTGAACTGGCGCTTGGCCAACTGGCGCGTGGCGATGATCCCCCGCTCCGCCATCTCCTCCCGCCCCAGACGCCCGTCCAGGTAATCCCACACCTGGCGATAGCCCACGGCACGGATCGATGGCAGCCCCACATGCAGGTCGCCCCGCTGACGCAAGGCTTCGACCTCTTCGACAAAGCCCTGTTCCAGCATCATCAGGAATCGACAAGCGATCCGCTCGTGCAATACCTGTCGCTGCTCGGGAGCGATGGCGAACTGGACGGCAGTATAAGGCAATTGCCGCGTTCCAGGCGCCTCGGAGCCGCTATTTTGAGCGGTTTGGCGCTGACGGTGCTCGGTCATGCTGAGCCCGCTGACGCGATGAACCTCCAGCGCCCTGGTGAGACGCTGCGGATCGTTGGGATGGATGCGCGCCGCCGACTCCGGATCGACCCGCGCCAGCTCCCGGTGCAGGACCTCCCAGCCCTCCGCCGCGGCCCAGGCCTCCAGCTCCGCGCGCACCACAGGATCGGCGCCGGGCATGTCCGCCAGACCTTCCAGCAATGCCTTGTAATACAACATGGTGCCGCCGACCAGCAGGGGAATGCGGCCGCGCGCGGTGATTTCGGCCATGGCTGCCAGGGCATCGGCGCGGAATTCTGCTGCCGAATAGCTTTCCGCCGGGTCGAGGATGTCCACGAGACGATGTGGGTAGCGTGCCAGGGTGGCCTTGTCCGGCTTGGCCGTGCCGATATCCATACCCCGGTAGACCAGCGCCGAATCGACACTGATCAGCTCGCACGGCAGTGCGTCAGCCAGGGCCAGGGCCAGGTCCGTCTTGCCGGAAGCGGTGGGGCCCATCAGGAAGATGGCGGGAGGCAGGCGCTTGGTCATAACTCTGAAATCGCTCTCCAAGCGTCGCGAGTACAGCTCAGGCAAGGCAAGAATCGGTGAGGAAGCGCAGTCTACTCGCTGTAAATGAGCATTCCGAACCGATTTTTTAACGCGGCATGGGCAAACGCAGCAGCTTGTAGGGTGTTTTCAGCGGCCGCGCAGGAACAGCTTGTCCAGATCATCCATGCCGAGCTGGGTCCAGGTCGGCCGACCATGGTTGCACTGACCACTGCGCTCGGTGTGTTCCATGTCGCGCAGCAAGGCGTTCATCTCGGGCAGGGTCAGGCGCCGGTTGGCGCGCACCGCGCCGTGGCAGGCCATGGTCGCCAGCAGCTCGTTGAGATGGGCCTGGATGCGGTCGCTGGTACCGTATTCCAGCAGGTCGGCGAGTACATCGCGCACCAGCTGGGTGGCCTCGGCCTGCTTGAGCAACGCCGGAATCTGGCGGATCGCCAGGCTTTCCTCACCCAGGCGCTGTAGCTCGAAGCCCAGGCGCTGGAACCACTGGCCGTGCTCCTCAGCACAATCGGCCTCGCGCTGGCTGAGTGCGATGGACTCGGGCACCAGCAACGGCTGGCCGCGCAGACCTTCGCTGGCCATGGCGGTCTTCAGCCGCTCATAGGTGATGCGCTCGTGGGCCGCGTGCATGTCCACCAGCACCAGGCCCAGGGCGTTCTCGGCAAGGATGTACACGCCCTTGAGCTGCGCCAGGGCGTAGCCCAGGGGCGGAATGTCGCCCTGGGTCTGCGGCAGGCCGACGGAGGCCGACGACTCGGGCAGCGGCGCGAAATATTCGCGATAGGCGCCCTGCACCTCGGCCTGGGGCATGCCCGGCTGCGGACGGGGAGCCTGGTAGCCGGCACCCGGTGAGCGCCATACGGAGGCCTCGGCGGGCCGCTCCAGCACGGTGGCGGCCAAGCCGATCTCGCCTTGGGGACCGAATTCGCCGGCGGCGATGCCGGTCGGCCGGACGATCTGCTCCACGGCGGCCGGGGCGGCCAGCTGGTCTTCCGGCCGTACCTCGCCGAGCGCCCGATGCAGGGTGCCATAGAGGAAGTCGTGGACCATGCGACTGTCGCGGAAACGCACCTCGTGCTTGGTCGGGTGCACGTTGACGTCCACCACGCCCGGATCGATTTCGAGGAACAGCACGAAGGTCGGGTGACGACCGTTGAACAGCACGTCGCGGTAGGCCTGGCGCACCGCGTGCGCCACCAGCTTGTCGCGCACCATGCGGCCGTTGACGTAGAAGTACTGCAGGTCGGCCTGACTGCGCGAGAAGGTCGGCAGCCCGACCCAGCCCCACAGGCGCAGGCCGCTGCGCTCGATCTCGATGGGCAGGGCCTGTTCGAGGAAGGCGGGGCCGCAGACGCTGGCCACACGGCGGGCGCGACTGATCTCGTCCGGCGCCTCGTGCAGTGTGAATACCGTCTTGCCGTTGTGGCGCAGGTGGAAGGCCACGTCGAAACGGGCCAGGGCCAGGCGCCGGATGACTTCCTGCAGGTGATCGAACTCGGTTTTCTCGGCACGCAGGAACTTGCGCCGCGCCGGGGTATTGAAGAACAGGTCGCGCACTTCGACCGAGGTGCCGACCGGATGGGCGGCGGGCTGGACCCGCGCCTCCATGTCGCGCCCCTCGGTTTCCACCTGCCAGGCCTGCTCGGCATCGGCGGTGCGCGAAGTCATGGTCAGGCGCGCGACGGAGCTGATCGAGGCCAGCGCCTCGCCACGAAAGCCGAGGCTGGCCACCGCCTCCAGGTCTTCCAGTTCGCGGATCTTGCTGGTGGCGTGACGCGCCAGGGCCAGCGGCATGTCTTCCGCGGGGATGCCGCCACCGTCGTCGCGCACCCGCAACAGCTTGATGCCACCCTGCTCGACCTCCACATCGACCCGGCGGGCGCCGGCATCCAGGCTGTTCTCCAGCAGCTCCTTGACCACCGAGGCCGGGCGCTCAACCACCTCGCCGGCGGCGATCTGGTTGGCCAGCCGCGGACTGAGCAGCTGAATGCGGCGCGGCTCGCTCATGGCTGGGCCGCCAGGGCGGTCGCCGGGATGTTCAGGGTCTGGCCGACCTTGATGGTGTCGCTCTTCAGCGAATTGGCGCTACGCAGCGCCGCGAGGCTGACCTGATAGCGCTGGGCGATCAGCGCCAGGCTCTCGCCGGAGGTGACCACATGCTCACGGGGGCCGACGGCGATCTTGCCCTGGTCGCGGAGCATAGCGATGTAGGTGCCAGGCGGCGGGTTCTGGTGGAAGAATTGACGCACACCGGCGGTGATCGAGCGGGCCAGCGCCTGCTGGTGCCCCAGGGTCGCAAGCTTCTTCGCTTCGTTGGGATTGGAGATGAAGCCGGTCTCAACCAGAATCGAGGGGATGTCCGGCGACTTCAGCACCATGAAGCCGGCCTGCTCCACCCGGCGCTTGTGCAGCGGCGTGATGCTGCCCATGTTGCTCAGCACCTTCTGCCCGACATTCAGGCTGGAAGACAGCGAAGCGGTCATCGACAGGTCGAGCAGCACGCCGGCGAGCATGCGGTCCTTGTCGTCCAGGCTGACGTTGCCGGCGCCGCCGATCAGGTCGGACTGGTTCTCGGTGTCGGCCAGCCAGCGCGCCGTCTCGGAAGTGGCACCGCGTTCGGACAGTGCATAGACCGACGCGCCGAAGGCGGCGGCGCGTGGCGCGGCGTCGGCGTGGATGGAGACGAACAGGTCGGCGCCCTTCTTGCGGGCGATCTCGGTGCGCTTGCGCAGCGGGATGAAATAGTCGCCGGTGCGCACCAGCTCGCCGCGGAAGCCCTTCTCGGCGTTGATCTGGCGCTGCAGTTCCCGGGCGATGGCCAGGGTCACGTTCTTCTCGAACACCTTGCGGCCCGGGCCGAGGGCACCCGGGTCCTCGCCGCCGTGGCCGGCGTCGATGGCGATGACGATGTCACGCTTGCCGCCCGGCACCGGCGGCAGCTTGGCCGGCGGTGTACCGGGCAGCGTCGCTTCCGGCGGCTTGACGGCCACGGTCGGCGTGTTGACCTGTGGCGCCTGGGGCACACTGGGCGCGCCCGCATCCTGGTCGAACAGGTCGACCACCAGGCGGTGACCGTACTGCTGGTTGGGCGCCAGGCTGAAGCTCTTCGGCGTAACGGTGGCGGACAGGTCGAGCACCAGGCGCAGGTCGGTCGGCGAGCGCTGCGCCGAACGGACACCGGTGATCGGGGTGTTGCTCAGGGAAAGCTGGTCGAACTTGGTCGCCAGCTGGGCGCCGTTGACGTCGATGACGATGCGGTTGGGGGCCGCCAGGGTGAACACGCTGTGCTGCACCGGGCCGGACAGGTCAAAGACCAGGCGCGTGTTATCCGGGGCGCGCCACAGTCGCACACTGCGGATTTCCGTGGCGGCCAGCACGTCTACGGCCAGCGCGGCCAGCATGACTCCGATACCGCCGAACAGCGCACGCATGCGCATAGCCTTCCCCATTTTTATATACAGACTCTTATAAGGCAGCACACCACGCTTCGGCCCTGGCGCTATGTGGCTGCAACTGCAGCGCGCGGCCGACTCCTTGCGGGCTAATGGTAATGTCCATGTCCGCCTTTGGCAAAACGCCGGCACCGCGCTGCGGCCACTCGATCAGGCACAGGGCGTCGCCCTCGAAATAGTCGCGGATGCCGAGAAACTCCAGCTCCTCCGGGTCGGCCAGGCGGTACAGGTCAAAGTGGAACACCCGTATATCCCCCAGCTCATAGGGCTCGACCAGGGTGAAGGTCGGGCTCTTCACCGCGCCGCCATGCCCCAGCCCGCGCAGGATGCCGCGCGACAGGGTGGTCTTGCCGGCGCCCAGGTCGCCATGCAGATAGATCACGCCCCGACCGCCGGTCGCGCGCGCGATGCGGGCACCCAGTTCGAGCATGGCGTCCTCGCCTTCGGCATGGAGAGTCAGTTCGGGCAGGGTCACTTCAGGCACGGCGCATGCTCCTGCAGCAGCTGACGAATGGTCGGGATCAGATCGCTGGCCGCTAGGCCCCGCCCCTGCTCGCCGAGCCTCTGGCCGGCGCCGGCGTGTAGCCAGACGCCCAGCGCGGCGGCCTCGAAGGACTCCAGGCCCTGAGCACGCAGCGCGCCGATCAGGCCGGCCAGCACATCGCCGAGGCCGGCGGTGGCCATGGCCGGGTGGCCGAGGTCGCAGAGCAGCAGACGGCCGTCCGGCGCCGCCACCAGGCTGCCGGCGCCCTTCAGCACCACCGCCGCCTGGTACTGGCGTGCCAGGGCGAGGGCGGCGGCGGGACGATCGGCCTGGACCTCGGCGGTCGAGCAGCCGAGCAGGCGCGCCGCCTCGCCGGGATGCGGGGTGATCACGCTGTCGGCCGGCAGCTCCAGGGCGCCGGCGGCCAGCAGGTTGAGCGCGTCGGCGTCCCACATCTGCGGTTGCCCGCTGGCCAGCGCCGCACTGAGCAGGCTGCGCCCCCAGGCCTGCTGGCCGAGGCCGGGGCCGACCACCAGCACGTCGGCGCGCTCGCACAGACCGAGCAGCTGGTAGGTGGATTCGGTGGGCTGGCACATCACTTCCGGCAGCCTCGCCAGGCTGGCCGGCAGGTGCTCGGGCCGGGTCGCCAGGGACACCAGGCCGGCGCCCGCGCGCAGCGCGCTCTCAGCGCTGAGCAGGGCGGCACCACCAAAACCACGGTCGCCGCCGATCACCAGCACATGACCGAACCGGCCCTTGTGCGCGGTCCGCGCACGCGGCGCCAGCACCGGCAGCGCGGCACCGGCCAGGCGCCGGGCGACGTGTGGATGCTCCGCGACCAGTTGCGGATCGGCCTGCAGGTCGTCGAACACCAGCTCGCCGACCCAGTCCGGCGCATCGCCGGTGAACAGGCCGATCTTCAGGCCGATGAAGGTGACGGTCAGGTCGGCGCCCACCGCCGCCTCCGCGACCCGCCCGGTGTCGGCGCAGAGCCCCGAGGGGATGTCCACCGCCAGCACCGGCAGGCCGGTGGCGTTGATCGCCTCGATCGCCGCACCATAGGGCGGACGCAGCTCGCCACGGAAGCCGGTGCCGAGCAAGGCGTCGACCAGCACGCCACGCAATTCCATGCCCTCGCGCCATGCCTCGATGCGGACGCCCGCGGCCAGCGCGGACGCATGGGCCGCGGCGGCATCGCCTGCCAGCCGCTCCGGCGCGCCGACGGCCAGCACCCGCACGACCCAGCCCGCCTTCTGCGCCAGCTCGGCGATCAGGTAGCCGTCGCCGGCGTTGTTGCCAGCCCCGGCCAGGACCGTGATCTCGCCGGCCTCGGGCCAGCGCCGGCGCAATGCGCGCCAGGCGGCGTGGGCGGCGCGCTGCATCAGTTCGAAGCCGGGAGTGCCGGCGGCGATCAGGCGCGCGTCCAGTTCGCGCACCTGGGCGGCGCTATATAGAGGAAGGGGCAGGTCGTTGCTTGGCATGGTTCGGCGATTCGGGCGAGGTCTGGCAGAATTATACCCATCTCCCCCGCCCCGCCGTCCCGCCATGCCCGACTCCGCTCTCGATCTTGCCCAGCTGGCCCGGTCCATCAAGGACTGGGGGCGCGAGCTCGGCTTCCAGCAGGTGGGCATCGCCGACGTGGAACTGGGCGAGCACGAGGCGCACCTGCAGCGCTGGCTGGAGGCCGGCTATCAGGGCGAGATGGACTATATGGCCGCGCACGGCAGCAAACGTTCCCATCCCGACGAGCTGGTGCCCGGCACGCTGCGGGTGGTGTCCCTGCGCATGGACTACCTGCCCGGCGACACGCGGATGGCCGAGCGCCTGGCCGAGCCGGAGCGCGCCTACGTCTCGCGCTACGCCCTCGGCCGCGACTACCACAAGCTGGTGCGCAAGCGCCTGCAGCAACTGGCCGAGCGCATCCAGGCGGCCGTCGGCCCGTTCGGCCACCGCGCCTTCGTCGACAGCGCGCCGGTGCTGGAAAAGGCCATCGCCGAGAAGGCCGGCCTCGGCTGGATCGGCAAGAACACCCTGGTGCTCAACCGCAAGGCCGGCAGCTGGTTCTTCCTCGGCGAGCTGTTCGTCGACCTGGCCCTGCCGGTGGACGCCCCTCACGGCAGCGAACACTGCGGACGCTGCAGCGCCTGCCTGGACGTCTGCCCGACCCAGGCTTTCGTCGGCCCCTATGTGCTGGATGCGCGGCGCTGCATCTCGTATCTGACCATCGAGCTGAAGGGCCCGATTCCCGAGGAGCTGCGCGCGCCGATCGGCAACCGGGTGTTCGGCTGCGACGACTGCCAGATCGTCTGCCCGTGGAACCGCTTCGCCCGCCCCACCGAACAGGGCGACTTCCAGCCACGTCACGGCCTGGACAGCGGCAACCTGGCCGAGCTGTTCCTGTGGAGCGAAGAGGAGTTCCTCAGCCGTACCGAAGGCTCGCCCCTGCGCCGCGCCGGCTACGAGCGCTGGCTGCGCAACCTGGCCGTGGGGCTGGGCAACGCACCGTCGACCATTCCGGTGCTGGAAGCGCTGGAGGCGCGGCGCGAATATCCTTCGGAGCTGGTGCGCGAGCATGTGCGATGGGCGCTGGCGCGCCATCGGGAAAAAGCCCCGGGCTAGGCGGTGATGCCTGTCAGTCAAGCCTCAGGGGGATCGCGTAGGGTGCGCCGCGCGCACCAGTGGCCCGGCGGTGCGCACAGCGCACCCTACGGGGCTATGCCTCACACTTTGAGGAAGTGCTGACGGTAGTGCTTCAGCTCGGCGATGGACTCGCGGATGTCATCCAGCGCCTGGTGGGCGCCCTGCTTCTGGAAGGAGTCCTTGACCTGCGGCGCCCACATGCCGGCCAGAATCTTGAGGGTCGAGACGTCCAGGTAGCGGTAGTGGAAGTAGGCCTCCAGCGCCGGCATGTACTTGTACAGGAAGCGCCGGTCCTGGCCGATGCTGTTGCCGCAGATCGGCGACTTGCCCTTGGGCACCCATTGTTCGAGGAAGGCGATGGTCTGCGCCTCGGCCTCGGCCGGGCCGACCGTGCTCTCGCGCACGCGCCGGGTCAGGCCGCTCTCGCCATGGGTACGGGTGTTCCACTCGTCCATGCCGGCCAGCACCTCGTCGCTCTGGTGCACGGCGATCACCGGGCCTTCGGCCAGCACGTTCAGATCGCTGTCGGTGACGATGGTGGCGATCTCGATGATCACGTCCCGCTCCGGCTCAAGCCCGGTCATTTCCAGGTCGATCCAGATCAGGTTGTTGGGGTTCTGCGGCATGGCTTCGGCTCCTTTGGACAGACGCCAGTTTAGCCGCTCAGAGGTGCCAGAGCAGCAGCCGCGAGTCGCGCCAGTCGTTCAGCTCGATCACTTCCCGGGCCGGCACGCCCGGTATCTCGAAGCTGTTGCTGATCAGCAGGCTGCCAGGGCGCATCTCGCGTTGCACCTTGGCCCATAGTTCGGCCATGGGGGCCGGCGAGAGGAAGCAGTAGGCCACGTCGTGGCAGGACAGGTCCTCGCGCCACAGGCTGCGGTAGCGCACCGTGCAGTTGCGATACGGCAGGCAGCGCAACCAGGCCAGGAGGAACACCAGCGGCGCCGTCTCGACGCCGACCAGGCGCGCTTTCGGATAGTCCCGCGCCAGTTGCGCCAGGGTACCGCCCAGGCCGCAGCCCAGGTCGACGAAGCGGAAGTCCTCCGGCAAGGTCGCCAGGCGCCGGCTCAGGCGCTGGCGGGTGTCCGCGCCACTGAGGTAGAGCGGCACCCGCTCGCGGAAGCTGTTCCAGTTGATCAGCAGCAACAGCAGAAAGGCGGCGAGGAACCACCAGGCCGGCCACTCGCGGCTCTGCAGTACCAACAGCCCTGGGACGAAGGCCAGGTTCAGCGCCAGCCACCAGCGACGCAGCCCCAGCCAGTGGCCGAGCACCGCCGCCAGCGCGCCTTGGGCGACGGCCGCCTGCCACAGGGTGGGGCGCCAGTCGCCGAGCCTGGCGGCGACCAGCAGTGCGGCGGCCACGCCGACGAGGGCCAGGCACTGGGCGATCAGGGCCAGCACGGCCGGGTAGCGAAGACGGAGGGTTTCGAGCATGGCGTCTGTTGTACCAGCAGGTCGCGGCCAGGACCAGCCGGCCCGCGTGCTAAACTCGCCGCCGTTTTCCCACCCTTCGGAACATTCATGGCCAAACGCCAACTGACCCGCCGCCAGAGCTGGCGCATCGAGAAAGTCCAGGAAGAGCGCGCCGCCCGGGCGGCCAAGCGCGAATCGCGCCTGCTCGAAGCGCTGGAAGGCAGCGACCTGGGCCCGGAACAGACGGGCCTGGTGATCGCCCACTTCGGCGTACAGGTCGAGGTCGAGGCGCTGGAGGGCGAGCAGGCCGGCCAGGTGCAACGCTGCCACCTGCGCGCCAACCTGCCTGCGCTGGTCACCGGCGACAAGGTGGTGTGGCGCCAGGGCAACCAGGGCCACGGCGTGATCGTCGCGCAACTGCCCCGATCATCGGAGCTGTGTCGCCCGGACATGCGCGGCCTGCTCAAGCCCGTGGCGGCCAACGTCGACCTGATCGTCATCGTCTTCGCCCCATTGCCGCATCCGCACGCCAACCTGATCGACCGCTACCTGATCGCCGCCGAGCACGCCGGCATCCGCCCGCTGCTGCTGCTGAACAAGGCCGACCTGAAAGACGAGGAAAACGCGGCGCACCTGGACGGCCTGCTGACCACCTACCGCCAGCTTGGCTACGAGCTGCTGGAAGTCTCGGCACGCCAGGGCGGCGGCATGGAGCAGCTGCAGGCGTGCCTGGACGGCCATGTCAGCGTCTTCGTCGGCCAGTCGGGCGTCGGCAAGTCGTCGCTGGTCAACAGCCTGCTGCCGGGCGTGGACACCCGGGTCGGCGAGTTGTCGGAAGTCACCGGCAAGGGCACCCACACCACCACCACGGCGCGGCTGTTCCACTTCCCCCGCGGCGGCGAGCTGATCGACTCGCCCGGCATCCGCGAGTTCGGCCTGGGGCATGTCAGCCGGGACGATGTGGAAGCCGGTTTCATCGAATTCCGCGACCTGCTCGGCACCTGTCGCTTCCGCGACTGCAAGCACGACCGCGAGCCGGGCTGCGCCCTGCTCCAGGCGCTGGAGGACGGCCGCATCCAGCCACAGCGGATGGCCAGCTACCGGCACATCCTGGCCAGCCTTCCGGAACCGGAATACTAGGCCGGCTCGGCACACACGAAGAGGCCGCGATCATCGCGGCCTCTTCGTTCATTCCTGGGGCTGGTCGAACTTCAGCGCGCCTTCCTCGAAGATGTTCAGGCGCTGGCGCAGCTCGTCCGCCTGAGCCGGCTCGCCCGACGCGCCTGCCGGTGCCGACGAGGCCTCGGAGGGAGCCGGCGGGTCGGCGTCGCCCTGCTCGCCTTCGATGGCGCGCTGGGCCTTCTTGGTCAGGACGATGATGTCGATGCGGCGGTTGACCGGATTGAAAGGATCGTTGCGATCGAACAGCGCCGAAGAGGCGTAACCCACGACCCGCGCCACGCGCTCGTCCGGGTAGCCGCCGGCGACCAGGGTACGCCGCGCAGCGTTGGCGCGGTTGGCCGACAGCTCCCAGTTGCCGAACTCGGCCTGCCCGGCGAAGGGCTTGGCGTCGGTGTGGCCGCTGACGCTGATCTTGTTCGGCACCGCCTTGATGGTCTCGGCGAGGATCAGCAGGATGTCCTCAAAATAGGGCTGCAGGCGCGCGCTGCCGATGGCGAACATGGGCCGGTTCTCGGCATCCATGATCTGGATGCGCAGCCCGTCCTGGGTGATCTCGAAGAGGATCTGGTCCTTGAACTTCTGCAGCTGCGGATTCTCGTCGACCTTGGTCTGCAGCTCCTGCAGCAGCAGCTCCAGGCGCTCGCGCTCGATCTGCTCGGCGAGCTGCTCCGCCTGGCTCTGGTCGACGCCGGCCTGGTCGTCCTGGTTGTCGACGGCCGCCTCCTGAGAGTCCGGAGAGTCTTTCAGCTCGGGGTTGAGGGTGCGGTCCGGCGCCGGCGTCGGCGTGCCGCCCAGGTCGATGACATAGGGGCTGGCGCTCTCGGTGAAACCGATGGGGTCCTGGAAGTAGCCGGAGATCGCCTTCTTCTGCTCAGGCGTGGCCGAGGACATCAGCCACATCACCATGAAGAACGCCATCATGGCCGTGGCGAAGTCGGCGAAGGCGATCTTCCAGGCGCCACCGTGGTGGCCGCCGGCAACCTTCTTGACCCGCTTGACCAGTATCGGCTGGTTGTTCTCCATCGCTCAGCGGCCCGCCTCAGTTGCCACGCATGGCCTGCTCGAGCTCGCTGAAGCTCGGGCGGTGCGCGGGCAGCAGCACCTTGCGGCCGAATTCCACGGCCAGGGTCGGCGGCATGCCGGAGGCGGAGGCCACCAGGGTCGCCTTGATCGCCTCGTACAGGTTCACTTCCTCCTTGGCGTCGTGCTCCAGCGCGCCGGCCAGCGGCGCGAAGAAGCCGTAGGAAGCGAGGATGCCGAGGAAGGTACCGACCAGCGCGGTGCCCACCTTCTCGCCGATCTGCGCGTTGTCGGCGGAGGCGAGGATGGACATGGTGATCACGATGCCCAGTACCGCGGCGACGATACCCATGGCCGGCATGCCGTCGGCCACCTTGGCCACCGCATGGGCCGGGTGCTCCAGGTCCTCCTTGAGGCTGGCGATCTCCATGTCGAAGAGGTTCTCCAGCTCGTGGGGCGCCATGTTGCCGCTGGACATGATGCGCAGGTAGTCGCAGATGAACGCGGTCATCTGCGCGTCCTTGAGGATGGCCGGGTACTTGCTGAAGATCGGGCTGGCGTTGGGGTCCTCGACATCGGCCTCGATGGCCATCATGCCCTCACGGCGGCTCTTGTTGAGGATCTCGTAGAGCAGCTTCAGCACTTCTAGGTAGAAGGCGTGGGTGAAGCGGCTGCTGAACATCTTCAGCGACTTCTTGAACACCGTCATGAAGGCGCTGCTGGGGTTGGCCTGGAGGAAGGCGCCCAGCGCGGCGCCGCCGATGATCATCACCTCGAAGGGATGAACCAGGGCCATGATTTTGCCGCCGGACAGAACGAAGCCGCCAAAAACGCAGCCGAAAACAACCAGGATGCCGATGATCTTGACCATGGAATTTAAGCTTGAAGTGTCAGTCGAAAAGGGTTCAGCGAAACAACCCTTCTAATTATCGGAAGTATTGAGCCAGACTATAGGCAGTAAAGGCGAAAAGCCAGTTCGGCTCAACCCGCATGCCCACCGACAAGACCATACCCCGCAGCCTCGACGCCTGGCTCAAGCAGCTGGATGCGGTACGCCTGCCTGTTGCGACCCACCATCATGAGGCGGTTCGCCGCACCTTGCTGGACAGCCGCCGCTCGCTGCGGGAAATCGCCGACCAGATGCAGGAAAGCCCCGCCGTCGCCCTGGCCATCCTGCGCGAAGCCAACCGCAGCACCAACAGCTTCAGCGAGCCGGCGGAGAGCCTGGAAATGGCGCTCAACCGTCTCGGCCTGAAACGTGCTGAAACGCTTCTCGGCGCCATGCCGGTGATGGACGAGGCACAGATTCCCCTGGCGCTTCGCCAGCTGCAGCTGATCAGCCTGCACGCCTCTCAGCAGGCCAACGGCCTATTCGCCGGGCGCTTGGCGCGCCTGTGGCAGGAAATACACTGGGGCAGCCTGCTGTTCCTCGCCCCGCTGTGGCCGCTGGTGGCGACCTACTCGCAGCTCTTCGAGGCCTGGGAAAGGCGCGTACTGGGGCGTGGCGAGCCGGCCTGCAAGGTCGAGCGCGAGTTGCTCGGCGTGGCCCTGCCTTCGCTCTGCCTGGCGCTGGCGCGGCACTGGCGCATGCCGGAGTGGATCGTTCAGGGCTATCGCCTGCTGGTGGAAGACCGCCGACTGCTGGTCAAGGCCCTGCACCTCGCCCGCGACAACGAGAATCCCCTGCACCAGCAGCAGCGCCTGGACGAAGACACCCACCTGCGCCGCTGGCTGACCCAGCCGGGCAACAGCATCCTTCTTGCCAACGGCCTGGCCGTTTCCAGCCACCACAACTGGTCCTGCGAACACCACCTGCGCTGGCAGCGCCTCACCGGCCTCTATCTGCAGCTGGCGTTGCCGGAGATGCAGCAACTGGTCCACCAGCAGGCCGCGCAAAGCGCCCGCCAGCATCACCTGCCGGGCCTCTGGCACCCGGCAGAGGCGCTGCTGTGGCCCTGGGACGCCTGCCGCCTGCGCGACCTTCAGCCGCCGCCCGCGCCCGTCGCCAACCTCCAGCTGGACCAGTGGAAGCATCACTGCGCCAGGCTCCTGGCCCAGCCCACGCCGTTCGCCAACGTGGTGCAGCTGACCGACAGCGCCTGCCACGCCCTGCAGGCCGGCGGCATGCAACGGGTGCTGGTGCTGTTGGCCGACCGCAACCACACCCGCCTGCAGGCCCAGCAAGTGGCCGGCCTGCCGGCGGCCGCGGCGCAACTGCGCCTCGACCCGGCGCAGAGCCAGGTGCTGCGCAGCCTGCTGGCAGAGGCCGGCCAGCTGCGCCTGAGCCCGGCCAACATGGCCCAGGTCTCCGCCCTGCTGCCGGGCAGCCTCAAGGCACTGTTCAGCGGCGAGCACCTGCTGCTGCGCTCGCTGGCCAGCAACGGTCGGGTGGTGATGCTGCTGGTGGCCGACCAGGGTGGCGGCGAGATCGGCGCCACGCCCCTGCAGGCCTTCGGCAAAACCGTGCAATGCATCGAGCGGGCACTGTCCACCTTCGCCCGCCGCGGCAGCTGACCTTTCCGCTACAATCGCCCCTTTTCCACTCTCAGGAGGCTCCGCATGCCCGCCTTCTCAGGCCTGCCGCTGGTGATCGAGCCGGCCGAACTGGCCGCCCGCCTGCCGGCACCCGAGCTGATCCTGATCGACCTGAGTTCCGCCGCCCGCTATGCCGAGGGGCACATCCCCGGCGCTCGCTGGGTCGACAGCAAGCGCACCCAGCTCGGCCAACCACCCGCCCCCGGCCTGCTGCCGGAGAAGGCGCAGCTGGAAGCGCTGTTCGGCGAATTGGGCCACCGCGCCGATGCGGTCTACGTGGTGTACGACGACGAAGGCGGCGGCTGGGCCGGACGCTTCATCTGGCTGCTCGACGTGATCGGCCACCCCCACTACCACTTCCTCAACGGCGGCCTGCAGGCCTGGCTGGGCGAGGACCGCGAACTCAGCCAGGACACGCCCGCCGCCGCGACCGGCAGCGTCGATCTGACCCTGAGCGACGTGCCCACCGCCAGTCGCGACTACCTGGAAAGCCGCCTGGGCGCACCCGATCTGGCCGTGTGGGACGCCCGCTCGCCAGCCGAATTCTCCGGCGAGAAGGTGCTCGCCGCCCGCGGCGGCCACGTCCCCGGCGCCGTCAACTTCGAGTGGACCGCCGGCATGGACCCGCAGCGCGGCCTGCGCATCCGTGACGACATGGCCCAGGTGCTGCGCGACCTGGGCATCACGCCGGACAAGGAAGTGATCACCCATTGCCAGACCCATCGCCGCTCCGGCTTCACCTACGTGGTGGCCAAGGCGCTGGGCTACCCGAGGGTCAAGGCCTATGCCGGGTCCTGGTCCGAATGGGGAAATCTCCCCGACACCCCGGTCGAGCTTCGAATCTCCAAGGAACCATGATGAAAGAGCGTCTGTTTATCCTCAGCCAGTACCTACTGCCGCACCACCTGCTGTCCCGCCTGATCGGCTTCGCCGCCGAGTGCCGCGCGGCCTGGTTCAAGGACCGCCTGATCGGCTGGTTCGCCCGCCAGTACCAGGTGAACATGGCGGAAGCCCAGGTCGAGGAGCTGACCGCCTACGAGCACTTCAACGCCTTCTTCACCCGTGCCCTGAAGGACGGTGCGCGCCCTCTGGACGAAACGCCCGGCGCCATCCTCTGCCCCGCCGACGGCGCGGTCAGCCAGCTCGGCCCCATCGAGCAGGGCCGCTGCTTCCAGGCCAAGGGCCACAGCTTCAGCGTGCTGGAGCTGCTCGGGGGCGACGTGGAGCGCGCCGCGCCCTTCATGGGCGGCGACTTCGCCACCGTCTACCTGTCGCCGAAGGACTACCACCGTGTGCACATGCCGCTGGCCGGCACCCTGCGCGAGATGGTCTACGTGCCGGGCCGCCTGTTCTCGGTCAACCAGACCACCGCCGAGAACGTGCCCGAGCTGTTCGCCCGCAACGAGCGGGTGGTCTGCCTGTTCGATACCGAGCGCGGTCCGATGGCCGTGGTGCTGGTCGGCGCCATGATCGTCGCCAGCATCGAGACGGTCTGGGCCGGCCTGGTCACGCCGCCCAAGCGCGAGCTGAAAACCACCCGCTACGACGAGGCCGCGCGCGGCGCCATCGAGCTGGCCAAGGGCGGCGAACTGGGCCGCTTCAAGCTGGGCTCCACCGCCATCGTGCTGTTCGGACCGCAGCAGGTGCAGTGGGCCGAGGGGCTCACCGCCGGCAGCCCGGTGCGCATGGGACAGGCCCTGGCGCTGCCGCGCGCCTGAGCCCTCGTCCGCCGACTCCCGCGCCGGCGCCGGCCGCGCGGGAATGGCCGAAGGAACGATCCGCCGCGCGCCCGGGTCGGAGCTGGCAGGTCCCGCATTTGCCCGTCCAGGGCTGCGACACCGCCGCGATGCTGCTAGAGTTGCGAAAAACCCGTCGGCCAGGATGCCGCCCGCCTGTTACGGACCACCGCTAAGGTATGGATAAACAGAGCCCTCACCTGCTCCTGCGCGTACCCACCCCCGACAGACAGGGCCTGTCCTTCTGTGAAGCCAATCCGCGCGATGTGAAGCGCTGGATCGCCGGCCTGCCCAAGGCCAACATCGGCGAGACCGCCCGCCAGCTGTACCAGGGCCTGATCGAACTGAACCAGCTGATCACGCCCACCGACAACCGCCTGCAACTGCTCGAACTGCTGCGCCCCGAGGTGTACTTCGTCACCAGCCACCTCGAACGCCACTTCCTCAACCAGTCCATCGTGCTCGACGAGCGCCCGCGCAAAGTCGCCAACCTCTGCCAGGCCCTGCAGAACCATCTGGCCATCGGCTACAAGCTGATCATCGCCCAAGAACTGCCGCGCTTCGCCAAGGACCGGGCGCAGCTGCTCGCCGTTGCGCTGCAGCGTGCCAGCCACGCGCTGTGCGGCCCGCTGGTACGCGCCAGCCAGCTCTATTGCCCGGTGCCCGAAGGGCTCTGGCTGGAACTGCACCAGTTCTACCGCATCGCCCGCCAGCATGGCCTGCAGAAGGCCCAGGTGCGCGACAGCCTGGCGCGCAACGGCAGCAGCCTGAGCCTGGAACAGATCTACATCGGCGCCCTGCTGCTCGGCTGCGCGCGCTGCAACCAGATGCGCCAGAACAGCATCGCGCGCCTGGCCGAGGCCCTGGAAAACTGGAGCACCCTGGTCACCCTGCAACGGGCCGACGCGCCCAACAGCCTGTTCGCCGTGGCCCCGCAGGTGGACGGCCCGCCGCGCTACAAGGCGCTGTTCGAAGGCGACCTGAGCAACCTGCTCGGTCTGGACCCGCAGGCACTGGTGGATGCGATCAAGGAACACCTGCTGCTGCCGCCGGACAGCCCCGAGCCGAGCCGGCTGACGACCCCGGAAGGCATGTCGACCGATCTGCTGCAGCACCTCGCCTCCGCCTGGGGCGATATCGCGGAGCGCACCTTCCAGCGCACGCCGGGGCGCGGCAGCCTGACGCTGTGCATCGGCATGTCGGCACTGCACTTCTACCTGGCCGGCAAGCGCAGTTTCGCCGACGTACTGAAACAGGAAGAGAAGCCGCGCGGCGCCCAGTTCGCCACCACCGACATGAGCGCCGCCGCCAGCAAGGATGTCTGGGCCAACGCCTTCGACGCCCAGCGCGAGAACGAGTGGGAAAACGGCATCACCATGGAGGTGATCCAGTACAAGGCGCCGCAGAAGCCGGGCGAGCAGCCCGTCGAGGCGCCGGCGGAAAGCTACCCGACCTTCGAGGTGCCCATCGTCAACCACAGTCCCGGCGGCTACTGCCTGAGCTGGCCGCGGGAAGTGCCGGCGCAGCTGCAGGCCGGCGAACTGCTGGGCGTGCAGGACGCACCGGAGCAGGCGTGGAGCGTGGCGATCGTGCGCTGGATCCGCCAGGTCAGGGGCGGCGGCACGCAGATGGGTATCGAGCTGATCGCCCCGCACGCCCAGCCCTGCGGCGTGCAGCTGGTGCGCAAGAGCGACCAGAACAGCCAGTACCTGCGGGCCATGCTGCTGCCCGAGATCCGCGTGATCTCCCGCCCCGCCACGATCATCACGCCACGCCTGCCGTTCCAGGAAAGCAACAAGGTGATCATCAACCGCAGCGGTGACGAGACCCGCGCGATCCTCAGCCGCAAACAGGCCGGAACCGGCAGTTTCAGCCAGTTCGAATACCGGGTTCTGGACGAGACCAAACCGCCGTCCGGGACCTCCGTCACAGCTCAGAAAACCCCGGGCCAGGGCGACGATGAAGACTTTGACTCACTCTGGAAGTCCCTGTAGATTCCGGGGAAAAGCCATCCGTCGCCTTTTTTTATCCGCTCTTCGGCACCCTCTGAAAAAAACCTCATGGCCATCGAAAAAAAAACCATACGGCTGCTGATTCTTGAGGATTCGCAGAACGAGGCCGAGCGCCTGGTCAGCCTGTTCCGCAACGCGGGCCACGCCACCCGGGTGCATCGCATCACCTCCAGCGACAACCTGTCGGATGCGCTGCAGAACAGCTGGGACCTGTTGATCAGCGCGCCCACCAGCGATCACCTCGACCCCAGCGAAGCCATCACCGCCATCCGCCGCCAGGCCAAGGACATTCCGGTGATCCAGCTGGTGGCCGACAACGACTCCGACAGCATCACCGAGGCCCTGACCCTGGGCGCCCAGGATGCCCTGCCCCAGGGCGAGGACGAGCGCCTGATCCTGATCGCCAGCCGCGAGCTGGCCAACCTCGAGGAACGCCGCGCCCGGCGCGCCGCCGAAGTGGCCCTGCGCGAGGCGGAGAAGCGCTGCCAGCTGCTGCTGGACAGTTCGGTGGACGCCATCACCTACGTCCACGACGGCATGCACATCTATGCCAACCGCGCCTACCTCCAGCTGTTCGGCTACGAGGATGCGGACGAGCTGGAAGGCATGCCGATGATCGACCTGATCCATTGCGAAGACCAGGCGCGCTTCAAGGACTTCCTCAAGGGCTACGCCAGCGGCGAAGGCAGCACCGAACTCAGCTGCGGCGGGGTCAAGCCCGACGGCCAGCGCTTCCAGGCACGCATGACCTTCTCGCCCGCCGCCTACGACGGCGAGCCGTGCATCCAGGTGGTGATCCGCGCCGAAAGCGACAACGCCGAGCTGGAAGAGAAGCTGCGCGAGATCAGCAGCCAGGACCTGGTCACCGGCCTGTTCAACCGCTCGCACTTCGTCGAACTGATGGACACCGCCGCCCAGCGCGCGGTGAACGACGGCCAGCCGTCCACCCTGTGCTACATCCGCATCGACCGCTACAGCGAAATCGTCAGCGAAGTGGGCCTGGCCGGCATCGACATCCTGCTCGCCGACCTGGCCGTCATGCTGCGCGGCCACTTCGGCGACGGCGCCCAGCTGGCGCGCTTCGGCGACGACGTGTTCACCGTGCTGAAACCGGGCGCCAGCCCCGAGCAGAGCAAGGAACAGCTGGCCGCCCTGCTGAAGAAGGTCGAAAGCCACCTGTTCGACGTCGCCGGCCGCACCGTGCAGACCACCCTGTCCATCGGCGTCGCCGGGCTCAGCGAGCAGACCAGCAAGGCCCAGGAAGTCATCGACCGCGCCCACCGCTGCGCGGACGAACTCAGCGGCAACGCGATCAAGATCTACGATCCGGCGGACGAACTGGCCGCCGCCGCCAGCCGTGGCAACCTGGTGGCCATGGTCCAGCAGGCGCTGGACAACAACAGCTTCCGCCTGCTGTTCCAGCCGGTGATCAGCCTGCGCGGCGACAGCGACGAGCACTACGAGGTGCTGCTGCGCCTGCTCAACAGCCAGGGCGAGGAAGTGCCGCCCGTGGAGTTCCTCAGCGCGGCCAAGGAGGCCGGGCTGGCCGAGAAGATCGACCGCTGGGTGATCCTCCACTCGGTCAAGCTGCTCGCCGAACACCGCAGCAAGGGCCACAGCACCCGCCTGTTCGTGCACCTGTCGGCCAACAGCCTGCAGGACCAGACCCTGCTGCCGTGGCTCAGCGTGGCCCTCAAGGCCGCGCGGCTGCCGTCGGATTCCCTGGTGTTCCAGATCAGCGAGCCGGACGCGGTGGCCTACCTCAAGCAGGCGAAGGCGCTCACCCAGGGCCTGGCGGAGCTGCACTGCAAGGTCGCCCTCGGCCAGTTCGGCTGCGCCATCAACCCCTTCAACACGCTCAAGTACCTCAACGTGGACTTCGTGAAGGTGGACGGCTCCTTCTCCCAGGACCTCTCCAACGCGGAAAGCCAGGAGGCGCTGAAGACCCTGCTGGCCAGCCTGCACGCCCAGGCCAAGCTGACCATCGTGCCCTACGTCGAGAGCGCCAGCGTGCTGGCCACCCTCTGGCAGGCCGGGGTCAACTACATCCAGGGCTACTACCTGCAGGGCCCGAGCCAGTCGATGGATTACGAGTTCTCCACCGGGGACGAGTGATCCAGGCCCGCCCACAAAAAAGCCCCGCGATCGCGGGGCTTTTTCATGGCTATGTCCCCGTTACGTGCTGGTGGAGCAATCCTGCTGTTGTGGGAGCGACTGGGCGGCATTCCGATTGGCCGCGAAATTCGCGGACAAGTCCGCTCCCACAAGGCGTGCAACAACTAACGGGGGCATAGCCTTTTTCATGGGCAGGCTGGACGCAGGACTTGTGGCGTAGGGTGCGCCATGCGCACCGCTCTGCTCGGTACATGACCCGGTGCGCACAGCGCACCCTACAACGGCGAACCTTCAGCGGGCCCCTACTCCTGGCCGTCGCGGTCGCGGAAGCCCAGCAGGTAGAGGATGCCGTCCAGGCCCAGGGTGGAGATCGCCTGCTTGGCCGACTGCTTGACCAGCGGCTTGGCGCGGAAGGCCACGCCCAGGCCGGCCAGGCCGAGCATGGGCAGGTCGTTGGCGCCGTCGCCGACGGCGATAGTCTGCTCCAGGCGCAGGCCCTCCCGCTCCGCCAGTTCGCGCAGCAGGTCGGCCTTGCGCTGGGCATCGACGATCGGCTCGACCGCCACGCCGGTGACCTTGCCGTCGACGATCTGCAGCTCGTTGGCGAACACGTAGTCGATGCCCAGCTTGGCCTGCAACTGTCGGGCGAAGTAGGTGAAGCCGCCGGAGAGGATGGCGGTCTTGTAGCCCAGGCGCTTGAGCTCGGCGAACAGCACCTCGGCGCCTTCGGTCAGGCGCAGCGAGGCGCCGATCTCCTCCAGCACGTCCTCGGACAGCCCCTGCAGCAGGGCCAGGCGTTCCTTGAAGCTGGCGCGGAAGTCCAGCTCGCCGCGCATGGCACGCTCGGTGATCTCGGAGACCTTCTCGCCGACGCCGGCAGCCTTGGCCAGCTCGTCGATCACCTCGGCCTCGATCAGCGTGGAGTCCATGTCGAACACCGCCAGGCGGCGGTTGCGGCGGAACACCGAGTCGCGCTGGAAGGCGATGTCGACATCCAGCTCCTGGGCCACGCTGAGGAACTCGGCGCGCAGCGCATCGACATCGGCCGGCTCGCCGCGCACGGAGAACTCGATGCAGCCCTTGCCCTGGTCGGCCGGCATGTCCAGCGGCATGCGCCCGGACAGGCGGTCGATGTGGTCGATGTTCAGGCCGTACTTGGCGGTGATCGAGCTGACCCGCTGCAACTGTTCGGCGGTGACCTTGCGGGTCAGCAGGGTGACCATGTAGCGGGTCTTGCCCTGGGCGCCTACCCACTGCTGGTAGTCGGCCTCGGAGACCGGGGTGAAGCGCACCTGCTGGTCCAGCTTGTAGCCGGTGAACAGCACGTCCTTGAGCACCGACGAGGCCCGCTCGGTATCCGGGATCTCGACCAGGATGCCGAACGACAGGGTGTCGTGGATCACCGCCTGGCCGATGTCGAGGATGTTCACGCCGCCCTGCGCCAGCACGCCGGTGATGGCCGCGGTCAGGCCCGGGCGATCTTCCCCGGTGATGTTGATCAGGACGATTTCGCGCAAGGCGCACACTCCAGCTTGCAGATGATGGGTCGGCGAAAGGGCGCACATTCTAACCCGTTTCGCCGGGGCCATGGCACGGGCGGCGCTTTGCCCGCCTGGGGACGGTGGTTATACTGCGCGGCAATTTCATTCGAGAAGAGCCGCGCTCTGTGAACCGGCCCGTTCAGGTCAAGCCCGACAATTTCTTCCTGCTGCTGTTCAATGCCCTGCGCCAGCGCCGCGTGCCGCTCGCCCTGCGCATCGCCAGCCACAGCCTGCTGCTGGTCGCCCTGGCCCTGGTGATCTACGCCTGGGTGATGGGCATGCAGTTCAAGCAGGCCATGCAGCAGCAGGCCGACGCCCTCGGCCAGAGCCTCACCGTGCAGACCGCCGCCTCGGCCACCGAGCTGCTGGTGTCCAACGACATCCTCAGCCTCAACGTGCTGCTCAGCAACCTGGCGAAGAACCCGCTGGTGGCCCATGCCGCGATCTACAGCGTGGACAACCGCATCCTCGCCGAGGCCGGCTCACGCCCGACCCAGAGCATCCTCGGCGAGACCGATGGCCTGTACTCCACGCCGATCACCTTCCAGGAGGTGATCGCCGGGCAACTGCGCATCAGTCTGGACATGCAGCAGTTCCAGCAGCCGATGACCATCAGCCTGCAGAGTATGGGCCTGCTGAGCCTGATCCTGCTGGCGCTGACCCTCTCGCTCAGCCTGCGCCTCGGCCGCCACATCTCCACGCCGCTGATGCAGCTGCGCGTCTGGCTGCGCGACCCGGACGACCCCGCCCCCGGCGCCGGCCGCCAGGACGAGGTCGGCGACCTTGCCCGCCAGCTGCAGGCGCGCCTGGTGCCGGAAAAACCGGAACCCGAGCCGGAGCCGGAAGAAGCGCACGACGAATACGCGGACCTCGACCTCGATGAGCAGGACGGCGATGCGTCGGAGCCGGGCTTCGACGTGCCGAACCTGCGCGCCGACAAGGACTACGACTACGAGGACGACGACCTCGACGAGCCGGCGCCCCGCCCGGCAGTAGCCCGGCAGCCCGACGAGGACGATCCCTTCGCCGACCTGCGCGACCTGCACCAGGACGTCGAGCAGGAGGAACCGCCGGTGGCAGAGCCCGCCGTGCCGCCACGGCAGATCAGCAGCGCCGTGCTGGCCATCCAGCTCGGCGCCCAGGAGCAACTGCGCCACCTGCCCCGCGCGCGCCTGATGGAGCTGCTGCAGCGCTATCGCGACTGCCTGGAGCGGGCCGCTGCGCTGTACCAGGGCAAGCTGTTCACCCTCAACGACGGCAGCAGCCTGATGCTGTTCGACAGCGCCCAGAGCGGCGAGGACTACCTGACCCACGCGCTGTGCTGCGGCGAGCTGATGCGCGCCCTCGGCCATGCCCTGCAGATCGAGGTGGCCGACAGCGGCATCACCCTGCAACTGCAGCTGGGCCTGACCCGCAGCGACGAGGACATCCCGCCGAGCCAGGCCGAACTGCTGCTCAGCGAGGCGGCCCAGGATGCCCTGGCCCTGGCCCAGCACAGCCGCAACCTGCTGCTGGTGCAGCGCAGCGTCGCCGACGACCCGCTGCTGCGCCAGCGTGCGCGCATCCGCGCCATCGCCAGCCCGGAGGGCGCCAGCTGCGTCGAGCGCCTGCTCGAACCCTACCCCTCGCTGCTGGAACGCCAGTTGGCCCGTCTGCACGACCACTCGTGACCACCCTGATCAGCCACCCACTGCCGATCCTGGCGCTGGGCCTGGCGCTCGGCCCGCGCGTGGTACCGCCGAAGCTGCTGCTGGCCGGCATGCTGTTCGCCCTCCTGCCCGACGCCGACATGCTAGCGTTCAAGTTCGGCATCGCCTACGCCGATGCCTTCGGCCACCGGGGTTTCAGCCATTCCCTGCTGTTCGCCGGGCTGGCCGGGGTGCTCGGCGCGCTGGGCTGCCGCCTGCTCGGCTGCGGCCCGCTCCGGGCGTTCCTGTGGATCGCCCTGGCGACCGCCTCGCACAGCCTGCTGGACGCGGCCACCGACGGCGGCCTCGGCGTGGCCTGGTTCTGGCCGTGGAGCGAGCAGCGCTTCTTCCTGCCCTGGCGGCCGATCGAGGTATCCCCCTTCATCGCCGGCTTCTTCAGCCAGCGCGGGCTGGACGTGCTGGCGTCAGAGGCGCGCTGGGTCTGGCTGCCGTGCCTGGGGCTGGCGCTGGGCGGCATCGCCCTGCGCGCGTTGCTACGCCCGCGCCAGCAGGCGCTCTAGCCCGGCCAGCAGGCGCGCCAGCGCGCCCTGGTTGGCACGCATGACGCCCAGCCCGGCCTCGGCCCGACGCCGTGTCTCGGCCGAATCGGCGAACAGCCCGCTCAGCGCCCCGTGCAGCGCCTCGCCATCCGCCACTTCCAGCAGATCGCCGGCATCGCGCAGCTGGGCGGCGATCTCCAGGAAATTGAACAGGTGCGGCCCGCTCAGCAGCGGCTTGCCCAGCGCCGCCGGCTCGAGCAGGTTGTGCCCGCCATTGGGGACCAGGCTGCCGCCGACGAAGGCCAGGTCGGCCAGGGCATAGAGGAACAGCAACTCGCCCAGGGTATCGCCGAGCAGTACCTGCACCCCGTCGCCGACCGGCTCACCCGTGGAACGGCGTACCGTGGCGAAGCCTTCGCGGCGGCACAGCTCGAACACCTGGGCGAAGCGCTCGGGATGGCGCGGCACCAGGATCAGCAGCGCGTCCGCCCGCTCCGCCAGCAGCCGGCGATGGGCCGCGAGCACCACCTCGTCCTCGCCGGCGTGGGTGCTGGCGGCGATCCATACCGGCCGGGCAGATGCGCCCCAGGCGTCGCGCAGCTCGGCCGCGCGACGCGGCAGCTCGGGGTCAACGCTGAGATCGAACTTGATCGAACCGGTCACCTCGACACACCCGGGCCGCGCGCCCAACTGGCGGAAACGCTCGGCCTCGGCGGCGGTCTGCACGGCGATCAGCTCCAGCTCGGCCAGCATCGGCGCGGTCAGCTTCGCGAAGCGCGCATAGCCGCGCGCCGAGCGCTCGGACAGCCGCGCGTTGGCCAGCGCCACCGGGATGCCGCGTGCATGGCAGGCGTGGATATGGTTGGGCCACAGCTCGGTCTCCATGATCACCGCGAGCCTCGGCCGCAGGCGGTCGAGGAAGCGCGCGCAGGCCCAGGGCAGGTCGTACGGCAGGTAGCAGTGCTGGATGCGCTCGCCGAACAGCGCCTGGATGCGTTCCGAGCCGGTCGGCGTCATGCAGGTCACGGTGACCGGCAGCTCCGGGTGACGCTCCAGCAGCTCGCGCACCAGCGGCGCGGCGGCGATGCTCTCGCCCAGGGACACCGCGTGGATCCAGATGCCGCCGGGGCGGAAGGCCGGCAGGCCGAGGCTGAAGCGCTCGCCGATGCGCCGGCCGTAGGCCGGTGCGCGCCAGGCGCGCCAAAGCAGGCGCAGGAAGATGAATGGCAGGGCCAGGTGCAGGATCAGGCTGTAGAGGGTTCTGTTCATGGGCGCGCAGCTTAGCAAAGGGGCATGCCACAATGCGCGGCGCAACCGAGGAGAGCCCCATGAACGCCTACCTGTACCTGGCCATCGCCATCGTCGCCGAAGTCATCGGCACCACCGCCCTCAAGGCCGTGGCGGGCTTCAGCAAGCCGTTGCCTCTGCTCCTGGTGGTGGTCGGCTACGGCATCGCCTTCTGGATGCTCAGCCTAGTGATGAAGAGCATCCCGGTGGGCGTCACCTACGCCATCTGGTCGGGCCTCGGCATCGTCCTGATCAGCATCGCCAGCCTGGTGATCTACGGCCAGAAGCTGGACCTGGCGGCCCTGCTGGGCATCGGCCTGATCGTTGCCGGGGTGCTGGTGATCCAGCTGTTCTCCGGCAGCAGCGGCCACTGATCGCAGGCGGTTATACTGCGCGCCTGATCTGCAGCGAGCCACGGCATGTCCCAGTCCCTCAGCACCGATATCCTGATCGTCGGCGGCGGTGTCGCCGGCCTCTGGCTGAACGCCCGCCTGCGCGGGCTCGGCTACGCCACCCTGCTGGTGGAAAGCGCCAGCCTCGGCGGCGGGCAGAGCCTGAAGTCCCAGGGCATCATCCACGGCGGCGCCAAGTACGCCCTGCACGGCGCGCTGACCGGCGCCTCCGAGGCCATCGCCGACATGCCGCGGCGCTGGCTGGACGCGGTGAACGGCGGCGGCGAGCTGGACCTGTCCGGCGTGCGCCTGCTGTCCGATGCCCACTATCTCTGGTCGCCGGGCGGCCTGGCCGGCAACCTGACCAGCTTCTTCGCCAGCAAGGCGGTGCGCGGGCGGGTCGACCAGGTCAAGGGCGAACGGCTGCCCGCCGCCCTGCAGCACCCGAAGTTCAAGGGCAAGGTCTACCGCCTGGCCGAGCTGGTGCTCGACGTGCCCAGCCTGATCGCCCGCCTCGCCGAACTGGCCGGCGACAGCCTGCTGGCCGGGCGCGAGATCGCCCCGCTGCGCGAGGACGGCGAACTGGTCGGCCTGCGCGTCGACGGCCGCGAGGTCCGCGCCCAGCGCATCGTGCTCAGCGCCGGCCAGGGCAACGCCGCGCTGCTCGCCGCTCTCGGCCTGGAGCAGCCGCGCCAGCAACTGCGTCCACTGCACATGGTGCTGGTCAAGGGCAAGGGCCTGAAGCCGCTGTATGCCCACTGCCTGGGCGGCGGGCCCAAGCCGCGCATCACCGTGACCAGCCACCCGGCCGCCGACGGCCAGTGGGTCTGGTACCTGGGCGGCGACATCGCCGAGGCCGACGGGGTGGCGCGCAGCGAGGCGGCGCAGATCGCCGCGGCGCAGAAGGAGGTGCAGCAACTGCTGCCCTGGATCGACCTCTCCGACGCACGCTGGGCCACCCTGCGGGTCGACCGCGCCGAGCCGGCCCAGAGCGGCCTGGTGCGCCCGGACAACGCCTTCCTCGCCGACCAGGGCCGCCTGCTGGTGGGCTGGCCGACCAAGCTGGCGCTGTCGCCGGACTTCGCCGACCGGGTTATCGCCGCGCTGCAGCGCGACGCCATCCGCCCCGGCGCCCACGCGCCGCTGCCGGAGCTGCCGCGCCCGCCCCAGGCCGAGCCCGTGTGGGAAGAGCTGCTGCCATGACCCTGCACGACCTGCACCGCCCCCTGGGCGACACCGGCCTGATCGTCTCGCCGCTCGGCCTGGGCACCGTCAAGCTGGGCCGCGACCAGGGCGTGAAGTATCCCAACGGCTTCACCATCCCCGACGACGCCGCCGCCCGCGCCCTGCTCGACCAGGCCCGCGCGCTGGGCATCAACCTGATCGACACGGCGCCGGCTTACGGCGTCAGCGAACAGCGCCTCGGCCCGCTGCTGCGCGGCCAGCGCGAGGACTGGGTGATCGTCAGCAAGGTCGGCGAGGAGTTCGATGACGGCCAGTCGCGCTTCGACTTCTCGCCGCAGCACACCCGCCTGTCGGTGGAGCGCAGCCTCCGGCGCCTGGAGACCGACCGCATCGATCTGGTGCTGGTCCATTCGGACGGCAACGACGTGGCGATCCTGCGCGACAGCGGGGTGTACGAGACCCTCGCCCAGCTCAAGCGCGAGGGCAAGATCCGCGCCTTCGGCCTGTCTGGCAAGACGGTGGAAGGCGGCCTGCTGGCCCTCGCGGACGGCGACTGCGCGATGGTCACCTACAACCTGGCCGAACAGGCCGAGCGGCCTGTGCTCGACCATGCGGCGGCGCACGGCAAGGGCATCCTGATCAAGAAGGCCCTGGCCAGCGGCCACGCGGTGCTGGCCGGGGAAGACCCGGTGCGCGCCAGCTTCGAGCTGGTGTTCGGCCACCCCGGCGTCACCGCCGCCATCGTCGGCACCATCAACCCGCAACATCTGGCGGCAAACGCGGCGACCGCCGCCGCTGTGATCCGCGGCTAAACTGCAAGGCTCCTGGCGCGGTCTGAACCTCACCACGCCCATCCATCCGCCGCAGCGCACCCGCTACCGACCGAGGAGCCGATATGTCGAGACTGCTGGCCCGCAAGGCCCCGGGCAACTTCAAGACCCTGCCGCTGTACGTCGAGGCCACGGCGGACGGGCTGAACTACCGCAGCCTCGGCCTGCCCCTGAACTTCGCCCAGATGCTGGAACGGCGCCGCCCGGTGCAGGCGGCGGACAGCCAGCACTTCGCCCTGGAGCTGGCCAACCTCGGCGTCTCGGTGCGCCTGACCCTGGCCTGGCAGGGCCGCGAATACTGGCTGCTGGTGCGCCAGCAGCGCCCCGACCGGGGCGACGTGGTGCTCAAGCTGATCTCCGGCTACGTGCCGGCCCACGAGCTGAATCTGCCGCTGCTCACCGCCATCCAGGAAGTGGCCGAGGAATGCCTGATCGAGAGCGAGAGCGGCTGGCTAAGCGGCCGCTACGCCGACACCTGGCTACCGACGCCCTACCAGGGCGCGCTGCGCTACCGCGAGAGCGACCACTTCCGCCTCGCGCCCCTGTCCGGCGCGGCTCGGCCGGTGCAGTGCGGCAACCTGATGCTGATGGAGCGCCCACGCGCCTACGTGCACCTGCCCACCGCCTCGCTCCAGCTGGTCTACGACCTGCGCTTGGAGCTGCCCCGGGATTGCCGTCAGCCCAGCCTGTTCCACGTCGACGAGCGCCTGGAAGGTGACCAGCTCGTGGCCTGCCTGGAGCGACGGCGCCCGGACCTCTACCTGCTGCCGCTGCACCAGGGCAGGCCCGCCGGCGAGCTGTTCACCCTGCGCCGAGGCGAACTGGTGCCCGCCAGCACCCGTGGCCTGTGGCTGTCGGAGAGCTTCGCCGCGCAGGACGGCTGGCTGGTGCGCGACGAGCGCATCCGCTGGAAGGACTGGCAGGCACGCCTGCAGCGCGAGGAGAACCCGCCGGGGCGACTGGCGGGCTAGCGAATCACGCGCCCAGCTGCGGGAACAGGCGCCGGGCCAGCGACCAGTCCACGGCCGGCGTGCCCCGCCCCGCGGACAGCGGCCACACCGGGTCCGCGCGATGAGAGAGGTGGGCGAACGCCGCCTTCTCCATCTCGATGCGCTGCAGGAAGCCGTGGAACTGCAGCGCGCCCGAATAGCCGGGGATAGCGGCGTTGCTGATCACCCCCAGCTCCGCCAGGATCCGCAGGCACCAGAGCCGGGCCGCGTGATTGCTCTTCGGCAGCAGCTTGGCCGAGGACACCCGCTTCAGCAGGTCCGTCGTCGAGACGTCCGCCGGCACCGAGTCGATGAGTTCGAGCAGCGCCCTCAGCACCTCGACCTGCTCCGGCCGGTACTCCAGCGCGATGTTCGGCACGTCCTCCAGATCGATCAGGTGGCTGTAGCAGGGCACCGTCGAGCAGCGCCCGGCGAAGGCGAAGTCCCAGATCTGCCCTTCCCGGCTGCGCAGCTCGCTGCGCGCAATGCCGCAGATGGCGCAGGGAACCTCGGACTCTTCGCGGTACAGGCGGTTGTGGGCGGCGAAGTCGAACGGCTCCCACGCATGCGCCGGCAGGTTGCGCGCGGAATGGTAGGCCATGAGCGGTGTCATGGCGCGACGCGCGCCGGTCGCCAGGCTGGCGATGAACAGCTCGGTGACCCGCTCGCCCAAGGCATCGTCCGCGGCCAGTGCGCGCAGCCTGCGAACGCTGTCATCGTGGTGAAAGGCTTCTCGCTCCATGAGATTCACTCCTGCTCCGGGCGCCGGCGAGCCGCCGGCATCACTTGCTGCGGATTTTCTCGACGATCGCGGTGGTCGAGCTGTTCTCCACCAGGCCGAGCACCCGCACCTCGCCGCCGTAGGCACGGACGATGTCGGCGCCCACCACCTGGTCGATGCCGTAGTCGCCCCCCTTCACCAGCACGTCCGGCCGGACCGCGCGCAGCAGGCTCTCCGGCGTGTCCTCGGCGAAGCTCACCACCCAGTCTACCGCGCCGAGGCCTGCGAGCACGGCCATGCGCCGGTCCACCGAGTTGATCGGACGGCCCGGGCCCTTGAGGCGCGAGACCGAGGCGTCGTCGTTGACCGCCAGCACCAGCCGATCGCCCTGGGCGCGGGCCTGCTCCAGGTAGGTCACGTGGCCGGCGTGGAGGATGTCGAAGCAGCCGTTGGTGAAGACGATCTTCTCGCCGTGGGCGCGGGCGTCCTCGACGGCCACCAGCAGCTGTTCCAGCCCCAGCACGCCACGCTCCGAGCCCTGCTCGCGCTGCACCGCGCGACGCAGCTCGGGCGCGCTGATCGCCGCGGTGCCGAGCTTGCCGACCACGATGCCGGCGGCCAGGTTGGCCAGGGCCACGGCCTGCGGCAGCTCCTCGCCGGCGGCGATGGAGGCGGCCAGGGTGGAGATCACGGTGTCGCCGGCGCCGGTCACGTCGAACACCTCGCGGGCGCGGGCCGGCAGGTGCAGCGGCGCGTGATCCGGACGCAGCAGGGTCATGCCGTGCTCGCCACGGGTCACCAGCAGCGCGCCCAGGTCCAGCTCGCGCATCAGCCGGGCGCCCTTGGCGACCAGCTCGGCCTCGTCGGCGCAATGGCCGACGATGGTCTCGAATTCGTTGAGGTTGGGGGTGATCAGGCTGGCGCCGCGGTAGATGGAGAAGTCCTTGCCCTTGGGATCGGCCAGCACCGGGATGCCCTTCGCCCGAGCCAGCTGGATCAGCGCCTGGTGGTTGCGCAGCGCACCCTTGCCGTAGTCGGACAGCACCAGCACCCTGACCCCGGCGAGCAGGCCGTCGACCTCGCGGGCCAGCGCCTCGGCATCGGTCCTGAAGGGCTCCTCGAAGTCCATCCGCAGCAGTTGCTGGTGGCGGCTCATGACCCGCAGCTTGACGATGGTCGGCTGGTCGTCGATGCGCTGGAAGTGGGCGCGCACGCCGGCGGCGTCCAGGCTGGCGGTGAGGCTGTCGGCCGCCTCGTCCTCGCCGCTGACGCCGACCAGCTGGGCCTGCGCGCCCAGGGCGGCGATGTTCAGCGCGACGTTGGCGGCGCCGCCCGGACGGTCCTCGATCTGCTCGACCTTGACCACCGGCACCGGTGCCTCGGGGGAGATGCGCGAGGTGCCGCCATGCCAGTACCGGTCGAGCATGACGTCGCCCACCACGAGAACGGCGGCCTGGTCGTAACGGGGCATGGACAGCTTCATGGACACTCCGGAGCGGCAAAATCGCCGCGGATCATAACATGGCCCTCCCCGGCCGTAGCCGTCGCGACATGCGCCCGAGAACCGACACGAGCGCGGAAGACCGAAGGCCGGGCGGGCAGCGCGGCCTCCGGCGCCTGTGGGAGCGGCCTTGGCCGCGAATGTTCAGCTTGGGCTACACAGTGCATGCAATCGAAAGATCGCGGCCAAGGCCGCTCCCACATGGGCAGGTCTGCACCACCTGCCGTGCGGCTACAGGTGGCGCACCCAGAACAGCTCATGGCGGCGCACCGCCTTGCGGAAGAACTCGTCCTCGCCGGTGGCCGGCCAGCGTCGTCCGGCGAGCACGCGCTGGATCAGCCGGCGCAGGCGCTTCTTCGGCGGCGGGGGCGCCTGCAGGTCGTGCTGCATGGCCAGGGCCATGGCCTTGTCGAGCTGGGTCTCAGCGGACAGGGTCGGACTCCACAGGGCATCGGCCGGCAGCGCGACGATCGCCGGCGGCAGGGCGATGCCGTGGTTCGCCGGCCCCATCGGCCAGCGGTCGTTGTCGTGCAGGTGGTTGGCGTAGAGCAGCAGGGTCTGCGGCTGCCAGGCACTGGCCTGGACCGCCTCCAGCACGGCGCGGGTCGACGCGACGTGGTCGCTGTGCGGGTCCAGCTCCGGGTGCGGGGTGACCACCACCTCCGGGCGGAAGCGTTCGAGCAGCGCGGCCAGGTCGGCGACCAGGTTGTTCCAGGTCGGCGCGCCGTCGGCATCGCCCGGCAGCTGCAGCGGGTTGTGCCGGCGCACGCTGCGGATGTCCGCCTCCCCCGACTCGCGGGACGGCACGGGCAGCTCCGGCTGCTCGGCCATGGTCGGCAGCTGCAGGCAGTAGTAGCCGAGCTGCACGCAGCGGCTCTGCGGGACGCCGCCCCAGAGTGGCACGGCCAGGCTGTCCCAGGCGCGCAGCCGGCCCTTGAGCACGGCGGCGCTCTGCGCCGACAGGCCGAGGCGACGATAACGCTCGGCCTCGACCTCGCCCTGGGTCAGGGTGACGATGCTGGCCTGGGCGCAGCGGCTGTACAGGCCGAATGCCGCCAGCTCGGCGTCGTCGGCGTGGGGGGCGATGACCATCACCCGGCGCTCGGCGTAGTCCGGGTTGCTCATGGCGAACAGGCGCCCTTCCCGGCCCAGCCGGCAGCAGCGCCCGCGCAGGCGCAGGGTGCCGGCGCGCAGCGCATCGCCCTGGCCGGACAGGTTGAAGTAGCGCAGGCCGTCGACCCGCCGCTCCAGGTCCTGGCGGTCGTCGCCCAGCAGCACGCGGGGGTCGAGGAAGCGGCCCAGCCAGGTGGCGGTCACTTCCAGCTCCAGCACCAGGGTCTCGGCGTCGCCCAGGTCGCCGTCGACCCGCAGCTGGCCGTCCGCGACCCGGGCCAGCAGGCAGGGGGTGCCGGCCGGGAAGTCGTAGTGGTAGTCGTCTTCCGGCGAGTAGAACAGGTGGTCGGCGAACCAGGCCTCGTGGGCGATCCAGGCCGCCACCAGCAGCAATGGCACCCACCACCAGGCGACGAACACGCCGAGCGCCACCATCACCAGCAGCGCCATCAGCATGGCGATGCGCTTGTTGCGGCGATGGCGTTTGAGCAGTTGCTGCTTGCGACCGGTCATGATCTCGTCACCCGTTGCTATCCCCGTGCGCGGCGGACCGCTACACCTGATAGGCCGGCACCCGGTGGCACCAGCGGTCCTTGTACTCGCGGTCGGCGCGGCCGAAGGAGTAGCGCAGCGGCTTGCCGACGGCCCGCGCCTCGGCCCAGGCGTTCTGCGTGTTGACGTAGCTGAGCACGCTGCCGGGGCTGAATTCGCGCTGCTGCGGATCGACGCCGCCGTTGATGTATTCCAGGCTGACCCAGCGCGGCGCCTCGACCCGGTATAGCACCTGAATCGCCACCGGCGCATCGTTGAGGTAGACCAGCGAGCCCGTCATGAATTCACGCAGCAGAGTGAACACCTCGACCAGACGGTCCTTGCCGGTGGCCTCGAAGCCCCAGCGACGCAGGAACAGGTCCGCGTAGATGCGCGCCTGCTCCTCGGCGGAAAGCTCCAGCATCGGCCTGATGACGCCGCCCGACTCCTCCAGCAGGCGCTGCTCGCGACGCTGGTTGTAGCGGAACTTCTTGCCGTACTCCTCCGGCTCGCGGGCCAGGGCCAGGCCCTCCGGCTGCTCGCGCAGGCCGAGCACGTCCCCGGCGTTGAGCTGGGAGACGTAGCGCGCGCGGTGGCGCAGCACAGCGCCGGCGCCTTCTGCGGCGGGCAGGATGATCTCCGCGTTGCCCAGGTCGAACAGGCCGCGCTTGCCGTGCTTCTTCAGCACCTCCTTGGACAGCGCCAGGTGGCGGCCCCAGGTGGGGACGGCCGCCTCCAGCTCGCCACCGCGCTCCCAGCCGAGATAGCGCACCGGGATTCCGGCCAGACCGGCGAGGCGCTCGACGACCTGGGGATGGGTCGCGACGCTACCGCCGAAGCGCTGCCAGGTTGAGGCATAGGTCGCGGCGTCGATCTGCTTCCAGCCGCGCTCGCGATAACCGCGCAGGAACTCCAGCATCAGGCGTCCAGCTCCAGCGGCTGCTCGCCGCCGCCCTCCTCGAACTGCTTGGCGTGCAGGCGGGCGTAGTAGCCGTTCTGCGCCAGCAGCTCGGCATGGCTGCCGCGCTCGACGATCTCACCCTGGTCCATCACCAGGATCAGGTCCGCCTTCTCGATGGTGGTCAGGCGGTGAGCGATCACCAGAGTGGTGCGGCCCTTCATCACCTCGTCCAGGGCCGCCTGGATGTGGCGCTCGGACTCGGTATCCAGGGCCGAGGTGGCCTCGTCGAGAATCAGCAGCGGCGCGTTCTTCAGCAGTGCCCGGGCGATGGCCAGGCGCTGGCGCTGGCCGCCGGAGAGCAGCACGCCATTCTCGCCGACCAGGGTGTCGAAGCCCTGCGGCAGCTTGTCGATGAACTCGGCGGCATAGGCCGCCTCGGCCGCCTGGCACACCTGTTCCATGGGCGCGCCGGCCAGGTCGCCATAGGCGATGTTGCTGGTCACGCTGTCGTTGAACAGGGTGACGTGCTGGGTCACCAGGGCGATGTGCTTGCGCAGGTTGCGCAGCGTGTATTCCTCGATGTCCAGCCCGTCGAGCAGGATGCGGCCCTGCTCATGCTGGTAGAAACGCGGGATCAGGCTGGCCAGGGTCGACTTGCCGCTGCCGGAGCGGCCCACCAGAGCGATCATCTGCCCCGGCTCGGCGACGAAGGAGATGTCGCGCAGCACCGGCTTTTCCGCGCCCGGGTACTGGAAGGTCAGGTTGCGCACTTCGAGCTGGCCGCTGATGCGTTCGCGTTCGCGCAGGCCGCTGTCCACCTCGGGCTGCTCGTCCAGCTGCTCGAAGATGCTCTCGGCGCCGGCGACGCCCTTCTGGATGGTCGAGCTGACCTCGGATAACTGGCGGATCGGCTTGGGCAGCAGGCCGGCCAGGGTGATGTAGGCCACCAGATCGCCGGTCGTGGCATCGCCGCGCAGCAGCAGCACCAGGAACATCAGCAGCGCCATGGCGCTGTAGATCACCAGCTGCAGGCTGGGCGTGTAGATGGCGTTGGTCTTGACCATGCGCAGCTGCTTTTCCTTGTTCGCCTCGCTGGCGAGCTGGAAGCGCGTCTGCTCGTAGCTCTCGCCACCGAAGCTGCGCACCACCCGGTAGCCCTGGATGGTCTCGGAGGCCACGTGGGTCACGTCGCCCATGGCCACCTGGATCTTCTTGCTCTGCTTGCGGAACTTGCGGCTGGCGCTGCCGACCATCACGCCGATGATCGGCAGGATGGCGACCATGACCAGGGTCAGCTTCCAGTTCATCACCAGCAGGCTGGCGAACAGGAACAGCACGGTCATGCCTTCGCGCACCACTACCTTGATGGCGTCGGTGGCGGCGCCGGTGACCATGGTCACGTTGTAGGTGATGCGCGAGATCAGGTGTCCGGAATTGTGGTTGTCGAAGTAGCGGTTGGGCAGGGTCAGCAGATTGTTGAACAGGGCGACACGCAGGTCCTGCACCAGCCCCATGGAGACCTTGGCCAGGAAGTAGTTGCCCAGATAGGAGCCGATGCCCTGCCACAGGGCGATGAGCACGATCATCAGCGGCACGGCCTGCAGCAGCTTGAGGTCCGCCAGCCACTGGTAGTCCTGCAGATAGGGGACCTCGGAGAAGAAGCCGGCGTCAGGATTGCTGAGTCCGTCAACGAAGAATTTGAGCATGTAGCCCAGCATCGGCTGGGTCGAGGCGAAGATCAGAAAGCCCAGGATGCTGATGACGAACAGCCCCCAGTAGGGCACCACGTATTTCAGCAATCGCAGATAAACCCTAAGGCTGGATTGCTGGTTAGAATTGGCCATTCGGCGCGCCTCGTGCGACTGGCTTAGAGAGACAAGATGCGGATTGTAACAGCGAACGAATTGCAAGATTGGCTGAGCCAGGGCGAACTGCTGGAAAAAGACAGCCACGGCCCCAAGGTGGTCCGTCTGCCCAGCGGCACGCTGCTGAAGATCTTCCGCAGCCGCCGCAATCCGCTGCTGGCCCGCATCCGTCCCGATGCCAGGCGCTTCGCCGAGCGCGCATCACGCCTGCAGGCCCACGGCATCCGCACCCCCGCGATCCGCGAATGCTGCTGGCTGGAGCGCGACAAGGCGGTCAGCGCGTGTCTATACCAGCCGCTGGCTGGGCAATCGCTGGACAGCCTGTTTCACAATTCGCGGAAGGAGTTCGACGGCCTGCTCCCGCAACTGGCGGCCTACATCCTCAAGCTGCACCGCCTGGGCATCTACTTCCGCTCGCTGCACCTCGGCAACATCCTGCTGACACCCGACGGCGACTTCGGCCTGATCGACTTCCTCGACCTGCGCTTCAAGAACCGCCCGCTGGGGCGTCTACTGGTCCGTCGCAACTTCCGCCATCTGCAGCGCTACCTGGAGCGCCGCCAGGTGCAGGCCTTCCCCTGGGAAGAGCTGATGCAGCACTACGAAGTGGCCAGAAGCGCGTCCAGCTGATCGAGCGTCAGGCGCGGGACCAGGCGCTCCGGCAAGCGGCTGGCCTGGGACAGGCCGAACACGCGGAAATGCGGCCCGACGACGCGCTCCGCCACCAGCTCGAAGCTCGGCAGGATGTAGTCGTCGTAGTCCTCGTCGAGGCGGCTCGGCAACGCCGCCTCCCCCTGCTCGTAGAAGCGCCCCGGCTGGGCGCCCATGTCCGCGCCGACCAGCACCACGTTGCGAAAGCCCAGGTGATAGGCCAGCTGCATGGCCGCGTAGGGAATGGTGCGCCCGCCAAAGTAGCCCTTGACCATGTTCCGGCTGAAGCCGATGCGGTTGGGCTTCTGCCGCCAGAGGGAGAAGCGGCATTCCGTGTCCGGGCAGTTGCGTACGCGCCAGGCGTAGCGGCGATCCGACAGCTCCTCGCCATCCAGCGGCCGATTGCTGCGCAGCATCAGGTAGATCGAGCGACCGTCGATGGCATCGGGAACCCGCTCCAGCAGGGCCTCCAGCGCGCCGACGCCCAGCGCCGAGTGGCGCGCCAGCGCGATGCCCTGACGCACCAGCGGCAGGCGATCGCGAACGAAGCCGCGGTCGTCGCAGAGGTAGAACAGCGGGCTGACGCCCGTGTCCGCGAAACGCACGATCGAGCCGTTCATGGCGATCATCGGCACGTGCCGGTAGCGCTCCAGGGGGAAATCCGCGGCCGAGGGCCCGGAGGCCACGGCGATCAGGGTTCCGGAATAGGCGCCGCGGCAGGCCTCGAAGGGTCTGCCGTCATCCCAGCAGGCGCGCAGGCGCTCGGCAATCGCCTTGTTGTCGTCCATGTCTACGCAATCTCACGTTCTCGAATACAGGCCCTGTTCCGCAGGGCCGCCCCGGCCATGCACAGGAACAGCGGCAACCAGAGGCAGAACCACTCCTCACGGGGCTTCACCCAGGGTCCGACACCGTCCGTGAACAGCGCGATCCCGGCGAAGCACAGCAATGATAGGCACAGGCGTCCCTGCACGGAGTCGCGCAGCCGCCAGGCCCACAGCGCCGCCCAGCCGTACAGCAGGAGCCAGCCGGCCAGCCCGACCATGCCGAGCAGCACCGCGATGTGCAGGTAGAGGTTGTGGGCGTGCTCGTAGGAGACGCCCTGGGCCGGAACCGGCAGCAGGTAGGGCGAGGCGAAGCCTATGCCGAGCCACGGGTGCTCCTGGATCTTCAGCAGCGCCTGCTCGATCAGGTCCGGCCGGTAGGAAAAGCCGCGTTGCAGCAACAGATCCGGCCAGAACCAGGCCACCACCAGCAGCGTCAGGCAGGTGGCGCCGGCCAGCGCCAGCGGCCGGAAGCCACGCTCCCAGAAGGGCGCCAGCAGGATCGTCGCGCAGACCGCGATCCAGGGTCCCCTGGACTGGGTCATCAGCAGGAAGGCCAGGTATCCCGCCAGGCTGACGTACCAGGGAACGCCCTTCAGCCAGGACGGCAGATACTGGCGCAGACACAGCAGCAGAATGCCCATGATGCCGAACAGCTGTCCGGCCAGGATGGGATGGTTGACCAGCCCCGTCCCGACCGCGCGCGCCGTCCACGGCTGCAGCTCCAGCCCGTAGAGATTCTGCAGGCTGAGCCAGGCCAGCAGCCCGACAAGCAGGCCCAGCATCGCCAGGCTGCGCCACAGCCGCTCGGGGTCCAGGCAGGCCAGCGCCAGCACCGCGTTGGTGGCAAGCGCCACGTACAGGAATATCTTCAGTTCCCCCGGGTCCGCCGGCGCCTCGCCCCACAGCAGGGAGGCCGCCGACCACAGGGCGAAGAGCCCCAGCAGCAGGCTCGCCGGCTGCCACCAGCCGCGACGGACCTGGGCGCTGGTCAGCAAGGCCAGCAGCCCCGGCAGCCAGAACAGCAGGATCAGGCCCTGCTGGTAGAGTTTGCTGGTCGGCAGCACCAGCATGCCGGCGAGCCACCAGGCCAGGCCAAAGGCCAGCCAGCGCGGGAGTAAGGTGTTCCAGTTAGACGCGAACGACAACAGCAGCCCCCTTCAGAGCACCGAATAGCGAATACGGCTCCAGAGGCGCCGCAGGGCCTTCCGGGTCTTGAGTTCGGACTTGCGCACCACCGCCTCGATATCGCTCATGTCCAGCAGTCGCTGATAGGCGACCATGGGGCGCACGAGAAAACTCCTGGCGTGAGGCTGCAGCCTTTCCGAGTAGTACCAGTCGATGGGCAGACCGGAACCTTCCGCTTCGGCCAGGATGCGGCCATACAGACTCTCGTGCACCACGTAGGCATGGGCCAGACGGATGCGCTCGGCATCGTCCAGATTCGCCGAAAAGCGCCGCAGACGCCCGCCCTTCTTGTAGGTGCCGCCCAGATAGATCATGCCCCACTGCTGCCCCTGCAACTGGCTTGACGCGCGCTGAAGCACCGACAGGCTGTAGGGCTCCAGCTCGCAATCGTCCTCGAGCACCAGGACATGCGGCCAGCCGGAGGACTGGGCCAGACGGATCACCGCCAGATGGCTCTGCGCGCAGCCCCAGGTCGAGCGCAGCTTGGCGGGAAGATGTTCGCTGTCGCCGTCGACGGCCAGCAGAAACCTGCGCAGCGGCGCCAGACATGGTTCTTCGACGATGTCCGCCGGAGGACGGACGGCGGCGAAGCGGTGGATGTCTCCGACCACACCCAAACGCTCGAACTGCGCCTGCATGGCGACCCAGCGATCGGGTCGCGAATCCAGATTGATCACGCAGACATGGTCGAAAAAGGGCCATGTCGCTGACGGTCGAGCCAAGGTCCGCTCCTAGAATGTCTGTGAAGTGGCGGTCAGGGTAGAACACTGGACGCCGTCCGGAAGCCTGGCGTGCGCAAGCAAAGACTCCAAGGATGCCAGGGTGTTCTGCAGACCGCCCACCCCCCATGCCAGATGGAACTCGGCAAAGGCATGCGAACTGGCCAGAGCCTGAGCGAAGTCCGCCTCGATGTCGAGCAGGCGCTGCTCGAATTCGGCCTCCGTCGTGATCGTCGCGCCGTAGAAGCGTCGTTGCTGGAAAATGTCCTCCTGACCTCCGATATCCACGCACAGCACCGGGCGCGCCGCCAGGGCCGCCTCGATCACCGCATTCGAGAGAATGTTCACCACCACCGAAGCCCGAGCCAGGGCGCTCGCCAGCGTGCAGTCGGCCGGCAGCACCTCGATGTTGGCACTGCCGCCCGCGGCATCCCGCCAGAACGGCGCCTGGCTGCGCGGATGGCGCTTGACCAGCACCCGGTACTCGGGATGGCGCCTCGCCCAGGCCGCCAGCAGAGCATAGGTCTGTTGATATTCGCGTTCCTTCTCCTTGTCCGGCCCGACGCCGAGGATCAGCAAGGTACGGACCTCCGGCGCCGGCGGTGGCATGTCGTAGCTGGAGTCGATCATGTGCGAGCCGACCAGCGCCGCCGTCGACTCGCCGAAGCGCAGCTCGCGCGCCTGCAGCGCCTCCAGGGAGCTCTGGCCGAACAGGAAGTAGTAGTCGTAGTCGTTCATGCCCAGCCGGCGCGAGCCCTCCACCGTGGTGGCGTGGGCCAGGTGTACCAGCAGGGCGCCGCGCGCGTTCAGCGCCATGCGCAGGAAGGGGGCGTACAGGCTGCCGTTGCGGTCGTTGAGCAGGATGCGCGGCTGGTGGTGCGCCGCCAGCCACTCGGCATGGGCGGCCAGGCCGAAGTAGCGGGTCGGCACCGGGTGTGGCGGGCAGGCGAGCAGGCGCTGGCGCAGGATCGTCTTTGGCGCCTGCAACGCGGTCTCCACCAGCCTGTGGCCGCGCTCGCGCAGGCCCTCCATCAGCAACTTCTTACGCTGGAACTTGATCACCTTCGGCGCCGACTGTAGCAGCAGGAAGTCGCAGGGTTCGGCCGCGATGGTCGCGGCCAGGCGCCGTCTGGCACGCACGCCGAACCACCAGTCGCCAATCGCCTCGCGGGCGAAGCGCAGGGCGCTGCCGACCAGACCGTGTCGCTCGCGCAGCAGCAACCAGCGATAACGGTCCAGGGCGCGGGCCTTGGCGGCCCAGGGGTTGCTGGCGGATACCGGCGTCATGTCGGCCTCAGCGCAGCGCGGCGCACATGGGGAGGGACCAGAAGCGGTGGCGCACCGCCTGGTCGGAGAAGCGCTGCTCCAGGCGCTCCCGCATGCGCTGGCGCAGCGACTGCGGGTCGCAGCCCTGCGTCTGGCGCAGCAGTGCCGCCGCCAGTTCGCCCGGCGCCCCGAGCGGGAACAGCTCGCCGACGCCCTGCACGACCTCGCGCCCGCCGCCGCAGTCGGTGCCGATCACCGGCACATCGGCCGCCATCGCCTCCAGCAGCACCATGCCGAAGGGCTCGTGGTCGGAGCTGAGGGCGAAGACATCGAAGGCCCGGAAGTAGCGGCGCCCCTGGGGCACCTGGCCGAGGAAGCGCACCGATTCACTCACCCCGAGTTCGGCGGCGAGGGCCTTGAGCGAGCCTTCCAGCCGGCCGCTGCCCATGATCGCCAGCAGGCTGCCGGCCGGCAGCTGCGGCAGCGCCTGGGCGAAGCCGCGGATCAGGGTGGCCTGGTCCTTGTCCGGGTGCAGGCGGCCAACGTTACCAACCACCCAGGCGTCCCGCGGCAGGCCGAGGTGCTCGCGTGCGACCTCGCGGGAGACCTGTTCGGACCTCAGCGCGGCCACATCAATACGGTTGTACAGCGTCTCGATACGCTCGGCGGGCCAGCCCGGCAGGCAGGCGCGCATGTCGTCGCGCACCGCGTCGGAGACGCCGAGCAGCGCCAGGCGCGTCTTGAAGAGGTTGGCGAACAGCCGGCGCGAGCGCCGCTGGTAGTCGCCGAAGGCATGGTGCACACCGATCACCGGCAGGTCGCTGCCGAGCAGGGCGATGTAGATCGGCTTGAAGCGGTGGGCGATGCACAGGGCGAAGTCGCGCGACGCGGCGATACGCCGGAAGTCGCGGATGGCGGCCAGCTTCAGGCCGCGCACCTGGCGGCTGGAGTAGTCGAGGAAGATCACCTCGTCGGAGGCCGAGCCCTCCTCGACCTCGGCGCTCGGCGCGCCGGTCAGGTAGACGGTGCAGACCTTGTAGGGCGTGCCGGCGAACAGCGCGGCGTACTGCCGCGCGCAGTCGAGGAAGGGGCCGTCGTAGCCGTGGCAGAACTGCAGTATCCACTGCTCTGGCTGGCTGCGCGTCGGCAGGGCGTCGTTGAGTGCCGCCTCGGAATGCTCATTTACCACAGTAAACTCCGCTTCCTCGGCGGCCCTCGCCTAGCCCTGCGCTAGCTCGCTCAACCAGGTGACGGCCAGGCGCCTCAGATGTCGTCATACCAGTCCTTGCCGTCCTTGACCACGAGGATGTCTTCCATGATCAGGTACTGCAGGTCCGAGCCATAGAACATGTTCAGCGCGTCGGTCGGCGAACAGATCATCGGCTCGCCGCGGCGGTTGAGCGAGGTGTTCAGCGACACGCCGTTGCCGGTCAGCTTCTCCAGCTCGACCATCAGGTCGTACCAGCGCGGGTTGAAGCGGCGCTCCAGCACCTGGGCGCGGGAGGTGCCGTCTTCGTGCACCACTTCGCCGACGCGGTTCTTCCATTCCTCGTTGACCTCGAAGGTGAAGGTCATGAACGGGCTCGGGTGGTCGACCTTGAGCATCTGCGGCGCCACGGTATCGAGCATCGACGGACAGAAGGGCCGCCAGCGCTCGCGGAACTTGATCTGCTCGTTGATGCGGTCGGCCACGCCCGGCACGCTCGGGCAACCGATGATCGAACGACCGCCGAGGGCGCGCGGGCCGAACTCCATGCGGCCCTGGAACCAGGCCACGGGATTCGCGTCGACCATGATCCTGGCGATGCGCTGCGGGGTGTTGTCTATGCGTTTGAACACCGGCTTGCTCGGGTGGCGAGCGCAGGCGGCGATCACGTCCTCGTTGGAGTAGGACGGGCCGAGGTAGACGTGCTCCATCTTCTCCACCGGCACGCCGCGCTGGTGCGAGACGTAGGCGGCGGCGCCCACCGAGGTGCCGGCATCGCCGGAAGCCGGCTGCACGAACAGCTCCTTGACGTCGTCGCGGGCGATGATCTTCTGGTTCAGCTTGACGTTCAGCGCACAGCCGCCGGCGAAGGCGATCTTGCCGGTTTCCTTAAGGATGTCGCCGAGGTAGTACTCCATCATCTCCAGCGCCAGCTTCTCGAACAGCGCTTGCATGCTGGCGGCGTAGTGGATGTACGGGTCGTCGGCGATGTCGCCCTGGCGCTTCGGCCCCAGCCACTCGATCAGCTTGGGCGAGAAGTAGTAGCCCTTGCCGTTCTCTTTATAGCGACGGAAGCCGATGACGTTGGCGTAGTCGGTGTTGATGATCAGCTCGCCGTTCTCGAACTTGGCCAGCCGCGAGAAGTCGTACTTGGCCGCGTCGCCATAGGGCGCCATGCCCATGACCTTGAACTCGCCGTCGAGCATCTCGAAGCCGAGAAACTCGGTGATCGCGCCGTACAGGCCGCCGAGCGAATCCGGGTCGTAGAATTCCTTGATCTTGTGGATCTTGCCGTTCTCGCCGTAGCCGAAGAAGGTGGTGGCGTACTCGCCCTTGCCGTCGATGCCGAGGATCGCGGTCTTTTCCTTGAAGCCCGAGCAGTGGTAGGCGCTGGCGGCGTGGGCCAGGTGGTGCTCAACCGGCTCGATCTTGACCTTCTTCAGGTCGAAGCCCAGCTGCTCCAGGCACCACTGGATCTTCTTGTGGTAGCGCTTGTAGCGGCGGTTGCCCATCAGGATCGCGTCGAGCGAGCGGTCCGGCGCGTACCAGTAGCGCTTGGCGTAGTGCCAGCGGGCCTTGCCGAACAGGCTGATGGGGGCGAAGGGAATCGCCACCACGTCGACGTCGGACGGCTTGATCCCGGCCTGTTCCAGGCAGAACTTGGCGGACTCGTAGGGCATGCGGTTCTTCGCATGCTTGTCGCGCACGAAGCGCTCTTCCTCGACCGCCGCGATCAACTTGCCGTCGATGTACAGGGCGGCGGACGGGTCATGGCTGAGCGCGCCGGACAGGCCGAGAATGGTCAGTGCCACGGGAAAGCCTCTTGCAGCTGCGGGCGGACGAACCGCCGCGGAGAAAGGGTGGAAGGCGAGCACGGGCTCGCCCAAGCAAAGCGGGGGATTATAGCGGCTGCACCTGGCCGAGGGTATTCCGCCCGGCGCCGACCGCTAGAGTCGTGGCAGGCGCTGGTCCAGCAATGCGTGCAGGGGGGTGTCGGGCGCCCAGTTACGCAGGAAGCGCGCCCGGTCGCGGGCGTAGGCGCGGGCGAAGCCGGCCTGGCCGGTGTGCTGGCGCATGGCGTCCAGGTCGATCAGGCTCCAGCGGCCGTCGTCCCAGAACAGGTTGTGGCCCTTGAAGTCGCCATGGCTGATGCGCTCGCGGATCAGCGCGGCGAACAGCCGGTCCAGGGCCTCCAGTTCCGCTTCCGGCGGGGCGCCGCCGACATGCGGGGCGAAGCGCGCGATCAGGTCCTCGCCGGCGCAGTGCTCGGTGACCAGGTAGGCCCGCCCGCGCAGCCAGCACCAGCGGCGCTCGATCACCGCCAGCGGGCGCGGCGTGGCTATGCCGAGCAGTTCCAGGCGATGACCCTCGATCCAGCTGTGCCAGGCCCGGCTCGGGCGCCAGAAGCGCTTGAGCCAGTGCAGCCAGTGCTTGATGTTGTAGCGCTTGACCACCAGCGGCCGGCCGTTCAGCTCGACGCGCGAGACCGTGGCCGCACCGCCAGTCTTGTAGAGGTGGCCGGCGTCAATGCGCGCGTCGAGTTGCGTCAGCAGCGGCGCCAGCTCAGCCTCCTGCTCGCGGCGCACCACGCGCAGGCCGAAGGCGCCGATCCGGGCGGCGAACAGGCTGCAATCCCGACCGGCCTTCTTCAGGTAGTCGCCCAGGCGCCAGCGGCGCACCTTCGCCACTTCCTTGAGCAGCGTCTCCAGCGGCAGGGCGTGCTCGGCGTTGGCCAGCAGGTAGTGCACCAGCAGCTCTTCGGTGAAGGGCTCCAGCTCGGCCGGCAGCTGGGCGAAGAACACCCCGAGGTTTTCCAGCACCCGCTGGCGCGACAGCGGCTGGCCGGCCGTCTCGACCTGCACGCCGCCGCCGTCGATCACATGCAAGCTGCCATCGTGGCGCAGCAGGTTGTCCAGGTGCAGGTCGGCCTGCCACAGGCCCCGGGCGTGCAGCCGGCCGATGGCGTCCAGGGCCTCGCCCAGCACCGCCTGCTGGGTGGCGGACAGCAGCGGCTCGCGCGCCACGGCGCGCCAGGCGTCCCACAGGCTCTCGGCGCCTTCCAGATAGTCGAACAGCAGCCAGCCGCCCTGCCCGACCGCGAAACCTTCGGCCAGCAGCGCCGGCGTGGTCAGGCCCTGCTCGGCGAGCAGGCGCGCGCCGGCCAGTTCGCGCTGGAAATGCCGCTCGGCCTTGCCGCCGACCAGCAGCTTGGCCAGCACCGCGCGGCCACGCCAGCGCGCCAGGCCGACATAGCGCTGCCCCGGCAGCACCCGCAGCAGGCGCTCCATCACCAGCGGTTCGCCATCCAGCTCCAGCGCCAGCGGCAGGGCCGGCGCGCGACCGGCCTGCTGCAGTTCGTCCAGGCGCATCAGCGCGACTCCTTGTGTCGGCGGCGGGCGCCCAGGCGCCGACTCCAGCGCTCGACCGCCCCGCCCTCGCCCAGGTAGGCCACCAGCAGTTGACGCACCTCGGCCTCGCTCCAGGCGCCGGCGCGGCGCAGCAGCGGCTCCAGGTCCCTGATCCGGTCGCGCTCGCCCAGCAGCAACGGGCGGGTCTTCTCCAGGTCGATCAGCTGCGCCTCGAAGCCGTCGCCGGCCTCGCGCAGGAAGATGTGCTTGGGGTAGAAGCAGCCATGCACCTGCCCGGCGTCGTGCAGGCGCCGCGCCAACTCGCCGCAGGCGCGCAGGATGGCGCCGCGACGCGCCGCCTCCAGCGAGCCCCACTGGCGCAGCCAGTGGTCCAGGTCCTGCCAGCCGTCGAGGGCGCGGGTCAGCAAGATGGCGCGACGCTCGCCGGGCACCCGGCGCTCGGCGAAGAATGCGGCCTGCAGGGCGGGAATGCCCCGCTCGGCGTAGCGGCGGATGTTGCGGAACTCGCGGGCGAAGGTCGGCTCGCCGAGCGGATGCAGCAGGCTGCGGGTCAGGTGGTTGCTCTGCCGCTTGAGGTAGTAGGCGGCGTCGCCCAGGTCCAGGCGATAGACGCTGCTCCAGCCGCCGCGCTCGGTGTTGGGTTCGTCCACCGCCTCCAGCCTGAGCGCCCACAGCGCATCGTAGTCGGCCAGTCCGTGGCGTTCGAGGATCGCGCGATCCTCGGCGGCGATGAAATCGCTCATTCCCTGCCCTCGAAGAATTTCAGGACCTGCCGCACCCTGCGCTTGTCGCCGGCGCTCAGGCGCTCGCGGCCGCGGTACTGCAGGTAGAAGCGCAGGCGCTGGCTGCGCGACAGCACCTTGCTGGCCACCTTGTCCAGGCAGGCCAGGTCCTTGACGATGCGGTAGCGCAGCAGCGGCCCCCACCAGAAGGCGCCGGTCGGGCAGTCGATCAGGAACAGCTCGGCGCGGTCGTTGACCAGCAGGTTGCGCCACTTCAGGTCGTTGTGGGCGAAGTGGTGGTCGTGCAGGGTGCGGGTCGCGCCGGCCAGCTGGCGGCTGACCCCGTCCACCCAGGCCGGGTCGCGCAGGCGCGCGTCGCCCCGGTTGGCCAGCGCCGCCAGATCGTGGGTGTCTTCCAGCTCGCGGGTGATCAGCGCGCCGCGCACGAAGGCGCCGCCCTTGCGCTCCAGGCCGAAGGCGACGATCGGCGCGGTGGGGATGCCCCACTTGGCGAAATGCTTGAGGTTCTGCCACTCGGCCTTGACCCGCGGCCGGCCGATGTAGCGACGCAGCCCCTTGCCGGCGCCCCAGTAGCGCTTGACGTAGTAGCGCACGCCGTCGCGCTCGATGACGATCACCTCGGACAGCGGGTCGCGGGTCAGGGGCCGGCCCTCCAAGGCGAACACCCGCCGCAGGTCACCGAAGTCGGCGGCCAGGTGGACGTAGCCCGGGTCGAGGGTCCATCCCGCCATCAGAGCGCGTCCCCGTAGCGCTGCTTGCGCGCGTAGAGCTTGTCCGCCTTGCGCTCCAGCCAGGCCAGCAGGCACGCCTCGTCGCGCAGGATGTCGCGCAGGGGGCGCTGGAAGTAGACGCGCAGGAAGCGCAGCCGGTCGCTGCGGGTCAGGCCGATGTCCAGCACCGAGAAGTACAGCGCCGCCAGGTCCTTGTCGCGCCAGCGGGTCGGCGTGGCCGCGCGCACCTGGGCGCGGTGCAGGTCGATCAGCGACAGGCGGAAGTCGTCGGCGGTCACCGGCTTGTCGGTGTGCAGCAGGAAGTGACAGATGTAGCAGTCGCGGTGGTTGACCCCGGCGCGATGCATGGTGCCGGTCATGCGCGCCACCTCGGCGATCAGCGCGCGCTTGAGGCGCGGCTGCGGCGGCTGCCGGGCCCAGTCCAGGGTCAGCTGCTCCAGGTCGGTGGTCGGCGCCAGTTCCTCGGTGACGATGAAGGAATGCTGCGCCGCCGGATTGGCGCCGCGCTCGCCGTAGGCGACGGCGGTCATGGTCGGCACGCCGGCCTCGGTCAGGCGCTGGATGGCCGCCCATTCCTGGCCGGCGCCGAGCACCGGCAGCTTGGCGGTGAGCAGGTTCTTGGCGATCTCGCCCCAGCCGATGCCGCGGTGGATCTTGACGAAGTAGCCGCGGCCGGCGACCTCGGTGCGCAGGGTGCGACGACCTTCCAGCTCGCGGTAGACCTGGCCCTGCAGGCGCTCGACCTCGACGAAGGGGTCCTTGCCCGCCCACAGCGACTTGAACGGCTCGGCGAGGATCAGGCGCATGGGACCTCCGCCGTGCGGTTTTGCCCCTGACTCCCGGATTCCATCCGGGCTACAGACCAGGACTCTGCGTAGGGTGCGCCATGCGCACCGGTGCTGCGGAAGCCGGTGCGCACGGCGCACCCTACATTGAAACCGTATGAAGGCTCATGAATGAAAGCGACACTTTCAGGCAGCCCTCGAATCCCCCTCAGGAAGGTGAACGGAATCGTTGCACGAGGCCATCTCTTCATGCGCGCTCCGCCAGGATCACGTCGGCCGCGCGCTGCGGCATGGAATACAGGTCGGCGCTGGCGGCGAAGGCCAGGCCGTTGGCGCCCCATTTCGCGCGCGCCACGTCGTCGGCAAGCATCTCGGTGAGCATGCGATTGAGATCGCCCTGCGCGAACGGTGCCGGCACCACGCGGCCGGCGTCGGCCTCGGCGATGTAGTGGGCGTAGCCGCACACCTCGCTGACCAGCACCGGCAGCCCCGAGACCACCGCCTCCAGCAGCACGGTGCCGGTGTTCTCGTTGTAGGCCGGGTGGATCAGCAGGTCGGCGCCGAGCAGGAAGCGCGGAATGTCGCTGCGCCCCTTGAGAATCTGCACCTGATCCGACAGACCAAGAGCCTTGACCTGCAGCAGGAAAGGCTTGGGATCGTCCTGGCCGATGGCGATCAGGCGGGTGCGCTTCTTCAGTTCGCGAGGCAACGCGGCCAGGGCCTTGAGGCTGCGGTCCAGGCCCTTGGTCTTGAAGCCGGAGCCGATCTGCACCAGCAGCAGGTCGTCGTCCGCCAGCTTGAACTCGCGGCGGAAGTCGGCGCGAATCTCGGCGGCATTGGCCGGCGCGCGGCGGTCCTGGGCGATGCCCGGCGGCAGCAGGTGGAAACGCCCGGCCGGCGTGGCGTAGTGCTTGACGAACAATGGCTGCTGCACCTCGGAGATCATCAGAATCTCGGTCTTCGATCCGGGTGCGAACACCGCCCGCTCGTAGTCGGCGAAGTGCTTGTAGCGGCCCCAGCGCTTGTAGATCGGCGCGCGCAGGGTCTGCGCCTTGTCCTCGTAGCAGCCGTCGGCGGCGTAGTACACGTCCAGCCCCGGCATCTTGTTGAAGCCCACCACCCGGTCCACCGGGTCGCGCGCCAGGTCGGCGGCCAGCCAGGCGCTGAACTTCTCGTTGCGGTGGTGGTTGAAGAACGCCTTGATCGGCGCCACCCGCACGTCGAAGCCGGGCGGCACCTCGCCCTCCCAGATCGGCGTGTAGACGCGGATGGCGTGGCCGCGCGCCTGGCACTCCAGAGCGATGCGCATGAAATCGCGCTGCAGGCCGCCGAACGGGAAGTACTTGTAGAGCACGAAGGCCAGCTGCATCAGACAGCCTCCTGCTGCGCCAGCAGCAAGGCGTTCAGCTCGTCGCCCACGCGCCGGGCGTCGAGGCCGTCGAAGCAGGGCTTGCGGCGGTCACCCTTGCCTGCCTCCGGGCCGCTGGCGCACAGGTGCACCTGGCCGCGGCCGTAGGCGCCGACCTTGCCCGGCAGGGTCGGCCCGTAGAGGGAGAGGGTCGGCACGTCGAGCGCCGCGGCCAGGTGGCCGAGGCCGGTGTCCACGGCGACGCAGGCGGTGGCACCGGCAATCACCTTGGCCACGCCGGCCAGGTTCAGTTTCGGCAGCACGGCAGCGTTGTCGATGCCGGCGACGATGCTCTGGGCGCGCTCGCGCTCCGCCTCGCTGCCCCAAGGCAGGCGGATCGCCCAGCCCTGTCCGGCCATGCGCTCGGCCAGCGCGCGCCAGTCGGCCTCCGGCCAGTGCTTGCTGGCCCAGGTGGTGCCATGCAGGAACAGCAGGTAGGGCTGCGCCGAGGCATCCGCCATGGCCGCTCGGTCCAGGCCGTAGTCGCCGATCTGCTGCGGCAGTTCGTAGCCGAGCGCCTGGGCGAACAGCTGGCGGGTGCGTTCCAGGGCGTGCTGCTCCCTGGGCACCGGGTACAGGCGGTCGTAGAAGCGGCAGGCGATGGGCTCGCGCGCCGAGTCGCGGTCCAGGCCGGCCACCGGCGCCTTGGCGTAGCGGGTCAGCACGGCGCTCTTGAACAGGCCCTGGGCGTCGATCACCAGGTCGTAGTCGACCTCGCCCAGACGCTGCTTGAAGCGCCGCCACTCACCGCTCTTCCAGGTCTGCAGCAGGTGCTTGCGCCAGCGGCGGATGGCCACCGGGATCACCTGGGCCACGGCCGGGTGCCAGGCCGGAATCTCGGCGAAGCCCTCTTCCACCACCCAGTCGAACTGGATGCCGGGAATGGCCCGCGCCGCGTCGGTGAGTGCCGGCAGGGTGTGGATCACGTCGCCGAGGGACGAGGTCTTGATCAGCAAAACCCTCATCCGGTGACCTCGACGGGGTCGCCGGCGAGACGCTCCAGCGCCTCCAGTACCGGACGCGGCTTCAGCTCGCGCAGGCAGTTGTAGTGGCCGAAGCGGCAGGTGCGGTCGAAGCAGGGGCTGCAGTCCAGGCCCAGGCGGACGATCTCCACCCGGTCCGCCAGCGGCGGGGTGAACTGCGGCGAGGTGGAACCGTACACCGACACCAGCGGGCGGTTCAGCGCGGCGGCCACGTGCATCAGGCCGGAGTCGTTGGAGACCACGGCGCCGGCGGCGGACATCAGGTCGATGGCCTCGGCCAGGCTGGTCGCGCCGGCCAGGTTAACCGCCTCCTCGCGCAGGCCGGGGATCAGGCGGTTGCGGATGTCCTCGCAGCCGGGATGGTCGTTCTTCGAGCCGAACAGCCAGACCTGCCAGCCGGCGCGGATCTTGACCTCCGCCACCTTGGCGTAGTGCTCCACCGGCCAGCGCTTGGCCTCGCCGAACTCGGCGCCGGGGCACAGGGCCAGCACCGGCCGGTCCAGGCCCAGGCCGAACTTGGCCAGGGCCGCGTCGCGGCTGGCCTCGTCGATGGCCAGGCGCGGCTGCGGGTAGGGCCGGGGAATCTCGGCGCCCGGCTCGTAGGCGAGCGCCATGAAGCGCTCGATCATCAGCGGGTAGCGCTCCTTGTCCAGCTTGCGGATGTCGTTGAGCAGGCCGTAGCGCATCTCGCCCTTCCAGCCGGTGCGCTTGGGAGTCCCGGCGAAGAACGGCACCAGCGCCGACTTCAGCGAGTTGGGCAGCAGGATCGCCTGGTCGTACCGGCCGGCCAGGGACTTGCCGATCCGCCGGCGGGTGGCGATGTCCAGCACGCCGTGGCCGAGCGGGAAGCTCAGCGCCTGGCGCACCTCGGGCATGCGTTCGAGGATCGGCCGGCTCCACTCGGGGGCCAGCACGTCGATCTCGCAGCCGGGATGGCGCTGCCTGAGGCAGACGAACAGCGTCTGGGCCATCACCATGTCGCCGACCCAGCTGGGACCTACGATCAGTATTCTCATCAGGGCTCCGGAAATGAGCGGGGAGGCTCGCGCCTCCCCAGTCACCGCCTCTTTATAGTCGCTCGACCGGCTCGTCGGGGCGAGCATGCCTCGGCGAAACGACCGATTCGTGACTACAAGATCGGGGCGCAGTCACGCTTTTTCAATCGGTCTCACTTGACCGGGGTGCGCCACTCGGCGTGGGCGCCGGTCTTGCCGGTGACCAGGTCGAAGTAGGCCTTCTGCAGCTTCTCGGTGACCGGGCCGCGGCTGCCGATGCCGATCTGGCGGCCGTCCACTTCGCGGATCGGCGTGACTTCGGCGGCGGTGCCGGTGAAGAAGGCCTCGTCGGCGATGTACACCTCGTCGCGGGTGATGCGCTTCTCCACCACCTCGATGCCCAGCTCGGCGGCCAGGGTCAGGATGGTGGCGCGGGTGATGCCATTCAGGCAGGAGGTCACTTCCGGGGTGTACACCACGCCGTTCTTGACCAGGAAGATGTTCTCGCCCGAGCCCTCGGCCACGTAGCCTTCCGGGTCCAGCAGCAGGGCCTCGTCGGCGCCGCCGGAGATGGCCTCCTGCAGGGCCAGCATCGAGTTGATGTAGTTGCCGTTGGCCTTGGCGCGGGTCATGGAGATGTTGACGTGGTGGCGGGTGAAGGAGCTGGTGCGCACCTTGATGCCTTTCTGCAACGCCTCTTCGCCCATGTAGGCACCCCAGTGCCAGGCGGCGACGATCACCCGCACCTTCAGACCGGTGGCGCGCAGGCCCATGGCCTCGCTTCCGTAGAACACCATCGGGCGGATGTAGGCGGTTTCCAGGTTGTTCTCGCGCACGGCGGCGCGGGTGGCTTCGTTGATCTCCTCCTTGGTGAAGGGGATCTTCATGCCCATGATGTGGGCCGAGTCGAACAGGCGGTCGGTGTGCGCCTGGAGGCGGAAGATGGCGGTGCCGTCCGGGGTGTTGTAGGCGCGCACACCCTCGAACACGCCCATGCCGTAGTGCAGGGTATGGGTCAGTACGTGGGTGGTCGCTTCGCGCCACTGCACCAGTTCGCCGTCATACCAGATCACGCCATCGCGGTCGGCCATCGACATCTTTGCCACTCCTCAAGAGTTCGTTTCGTTAAGCCCGCGGGCCCGGATCAGCTCAGCCCCAGCTCGCGCCACAGGCGCATCACGCTGCGCCGTTCCTCGGCGAACTGGTCGCCGCCCACCTTGCCCGGCTGTTTCTGCAGCGCCTGCCGGTGGGCGGCGGAGCGATAGGCCTTATAGGCCTCCTGCAGCAGCTCGACGTCGGCGGCGGGCATCAGCCCGACATCGCGCAGGCCGTCGAGAATGCGGATGTTGTCGGTGTAGCGGTGCAGCTCGGGATGCTGCCGCGACCACGCCAGGGCCGCGTATTGCACCATAAATTCGATATCGACGATACCACCGGCGTCCTGCTTCAGATCGAAGGAGGACGCCGCCTCGAAGGCATTTTCCGCAGTGCCGGCGGCGGTCGCCGGGGTGCCCAGGTTGTCGCGCATCTTGGCGCGCATCTCGCTGACTTCCGCCTGCAGCGTGGCCGGGTCGCGCTCGCGTTCGAGGATCGCCGCCCGCACCCGCTCGAAGCCGGCCGCCACCCGCTCGCAGCCGGCCAGCACGCGGGCGCGCACCAGGGCCTGGTGCTCCCAGGTCCAGGCCTCGCTCTCCTGGTAGCGCTGGAACGCGCCGAGGGCGCTGACCAGCAGCCCCGCCGCGCCGGACGGGCGCAGGCGCATGTCCACCTCGTAGAGCTGACCCGAGGTGGTCTGGGTGGTCAGCAGGTGGATGATGCGCTGGCCCAGGCGGGCGAAGAACTGGGCGCCGTCGATGGGCTTGGCGCCGTCGGTCTCGGCCTGGGAGTCGCCGTCGTGGATGAACACCAGGTCCAGGTCGGAGCCGTGGCCCAGCTCCAGGCCGCCGACCTTGCCGTAGCCGACGATGATGAAGTCCGGGTCGCACAGGCTGCCGTCGGCGCGCCGCGGCGTGCCGTGCTTGGCCACGGTCTGGCGCCAGGCCAGGGCCAGCACCTGGTCGAGGATGGCCTCGGCCAGCCAGGTCAGGTAGTCGGACACCTTCATCAGCGGCAGGGTGCCGGCGATCTCCGAGGCGGCCACGCGCAGGCCGTGGGCCAGCTTGAAGTGGCGCAGGGCCTCCATCTGCTGCTCCAGATCGTCCTCGGGGATGCGGGTCAGGCGCTCGCGCAGCTCGGCGGCCAGCTCCGGCGCCAGCGGCGGCTTGAACAGGCGGCCCTCGTTGAGCAGCTCGTCGAGCAGCAGCGGGAAGCGGGTGATCTGCTCGGCGATCCACGGGCTGGCCGCGCACAGGGTCATCAGCCGCAGCAGCGCGCCGGGATTCTCGGTGAGCAGCACCAGGTAGGCCGAGCGCCGTGCCACCGCCTCGACCAGGGGCAGCACCCGCTCCAGCACCAGGTCCGGCTTGTCGTGTTCCACCGCCTGGGCCAGCAGGCGCGGGACGAAGGCGTCCAGGCGCTCGCGACCAAGGCGCTGCATGGTGCGCACCTGGGTGCCGCCGCGCAGGTCGATGAGCCGCTTGAGCGCGGCCGCCGGGTCCTCGAAGCCGGCCTCGGCCAACTGGCGCTCGGCCATCTCCGGCTCCAGCGCCTCCTCCCACAGCGGCAGCCACTCGCCGCCGACGCAGGTCTCGACCTCGCCGTCGTCTTCCTCGTCCGGGTCGGCGATCACCTGGCGGAAGTGCCACTCGATGCGCCCGCGCCAGTACGCCAGCTGTTCAAGGAAGCTCGCCCAGTCGGCGAAGCCCATGATGCAGGCCACCCGCGCACGGTCTAAGTCGTCGTCCGGCAGCATCTGGGTCTGACGGTCGGCGATGGCCTGCAGGGCGTGCTCGGTGTAGCGCAGGAATTCGTAACCCTCCTTCATCTCGGCGACCACCGCCGGCGGCAGGTAGCCCTGGCCCTCCAGGGTGTCGAGCACCTTGAGCAGAGGCCGCTGCTGCAGACTGAGGTCGCGCCCGCCGTGGATCAGCTGGAAGGCCTGGGCGATGAACTCCACCTCGCGGATGCCGCCGGAGCCGAGCTTGACGTTGTCGCTCATGCCCTTGCGCCGCACTTCCTGCTGGATCAGCTGCTTCATCGAGCGCAGCGCCTCGATGGCGGAGAAGTCCAGGTAGCGGCGGTAGACGAAGGGCCGCAGCATCTCCAGCAGCTGCTTGCCGGCGGCCTGGTCGCCGCCGACCACCCGCGCCTTGATCATGGCGTAGCGTTCCCAGTCGCGGCCCTGGTCCTGGTAGTACTGCTCCAGCGCGTTGAAGCTGAGCACTAGCGCGCCGGACGAGCCGTAGGGCCGCAGGCGCATGTCGACGCGGAACACGAAGCCCTCGACGGTGATCGCGTCGAGCGCCTTGATCAGGCGCTGGCCCAGGCGGGTGAAGAACTCCTGGTTGTCCAGCGAGCGCTTGACACCCTCGGTCTCGCCGCCCTCCGGGTAGCCGAAGATCAGGTCGATGTCCGAGGACAAATTGAGTTCGAAAGCGCCCAGCTTGCCCATGCCGAGGATGACCAGATGCTGCGCCTGGCCGGAGCGGCTGCCGATCGGCGTGCCGAACTGCTCGCAGTGGCGCGGGTAGAGCCACTGGTAGGCACCGTCGATGCAGGCGTCGGCCAGGTCGGAGAGGTCGCGGCAGGTCTCGGCCAGGTCGGCCAGGCGGTTCAGGTCGCGCCAGATGATGCGCACCTGCTGGTGGTTGCGGAAGCGACGCAGGCGGCGGCCCAGTTCGTCCTCGTCGGCGCAGTCCGCCAGCAGGGCCTGCAGTTGCTCGCGCAGTTCGCCCGCGGCGAAACGCCGCTCCAGCTCGCCGCTGTCGCCCAGCGCCGGCAGCAACCCGGCATCGCGCACGGCCTGCTCGTGGACGAAATCGCTGAGCGCGCAGAGCCGTCGCCAGGCCTCCGTCCGTGTCGCGGACCAGCCCTCGGGCAGCAGCGCGGAGGCACGTTCGGCGAGGGGTTGCAGAGCGGTCGGCAGGGCTGCCAGTGGGGGCAAACTCATGGTCTATCCTTGGGGACGGGCGGTGAAACCCGACTCCACCCAGGCGCCACTGCCCTTGCTGAAAACTGTAGTTTTACTACTAAAGAATGTGTCCCGGGCTCTACAGCCACCATCGAAATGTAGTAAAACTACAAAAGCGACCACGAGCACCCTGGTCGATCACGACTTCACGTGGCCCGCCCAAAAAGCGGGCACGAGCCCAGGCCTCCGATTCTGGAAGCCTTTCCGCCCTGGAGCAAGCCATGCAAGACCTCGATCCCGTCGAAACCCAGGAATGGCTGGACGCCCTCGAGTCCGTCCTCGACAAGGAGGGTGAAGACCGCGCCCACTACCTGCTGACCCGCATGGGCGAACTGGCCACCCGCAGCGGCACCCAGTTGCCCTACGCGATCACCACGCCCTACCGCAACACCATCCCGGTCGGCCACGAGGCACGCATGCCCGGCGACCTGTTCATGGAGCGCCGCATCCGTTCGCTGGTGCGCTGGAACGCCCTGGCCATGGTGATGCGCACCAACCTGCAGGACCCGGACCTCGGCGGCCACATCTCCAGCTTCGCCTCCAGCGCGACCCTCTACGACATCGGCTTCAACTACTTCTTTCAGGCCCCGACCGAGGAGCACGGCGGCGACCTGGTGTTCTACCAGGGCCACGCCAGCCCCGGCATCTACGCCCGCGCCTTCCTCGAAGGGCGGATCAGCGAAGAGCAGATGAACAACTTCCGCCGCGAGGTGGACGGCAAGGGCCTGCCCTCCTACCCGCACCCCTGGCTGATGCCGGACTTCTGGCAGTTCCCCACCGTATCCATGGGCCTGGGTCCGATCCAGGCAATCTACCAGGCGCGCTTCATGAAGTACCTGGAGAGCCGCGGCTACATCCCCGCCGGCAAGCAGAAGGTCTGGTGCTTCATGGGCGACGGCGAGTGCGACGAGCCGGAATCCCTCGGCGCCATTTCCCTGGCCGGCCGCGAGAAGCTGGACAACCTGATCTTCGTGATCAACTGCAACCTGCAGCGCCTGGACGGTCCGGTGCGCGGCAACGGCAAGATCATCCAGGAACTGGAAGGCGTGTTCCGCGGCGCCGAGTGGAACGTCAACAAGGTGGTCTGGGGCCGCTTCTGGGACCCGCTGTTCGCCAAGGACAAGGACGGCCTGCTGCAGCAACGCATGGACGAGGTGATCGACGGCGAGTACCAGAACTACAAGGCGAAGGACGGCGCCTACGTGCGCGAACACTTCTTCAACAGCCCCGAGCTGAAGGAGATGGTCAAGGACCTCTCCGACCAGGAGATCTGGAACCTCAACCGCGGCGGCCACGACCCCTACAAGATGTACGCGGCCTATCACCAGGCGGTGAACCACCAGGGCCAGCCGACCGTGATCCTGGCCAAGACCATCAAGGGCTACGGCACCGGCGCGGGCGAGGCGAAGAACACCGCGCACAACACCAAGAAAGTCGATATCGACAGCCTGAAGAAATTCCGCGACCGCTTCGACATCCCGGTCAATGACGACGAGCTGGAGAACCTGCCCTTCGTCCAGGCCGAGCCGGGCAGCCCGGAATACAAGTACCTGCACGAGCGCCGCGGCGCCCTCGGCGGCTTCGTGCCGCAGCGCCGCACCCAGAGTTTCAGTATCCCGACCCCGCCGCTGGACACCCTCAAGGCGATCCTCGACGGCACCGGCGACCGCGACATCTCCACCACCATGGCCTTCGTGCGCATCCTCTCGCAGCTGGTCAAGGACAAGGACCTGGGCGCGCGCATCGTGCCCATCGTACCGGACGAGGCGCGCACCTTCGGCATGGAAGGCATGTTCCGCCAGCTCGGCATCTACTCCTCGGTGGGCCAGCTCTACGAGCCGGTCGACAAGGACCAGGTGATGTTCTATCGCGAGGACAAGAAGGGCCAGATTCTCGAGGAAGGCATCAACGAGGCCGGCGCCATGTCCAGCTGGATCGCCGCAGGCACCTCGTACTCCACCCACAACCAGCCGATGCTGCCGTTCTACATCTTCTACTCGATGTTCGGCTTCCAGCGCATCGGCGACCTGGCCTGGGCCGCTGGCGACAGCCGCGCCCGCGGCTTCCTGGTCGGCGGCACCGCCGGGCGCACCACGCTCAACGGCGAGGGCCTGCAGCACGAGGACGGCCACAGCCACATCATGGCCTCGACCATCCCCAACTGCCGCACCTACGACCCGACCTACGGCTACGAGCTGGCCGTGATCATCCGCCACGGCATCAAGGAGATGATCGAGCAGCAGCAGAACGTCTTCTACTACATCACCGTGATGAACGAGTCCTACCAGCAGCCGGCCCTGCCGGCCGGCGCCGAGGACGGCATCATCAAGGGCATGTACCTGCTCGAGGAGGACAAGAAGGAGGCCGCCCACCACGTCCAGCTGCTGGGCAGCGGCACCATCCTGCGCGAGGTGCGCGAGGCGGCGAAGATCCTGCGTGACGAGTTCAACATCGGTTCGGACGTGTGGAGCGTCACCAGCTTCAACGAACTGCGCCGCGACGGCCTGGCCGTGGAACGCTGGAACCGCCTGCACCCGGGCCAGAAGCCCCGCCAGGCGTTCATCCAGGAATGCCTGTCCGGACGCAAGGGCCCGGTGGTGGCCAGCACCGACTACATGAAGCTGTTCGCCGAGCAGGTGCGCCAGTGGGTGCCCAGCAAGGAATACAAGGTGCTCGGTACCGACGGCTTCGGTCGCAGCGACAGCCGCAAGAAACTGCGCCACTTCTTCGAGGTGGACCGCTACTGGGTGGTGCTGGCCGCGCTCGAGGCGCTGGTCGACCGGGGTGAAATCGAAGCCAAGGTGCTGGCCGACGCCATCGCCAAGTTCGGCATCGACCCCGAAAAAACCAACCCCCTGGACTGCTGAGGAGACGCATTGTGAGCGAGTTGATTCGCGTACCCGATATCGGCGGCGAAGGTGAAGTGATCGAACTGCTGGTCAAGGTCGGTGATCGCATCGAGGCCGAACAGAGCCTGCTGACCCTGGAGTCGGACAAGGCCTCCATGGAAGTCCCCTCGCCCAAGGCCGGGGTGATCAAGGAGCTGAAGGTCAAGCTGGGCGACCGCCTCAAGGAAGGCGACGAACTGCTGGTGCTGGACGTCGAGGGCGATGCCCCGGCGGCCGAGCCAGCCGCCGCTGCCGAACCGAGCGCGCCGACCCAAACCGTAGACGAAGCAGAGGCGCCCAGCGCCGCCGCGCCGCAACCGGCCGCCGCCCCCGCCAGCGAAAGCGTGCAGGACATCCGCGTGCCGGACATCGGTTCGGCCGGCAAGGCCAAGGTCATCGAAGTGCTGGTCAAGGTCGGCGACCGTATCGAAGCCGACCAGTCGCTGATCACCCTGGAGTCGGACAAGGCCAGCATGGAAATCCCCTCGCCGGCCGCCGGCGTGGTGGAGGAAGTGCTGGTCAAGCTGGACGCCGAGGTCGGCACCGGCGACCCGATCCTCAAACTGAAGGTGGCGGGAGGCGCCCCGCAGGAATCCGCTGCCGCGCCGGCCGCTCCGCAAGAAGCAGCCGCACCTGCCGACTCGACCGTTCACCGCACTCCGCCCGGCGCCAGGCCCGAGGTGGCCGCCGAGGTCGGTGCCATCGCCGCCCTGTCCGCGGCCGCCGCCGCGGTCACCGCGCCCGTGCGCGACGGCAGCAAGGTGCACGCGGGACCTGCCGTACGCATGATCGCCCGCGAGTTCGGCGTCGACCTGGCCGCCGTCCCCGGCACCGGCCCCAAGGGCCGCATCCTCAAGGAAGACGTGCAGGACTACGTCAAGGCCGCGCTGCAGCGGCCCAAGGACGCGCCGGCCGGCGCCACCGGCGGCGCCGGCATCCCGCCGATCCCGGAAGTGGACTTCAGCAAGTTCGGCCCGGTGGAAGAAGTGGCGATGACCCGCCTGATGCAGGTCGGTGCCCTCAACCTGCACCGCAGCTGGCTCAACGTGCCTCACGTGACCCAGTTCGACAGCGCCGACATCACCGAGCTGGAAGCCTTCCGCGTGGCACAGAAGGCGGTGGCGGAGAAGGCCGGGGTCAAGCTGACCGTGCTGCCGCTGCTGCTCAAGGCCTGCGCCCACCTGCTCAGGGAACTGCCGGACTTCAACAGCTCGCTGGCGCCCAGCGGCAAGGCGCTGATCCGCAAGGGTTACGTGCACATCGGCTTCGCCGTGGACACCCCGGACGGCCTGCTGGTGCCGGTGATCCGCGACGTCGACCGCAAGAGCCTGCTGCAACTGGCCGGCGAGGCCGCCGAACTGGCCGAGAAGGCGCGCACCAAGAAACTCTCGCCGGACGCCATGCAGGGCGCCTGCTTCACCATCTCCAGCCTCGGCCACATCGGCGGCACCGGCTTCACACCGATCGTCAACGCGCCGGAAGTGGCGATCCTCGGCGTCAGCAAGGCCACCATGCAGCCGGTGTGGGACGGCCAGGCCTTCCAGCCGCGCCTGATGCTGCCGCTGTCGCTGTCCTACGACCACCGCGTGATCAACGGCGCCGCCGCCGCCCGCTTCACCAAGCGCCTGGGCGAGGTGCTCGGGGATATCCGCACCCTGCTGCTCTAATCCGCAGCAAAGCTGTTGCAGGAGCGGCCTTGGCCGCGAGCTCTTGGTCAAGGGCTTCGCGGCCAAGGCCGCTCCTACAGGCGGGGATGGAGTGCCGCGTCAGTTCTTCTGCAGATTGCGGATCAGGAAACTGATTGCCTTGGCCAGGTCGGCGGCGCCCTGGTGGTCGCGCAGCACCGTGATCCAGGGGCTGCCATCGGCCGGGTTGTTCAGCACGCAGGTGATTCCTCCATGCGGGCAGTCGTAATGAATGTAGGGGTCGACGCCGAACACCGACAGGCGCTGGTTGCTGACCGTCAGGCTGTTGCTCTGCGCCTGGCGGGTCTCCTGGCGCAGCAGCAGTTCGCCCGCTCCGGCGATGCTCAGCTGGTAGCGCAGGTCGCTGCGCTGTGCCGGCGACTTGCCGATCTGGTAGCCCGCGCGCAACGCGTAGGTATCGAGCAGCGCGTTGCTGTGGTCGAGCAGCGCCTTGCGATCGTCCTTGGTCAGATACAGCCGTTTGAGCTCGGCGAGATAGCGCGCCTGCTCCTCTCCGCTCAGCTGACTCTCGCTGGCCTGCGCCGGGGCTCCCACGCCCAGGCTCAGCAGCAGCAGCAACCCGCTCAGTCTTCTTGTCAGTCCCAGCCGCATGATGCACCCTTGCCGAACTCGATTGATGTAACAGACTCTAGCCTGCCCCGACCGGCAGCATACTGGAAGCCAACCGTTCGATGAAAAGCCATCCCGATGCCGCCAGCCGTCAGGCGGCCGAGGTTGTGACGCAGTTGCCAGTGCCTTCGCGCCTCGGCATGCTGCGCTTCGAACGCTTGAACGAACCCAGCTGGACCCTGCTGTTCCTCGATCCCTCCTGCGAACGCCAGCTCGGCGTCGGCGCCAGCGAACTCTGCGCCCTGCTCGACTCCCCCTATGCCAGCCTGATGGAGCCCGAGGCCCGCTACCGCCTGCACGACGAAATCCAGCGGCAGGTGGCGCAGACCCAGCACTATTCCGTGCGCTATCGTCTGCACACGCCGAATGGCACGCTGCACATGCTGGAGATCGGCGAGCCGTTCCGGCAGCGCGGCAGGTCGCTGTTGCGGGGCTACCTGCAGGTGACCGCCGAGACCGGGGACACGCTGGCCACGCAGCGCCTGGAAGAACTGCAGGCGCAGAACACCCGGCTCAGGGCGGAACTGGAACTGCACCAGCAGACCCAGGCAGACCACCTGCAGCACCTGACCCGCTCGCGCGCCCAGCAGAACCTGATCGTGCAGCTGGCCCGCCACCGTTACAACGCGCTGGACCCGCTGCGCGAGGCGGCCGAGCTGATCACCCAGGCCGCCTGCGAAACCTACGACGTGGCCCGCGCCAGCATCTGGCACCTGCACGGCGAGAAGCTGGAGCCGGTGGCCCTGTATCGCCGCGACATCGACCGCCACGAACTGCCGGCCGCCATCGACGCCAGCCAGTTCCCCCGCTATCTGGAAGCCCTGCACAGCGGCCGCGCCATCGACGCTCACGACGCCCAGGCCGACCCGCGTACCAGCGAGCTGGCGCCCGACTACCTCCAGCCGCTGGGCATCGGCGCACTGCTCGACGCCAGCGTCCGCCTCGGCGGCGAGGTGGTGGGCATCCTCTGCCTGGAGCACGTCGGGCCGGCACGCACCTGGCAGGCCGACGAGGTGGCCTTCGCTGGCGAGCTGGCCGACCAGTTCGCCCAGGCTATGAGCAACCAGCAGCGGCGCGATGCCACCAGCGCCCTGTTCCTGTTCCAGCGCGCAGTGGAACAGAGCGCCAGCGCCTTCCTGCTGTTCGACCGCGACGGCCTGGTGCAGTACGTCAACCCGAGCTTCACCTCGATCACCCAGTACGGCGCCGAGGAAGTGCAGGGCCGGCGGGTGTCCCAGCTGCCGGCCCTGGAGAACCTCGGCGACCTGCTGTTCGACGCCCAGGCCGGGCTGGCCGAGCGCAACAGCTGGCAGGGCGAGTTCCGCAGCCGGCGCAAGAACCTCGAGCCCTACTGGGCCCAGCTGTCGATCTCCAAGGTGTACAACGACGACGGCGAGCTGACCCACTACATCGGCATCTACGAAGACATCACCCAGAGCAAGCTGGCCCAGCAGCGCATCGAGCGCCTGGCCTACAGCGACAACCTCACCGGCCTGGGCAACCGCCCCTACTTCATCCGCTGCCTGGAGGAACGCTTCGCCCGCCAGGGCAGCCAGGCCTTCAGCCTGCTGCTGGTGGACATCGACAACTTCAAGCGGATCAACGACAGCCTCGGCCACCAGACGGGCGACAAGCTGCTCACCAATCTGGCCCGGCGCCTGCGCAACAGCCTGACCCAGGGCACCAGCCTGGCCCGCTTCGCCAGCAACGAGTTCGCCGTGCTGCTCGATGGCGCCGGACAGGACGCAGGCCTCAAGCTGGCCCAGGAACTGCTGGGCACCCTGGACAAGCCGCTGTTCGTCGACAACCAGCTGATCAGCGTCACCGGCACCGTCGGCCTGGCCTGCGCCCCGCTGCACGGCGCCGACCCGCACACCCTGATGAAGCACGCCGGCCTAGCGCTGCACAAGGCCAAGGCCAACGGCAAACACCAGGTGCAGGTCTTCACCGAGGCGCTCAACGCCGAGGCCAGCCACAAGCTGTTCGTCGAGAACAACCTGCGCCGGCGCTGACCCAGAACGAGCTGGAGGTCTACTACCAGCCGCAGCTGTGCCTGCGCACCGGCCAGCTGGTGGGCCTGGAGGCGCTGTTGCGTTGGCGCCATCCGGAGAAGGGCATGATCAGCCCGGACCAGTTCATCAGCGTGGCCGAGGAAACGGGGCTGATCATCCCCATCGGCAAGTGGGTCGCGCGCCAGGCCTGCCGCACCAGCATGGAACTGGCCACCCTAGGCATGGGCGAAGTGCAGGTGGCGATCAACCTGTCGGCCAAGCAGTTCACCGACCCGGACCTGGTCGGCTCGATCGCCGCCATCCTCGACGAGGAACAGCTGCCGGCCCGCCTGCTGGAACTCGAACTCACCGAGAGCCTGCTGCTCGAAGGCGACGACGCCACCCGCCAGCAGGTGGCGCGGCTCAAGGCCCTGGGCCTGACGCTGACGATGGACGACTTCGGCACCGGCTACTCGTCGCTGAGCTACCTGAAGAAATTCCCCATCGACGTGATCAAGATCGACCGCAGCTTCATCAAGGACATCCCCGAGAACGAGGACGACATGGAGATCACCTCCGCGGTGATCGCCATGGCCCACAACCTCAAGCTCAAGGTGGTGGCCGAAGGCATCGAGACCGCCGCCCAGCTCGGCTTCCTCCGCCGCCAGCACTGCGACGTCGGCCAGGGCTACCTGTTCGACCGGCCCATCCCCGGCCGCGAACTGCTGGAAAGCCTGCGCCGCTATCCCTGCCGTGGCGGCGCCTGAGCCGGTTCCCGGACGAGCTGCCTGCCTTTCCCGCTTCAACCGCCGCACCGGCGGAGTAAGCTATGTTCCACTCCGCCCTCTCACAGGAGCCCGTCATGGTGCTGCGTTCGCAAATCCTCGCCCACAAGCTCGAACTGCCGAGCGCCGAACAGGCCCTGCCGGGTCGCGCCGAGAGCCTGCAGGTGCCCGAGCGGCACTATGTCAACGGCAACCCGCTCAAGCCGCCCTTCCCCGCCGGCCTGCAGCAGGCGGTCTTCGGCCTCGGCTGCTTCTGGGGCGCCGAGCGCCGCTTCTGGCAGCAGCCGGGTGTCTGGACCACCGCAGTGGGCTACGCCGGCGGACACACGCCGAACCCGACCTACGAAGAAGTCTGCTCCGGGCTGACCGGCCACACCGAAGTGGTGCTGGTGGTGTTCGACCCGCAGCAGACCAGCTACGAACAGTTGCTCAAAGTGTTCTGGGAGGCCCACAACCCGACCCAGGGCATGCGCCAGGGCAACGACATCGGCACCCAGTACCGCTCGGCCATCTACTGCTCCGACGCCGCCCAGTTGGCCGCCGCCGAGGCCAGCGAGCAGCGCTTCCAGGCCGAACTGGAGAAGGCCGGGCTCGGCGCCATCACCACCGAGATCGCCGAGGCACCGGCCTTCTACTACGCCGAGGCCTACCACCAGCAGTACCTGGCGAAGAACCCCGGCGGCTACTGCGGGCTGGGCGGGACCGGGGTGTGCCTGCCGGCGTGAGGGGGAACCTCCACTCCCGCCGCGCAGTCGACCGCTTAGGCCGATTCTCCGGAGAACCCCCATGGAACTGAGCAGCATCGCCAGCGCCGTCTCCAACGCCAGCGCCGCCCAGGCGTCGGCCATGGCGGCGGTCCTCCTGCTTCGCAAGACGCTGGACCTCCAGGCCGAGAGCGCCATCGGCCTGATCCAGGCCATTCCCCAGGTCACCCCGCCGAGCAACCCGCCCAACCTGGGCAACTCGATCGACGTGATGGCCTAGCGTCCGCTGCCAGCCCCCTGGCCAAGCCGCTAGACTGCCATCACGAAGCCATCACCCAGCGAGCCAGGCATGCCCGCCACCACCGTCCCCATCTCACCCGAACAGCTGCGCGTAGGCCTCTATGTGCACCTGGACCTGAGCTGGTGGGAACACGACTTCACCTTCAGCAACTTCAAGATCAGGGACGAGCACCAGCTCAAGGCCCTGCGCGACCTCGGTCTGGAACAGCTCCGCTACGAGCCGGCGCGCAGCGACTGCGATCCCCTCCCTCTGCTGCCGCCAGAAGCCCGGCCGGAACCCGCGCCCCAGGCGCCGGCCAGCCCCGAGGAACTGGCGCGCCAGGCACGCGCCGCCAAGCTGGGTGTCCTGCGCAAGCGCCTGGCCGAGGTGGATCGCCGCTTCATCCAGGCCAGCCAGCGAGTCAAGTCGCTCAACCAGACGCTACGCAACCAGCCGGAAGAGGCGGTCAAGCTGGCCGGCGAGGTGGTGCGCGACCTGGTCGATGCGCTGTCCGGCGAGGATGGCGCGGCGCTGCACAGCATCAACGGCAAGGCCTCCGAGGACGCCTACTTCCACTCGCTGAACGTGACCGTGCTGTCGGTGATGCTCGGCCGCCAGCTCGGCTACGACAGCGAGGCCTGCCACAGCCTGGGCCTGGGCGCGCTGCTGCACGACATCGGCAAGCTGGAGATTCCCAGCAAGGTGCTGCTCAAGACCGAGCCACTCACCCGCCCGGAGCAGAAGCTGCTGCAGATGCACTGCGAGTTCGGCGTGCGCCGCGGCCAGCAGCTGATGCTCGACGACGAGGTGCTGCGCATCATCCACGAACACCACGAGCACTGCGACGGCAGCGGCTACCCGCGCGGCCTGCGCGAGGCGGCCATCGGCCGGCTGAGCCGGCTGGTGACCATCGCCAACACCTTCGACAACCTGTGCAACCCGCCGAACCCGCGCGACGGCCTGAGCCCCCACGAGGCCCTGGCGCTGATGTTCAAGCAGCAGCGCGAACGCTTCGACGACGTGGCCCTGCGGGCCTTCGTCCGCTGCATGGGCATCTACCCGCCGGGCAGCCTGGTGCAGCTGGAGGACGAGCGCCACGCGCTGGTGCTGGCCATGCACCCTACCCTGCCGCTCAGGCCGACGCTGATCCTGTACGAGCCGAGCATTCCCAAGGCCGAGGCGCTGATCGTCAACCTGGAGCACGAGCCGCAACTGGCGATCGCCCGCAGCCTGCGCCCATCGCAGCTGCCGCCGGAGGCGCTGGAATACCTCAACCCGCGCCAGCAGCTGACCTACTACGTCGATCCGAACCAGCGCGGCCGGTAGGGCGGGTGAAACCCGCGTTAAGGTGCGCGGGTTTCACCCGCCCTACATGGCGCCGCGACTCCATGGGAGAAGGTCACGGCGTTTTCCTGGGGCCACCTGAGTCACTGGGCGGTATCGCTCCCCGCCACCACGGTTTCCGGCTGGACCGGCACATGGATCAGCTGCAGGCGCTCGCTGGTGGAGGCGCGGATGCGGTTGGTCAGTTCCAGGTCGTCGTTCAGCTTCTGCCCGTACGAGGGGATGATCTCCTTCAGGCGCGCCTGCCATTCCGGCGTCTGCACCTTGCCCTTGAAGGACTTCTCCAGCACGGTCAGCATGATCGGCGCCGCCGTCGAGGCGCCCGGCGAGGCGCCGAGCAGCGCGGCGATGCTGCCGTCGGCGGAACTCACCACCTCGGTGCCGAACTGCAACACGCCGCCCTTGTCCGCGTCCTTCTTGATCACCTGCACGCGCTGGCCGGCGGTGATCAGCTCCCAGTCCTCGTCGCGGGCGTCGGGGAAGTATTCGCGCAGGGCATGCATGCGGTCTTCCTGGCTCAGCATCAGCTGGCCGATCAGGTAGCGGGTCAGGTCCAGGTTGTCCCAGCCGGCGTGGGTCATGGGGCCGATGTTGTCGGTGCTGATGGCGGCGAACATGTCCCACAGCGAGCCGTGCTTGAGGAACTTGCTGGAGAAGGTGGCGAAGGGCCCGAACAGCAGCACCTTCTCGCCGTCGATCACCCGGGTGTCGAGGTGCGGCACCGACATGGGCGGCGAGCCCACCGAGGCCTTGCCGTACAGCTTGGCCTGGTGCTGGGCGACGATCTCCGGGTTGCGGGTCAGCAGGAACTGGCCGCCCACCGGGAAGCCGGCGTAGCCATCGGCCTCCTCGATGCCCGACTTCTGCAGCAGCGGCAGCGCCGCGCCGCCGGCGCCGATGAACACGAAGCGGGCCTTGATGCTGCTCTCCTTCTCGTCGTTGGCGAGGTCGGCGACCACCACCGTCCAGCTGCCGTCGTCGTTGCGCACCAGGTCGCGCACCTCGTGGCTCAGGTGCAGGGACACACCCTCGCGCTGGGTCAGCGAGCCGATCAGCTGCTTGGTGATCTCGCCGAAATTGACGTCGGTGCCGATGGGCATGCGGGTAGCGGCGATCTTCTGCGCGGGGTCGCGGTCGGCCATCACCAGCGGCACCCAGCGGGCGATCTGCGCCGGGTCCTCGGAATACTCCATGCCGCGGAACAGCGTGCTGTGCTGCAGGGCGGCGTGGCGCTTCTTCAGGTAGGTGACGTTGTCGTCGCCCCAGACGAAGCTCATGTGCGGCACGTTGTTGATGAACGACCTCGGCTCCTTGAGCACACCCAGGTCAACCTGATGGGCCCAGAACTGCTTGGAGATCTCGAACGACTCGTTGATCGCCACGGCCTTGCTGATGTCGATGCCGCCGTCGGCGGTCTCCGGCGTGTAGTTCAGTTCGCAGAACGCCGAGTGGCCGGTGCCGGCGTTGTTCCAGGCGTTGGAACTCTCCTCGGCGACCTTGTCCTGGCGCTCGTAGATGTCGATGGTCCAGCCCGGTTCGAGCTGGTTGAGGTAGGTGCCCAGGGTGGCGCTCATGACGCCGCCTCCGATCAGCAGCACGTCGACGGAGCGCTCCGGCTTGGGCGGCTCGGAGCAGCCCGCCGCGACGAGGCAGAACAGGACCAGCAGGAGTTTCTTCATGGCAATGACCTATGTGCGATTGGCAAGGCGGATCGACCGACCCCACGCTCGGGCCGCGCTCTGCGAGGCGCGTTCGCCGATCCGTCGCGGTCGACGGGTGGGGAGTCGAGACAGGGGCCGTTCGGTCGGTTGACCGCCAAACGAGCCGGGAGTTGACGGCTTTTGTGCCAGCGGGGGACAAAAGGTCGCGCAGCCATTAGCAAATCCGGTGCCGGCGGCGAAAACCGCATGGCGCGGGCCCGCGCGCCGCCCTGCAGGAGAGGAAACTGGCCGGACTCCGCCACCCGCCTGGCGGACGACCGCCACCGCCCGCACCGGAACGGGAACCCGGGCGCGTGGCGCAGGGTCCATCGACGAACCCAGCAGTCCCCGTCCACCCGACTCCGCGAGGGCTGCCATGTCCCTTCCCCGCTCATCCTGCGTTTCATCCTGTCTCGGCCTGCTCACCTGCCTGGCCCTACCAAGCCTAGCCCAGGAGCTGCGCGTCACCACCCCGCTCGACGAGACGGACGGCGCCTGCACCGTGCAACACTGTTCGCTGCGCGAGGCGGTGGCCGCCGCCAACGCCGCGCCCTCCGAGGCGAGCCTGATCCTGCTCGGCCCCGGCACCTACCGGCTGGCCCTGGCCAACCGCCGGGGCGCCCAGGACGAGGTGATCGAAGAGGACGCCAACCTCGTCGGCGACCTCGACGTGCTCGGGCAGGTCACCCTGGTCGGCGCCGGCGCGGGGCGCACCGTGCTGGACGCCGAGCGGGTCGACCGCCTGCTCGACGTGCACGGCGGCGCCAGCCTCACCCTGCGCGGGCTGAGCCTGCACAACGGCCTCACGCAGCACGACGGCGGCGCGCTGCGCAACCGCGGCACCCTGCAACTGACGGACGTGAACCTGATCGACAACCGCTCCTACGTCTACCTGGCCGAGAGCCGGGGCGGCGCGCTGGCCAACTTCGGCACGGCCCGGCTGCACCACGTGCGCGCGGAAAACAACCTGGTGGACGGCGGCGAAACCACCATGGGCAAGGGCGGCGCCCTGTACAACGAAGGCACGCTGCTGGTGCGCGACAGCCGCCTGCAACTCAACCGCTGCATCGACTACCACGAGGTGGGCATGGGCTGCGGCCTGTTCAACCAGGGCACGGCGGACTTGGCCCGGGTCGCCCTGGTCGGCAATCGCACCGCGCCGGACGGCATGGGCGGGGCCATCCTCAACCTGGGCCGCCTGACTCTGGTCAACTCAACCCTCAGCGAAAACTACAGCGGCGAGAAGGGTGCCGCGCTGGACAACGGCGACCGCTACAACCCGCAACCGAGTGGCACGCCCAGCGCCACGCTGAGCCATGTGACCATCGCCGAGAACGACGGCTACGGCCTGCTCAATTACGACGGCACGGTCGACCTGCGCAACGTCATCGTCGCCGGCAATCGCCAGCGCGAGACCGGCGAGCCACGCAACTGCCACCAGCGGGACAGCGCCGTCGCCATGAACGTGCGCGGCCTGCTGCTGGGCAGCGACGCCGGCAACTGCGTCGGCAGCATCAGCGTGGACAACGACCAGGTGCTCACCCGCGAGCTGTTCCCGCTGGCGGAGAACAACGGCACCCTGGCCCACGCCCTGCGCCGCACCAGCGCCGCCCTGGACAGCGCCGAAGGCGCCTGCCCCGGCCATGACCAGCGCGGCCTGACCCGCCCCCGCGACGGCGATGGCGACGGCATCGCCCGCTGCGACCTGGGCGCCTTCGAGCGCGCCGGGCCTTGAGTGAGGGTCAGTCGGCGATCAGCCAGTCCAGGCGCCAGTCGCCCTGGCTCTGCGCCAGCCTGCCGGCCAGCCAGGGCAGCAGCTGCCTCAGCTCGCCCTCCAGGCCCCAGGGAGCATTGGCGATGGCCAGACCGGAGCCGGCCAGGCGGCTGGCGTCGTCCGGGGCATGGACGAACAGCTCGGCGCGCAGCAGCTTGGGCGCGCTGGATTTCTCCAGGGCCTGGTAGAAGCGCCTGAGCTGGCGCTCGTCCTTGATCGGGTACCAGATGGCGACCACGGTTTGGCGCATGCGGCCGATGGCCTCGTCCAGCGCGGCGACGCAGCGCTCCAGCTCATCGGCCTTCTCGAACGGCGGGTCGATCAGCAGCAGGGCGCGTTTCTCCGCCACCGGCAGCAGGGCGCGCGGCACGTGCCAGCCCTCGCCCAGGTGCACGGCCACGCGGCGGTCGCCCTTCATGTTGTCCTTGAGCAGCTGGCCGTCTTCCGGGTGCTTCTCGTTGAGCAGCACCCGGTCCTGCTCGCGCGTCAGCTGGCGCGCCAGCTCGGGCGAGCCGGGGTAGTAGCGCAGCCGGCCGTCCGGGTTGAGGTCCCGCAGCACGCCGAAGTAGTCGGCGGTCGCCTCGGGCAGGTCCGGCGCCTGCCACAGGCGGCCGATGCCCTCCAGCCACTCGCCGGTGCGACTGGCCTGGTCGCCCTGCAGGTCGTAGAGACCGACGCCGGCGTGGCTGTCGAGGTAGGCGAAGGGCGCCTCCTTGCGCGACAGCAGGGCGATGGTACGGCTGATGACGAGGTGCTTGAGCACGTCGGCGTGGTTGCCGGCATGGAAGGCGTGGCGGTAGTTCATGGGCGCGTTACCTGGAGCGGGGCGCGAATTGTAGCCCGAAGGGATGACGACGGCAGGTTCTGGCGATTCATCAGGCGGATGAATCTTACTAGGCAGCCTCTATTCACGATTCTAGACTTCAGAAAGATCCCACCGGAGACGATTCATGTCCGAGTCCCTGCTCAGTTCCCGCAACCTGGCCTTCGAGCTCTACGAAGTGCTGGACGCCGAAGCCCTGACCCAGCGCCCACGCTTCGCCGACCACAACCGCGAGACCTTCGATGCCGCCATCGCTACCGCGCGGGGCATCGCCGAAGAGCTGTTCGCCCCGCACAACCGCAAGAACGACGAGCACGAGCCGCAGTACGTGGACGGCGCCGCCGTGCTGATCCCCGAGGTCGAGCCGGCGCTGCGCGCCTTCCACGACGCCGGCTTCCTCAACGCCACCCGCGACTTCGAGGCCGGCGGCATGCAGCTGCCGAACCTGCTGTCGCAGGCCTGCTTCGCCCACTTCCAGTCGGCCAACTGCGCCACCAGCTCCTACTCCATGCTGACCATGGGCGTGGCCAACCTGATCGAGGCCTTCGGCAGCGACGAGCAGAAGGCGCGCTACCTGCAGCCGATCATCGACGGCCGTTTCTTCGGCACCATGGCGTTGACCGAGCCACACGCCGGCTCCTCGCTGTCGGACATCCGCACCCGCGCCGAGCCGCACGCCGACGGCAGCTACCGGCTCAAGGGCAACAAGATCTTCATCTCCGGCGGCGACCAGCCGATCTCCGAGAACATCGTGCACATGGTCCTGGCCAAGCTGCCGGACGCGCCGCCCGGGGTGAAGGGCATCAGCCTGTTCATCGTGCCCAAGTTCCACGTCAACGACGACGGCTCGCTGGGCGCGCGCAACGACGTGACCCTGGCCGGCCTGTTCCACAAGATGGGCTGGCGCGGCACCACCTCCACCGCGCTGAACTTCGGCGACAACGGCGAGTGCGTCGGCTACCTGGTGGGCAAGCCGCACCACGGCCTGAGCTACATGTTCCAGATGATGAACGAGGCGCGCATCGGCGTCGGCATGGGCGCGGTCATGCTCGGCTACGCCGGCTACCTGTACTCGCTGGAATACGCCCGCGAGCGTCCACAGGGCCGCCAGCCGGACGGCAAGGACCCGGCCAGCCCGCAGGTGTCGATCATCGAGCACGCCGACGTGCGGCGCATGCTGCTGACCCAGAAGGCCTACGTGGAAGGTGCCTTCGACCTGGGCCTGTACGCTGCCCGCCTGTTCGACGACACCCATACCCTGGAGACCGCCGAGGACCGCACCCGCGCGCTGGAGCTGCTCGACCTGCTCACGCCGATCGTCAAGTCCTGGCCCTCGGAGTTCTGCCTCAAGGCCAACGAGCTGGCCATCCAGATCCTCGGCGGCCACGGCTACACCCGCGAATACCCGGTGGAGCAGTACTACCGCGACAACCGCCTCAACCCGATCCACGAAGGCACCCACGGCATCCAGTCGCTCGACCTGCTCGGCCGCAAGGTGTCGATGAACGGCGGCACCGCGCTCAAGCGCCTGATGGGCCTGATCCAGGACACCTGCCGCCGCGCCGAAGCCTTCGAGTCGCTGGGCCGCCTGCGCCAGCCGCTGGAGCAGCTGGTCAACCGCCTCGGCAGCGTGACCCTGGCGCTGATTGGCGACCTGATGGCCGGCAAGGTCAACCAGGGCCTGGCGAACTCGGCGCTGTACCTCAAGGTGTTCGGCCACGCGGTGATCGGCTGGCGCTGGCTGGAGCAGGCGATCCGCGCCGAGGAGGGCCTGGCCCGCAACAACGCGGCGGACACCGAGTTCTACCAGGGCAAGCTGCAGGCGGCCCGCTACTTCCTGACCTGGGAAGTGCCGGCATGCCATCACGAGTTGGCGCTGCTGGAAGCGCGCGACGATACCTGCCTGGAGATGCAGGCGGACTGGTTCTAAGAGCCGCCATTACGGTCGAGTCACTTTCGATCGCCGCCTGCATGCAGCCTGGACATAGCCCAGGCTGCTCCAATGCAGAGTGCATGGTGCATCCTGCGGAGCGTCGGACGCCCTAGCGCTTGGGAACAGCAGTGATCCGCCAGTCGGCGCCGACCGCGCGGATGTCGCGGATATCCAGCTCCTGAGCCTCGGCCATGCGCGCCAGCGGCCAGTCGAGCAGCGGACGGGCGCTGGAGCCGAGGAACTTGGGCGCGACGAACAGCTGGTACTCGTCGACCAACCCGGCGCGGGCGAAGGCGCCGGCCAGCTTCGGCCCCGCCTCCACCAGCACCTCGTTGGCGCCGCGCCCGGCCAGTTCGAGCAGCAGCCGGCGCAGGTCGACGTGGCCGTTGCTGCCGGGCACCGCCAGCAGTTCGTGGCGCTCCTCGCGGAAACGGACACGGGCGGCGGCTGCGGCGCAGGTGGCGACCAGCGCCGGGCCGGCCTGGAAGAACGGTGCGGAAAGCGGCACGCGCAGGCGGCCGTCGACCAGCACGCGCAGCGGCGGTCGATCGATGGCCAGGGCTGTCAGCTCGGCGTTCAGGCCCAGCTCCTCGGCGCGCACGGTGAGGCGTGCCTGGTCGGCCAGCACGGTGTCGGCGCCGGTGACGATGGCGCTGGCCCGCGCGCGCAGGCGCTGCACGGCGGCGCGCGCCTCGGGGCCGGTGATCCACTGGCTCTCGCCACTGGCCATGGCGGTGCGGCCGTCCAGGCTCATCGCCAGCTTGACCCAGACGAACGGCAGCCCCTGCTCCATCCGTTTGATGAAGCCGGCGTTGAGCTCGCGCGCCTCGGCCTCCAGCACGCCGCTGTGCACGGCGATGCCGGCGTCCGCCAGGCGCAGCAGGCCGCTGCCGGCGACTTGGGGGTTGGGGTCGCGCATGGCCGCCACCACCCGGCCCACGCCGGCGGCGATCAGCGCGTCGGCGCAGGGCGGGGTGCGACCGTGGTGGCTGCAGGGCTCCAGGGTGACGTAGGCGGTGGCGCCGCGCGCCCGGTCGCCGGCCTGACGCAGCGCGTGGACCTCGGCGTGCGGCTCGCCGGCCTTGGCGTGCCAGCCTTCGCCGACGACCTTGCCGTCCTGCACGATGACGCAGCCGACCCGCGGGTTGGGATGGGTGGAGTACAGCCCCTTGCGCGCCAGCTCCAGCGCGCGGGCCATGTAGTGCTGGTCCGGCAGGCTCATTCTTTCGACGGCTCGCGGGCCAGGCGCTCGATCTCCTCGCGGAACTCGTTGAGGTCCTGGAAGCGGCGGTATACCGAGGCGAAGCGGATGTAGGCAACCTCATCGAGCTTCTGTAGCTCGGTCATCACCAGCTCGCCGAGCACCCGCGACTTGATCTCGCGCTCGCCGGTGGCGCGCAGGCGATGCTTGATGTGGGCGATGGCCTCTTCCAGGCGTTCGACGCTCACCGGCCGCTTCTCCAGGGCGCGCTGCATGCCGGCGCGCAGCTTCTCCTCGTCGAACGGTTGGCGGCTGCCGTCGGACTTGATCAGGCGCGGCATCACCAGCTCGGCGGTCTCGAAGGTGGTGAAGCGCTCGCCGCAGGCCACGCACTCGCGGCGGCGGCGGACCTGTTCGCCCTCGGCGACCAGGCGGGAATCGATGACCTTGGTGTCGTTGGCAGCGCAGAAAGGACAATGCATTACAGGAAGACGCCCGGGAAATGGTGGCTCATGGTAGCGCATCCGTTTGCGCAGACAAATGAACGCCCCGGGGCGAAGCCGACTTGCCAAAAGCACCGATCGGCGGAGAAGATGAGAACGATTTTCATGAACTTCGATTACTCACCCATGCCTGCCGACAAAAGCTCGCCGCCCCCTTCCCTGCACAGCCTCTATGCCGACCACCACGGCTGGCTGTATGCCTGGCTCTGCAAGAAACTGCAGAACCGCGCCGATGCCGCGGACATGACCCAGGACACCTTCCTGCGCGTCCTCAATTCCCCACCACTCGAAAGGATCCAGGAGCCTCGGGCGTTTCTCTGCACCGTGGCCAAACGCATCCTGTGCAGCTTCTGGCGCCGTCATGAACTGGAGCAGAGCTACCTGTCGGCCCTGGCCAGCCTCCCGGAGCCCGTCGCTCCCTCGGAGGAGGAATATGCCCTGGTGCGTGAGGCGCTGGAGGCCATCGACCGCCTGCTGGACGGCCTGCCAGGCAACGTGCGCCATGCATTCCTGCTCAATCGCCTGGAAGGGCTGCCCCATGCGCAGATCGCTACGGAGCTCGGCGTTTCCCTGGCCACGGTCGAACGCTGGATCAAGCGCGCCCTGACCCATCTTTATCTCGCCCGCCTGCAGGAGGCGCCATGAGCGGCGGCAGTCGCCTCGACCCCATCGGCGAAGCGGCCATCGACTGGATGATGCGGCTGGATTCGGGCAGCGCCGGCGTGGCCGAACGCCAGGCTTTCGAGACCTGGCTGGCGCAGGACCCGCGCCATCGACACGCCTGGGAGCACCTGCAGGGTCAGCTGGCAGAGCCCCTGGCCCGGCTGGTCCAGGCCGAGCGGCAGATGCCCGGCCAGTTGCACGCCGCCACCCAGGCGTTGCGCCAGCCGGGGCTTTCCGCCAGCAGACGCAAGCTGCTTGGCGGCAGCGGCGCTCTGCTGGTGCTGCTTGGCCTGTCCGGCGGTATCGCCCTGCAGCGCAACATGCCGCTGAACGCGGTATTCGCCGACCTGCGCAGCGGTACCGGCGAGCGCCGCCGCATCAGCTTGCCGGATGGCAGCCTGCTGATCCTCAACGCGCGCTCGGCGGTGGATCTCGATTTCAGCGCAGACCTGCGCCTGCTGCACCTGCGCGAAGGCGAGCTGCAGGTCAGCGTAGCCGCCGATGCCAGCCGTCCCTTCTTGGTGCAGACCGCCCAAGGCCGGGTGCGCGCACTGGGTACACGCTTCACCGTTCGCCAGACAGGCAGCCACAGCCTGGTATCCGTGCAGGAACACAGCGTCGAAGTCAGCACCCTCGGCGGCCAGCATGCTGTCGTCGAAAGTGGCGGCACCTTGCGCTTCAGCAGTACCGGGGTCAGCCCGCAGGCGACGGACCCGAGCCGCTACGCGAGCTGGGTCGACGGCCTGCTGGAAGTTCGCGACGAACCACTGGAGGCAGTCATCGACGCCCTGCGCCCCTATCGCCGCGGTCTGCTGCGTGTCTCGCCGGAAGCCGCAAGACTGCGGGTATTCGGCGTATTCCCACTGGACGACAGCGAACGCGCCCTGCAAGCGTTGGCCGAGGTCCTGCCGATCCGCATGGAGCGCTACGGCCCCTGGCTGACCCTGATCGACAGCCGCTGAATAAAAATATTTCTCACCATGTGAGGGGTTTTCCCGCCTCGTTGGACATGGCTAGCGAATGCCAACGAAACCCAACGAGGAATGCACCCGATGCGCCCCACCCGTTTGAACCCCGCCAGCCTGGCGCTGGCCGTGTCCCTGGCCACCAGCGGTACCCTGGCCCTGCTGCCAGCCCATGCCACCCTGGCTGCCGAAGCCAGGCTCGGCTTCGATATCGCCAGCGGCCCACTGGAACAGACCCTGCGCCAGATCGCCCGGCAAAGCGGCCGGGTGATCGCCGCCGACCCCGCGCTGCTGCAGGGCAAGCGGTCCGCTGCCGTGCGCGGTGATTTCAGCGCGGAAGAAGCCGTGCGCCAGGCCCTGAGCGGTACCAACCTGCAACTGCTGGTCACCGACAACGGCACCCTGACGGTACAGGAAGTCGAAACAGGGAGCGCCCTGCAACTGGGGGCGACCAGCATCAGCACCAGCCGCCTCGGCGCGACCACGGAAGATACTGGCTCCTACACCACTGGCGTGACCAGCACCGCCACCAAGATGAACCTGTCGATTCGCGAAACGCCGCAATCCATCAGCGTCGTCACCCGCCAGCAGATGAACGACCAGAATATGCAGTCCCTGGAAGACGTGGCCATGGCCGCGACAGGGATCAATACCGTCAAGGGTTTCGGCACTGAGCGTCCACTGTATTACGCGCGAGGTTTCCAGGTGGACGACCTGCAGGTCGACGGCCTGCCGACCAGCGTGACCGAAAGCTTCTCGATGGACGTCATGTCCGTGAACAACATGGCCATGTACGATCGGGTCGAGATCGTGCGCGGCGCCAATGGCCTGCTGCAGGGTGCGGGCAACCCGTCAGCGGCCATCAACATGGTGCGCAAGCGGCCTACCCAGGACTATCAGCTCAAGGCCGAGATAGGCGCGGGTTCATGGGATAACTACCGGACCCAGCTGGATGTCGGCGGCCCGTTGAATGCCGAAGGGACCCTGCGCGGTCGAACGGTACTGATGTACAACAACCGCAATAGCTACCAGGACTACGCCGGCAAGGAAAACCAGCTGTTCTATGCAATCGGCGAAGCGGATCTGAGTGACTCGACCACCTTGACCGTCGGTGGATCGGTGCAGCAGGACAACAACAACGGCTACGACTGGGGTGGACTGCCGACACGCCTGGACGGCAGTTTCTACGACCTCTCCCGTTCGACCTCCACGGCCGGCAAATGGGCCTATCTGGACAAGCTGAACCGCAACGTCTTCGCCGATATCAAGCACTCGTTCAACGAAGACTGGAACCTGACCGTCGCGACCAATCTCATCTGGTCCAATGCGGACTTTCTGGCACAGGTCGGCTATCACACCTTCGATACCGACTCGTCGATGCAGTACTACCCCAACAGCGCCAGATACGATGACGAGCAGATCAACCTGGACGTAGCGCTGAACGGCGCGTTCAACCTGATGGGCCGCAAGCATGAAGTGGTCGTGGGGACGAGCATGCGCCGCGATCGCCTGCAGTACGTGACCGGCTCGCCGAGCATCTACCCTACGGTGGACGTCCTCGACTTCGACTCTTCGCAATTCCCCAAACCGGAAATAGTCGGGAACCTCACACCAAGCCGCCATGTGCGCAAGGACAAGGGAATCTACGCGGCTACCCGTCTCAATCCTGCCGACGACCTCCACGTGATCCTCGGCAGCCGCTTGAGCTGGGTCGATTACGATACCCAGGGGCCATGGGAAACCGACCGTTTCAGGGAAGACCGCAAGGTCATTCCGTACGGCGGCATCGTCTATGACATCACCGATCAGACCTCGGTCTACGCCAGTTACACTGAAATCTACAAACTGCAAAGCAACTACAGTGTCGACAACAAGCTGCTCACCCCCACGACGGGTAGCAACTACGAGATCGGCCTGAAGAACGAGCTGTTCGACGGCAGACTCAACGCCTCTCTGGCGCTGTTCCAGGTCGATCAGGCGGGCCTGCCCCAGGTCGTTCCCGAGGCAGGCCGCGTCTGCGGACCGACCCGCGATGCACGCTGCTATACCGAAGGTGCCAAGGTGCGCAACCGCGGCTTCGATGCGGAAGTGTCAGGCGAGCTGATGCCAGGGTGGAATGCCTCGATGGGTTACACCTACAGCCATCCCAAGTACGTTGCCGGGACCCGCAAGGGCGACACCTACGGTACGGAAAACTCGCCTCAGCGACTGTTCAAGGCGGCTACCACCTATCAGCTGCCGGGTGAGCTGGACCAATGGCGAGTGGGTACCAGCGTCTATCACCAGAGCAAGCTGTACCTGAACAACATCACCCAGAGCGCTTACAACCTGGTCGATCTCAACGCCAACTATCGCGTCAACCAGAATGTCAGCGTCCAGTTGAACCTCAACAACGTGTTTGACGAGAAGTACTACACCGCCATCTTCAGCGAAGACACCGGCAACTACTACGGCGCCCCGCGCAATTTCGCGCTTACCCTGCGCTACGAAAACTGATCCGCCCTGCGACGGCCACCTCCGAGCCTGGGCTCACAGGTGGCTGGCGCCTTGCCCTCCTTGCAATTGCGCACATCTCCTGCGGACCCGAAGTCCTGCACCCGAAGGCTCCGTTACGGCGGCCTGAAGGTTGTCGATCCTTACGGTATTTGAGCCATTGCCTTCAAGAGAAAGGCTGCTTCCGAACGCGCAAGCTCGCAGGATGGATACGACGCTTGCCCACCCTCCACCACACAGCCCGTATCGATAGAGAATGCTCGCCTGATCGTCCTGCCACTACCGGCGCTTTCCTTTGCATTTGCCCCGGCGCTGCTGGGAAAATCCAGCGCATTGTCCTCACCTGTACTGGTAGCCCGATGCCCCTGCGTCTGCTCGCCCTTTCCAGCCTGACCATCCTGCTCACGGCCTGCGCTTCCGAAGCGCCAAAGCCGGCACCTGTCGAACCGGCAAATTCGATCAAGACTCCCGAACCGACACCCGCGCCCTTCCTCCATGAGTTGCAAGGCAGGCTGCTCGGCGTGCCGGCCAGGGCCGATGTCGAACTGGCGTTGCTCGTGGTGGATGAGCGCGGCCGCCCGCAGCGCCTTCTGTCGAGCCTGAAACTGGTCGGCTCCGGCAACGCCCTGCCGTTTCGCCTGGGTTTCGACCCGGCAGAGTTTCCAGCGCAGCAGAAGGTCGAATTGCGTGGCCGCGCCAGCCAGTCCGGCCGCCTGATCCTGCACCTGCCATCGCGCCTGATCCAGAGCGCCGATTCGCAGTCGGTGGGTGACCTGCCGCTCGTGCCGGCCCCATGAACGCTCCAGCCGTCCTGCAGGACGCCCTGGGTCAATTGCTCGGCGACGCCCGCCTGAGCGCCGAGACCCTGCCCGGCACCGACATCCGCCTGTGGCTGGTCGACCCGAGCAACCTGGACCGCAGCTTCAGCCCCGAGGAGACCCGGCGCATCCTCGAGGAGCCGCCCTACTGGAGCTTCTGCTGGGCCAGCGGCCTGGCCCTGGCGCGCTGGCTGGCGGAACGGCCGGAGTGGGTGCGCGGCAAGCGCGTGCTGGACTTCGGCGCCGGCTCGGGTGTGGCGGCCATCGCCGCGGCCAGGGCCGGCGCGGCGGAAGTGGTGGCCTGCGACCTCGACCCGCTGGCCATCGAGTCATGCCGGGCCAACGCCGAGCTGAACGGCGTGGAGCTGGGTTACTCGCTGGACTTCTTCGCCGAACCGGACCGCTACGACCTGATCATCGTCGCCGACGTGCTCTACGACCGCGCCAACCTGCCGCTGCTCGACGCCTTCCTCACTCGCGGCCAGGAAGCCCTGGTGGCCGATTCGCGGGTCAAGGACTTCCAGCATCCGCTGTACCAGCGCCTGGGCCTGCTCGACGCCTGCACCTGGCCGGACCTGGCCGAGCCGGCGGAATTCCGCAACGTCAGCCTCTACCACGCCACGCGCCCCGGAAAACCCTAGCCTGGTGCAATCCGGGCTTGTATCCGCCGGCCCGCGCCCACATTTATAGTTCCAGCCTTTCGCCCTTCGAGAACGACCATGAGCGATACCCCCTACATCTTCGACGTGTCCGGCGCCGCCAGCTTCGAACAGCTGGTGATCGAGAACTCCTTCCACAAGCCGGTGCTGGTGGACTTCTGGGCCGAGTGGTGCGCGCCGTGCAAGGCGCTGATGCCGCTGCTGGCCAAGATCGCCGAGGAGTACCGCGGCGAGCTGCTGCTGGCCAAGGTCGACTGCGACGCGGAGCAGGACATCGTGATGCGCTTCGGCATCCGCAGCCTGCCCACCGTGGTGCTGTTCAAGGACGGCCAGCCGGTGGACGGCTTCGCCGGCGCCCAGCCGGAGTCGGCCATCCGCGAGATGCTCAAGCCGCACGTGGCCGAGCCCGCGCCGCTGGCCGCCGACCCGCTGGAGAGCGCACAGGCGCTGTTCGCCGAGGAGCGTTTCGGCGAGGCCGAAACCCTGCTCAAGCAGGTGCTCACCGAGAACAACGAGAACGGCGCGGCACTGATCCTCTACGCCCGCTGCCTGGCCGAGCGCGGTGAACTGGGCGAGGCCGAGGCCGTGCTCAACGCGGTCAAGGGCGACGAACACAAGCAGGCCCTGGCCGGTGCCCGGGCGCAGCTGACCTTCCTACGTCAGGCCGCCAGCCTGCCGGACGGCGCCGAGCTGAAGAGTCGCCTGGCGCAGAGCCCGGGCGACGACGAGGCCAGCTACCAGCTGGCCGTCCAGCAGCTGGCGCGCCAGCAGTACGAGGCGGCGCTGGACGGTCTGCTCAGGCTGTTCGTGCGCAACCGCGGCTTCCAGGAAGGCCTGCCGCACAAGACCCTGCTGCAGGTGTTCGACCTGCTCGGCAACGACCATCCGCTGGTCACCGCCTACCGCCGCAAGCTGTACCAGGCGATCTACTGATGGCGCCCTTCCGCCTGCTCATGCGGGTACGCTACGGCGAGTGCGACGCCCAGCAGGTGGTGTTCAACGCCCGCTACGGCGACTACGTGGACGTGGCCGCCACCGAGTTCTACCGCGCCGTGTTCGGCAGCTACCAGGCGCTGCTGGAGCAGGGCCTGGACAGCCAGGTGGTGCGCATGGTCATCGACTGGAGCGCGCCGGCGCGGTTCGACGACGTGCTGCAACTGGAGGTCCGCACCCTGCGCCTGGGCAACAGCTCCTTCGCGCTGGAGGTCGATATCCGCCGCCACGCCGACCAGGCAGCCATCGCCCGCGCCGAAGTCACCTACGTGATGGTCGATGCCCGGGCTTTCACCAAGACGACCATTCCCGACGCCGTCCGCGCCCAGCTGGAACACGGCGCGCCCGACGTGACCGTCGACCAGGCCGGCTGAGCACCTTAGGGCGGGTGAAACCCGCGCCCTATCCCACCCAACGATAGAGCGGCGCTTCGGCGCCGCTTTCTATCTGCACCTGCGGACAATGGCGCAGGCGCACCAGCAGGCGCTTGCCGGCCGCCTCGCCACCGGCCAAGGCGCTCAGCTCGGCGAGCAGTTGCGGCCCTTCCATGCTCCCCACCCGCTGCAGCAGTTCCAGCGCCAGGGGCCAGTTGCGATCCGCCGGGCTGACTGGTGCCGGCGCAGGTGCGGCCGCCGTCGCCTGCGCCGGCAGATGGGCCGCCAGCTGCGCCCAGTCCCCGTCATCCATCTCCACCGTCAGGTCCACCGGCCAGTCGCCGATCCGCCCCTTGATCCGCAGCATCTTCCGCTCCTCGCCTCATCCAGGCCGCCATGCTGCCACGCCATCCGGGGCTGGCCAATCATGGCGGCAAAGTGTTACAACATAACCTAACAATCACCCGCCGGAGCCCGCCATGCGCCACATCCTGCTCGCCCTGCCCTTCGCCCTGTTGCCCCTGGCCGTCGCCCAGGCCGCCAGCCACGACCATGCGCACGATCACGAGCATGCCCACGAGGAGCACGGCAGCCTCGGCACGCACGAGCACGGCGTCGCCAGCCTCAACGTGGCGCTGGACGGCCAGACCCTGGAAATCCAGTTGGAAAGCCCGGCGATGAACCTGGTCGGCTTCGAGCACGCCGCCACCAGCGACGCCGACAAGGCCAAAGTCGCCGCCGTGCGCAAGCAGCTGGAACAGCCGCAGGCGCTGTTCGCCCTGCCGATCGAGGCCAAGTGCGCCCTGCAGGAAAGCGAGCTGGAGAGCCCGCTGTTCGGCGAAGCCAAGCACGAGCACGCCGATCACGATCACGGCGACGAGCACGGCCACAGCGACATCGACGCCTGCTACCGCTTCACCTGCGCCAATGCCGAGGCCCTGAAGACCCTGGAGCTGGGTAGCTTCTTCGGCAGCTTCCCCGGCACCGAGAAGCTGGAGGTGCAGCTGATCGGCCCGAGCGGCCAGCAAGGCGCGGAGCTGACGCCGAAGAACGCGCGCCTGAGCTTCTGACGCCCAGAGAAGGCGTCCTTCCCGCGAAGGCGGGAATCCAGAACCCCTCGGCACCTGGACTCCCGCCTTCGCGGGAGTGACGGCAAGGGGTTCTTTCAGAGTTTCCCCAAGGTAAGCTGCCCCATACCTCTCCCACACGACCTGCCCCATGCCCGACGCACTGATCGAACTTTCCGACCTCGGCTTCGCCTGGCCCGGCCAGGCCGAATTGCTGGACATCCCCGCCTTCACCCTGCGACGCGGCGAGAGCCTGTTTCTCAAGGGCCCCAGCGGCAGCGGCAAGACCACCCTGCTCGGCCTGCTGGGCGGCGTGCAGAAGCCCGGGCGGGGCAGCCTCAGGCTGCTCGGCCAGGAGCTGTCGAGCCTGTCCTCCGGCGCCCGCGACCGCTTCCGCGTCGACCACACCGGCTACATCTTCCAGCAGTTCAACCTGCTGCCCTTCCTCTCGGTGCGCGAGAACGTCGAGTTGCCCTGCCGCTTCTCGAAGAGCCGCGCCCACCGCGCCGCCGAGCGCCACGGCAGCGTCGACGCGGCTGCCGCGCAACTGCTGGAGCACCTGGGGCTCAAGGCCGAGCTGCTGCAGCGCCGCGCCGACTCGCTGTCGATCGGCCAGCAGCAGCGGGTGGCCGCCGCCCGTGCGCTGATCGGCCAGCCCGAACTGGTGATCGCCGACGAACCGACCTCGGCGCTGGACCATGACGCCCGCGAAGCCTTCCTCCAGCTGCTGTTCGCCGAATGCCGCGCGGCCGGCGCCAGCCTGCTGTTCGTCAGCCACGACCAGAGCCTGGCGCCGCTGTTCGACCGCAGCGTCTCGCTGGCCGAGCTGAACCGCGCCAGCAAGCCGGTGGAGGTATAGGGTCTGTTCCCGGTTTTTTGTGGGCCGCGCCGAAACCAGTTTTTGCGCGGAGCAAGGCATGAGGAGAGAGGTTTGGTTATTCCAGATGAACGACGAATAACGCAGCACCGCGCAAAAACTGGCCCGGTCCTCCGGGTTGCGCGTCAAATGGCGCCATGCGTTGTTGCGGAACTTGCCAAGGGAGCGACCATTGCCTGCGTCCCGCGCCTAGCCTGGCGCCATTTGACGCAGCAACGCGGCCCACAAAAAACCGGGAACAGACCCTAACATGCATCTATTGCGCATTGCCCTGGCCAGTCTGGTCAACCGCCGCTTCACCGCCCTGCTCACGGTGTTCGCCATCGCCCTCTCGGTGTGCCTGCTGCTGGCCGTGGAGCGGGTGCGCACCGAGGCCCGCGCCAGCTTCGCCAGCACCATCAGCGGCACCGACCTGATCGTCGGCGCACGCTCGGGCAGCGTGAACCTGCTGCTCTACTCGGTGTTCCGCATCGGCAACGCCACCAACAATATCCGCTGGGACAGCTTCGAGACCCTGAGCAGGCATCCGCAGGTGAAGTGGGCCATTCCCCTGTCGCTGGGCGACTCGCACCGCGGCTACCGGGTGCTGGGCACCGATGCCGGCTACTTCGAGCACTACCGCTACGGCCGCGGCCAGGGCCTGCGGCTGGCCGAGGGCAAACCGTTCGCCGACCTGTTCGAGGTGGTGCTCGGCGCCGAGGTGGCCGATGCGCTCAAGTACAAGCTCGGCGACAGCATCGTACTGGCCCACGGCGTCGCCGCCGTCAGCCTGACCCAGCACGACGACAAGCCGTTCCGCGTGGTCGGCGTCCTCGCCCGCACCGGCACACCGGTGGACCGCACCCTGCACATCTCGCTGGAGGGCATGGAAGCGCTGCACGTGGACTGGCAGAACGGCATGCCGGCGCGCGGCGCGGCCAAGGTCTCGGCCGAGCAGGCGCGCGACATGCATCTGCAACCCAAGGCGATCACTGCTGTACTGCTCGGACTGAAAAGCAAGGTCGCCACCTTCGCCGTGCAGCGCCAGGTCAACGAGTACCGTGGCGAGCCGCTACTGGCGATCCTCCCCGGCGTGGCCCTGCAGGAGCTGTGGAGCCTGATGGGCACGGCGGAGAAGGCGCTGTTCGTGGTCTCCCTGTTCGTGGTGCTGACCGGACTGATCGGCATGCTCACGGCGATCCTCACCAGCCTCAACGAACGCCGCCGGGAGATGGCCATCCTGCGCTCGGTGGGCGCGCGGCCGTGGCACATCGCCGGGCTGCTGGTGATGGAGGCGCTGGTCCTCGCCCTGGCTGGCGCGGCGCTGGGACTGGGGCTGCTGTATGCCGGTATCGCCGCCAGCCAGGGCTGGGTGCAGGCGCAGTACGGCCTCTACCTGCCGCTGGCGCTGCCCAGCCCCTATGAGTGGGGGCTGCTCGGCGCTATCCTGGCCGCCGCCCTGCTGATGGGAGCCGTGCCGGCCTGGCGCGCCTATCGGCAGTCGCTGGCCGACGGCCTGTCCATTCGCCTGTGAGGTAGCCATGCGTCATCTGCTGTTCGCCCTGCTGCTGTGTGCCACCTCGGTCCTGGCCGGAAACACGCGCGAGCTGACCTGGAGCGAGCTGATCCCGCCGGACGCCCCGCCGCAGCCTATGCAGCAGGCGCCGATGCACGACCTGTCGCAGCTGGCCGACGCCCTGGCCGCCGAGAGCGGCCCGGCGGCCCAGCAGCTGTCGCCGAACGCACCCGTGGTGCAGGAACTCAACGATCAGCGGATCAAGCTGCCCGGCTATATCGTGCCGCTAGACGTGACCGAGGAAGGCCGGGTGACCGAGTTCCTCTTCGTGCCCTACTTCGGCGCCTGCATCCACGTGCCGCCGCCACCATCCAACCAGATCGTGCATGTCACCACCGAGCTGGGCGTGCTGATGGACGCGCTCTACCAGCCGTTCTGGATCGAGGGGCCGCTCAAGGTCGAGGCGCGCGGCAGCGAAATGGGCACCGCCGGTTACCAGATGGCCGCCGAAAAGATCTACCCTTACGAGCTGTAGTAGTGCGACAGGCTGCCGCACACCGTACCGCCCGCCTATTGAGCCAGGTCAACAAGTCGCCCGGGCGGCGCCGTAGGATGACAGCCAGCCAACACACATTGCCGACTCCCCGGAGCTCCATGATGAAGAAGACACTGCTCGCCTCCTCCCTGATCGCCCTCGCTCTGGCCGCGCCGCTGGCCCAGGCTCACAAGGCCGGCGACATCATCGTCCGCGCCGGCGCCGTCACCGTCGATCCCCATGAAAGCAGCAGCGACATCTGGGTCGGCGCACTGGGCACCGACGTGGCCGGCACCAAGGCCACCCTGGACAGCAACACCCAGCTCGGCCTGAACTTCGCCTACATGATCACCGACAACATCGGTATCGAACTGCTGGCCGCCACCCCGTTCAGCCACGACGTGGGCGTGAAGGGCATGCCCGGCCCGTACGCCGGCCTCAACGGCAAGCTCGGCGAGCTGAAGCACCTGCCGCCGACCCTGAGCGTGGTCTACTACCCGCTGGACGCCTCCTCCGCCTTCCAGCCCTATGTCGGCGCCGGCCTCAACTACACTTGGTTCTTCGACACCAAGCTAAGCAGCGCGGCCGAGGACAAAGGCTTCAGCGGCTTCGACCTGGACGACTCCTGGGGCCTGGCCGGCCTGGTGGGCCTGGACTACATGCTGACCGACAACCTGCTGCTCAACGCCCAGGTGCGCTACGTCGACATCGACACCAAGGGCACCACCAGCTTCGGCGGCCGTGAAGTCGAAGTGGACGTGGATGTCGATCCGTTCGTGTACATGGTCGGCCTGGGCTACAAGTTCTGAGTCCCGACCGCCACACAAAAAAGCCCCGCACTTGCGGGGCTTTTTGTTGGCTATGTCCCGTTAGTTGCTCACGCCTTGTGGGAGCGGATTTATCCGCGAATTTCGCGGCCAAGGCCGCTCCTACAAGAGCAGAGTTGCGCCACCAATAAGTCACGGGGACATAGCCTTCTTGATGCCTGTCCCTGCCTACCTTGCCGGATAAGCAGCCGGCCACTCCGTATTGCGCCAGCCGCGCAGCAGGAGCAGGCGGGTCTCGTCGTCCAGAGGCAGGCTGTAGTCGTAGGCGGCCAACACGATGCCGCGCTGGGGTCGAATCACTTTCAGGTTGATATAGACCCGGTCGCGACTGACGGCATAGGTCCCCACGATCACCGCCTGCGCGTTATGGCTGCTGATCAGGTCTCCGACCTCGCGGCTCAGCATCAGCTCGGCCTGATCCCTCAGCATGTAGGCGCTGTTGCGCAGCTTCATCTCGACCATCGGATAGCCCGCCATGGTGAAGCGCGCAGAAATCTGGTCCGTGGTGAGACGGCCAAAGGTCGATGACCTGTCCAGGGCGTCGATATTGACCAGCGTGCCGATCAATATCGCGCCCTGCTTGAGCGGGAGGCTGTAGCGCAGCTGCTCCAGCAAGGACTCGGCGGCACGGTAGTTGGCCCGGACCAGGGGCGTGCTGGACTCCTCCCTGGCGGCCTGGGGGCGAGTCGGGGAAACGCCACAGCCCTGCAACAGCAGGCCACCCAGCAGGGAAACAACAATCAGCGACGATCGAAGGTTCATAGGCCCGAACCTCCGACGACCGGGACGTTGACGCCCTGCCATCCCGGTGCGTAAAGGCGCCACTCGGGGTCCACGGTGTAGTAGGCGTCGGACACCCGGGCGTAGTAGCGGTGCTGATCCGATACGGTCGTATTGACGACCAGCTCCATCTCCGGCGTCGGGCCTCTGGCGAACTCGGAGTGAAACCATTCGGCGGCATCCAGGCCACCCGCGGCCGCGACCATCGCTGCGCCCGGCGATACGCTGCGGTAAATGCCGCGCAGCACCCACAAGCCGCTGGTCAGGGTCGTCGCGGTACCGACATAACGGTACTGCAGGCGATTCGGCGAGAAGCGCACCGGCTCGGCATCCACCTCCACCACCAGAACACCGGCACCGGTGTTCTGCTTGTGCACCGGATAGCCGGCTCTCAGAAGGGAAGTGATGAGCTGCTGGCTGAATACCCGGGCAAACGGACTCTGTGTCGCAGGCTGGCTCACATAGAGTGGTCGGTCATCCGGCAACGAGCGGATCAGTTGCCTGGCGGTGTCATCCGCGATCAGCTGCCAATGGGAGGCGGCCTGGAGTTTCTCCTGCTTGGCATGGGGAAAATTGACAGCGACAGGAACCGGGGTGAAAGGCGTTATACAACCTGCAGCAAACAGTGTGGAGGCGAGCAACCCGGCGCTGACGGCTAACCGGCAGGCAGGCATCGGAGACAATCCAAGTCGTTTATCCATTGGAACAGCTCATAGACTCAAGTGGTATTCGACGATCCCTTGCGGCATGCCCTGGGCAACTGACAGGCATGCGCTGGCAGTTGGCATGTGTGCACTGAACCTATCGGCAACTGGGGGGAAAGCTTGATACGACAGTGCCATCATCAACCGCGACAGCAACGCTCCGACGTGGCAACGCCACGCCGCTCTCCCGAGGGATTCACGCGCCCTGCTTGAGGAGCCGGGCCAGGCCTTCCTGCAGGGGCGTGGCGGGGGCCAGCCGGTAGCGCTCGCGCAGCAGGCGGTTGTCCGCCCGCGAGTGGCGGATGTCGCCGGCGCGGGCCGCGCCGTGGGTCACTTCGGGCAGGCCACCGAGCACCTGGCGGATGGCCTCGAGCAACTGGTTGAGGCTGACCGATTGGCCGTGGCCGACGTTCACCGCGTCCGGCTGCACCCGGGCCTCGCCCAGCGCCTGTATCAGCAGCGGCACCAGATCGGCGACGTAGAAGAAGTCGCGGGTCTGCTCGCCGTCACCGAACACCGTGATCGGCCTGCCGGCCAGGGCGCGCTCGGTGAAGATGCTGATCACCCCGGAATAGGGCGAGGACGGGTCCTGGCGCGGGCCGAAGATGTTGAAGAAGCGGAACACCGCCGGCTCCAGCCCGTGCTGGCGGCGGTAGAAGTCCAGGTAGTGCTCGCTGGCCAGCTTGTCCGCGGCATAGGGGGTGAGCGGCGCCTTGGGCGTGTCCTCGGCCACCGCCACGCCCTCGCCGTTGTTGCCGTACACCGCCGCGCTGGAGGCGAACAGCACCCGCCGCACGCCGGCCTCGCGCATCGCCTCGCAGAGATTCAGGGTGCCGACGAAGTTGCTCTGGTGGGTGCCGACCGGGTCGTCCACCGAGGCCTGCACCGAGGCCACCGCGGCCAGGTGGGCCACCGCGTCGCAGCCGGCCACGGCGCGGCGCACCAGGTCGGCATCGGCCACGTCGCCCTCGATCAGCTCCAGTCGCGGATCGTCCAGCGCCAGGTTGCCGCGCTTGCCGGTGGACAGGTCGTCCAGCACGCGCACCCGGTGGCCGGCGGCCAGCAGGGCGTCGCAGAGGTGGGAGCCGATGAAGCCGGCGCCGCCGGTGACCAGGATCAGGGAGTCGGACATGGGATTCACTCAGGCACGGCGGTAGAAACGGTCCAGCAGCGCCGGCAGGCCGGCACGCCACGCCCGCGGCTTGATGCCGAAAGTGTGGAGGATCTTCTTGCAGGCCAGCACCGCGTGCTGCGGTTCCTCGGCGGCGTCCGGCTGGGCGGCGTGGGCCTGGGCGCTGATCTCCTGCACCTTCAGCGGATGCAGGCCGCGTGCTTCGCCAAGCACCGCCTGGCCGAGGGCCAGCGGCGTGGTGGCCTCGTGGCCGCCGTAGTGGTAGATGCCCCACAGCGGGCTCTGGCAGTCCAGCTGCTTGAGCACGGCGAGGATCACCCGCGCGGCGTCGTCGACCAGGGTCGGGTTGCCCCGGCGGTCGTCGGCCAGGATCAGCTCCGGCTCCTGTTCGGCCCGACGCAGGAAGCGGCCGAGCAGGCCGTCGGCGCTGTCGTCCAGCAGCCAGCCGAAGCGCAGCAGCACGTGGCGCGGGCAGGTGGCGCGCACGCACTGCTCGATGCGCAGCAGGGCCTGGCCACGCTGCCCCAGGGGCAGCGGCTCGTCCTTCTCGCTGTAGGCGGTGGCACGGGCGCCGTCGAACACCCGGTAGCTGGAGGGCTGCAGCAGCAGGATGCCGTGGTGCTGGCAGAGTTCGGCCATGCGCTCCATGGCGCGCTCCTGCTGGGCGAAGCGGCGCTCGTCGAAGGCCTCGGACTGGAACCAGTCGAAGTAGTAGGCCAGGTTGATCAGCGCGTCGGGGCGGGTCTCGTCGAGCAGCTGGGTGAGGCTGGCGGTGTCCCAGCCTCCTTCCGGCGGACGCGGGGCGAGAAAGCCGATGTCTTCCTCGGCCCCCTGACGCACCAGTGCCTGACCCAGGGCGTTACCCCCTCCCAGCAACAGCAACCGCATTCGCATAGTTCAGAACGAGACCCGAAAGACAGACGAAGCCCGGCCACGGCAGTGGCGGGCGGAAAGTGGGCATTCTGCGGGTTTCGCGGCGGATCGTCACTACCGGGCCGGGACGCGGGGTCCCGGCCCGGCGCTCTCATTGCACGGTGAAGCTGCGGCTGGCGCCGGAGAAGGCGCTGATCCGGCCGGTCACCGGCGCCTTGCTGTCGCCGTAGTGGACCAGGCGGTACTCGCCGGCCGGGGTGCCCTCCGGGATGGTCCAGCGCAGCGTGGCCTGGGAGGTGCCCCAGAAGCCGTCCTTGCGCAACCAGTGGTACTGAGTGCTCCAGTCGCTGTCGCGGGCGACCACCTGCCACAGGCCGTTCACCTTGCGCTGCACCTCCAGGAAGGTGCTCTCGGTGCGCAGGTTGTTGCGCGGGTGGCCGGTCCAGAACACCGCCTGGGCCGTCTCGCCGACGCGGTACTGCGCCTTCGCGTCCGTCACCACCTGGCCGAAGCGCTTGCCCACCGGCGGGTTGTCGTAGACCACCCCGGGCAGGAAGTTGTGCTGGTCGTTGCGCAGGTCGCGCGGCGCCAGGGTGCTGATCACTGCCTGCTGATCGCGCAGGGCCACGGCCATGTCGTGGAACACCTGCTGGTAGGCGGCCAGGGTCCAGCGCCCGAAGTGGGTGGAGCCGCCCTCGTAGTGCTGCACGTCGTATTCCTCGGCGGTGGTGACGTAGCCGGCGTAGGCATTGGACAGCCCTGCCACCACCAGCCACGGGTCGTCGCCCAGCGCGCCGCGCACGGTCTCGCGCAGGCGCCGGCCGGCCATCACGGTGAACTCGCCGGGCACCGCCAGCAGGGCGAACTGGCCGATGCGCAGGATCGACGCCGGCAGCACCTCGGGGCTCCAGGGATAGGGCTTGAACGCGCTCTGCTGGAGGATGATCGGCTTGGGCGCGTGGCAGGCCTTGTCCGCCTCGGTGGGCGGAGTGAGGGTCTGGGTGATCAGGTTGAGCAGCGGATTGGTCTCCACCGTGCCCTCGTCGACGCCGTCCAGCCCGCGACCGTCCTCGGTGCCGGCGGCGAAGGCGTAGCCCAGGGCGGCGTTACAGGTGTTGCGCTCCTGGCCGCCGCCGAACTCCGGCCGCACGCGGATCTTCGAGTAGTTGTTGTACTGGTGGCGGAAGTCGACGGCGCCGGTCAGCTGCAGGCTGGCGCCCTGGTACAGCGCCAGGGCCTTGTCGAACTGGCGGTCGCCGATGATCTCGGTGTTGCGGAACTGGTCGCGGGTCGGTCCGGTGCCGTCCAGGTTGAGGTTCGGCGTGGTGTCGGCGTGGTTGCTCTGGGCGAAGGAGGCGACGAAGTCCGGGTTGCCCTGGGTCCTGGCCAGTTCCTCGAAGCGCCATTCGGCGCGGCCCTTGTTGTCGCTGGTGAGCAGGGTGTTGGTCTTGTTCATCGACACCGGGTGCACGGCGAACCAGCTGATCATGCCGGCGTCACGGTCGCCCTGGCGCAGGCGCAGCACCACCATCTCCGGGTCGATCGAGCTGCCGTAGCGGGCGCGCTCCTCGGCCGGGTTGTTGTCGTAGGCTGGCTGCGAGCGGTTGATGCTGGTGTCGTACAGCTCGCCGCGGTTGATCAGCACGTGACCGGGCCGCAGGTTGGCGTGGGCCTCGGCGACGGCGGCGACGATGCCGTTGACCTGAGCCTCGAAGTTCTCCTTGATGAAGCCGAAGATGGTCACGTTGTACAGCGCATAGTGCGACTGCCCGCCCGCCGCGCCGTGGGTGTGGGTGGCGCTGAGCACCACGTTCTGCTCGGTGTAGCGCTCGCCGAAGCGCTGCCGCAGGCGCTCGACCACCGCCTGGTTGACCGACTGGAACAGGGCGCCGGCGTCCACGTTGACGAACACCACGGCGGGCCCGTCGTTGGGCTGGGCGATGATGTAGGCGCGGGCGTACTGGCGGTTGTGGATGCCGCTGCTCTTCTGCGCGGGGTCGGCGTAGCCCATCATGCCGACCTCGGCGGCGGCGCCGGTGACGTCGTACTTGCCGACGCCGATCAGGTAGTTGTCGCTGTAGGCCAGGGCGACCAGGGGCAGGAAGCCGAACAGCACGGCCAGGAATGACGATAACGCTCTTCTTGTTGTTTTCATGATTCAGCACCTCGAGCCGGAGGCTCTTGCAAGACTGCAATCGGTGGCTTGAACTCAGCCGGTGGTTTTCTCGGTCGGCCCGGGCTCGCGGCGGCAAAGCTCCGCCCTGCGGCGTTGCCGCAAGCCCGAACCCCCAAGCTGGAAATACCGTCATGGAAAAGCAGCCACGCCGCCCGACGTGGCCTATCTGCAAACAGCCCCCTCTACAGGGTCAGTAGCTACCGTGGGAGCGGCCTCGGCCGCGAAGCTTCGTGCCAGCTCCAGCGCGGCCAATCGGAATGCCGCCCAGCCGCTCCCACAAGAGCGACAGCCTGGCTCCCGACGCCATGGCGCCAGAACCACGCTGCCGCTTCAGACCCTACTGGGTACCCTTGCGCCGCAGGCTGGCGGGGGTGAAGTAGCTGTCCGGCGGCGGCGCCAGGTGGAACTGGCGCGGCGCCTTCTCGTTGTTGCGCAGGCCGATCACCGTGTAGCTGCGGGCGATCAGGTCGTGGAACACGATGTTCACCGGGGTGATCACCGGCACCTCGTAGGCGTTCTTGGTGAAGGCCAGGTTGACGTGCCACAGCTCGCCGCGGGCGTCGTAGTTCTCCACCATCAGGGCGTACCAGCTGTCCTCGTCGAGGTAGAAGCGGCGCTTGGCGTGCACGTGGCGCTGACCCGGGCGCAGGGTGGCCTCGACCACCCACACGCGGTGCATTTCCCAGCGGGTCAGGTCGCTGTTGAGGTGGCCCGGCTTGACCAGCTCGCCGGCCTTCATGCCCGGCTTCTCCATGGCGTAGTTGTGGTACGGCACCAGCAGCGCCTGCTTGCCGACCAGCTTCCAGTCGTAGCGGTCGGTGGCGCCGTTGTACATGTCGGTGTCGTCGGCGTAGATGCCGTCGATCGGCGTGTCGTAGGCCAGGGTCGGGGCGCGCCGCACGCGGCGCTGGCCGGGGTTGTAGATCCATGCCGAGCGCGGCTCGGCGACCTGGTCGATGGTCTCGTGCACCAGCAGCGCGCGACCCACGTCGCGCGACGGCGGCAGCAGCTCGCTGGCGAAGTAGTAGAGGCGGTTGCCCAGGCTGTCGGCGTCCTTCTTCGGGTTGTAGTAGTTGGACAACAGCTGGATGCGCTCGCGCAGCAGCGAGTAGCTGCCGCTGGTGGTGACCTGCGCGGTCACCGCCACCTCGTCGGTGTAGCGCGCCTGCCAGCGGGCGATGTGGTTCCAGATCGCCTCGCGGCCGTCGGCCGGGATCGGGAACGGGATGCCGCCGTAGGCGCCCACCAGGCCATAGCCGGAGCCGCCCAGCTCGGCCTTCTGCGCGTTGACGGCGGTGTTGCGGTAGATGTCTTCCGGCGCGGCGAAGCTGCGATGGCTGGTGTAGACCGGCAGCTTGAAGGTCTGCGGGTAGGCCTTGAGCAGCGCCTTGACGCCGTCGCTGAGGTTGGCCGCGTCGGCGTCCATGTTGCCGGCGTCGATCACCCGCAGCGGCTTCTCGTCCGCGTAGGGGTCGACGTGGAAGCTGCCCGGGCCGCCGTATCCGGCCGGGGCCTGGGTCATGCCGCCGGTCCACTCCGGGATGCCCTTGGCCGCGTCGCCCTGGCGCTCGGCGCCGAAGGGGGTCAGCGCGCCCTCGAGTTGTGCCGCCTGCTCGGCGCTCACCTTGGCCTGGGCCGCCAGGGGCAGCAGCAGGCCGAGGGAGAGCAGGACGGAGGTGAATGCGGTTCTGGTCATGTGGTTTCCACCGTCAGAAGGAGTAGGAGACGTTGAGGGCGACGTGGTCGCGGTCGATCAGCGCGTTGTCCTTGCGCGCGCCCCAGAACGAGGTGTAGGCCAGCTTGCCGGCCAGCTTCTGGCCGTACTTGGCACCCAGCTCGACGGTGGCGGACTTGCGCCCCTGGATGAAGTTCTCGTTGAGCGCGGGCGAGGTGCCGGACACGTCCTGGCGGAAGGTGATCCCCGGCATCAGGTCGAAGTTCGGCGTCACGTCCTGGACCAGGCCGGAGAGGTTCACCGTGTAGCCCCAGGCGAAGGAGTCCAGGTACTCGTAGTTGACCGTGTCGAGCAGGCTGCCCGGCACATGGTTGAAGGCCACCTCGGCCAGCACCATCAGGTCGTCCAGGCCGGCGGTGGGGCCGAAGGCGTGGATGGCCGAGACCGAGCCGGTGTACAGCTCGTGGCGCTTGTACAGGTCGATGCTGCGGCGCGGGTCGTTGGCCGAGCCGTCGCCGAACTCGCCCAGGTCGATGCTGCCGCCACTGGCGCCGCCGGCACCCAGGGCGCCCTCGGCCATCTGCTCCAGTTCGTAGGTCATCGAGGGTTCCAGCGGCGCATTGGGCCGGTAGGTCAGCTCGCCGGCCAGGCTGGTGTCGCCAATGGTGCCGGACACGCTGAGGCCGAACAGGCGGATGTCCTCGGGGTAGATGAAGTCGTAGTAGCTGCTGTCGAGCAGGGCCAGGCCGTCCACCAGCGGCACCGAGGCCGGGTCGAGCAGCTGGGCCAGGCCGCACAGGTCGGCGAAGCGTCCGCCGCTGCCGGCGCTGCAGGCCATGGACTGGCCCTTCTGCATGCGCAGGAACGGCACCTTGCTGTGGTAGTTGAGGTAGTAGAGGCTGAACTCGGTGTTGTTCCACTGCTCCACCAGGTAGCGCAGGGCGAAGCCGTACTGGCCGTCGTCGCGAGCGTCGTGCTCGCGGCCGTAGCGGGCGCCGGCGACGATGCCGTTCTCGCCGTTGAGCCCCGGCACCAGCTCGGCCAGCGGGCCCAGCTCGTTGCGCAGGTCGACCAGCACGCCGTTGCTGCCCTTGCCGAAGTAGTCCTGGTTGTTGAGGAAGGCGCCGGTGGGGATCAGCTCGTGGCCCTTCCACTCCAGCCCATAGAAGGTCTCGAAGTTGAGCGAGTCGGTCAGGCCGAGCTGGGCGGAGACCATGTTGGTCGGCAGCAGGGCGTCCTTGAAGCTGGCGTTGGGCAGCACCACCCGGCCGATGTCCACCGGGTTGATCACGTTGAGGCCGTCGGCATAGAAGATGCCCTCGCCCCAGTTGATCACCTGGCGGCCGAACCGCACGCTGACCGGCATCTCGCCGATGTAGCGGTTGGTGTAGAGGTAGGCGTCGAGCAGGCGCGCACGGTGGCCTGCGCGGTTCTTCAGGTCCGAGGGGTAGCGCTCGTCGCTGTCGGTGTTGTGGGTATCGAAGCCGTCGCCGCTGGGATCGTGGTCCATGATCTGGGTGTCGTACCAGGCGGTGCCGCGGACGAACAGGCCGTCCTGCTCGGTACGCACGTGCAGCTCGGACGTCAGCTTGAATTCGTTGGAGACGAACCCGGTGTCGTAGTACTCGCTGCCGTCGTTGTTGTTGGCGAAGATGTTCTGCCCGCCACGCTCGATGCGCTCGGGCGAACTGGTGCGGTACACCGACGTGAATTCGACGACGCTCTCGAGAGAGGTCGTCAGATCGGGACCGGTCTCGATCTCGAAAGCCTGCAGCTGCGTCCCCCACAGCCCAAGCCCAATCGCCAATGCCACCTTGTTTTTGTTGTATGACATATGCACCTCCTGAGTCCCGTCGAAATTAACGGCAACAAAAAAGCCGGCATGGGGCCAAAACGGACAAAAAGGAGGGCTCAAGAGGCCTGTCACATTTTCAAACACTTTCATCGCGAGGTATTTGCGGCACACTGCCGGGCAGCCATCTTCGGGCAGTGAGGGATGCACAGGCATGAAACCCATCGTCGATCCGCGCTATTCGGAAGCCTCGGCACCGCCGCAGATTTCCCGCTTCCTGCTGCAGCACGCGGTCGCCTGCGGCCATGACCCGGCGCTGCTGTGCCGCGGCCTGGGCTTCGCCCCGGAGGATCTGAAACGGCCGGACTACCGCCTGTCCTTCCGGCAGAGCTACCAGCTGGTGCGGCGCGCCCGCCAGGTGCTGGGCGACAGCGGCCTGGGGCTGACGGTCGGCAGCCGGCAGACGCCGGTGTCCTGGGGGCTGGTCGGCCTGGCCATGCTGGCCTGCCCGGACCTGGGCACGGCGCTGGACCTGGGGCTGCGCTACCAGTGGCACATCGGCAGCCTGCTCGACTACCGCATGGAGATCGTCGGCGGCCAGGTGATGTTCTACGCCACGCCGCGCTTCTTCGACCCGGACGTGGCGGTGTTCTACCTGGAGGAGGCGTTCTCCAGCAGCCTGGCCATCGTCCGCTTCCTGGCCGGCGCGGACCTGGTCGCCAGCCGCATCGAGGTGCAGTACCCCGCCCCGCCGCACGCGCAGCGCTACGAAGAACTGTTCCGCTGCCCGCTGCGCTTCGCCAGCGAGCACAACCTGATGCAATTCCCGGCCGCCTGGCTGGAACTGCCGCTGCCGACCCGCGACGACTACGTGGTGGCCGAGGCCTGCATGCTGCTGGACGGGGCGAGCCGGCACGAACAGGGACTGAGCGATCTGATCGAGACCATCGAGCGCGAGGTGCGCAAGAATCTCGAGGCGCCGCCGTCCCTGAGCCAACTGGCCAGCCAGCTGAACCTGAGCGAGCGCACCCTGCGCCGGCGCATCGGCGACGCGGGCCTGAGCTATCACGGAATCGTCGACGAACTGCGCCGGGCGCGGGCGCTGCAACTGCTCGGCCAGCGCGACAACCGGCTGATCGACGTGGCCTGCGCCACCGGCTTCAGCGACGTGCGCAACTTCCGCCGCGCCTTCAAGCGCTGGACCGGCGTGACCCCGCGCACGGCGAAGCAGCGTATCGTGCAGGAAAGCTGAGAGCGCGCCTCGGGACTCCCTCTCCCCTTGGGAGAGGGTAGGGGTGAGGGTGCCACAGGCAACACGGAGCAGCCGGCGGGGCCCTCACCCCCGGCCCCTCTCCCGAAGGGAGAGGGGAGATCTATTCCTGATACACCGGCCAGCGCTCGACGATGCGGCCGCCGCGTACCGCCAGCAGGTCGCCGAACTGCAACAGCACCGACTCGCTCTGGGTCGGCCGCAGGAACACCTGGTCGTCCACCCCCAGCCCCACCGCTGGCGAGCCGTTGACCAGCTCCTGGTTCGAGCTGCGTCCGTACACACCGCTCAGCTGCAGCCCGGCGGGCGAGGCGAAGTCGGCCTGCCAGTTGCCGCCATAGATGAAGAAGGTCTCGCGCTGGTTGACGTCCCACCAGGAGAACAGCCGCGACTTCTCGTCCAGCGCCGGGATGCGCAGCGCCCCGGTGCGCTTGAGCACCGGCGTGGCGATGTACACCGCCGGCACGTGCTCGGCCAGCGAGGGCAGATCGTAGTGGCTGGGCTTGAGCAGGCCGGTGCCGATGGCCACCTCGGTGCTCAGCGACTCGCCCTCGTGGGCGCGGTAGCTGGGGCTGCCGGCGGTGTTCAGGGTCAGGCCCTCGCGCCACAGGGCGGGGAAGCGCTGGCGGGTGAAATCCACATGACCCTGGTACAGCGCCATCACCTTGGCCAGCAGCTCGTCCTGGGTGCCGAGCAGGTCCGGCAGGTTCATGCCGACGAACGGGTCGTAGCCCATGAAGCCGGCGAATTCCAGGTGCTGCGGGTTGTCCGCGATCAGCTGCAGCAGCTGCCCCAGCGCCTGGGTGTCGTGCACGCCGCCGCGGTGCAGGCCGACGTCCAGTTCGATGTTGATGCGCAGCCGCGTGCCCAAGCCTTGAGCCAAGGCCAGGTACTGCCCCAGGCGCTCGGGGGTGTCGATCAGCCACTGCAACTGGCGGGCCGGGTCGAACGGGCCGCGGTGGCGCTCGTAGAACAACTGCGCCGAGCGCACCGGCAGCGGCTTGCCGAGCAGGATGTCGGCCTCGGGGAACAGCCGCGCGTCGTGATTGAGGAACGGCTGGTGGAAGGACATCAGCCGCCGGGTGCCGATGCGCTCGCCGATGTAGCGCAGCAGATCGGGAGCCGGCAGGGACTTCTCCACCAGGCGCAGGTGCTTGCCGCTGCGCGCGAGGAACTGGCGTATCACCTCGATGTTGTGGTCGAGCCGGTCGAGGTCGATCACCAGCGCCGGGCGCATCGGTCCGTTGGCCTTCAGCTCCTGGTTCAGCGCCTGGAAGTAGGCGTCGTGCGGCTGGCCGTGATCGCGCGGACGCAGCCACGCCGCGGCCAGCAGCCCGCCGGCGCCCAGGCCGGCCAGTACGAAAGAACGTCGCTTCATCGCCACTCCTCAAGCAAGGCCGAAGATGCCGGCCAGGTGCGCGTTGACGAAGCGGCCGCGCGGGTCCAGCGCCTGGCGCACCTCGGTGAACTCCTTCCAGCGCGGGTACAGCGCCTCCAGCTGGCGCGCGCCCAGGCTGTGCAGCTTGCCCCAGTGTGGCCGCCCCTGATACTTCCAGAAGATCGGCTCGATCGCGGCGAAGAAGTTGTGATGGTCCATCGCATAGTGCTGGTGTACCGAGATCGCGCAGCTGTCGCGCCCCTCGAACATGCTCAGGGGAATATCGTCGGCCTTGACGTAGCGGTACTCGATGGGGAACCAGGTGCGCAAGTTGCCGTCGTCGATGCGCTTGAGGATCTCGCGCAGGCAGGCCGGGCCCTGCTCGGCCGGCACCGAGTACTCCATCTCGTTGAAGCGCACGTTGCGCACGTTGGCGAAGACTTCGTAGGAGTCGTCCACCCGGTCCTCGAAGCTGGCCAGGTGGCGCATGTTGTTCAGCAGGCTGCGGCGCAGGTCGGGGAAGTCGCTCAGGTACTTGTCCAGCCCCTCGATCAGCCCGACGAAGCCGTTGCCGCCCTCCTCGTCCGGCGGCAGCGGCGGCGTCTCCGGGTCCTCGGTCTCGTTCAGCGCCACCGACAGCGCGTAGTCGGAGTGGGTGACCACCAGCATCTCCCAGTGCTGGTTGTCGCGCGTGAGGTTGTCGATGTCCTCCAGCAGCTCCTCGGTCTTGGCGATCCACTGGCGCTCGCGCAGCCGGTAGGCGCGGCGGTTCTGCAAGCGCACGCGGGTGACCACACCCAGCGCACCGAGCGACACCCGCGCGGCGTCGAACAGCGCGGGATTGTTCTCGCGGCTGCAATCGAGCACGTCGCCGGCGGCGCTGACCAGCTGCAGGCCGCAGACCTGGGCGGAATAGGAGCCGAAGTCGACGCCGGTGCCGTGGGTCGAGGTGGCGATCGCCCCGGCCAGGGTCTGGTAGTCGATGTCGGCCATGTTGATCAGTGCCTGGCCGACGTCCTTGAGCGGCGCGCCCATCTGCGACATCGGCGTGCCGCCGGCGAACTCGGCCTGCAGGGTCTGCGCGTCATGCTCCAGCAGCCCGGAGAAGTGGCTGAGCGACAGCAGGGTGCCGTCGGTGGGCACCAGCGCGCTGAAGGAATGCCCCGAGCCGACCGGGCGGATCTTGCCCGGCGCCTGGCGGATGGCCTGGATCAGTTCGTCCAGGTTCTTCGGCGCCAGTCGCTCCAGCGGCAGACAACTCTGCGCGCCGGACCAGTTGCGCCAGGGAATCGGCCGCGACGCGAGCGTCGGCTCGGCCCACAGCGAGCGGCCCGGCAGCGCCAGCACGGCGCCCAGCAAGCTGGCGCGTTGCAACAGTTGGCGGCGGGAGAACGGCTGGCCCATGTCAGCGGCCCTCCGTCGGCGTGGCCGACATGAACTCGATCAGCGCCTGGAATTCCTCCGCCGAGCACTGCATGCACAGCCCCATCGGCGGCATGCCCTGGAAGCCGTTGATGCTGTGCTCCAGCAGGGTGTCCATGCCCTTGGCCAGGCGCGGCGCCCAGGCCACGGCGTCGCCGGTCAGCGGCGCGCCGGCAGACGGGTTGGCATGGCACTGCCGGCAGCTGGCGGCATACAACTGGGCCAGTGCGGCATCCGCCGGCATGGCCTGCGGATCGCCCGCCCGCGCCTGCGCCCCGCCCTCGTCGCCACAGCCCGCCAGCAGCGCGCACAACCCCAGCCCCAAGGCCCGGTTGCGCCAGCCACTGGCAGCCCTCCGGCTCAAGCCCCGCCCTGCCTGCATAGTCCCCTCCGAACGCCGGTTCATCACGATGCCGCTCACACTAGAGCAGCGCCGTCCGGCGCATGAGGTCCCAAACGGCCAGCGAAGAACCTGAAAACGGTCAAGGCAATCGGCGGGATTGCGGCAGGAGAGCCGACAATGAATCGGGAGGTCGGGGGCGGCCCGGGCCGCCTCCCCCATGCGCGCGTCAGCGCTGGTTGAAGCTCTGGATCAGGTTGGCGTAGGCCGGCAGGTGGCCGCCGAGGATGCCGCCGAAGCCCTCGATGTCGTTGCGCCAGTCGCGGTGCAGTTCGCCACCCACGCTGAACCAGTTGACCAGCTGCGCGCCGGCATGGGCCATGCGGGCCAGGGCGGCGTCGCGCACGCTGGTGTTGAAGGTGCCGGAGGCGTCGGTCACCACGAAGACGTCGTAGCCGGCCTCCAGCGCCGACAGGGTCGGGAAGGCGACGCAGACGTCGGTGACCACCCCGGCGATGATCAGTTGGCGACGGCCGGTGGCCTTGACGGCGGCGACGAAGTCCTCGTTGTCCCAGGCGTTGATCTGCCCGGGACGGGCGATGTAGGGCGCGTCCGGGAACATCGCCTTCAGCTCGGGCACCAGCGGGCCGTTGGGGCCGGTTTCGAAGCTGGTGGTGAGGATGGTCGGCAGCTTGAAGAACCTGGCGATGTCGGCCAGGGCCAGCACGTTGTTCTTGAATTCGTCGGGGCTGTAGTCACGCACCAGCGACAGCAGGCCGGCCTGGTGGTCGATCAGCAGCAGGACGGCGTCGTCCTTGTCCAGGCGCTTGTAGGTGAAGGGCATGGCGGTATCTCCGAAGGCTGAGTGGAAGGAATTCCAGGCTAGACCAGCGGCCCGCCGGCCACAGCCCGCCCATCGGCGAAATGGCTTTTCGCCCGGCGCGAACAATCGGCACGCGCGCGGAGGCTATGCTGCGCCGATCAACTGCCAGGAGGCCGCATGAAACTGGACCTGCAGGAAATCGAAACCTTCCTTCGCGTCGTCGAGCTGGGCAGCGTCAGCCAGGCCGCCCAGCGCATGGGGCTGTCCAAGTCGGTGGTCAGCAAGCGCCTGAGCGACCTGGAGAAGCACCTCGCCACCCGCCTGCTGCACCGCTCCACCCGCCGGGTGACGCCCAGCGACACCGGCCTGCAGTTCTACGAGCAGGCGCGCCAGGCCCTGGCGCAGCTGACCGAGGCCGCCGAGACGGCCGCCAGCAGCGAGAGCGGCCTGCGCGGCCACCTGCGCCTGCAGGCGCCGATGAGCTTCGGCACCCTGTGGCTGGCGCCGCTGCTCGCCGAGTTCATGGCCGAGCAGCCGGAGCTGCGGGTCGACCTGCAGCTGGACGACCGCATCCTCGACTTCGAGCGGGAAGGCTACGACCTGTGCATCCGCATCTCGCGCCTGGGCGACAGCGCGCTGATCGCCCGCAGGCTGGCCGCCAGCCCACGGGTGCTCTGCTGCAGCCCGGACTACGCCGCGCGCCACGGTGTGCCCGCCAGCGCAACGGAAATCGCCCGTCACCCGGGCATCGGCTACAGCAACGTCAGCACCGGCCAGGTCTGGACCTTCAGGTCTCCGGAAGGCGATGGCGAGCCCTTCAGCCTGGCGCCCCAGGGGCGCTTCACCAGCAACAACGGCGAGATCATGTGCGAGATGGCGGTACGTGGCCTGGGGCTGGCGGTGCTGCCGCGCTTCATCGCCCAGCGCGCGCTGGACAGCGGCGCCCTGCGGGAGATCGACATCGGCGCCACGCCGGTGGACGACGGCATCTACGCGCTCTATCCGCGCGCCGGGCGCGGCTCACGCAAGGTGGCGGCGCTGTGCGACTTCCTCCAGGCCCGCCTGGCGAGCGCGCCCTGGCTGAGAGACGCCACGTAGGGTGCGCCGCGCGCACCGATTGCACCGGGCGGCCAGTGCGCGCGGCACACCCTACGAGGGTTGGGATCAGGTGCGGAACACGCCCAGCCCGCCCTTCAGCGCGCGGGCGGTATCGCCCAGCTCGGCGGCGGAGCGGTTGATCGCGTCGACGTCCTGGCGGGTGTGTTCGAAGGCATCGCGCATGCCGCCGAGGCGGCCGGACATGTCGGCCACGGCGCGCTGGATTTCCTCGCTGCTGGCCAGGGCCTGGTCCACCGTGGTGCTGACCTGGCCCATCTGCTGCACCAGCGCGTCGAGCGCCTCCAGGGCCTCGTCGGCGTCGCCGGCCAGGGCCCGCGAGCGCTCGGCGGTGCTGCCCATGCGCTGGGCGATCTGGCGGATGGAGCCGGTGACCTTGTCGATCACCTGATGGGCATCGCCCAGCACCGTCTGGGTCTGGCCGGCCAGCTTGCGCACCTCGTCGGCGACCACGGCGAAGCCGCGCCCCGCCTCGCCGGCGCGGGCCGCCTCGATGGCCGCGTTGAGGGCCAGCAGGTTGGTCTGCTCGGAGATGCCGGCGATCATCTGCAGCACCTGGCCGATCTGCTCGGCCTCGCGGCTGAGGCCGTCGAGATCGGAAGCCAGTTCGACGTTGGCCGAGGTGCTGCCGTGCACGTCGCCAATCAGCCGCTGCAGTTCCTGGTGGGCGCGGCTGAGTTCGCCGCTGGCGCGCTCCAGGTTGGCGCGCACCGCGCCGGACAGGCTGGAGGAATGCCCGGCCGCGTGCTGGATCGACTGGCCGTGCTGGTCGACGTCGGCCAGTTGCCCCGCGGCCTGCTGGATCTGCCGGGTGATGTCGTCGGCGCGCAGCAGGAAGGTGTCGGCCAGCTGCTGGTTGCTGTCGGCCATGCCGGAGGCGCCAGCCAGGGTCTGGCGCAAGTCCTGCAGCAGGCCGGACAGGCGCTCGCCCATCTGCCCCAGCTCGTCGCCGCTGACCAGGGCGATGGGCCGCGACAGGTCGCGGTTGTCGGCGATGCGGTTGAGCTGCCCGGTGAGCTGGCGGATGCCACGCACCAACATGCGCGCCGCCAGCCAGGACAGCAGCAGGCCGACGCCGAGGGTGGCGGCGCCGATCAGCAGGAGGCTGCGCAGGCTGTCGTGGATGGCCTGGTCGAGGCTGTCGAGGGTGACGTCCACGCCCACCACGTAGGGCTGGCCGGTGGCGGTGCGCAGCGGCAGAAAGATCGAGCGGAAGCTGCCGTAGCTGTCGGTGTATTCGTCGAACTGCACCTGGCCGCTGCGCGCGGCGGCGGTCACCGCCGGGCTGGCGTCGGCGTAGTGTTCGAGGTGCTTGGCATAGGTGTCGGAGGCGATGTCGTCGTCGCTGGCACCGTCGGAGAGGTAGGCCACCTGGCCGCCGGCATCCACCATCAGGGTGTAGGCGTACTTGAGGTCCACCTCGGCCGCGTACTCGCCGAGGTTGCGCACCTGGGCCAGGTATTCGCCGTCCCTGAGGCCATCGGCGCTGCGCGCGCGGTCCAAATAGTCATCGCCGAGCAGGCGCGGCACCGCGTGCGCCGCCGCGCGCAGGCGGTTGTCCATCTGCGCGCGGATGTCCTGGGACTTGGCGTACTGGGCGTAGCTGATGAAGGCGGCGATGCTGATCAGGTTCACCAGGGTGAACGCCAGCAGGAGCTTGGCTTGCAGGCTGAGGTTGCGCAGGAGCATACGGCAGTTCCATCCGACGGTAGGGGCCGCGTCTGTCGGCGGCCTTCCTACTGTGGCGGTTGTCGCACGCAAAACTTTAGTGGCTCATGCCTGCTCCGCTCGCCCGCGCCATGCCGCGGCATACCTCAGACGGCGACGGCCTCGCGACGCTGCTTCTGCATCAGTTCCATCTTGCGCTTGTGCACCAGCATGCGCGACGCGGTGACGTGGATCGGGCCGCCGGTGAAGGTCGGCAGGTTGCGTAGGCCCCAGCGGTCGCCGTCGTCCTTCTCGATGGCCTGTCCGTTGGCCAGCTTGAGGCTCAGGGTCACGTCGAAGATCAGCTCGCGCACGCTCGACGGGTTGAAGATGGCGGCGCTGTCGATCGCCTTGACCAGCTCGACCTCGTTTTCCTTGGTCAGGGTCAGCAGCAGCATGCCGTCGGGACGAGGCTTGATCGAAACGCTGTGGGCAGGGAAGGCGTCGAAGAATTCCTTGATCGCGAGTTGCATCTCTCTCTACTCCCGGTGGTGATGTGTGTTTCAGGACCTTTGCCAGTGCAGCCCTTGTGCCAATCCGGGAGATAAAAATAATTACTTTATTATCAATAACTTATTGATACCGCAAAGCCAGTCACCACCATGCAGAATGCACGACGGGGTCTTGCCTGGTTGCAGATTGCACGAAGAGGAGAGAGAAAACGGGGACGCGAGCCGTCGCCCGCGGGGAACTCGCCGGAGGTGCACCGCGCGCCGCAATGGCTCGGAAGGCCAGGGCGCGCGGCGCCTGTTTCAGAAGTCGAGATCGACCTTGGCCCAGAGCGTCCGGCCCGGCTCGTCGATGGCCAGCGGATCGGCCGGATAGCCGAAACCGGCGTCGCCGGCCAGGTTCAGGTGCTCGGCATAATCCTTGTCGAACAGGTTATCGACACCGGCACTGAGCCTAAGGTTCGAACTGACGCGATAGGCGCCGTTGAGCGAGAACACGCCGAAGCCGGCGCTCTCGCCGAAATCCTGGCCGACCACGTTGCCCTTGCCCTCGTCCACCCGGTGCTGCGCCGCCACCACGCGCCACAGGGCGCCAGCGCTCCAGTCGTCGCGCTGGTAGGTCAGCCCGAGGCGCGCCTCCAGCGGCGGCATCTGCGGCAGCGCCTGGCCGTCGGAGCTGTTCTTGCCCCAGGCGTAGGCCAGCGTGGCGTCGGTCTTCCAGCGCTCGCTGAGCGCGTAGGCGACGCCCAGTTCGCCACCCATGATGCGCGCGTCGATGTTATCGGCCCGCGAGCCGCCCATCGCGCCGCTGTAGTCGAACAGGATGTAGTCGCGCACCTGGCCGACGTAGCCGGAGGCCCAGGCCTGCAGGCGCTCGCCGCCATATTGCACGCCGAAGTCGAGCTGGGTGGTCTTCTCCGGTTCGATGCCGTCGAAGGCGTTGGCCGCGCCCGCCGGGCCTGTGCCGGCGGAGAACAGCTCCCAGTAGTCGGGGAAGCGCTGCACGTGGCCGAGGCCCGCGTAGAAGGTGGTCGGCGAATCGGCCAGGTCGTGCTCGTAGCGGGCGAAGCCGCTGGGCAGGGTGTCGGCGCGCGTCTCGCCGGCGGTCGGGTTCGGCCGGCTCATCATCATGCCCTTGACGCTCTGCCGATAGTCCTTGGCCGAGGCGCGGTCGAGCCGGGCGCCGGCGACCACGCGGCTGCGCTCGGCCGCCTGCCAGGTCAGCTCGCCGAAGGCGCCGTAGTCGTGCATGACCGCATCTTTGGTCCAGGGGAAGCGGTCGGCATCGACGAAGCGGTCGCTCATCATCTCGTAGCGGGAACCACGCGCGCGGTGCTCGCTGCGCAGGGCGTCGACACCGGCCACCAGCTCGATGTCGGTCCAGGCGAAGATGGCGGCGAAACGCCCGCCCATGGTGCGGCGATCCACCTGCGAGGCCATGGGCATCGGCATCATGCCGTGCGGGTCCGGCACACGCAGGCTGAAGTTGTCCATCACGTGGTCCGCGTAATTGTAGTAGAGCTGCGCCTCCAGCTTGTCGAGCACGCCGCCGAGGGCGGATTTCTCGAAGCGCAGGCCCAGGCTCTCGCGCTCGAACTGGGCGCCGTCCATGCCGCGCCCGGCATAGCGGGCCTCGCCGTCGCCGCGTCCGGCGGACAGCTCGACCAGGGTGTCGGGATCGGGCGTCCAGCCGATGGCCAGGTCGCCGTTCCACTTCTTCCAGCGCGAAGGCACGGTGTCGCCATCGCCATCCTCGTAGTCGTCTGACCGTGCCTGGTTGCCGACGAAGCGCAGGTAGCCCTGCTCGCCACCGACGGCGCCGTCCAGCACCTTGTCCAGGCGGCCGTTGGAGCCGCTCAGCAGGCTGGCGTGCAGGCGGCTGCCGAGTTCGCCGAAGCGCTCCGGCTCGCGCTCGAACAGCACCGTGCCGGCCGAGGCACCGGGGCCCCAGAGCACGGTCTGCGGGCCCTTGATCACGGTCAGCCTGTCGAAGGTCTCCGGCGCGATGTAGGAGCTGGGCGCGTCCATCCGGTAGGGGCAGGCGCCGAGCATCAGGCCGCCGTTGGTGCGCAGGTTGATGCGCGAGCCGAACATGCCGCGCAGCACCGGGTCGCCGTTGCTGCCGCCGCTGCGGATGGCAGAGAAGCCGGGGATGGTCTTGAGGTAGTCGGTGGCGTCGCTGGCCGGCACCGGCTGGCGGGCGTCGCGCGGGTCAGCAATCACCGTCAGCGGCGAACTCTGCTGCACGGCGGTGACCACGGTGGGCGCCAACTCGGCGTGAGCGGCGTGCTCGGCCAGCGCCGGAGCGGCCATGGCCAGGGTCAGTGCGGATAGAACGAAGGGCAGGCGGCCGGCACGGGCCGGCCCGAATACGAACGGATTCATGATATTTCCCGAATGTGAGACAACGCGATGCCCTCCCGGGGAGGGCGATGTCGACGCGGTTCAGGAAAATGCCGGGGGCGCCCGGCCGGGCGGTGCCACCAGGAACGGCGGGCTGAGCGCCAGCGCCTCGGCGAAGCGCGGCCGCTGGGGCGCGGCCACCGCCGGCGCGGGCGGGTCGAAGGGTATGGACTCCAGGCTGGCCAGGTGCGCGCCGCACTGCACGCAGGGCAGTTGCAGGCCGGAGACGCCATCGTCGTCCATGTCGCCCATCTGCCACTGCATGCCCTGGGAGGTGCACAGCAGCATGAAGCCGCCTTCGCTCATCTGCGGCAGCGCCCACAGCGGCATGCCCACGCGCAGCAGCATGCCCACCAGGGCAAAGGCGTAGAGCCAATCGCGGGTACTGCGGCTGAGTGGATTCAGGGCGGGCATCCTTCTGCTGCGGGCCATTCTAGCCAGCGCCCGGCGGCGGCGCCGCGGACATGGCGTCGCACCCGGCGCGATTACGGCGTAATCTGGCTGCTCCGTCTCTGAACCAGTCGACAGGCACCCGCCCCGGCGCGGTTCTACAATGCATACCCAGCCCGGCATCTTCGGGATCGATCGAGAACACCATGGCCGACGAACCTCCACTCCTCCCCAGCAGCCTGATCGAGCGCAGTTACGAGCTACTGGTGAAGGCCGTGGTCGACTACGCCATCTATATGCTCGACCCCCAGGGCCGGATCATGACCTGGAACAGCGGCGCCGAGCGGATCAAGGGCTACGAGGCCTGGGAAGTGATCGGCCAGCACCTGGAGATGTTCTTCCCCGCCGAGGACCGGCGCGAGGGCCGCGCCCAGCGCCTGATCGCCACCGCCCTCAGCGAGGGCCGCGCCCAGGACGAAGGCTGGCGCGTGCGCAAGGACGGCTCGCGCTTCTGGGCACTGACCGCCCTCGACGCCATCCACGACGACACCGGCCGCCTGATCGGCCTGGCCAAGATCACCCGCGACATGACCGAGCGCCACGACGCGCAGCTGCGCATGGACGAGGTCCGCGCCCAGCTGTTCCAGGCACAGAAGATGGAGGCGCTCGGCCAGCTCACCGGCGGCATGGCCCACGACTTCAACAACCTGCTCACGGTGATCATCGGCGCCACCGAACTGGCCCTGCGCAGCGACAACCCGGAACGCATCCACGCCCTGCTCGACAACATCCACACCGCCGGCATGCGCGGGCGCGAGCTGACCCAGCACCTGCTCACCTTCGCCCGGCGGCGCAATCCGGAGGCCCAGCAGATCGAACTGGAACCGGTGCTCAAGGCCGCCTCCACCCTGTTCGGCCAGGCGCTGCCCAAGGGGATCCGCCTGGAAGCGGCGATCGAGCCGGCACTGCACCCGGTGCGGGTCGACCCCAGCCAGCTGGAAATGGCCCTGCTCAACCTGATCTTCAATGCCCGCGACGCCATGGAACAGGGCGGCTGCATCCGCCTGGGCGCGGAGAACCGTTCGCTGCAGGGCGAATGGGCGGAGCTGCACGGCGACTTCGTGCTGATCTCGGTCAGCGACGACGGCCCCGGCATCGCGCCGGAGGTGCAGGCCCGCATCTTCGAGCCGTTCTTCACCACCAAGCAGTTCGGCAAGGGCACCGGGCTGGGCCTGAGCCAGGTCTATGGATTCGCCCGGAACGCCGGGGGAACCATCAGGGTCGAAAGCGAGCCCGGCAACGGCACCCGCATGACGCTCTACCTGCCCGCGGCCAGCTAGTCGTCGCGCCGCCTTGCCGGTAAAGTGCGGCCATCCGCGGCGCATCGGCGTGCCGCTACCCGCTAGAGAGATGGAACGAACTTGGAACAGTTAAAACGCCTTCAGAGCGGCATCGATGGCCTTGATCTCCTGTTGAAAGGGGGTCTGGTCAGCGGCGCTTCTTATATCGTTCAGGGCCGCCCAGGATCGGGCAAGACCATCCTCGCCAATCAGATCGCCTTCAACCACGTGCGCGACGGCGGCCGTGTGCTGGTGGCGACCCTGCTGGCCGAATCCCACGACCGCCTGTTCCAGTTCCTCTCCACCCTGAGCTTCTTCGATCCGCAGCGGGTGGGCAGCGAAATCCAGTTCGTCAGCGCCTTCGACACCATGCAGAACGAGGGGCTCGACGAGGTGGTGCGCCTGCTGCGCCGGGAGATCAACCGGCAGAAGGCCACCCTGCTGATCGTTGACGGCGTGCTCAACGCCCGCTCCCGCGCCGAGTCCCCGCTGGACACCAAGAAATTCATCTCCGAGCTGCAGGGCCACGCCGCCTTCGCCGGCTGCACCGTGCTGCTGATCACCAGCGCCCGCCTGGAAGACGGCAGCCCCGAGCACACCATGGTCGACGGCGTGGTCGAGATCGGCGAGGAACTGCACGGCAGCCGCTCGGTGCGCCGCATCCAGCTGCGCAAGACCCGCGGCAGCGGCGCGCTGTCCGGCCTGCACGAGTGCGAGATCAGCAACGACGGCGTCACCATCTATCCGCGTCTGGAAAGCCTCTACGCCAGCCCCTCGCGGCCGGACAGCGCGGAGCTGAAGCGCGTCCCCAGCGGCATCCTCGGGCTCGACGAGAAGATCGAGGGCGGCCTGTCGGAGTCCTCGGTGACCCTGCTGATGGGCCCCTCCGGCGTCGGCAAGACCAGCATCGGCCTGAGCTTCCTGGCGCAGAGCAGCCCGGAGGCGCCGGGCCTGCACTTCGGCTTCTACGAGACCCCGCAGCGCCTGCGCCTGAAGGCCCACGCGCTGGGGTACGACCTGCAGGCACTGGAAGACAGCGGCGCCCTGCACATCGTCTGGCAGCCCACCACTTCCGGCCTGCTCGACGCCCTCGGCCTCAAGCTGCTCGACACGGTCGAGCGCCTGGGCATCCGCCGGGTGCTGCTCGACAGCCTGGGCGGCATGGCCCGGGTGGCGACCAACCAGACCCGCCTCATCGAGTTCTTCAGCGCGCTGATGAACGAGCTGCGCGCCCGCGGCGTGACGGTGATGGCCACCTGGGAGATGCGCGACCTGTTCGGCTCGGAGATCCACGCGCCGGCGCCGGAACTGTCCAGCCTGGTCGACAATCTGCTGCTGATGCGCTTCGTGGAAATGAATTCCGAACTCAAGCGCTCCCTTTCGATTCTCAAGATGAGGGACAGCACCTACGATCCGGCCCTGCTGGAAGCCGTGATCGGCGAACGCGGCATCCGCCTCGAAAAGACCTTCAGGAATGCAAGCGCGGTCCTCACCGGCACCGCGACAGCGGATAGATGAGTAGAGCATGACGACCATCCTGATAGTCGATGACGAATATCTGATCGCGGATATTCTCGGCTACGCGCTGGAGGATGAAGGCTACATGGTGGTCAAGGCGACCAATGGCCGCCGTGGCCTGGAGGTGCTCGATCGCGAACGGCCCTCGCTGGTCATCACCGACTTCATGATGCCGGTGATGGATGGGGTCGAGTTCGCCAGGGCCATCCGCAGCCGACCCGCCACCGCCGACCTGCCGATACTGCTGATGAGCGGTGCCCACGGCAGCATCGGCAGGGCCACGCCGGAGCTGTTCGCCGAGGTGTTCGACAAGCCCTTCGAAGTCGACCAGATCATCGCCAAGGTCCGCGAACTGGTCGGCCCGGCGGGCTGAAGCCGAAACTGTGAGCCCGGCCCGCGCCAGGGAACGGCGCATCGGCTACACAGGCAGTCCCTACAGAAGCCATTCCCGCGCATCGGTGCGAACCCCATGGCTGCCGTGCGCAGCGGTCAGCGGGACATGGCCCCTAGAAAGGACTCCGCAATGAACGCCCAACAGCAATGGAAGAACCAGGTGCTCGGCTACGCCGAGGCCATCAACGCGTTCGTCGAACGCGGCCTGCGCGACGGCTGGGACAACGTCGGCGAGGAGCCGCAGATGGCGCCCACCAAGCACCTGCTGGGGCCGCTGCGCCAGGCCCTGCAGGCCATCAACGCACCGGGCACCAGCGCCGCCGAGCGCGAGGCGTTCCGCGCCGACTGGCCGCCCGCGCACCTGCCCCTGATCCCCCTGCTGGACGCCGAAGGCACGCAGATCTGCGGCCTGGCGCTGCTCGACGACGGCGGCCTGCTGGCGCGCGTCGGCGCGTCCTACCAGGAAGGTCATGTGGTGCGCATCGACGGCGACCGGGTGGAGCGCATCGTTGGCGTCGACTTCTTCGGCCGCTGCCCGGCGCGCCGCTACTTCGCCCTGGCCAACACCCAGGGCGTGCGTGTGGTCGATGGCTGGGGCGGGCCGGAAGTGCTGCGCCTGGCCTGGCCGACGGGCCTGGAGGACCTGCCCGAGGGCGTGTCCGGCCGGGCGCTCGACAGCCCGCCCGCGCCGACCCAGCTGATCCCCTTCCCCGACGGCCGCCGGGTGCTGCTGGTCAGCGGCGAAGGCATCTTCGTGCTCGGCGAGACGGGCGCCCGCCGCCTGCTACCCTCGCGCGAGCAGATGGAAGAGGCGCTGGCCAACGGCGACTGGGAGGCCGACGACATGCCCTGGGGCCTGTCCATGGAGCACGCGGCCATCTCCCCCGACGGCCGCTGGATCGCCCTGGGCTGCCAGGACGGCCGCCACCTGGTGCTGGACGCCGACCTGCGGCCGCAGGCGCAGATCGGCCCGGTCGGCGAGTACCCGCACTTCGCCCTGTTCAACCGCGACGGCTCGCGCGTGATCTTCAACGCCTGCCACTTCTACAACGGCGCCACCCTAGGCGTGGCGGTGGCCGACCTGCCGGGCCTGGACACCGACTACTACGCGGACGACCCGCGCACGCCCACCCTGCAGGAAGGCGCGCGGGTCTACGCCGGCGTACACCGTGACGGCGAGTTCATCGTCGGCGACGCCCACGGCTACCTGCGCGCCTTCGACGAGCGGGGCGAGGAGCGCTGGCAGCACTTCATCGGCTCCACCGTCGGCGCCATGGACATCTCCGCCGACGGCAAGACGCTGGTGGCCGCCACCTGCGCCGGCTTCCTCAGCGTCATCGAGTTGGACGCCGGGCGCAAGGCGCCCTGGCAGATCGGCACCGGCGAACACCTGGAGCGGCATCGCTGGCTGTTCTGGCAGAGCCTGCCCCAGCCGCTGCTGTGGTGAGCCTGGAGCCTGCCCACGACCCTCCGTCAGGCGATCGTGGGCAGCGCTCTCAGCGCCCGAACAGCTCGATCAGCCCTTCCGCCAGGGTGCCGCGCCAGTTCAGGTAGTCGTGGCCGCTGGCCCACTCCCGGTGCCTGACCTCGTAGCCCTTGGCCTGCAACACGTCGCGCAGGTGGCGGGTGGTGTCGAAGATGCCCAGCTGGCCGTTGCCGGCCTCGAACAGCCCCGCTTCCAGATAGAAGCGCACCGGCAGGCGCGGCGAGCGCACGAACTCGCGGGTCAGCCACTCCGGCTCCTGCCCCGGCGGCGACCACCAGTAGGAACCCGACTGACTGAGCACGTTGCCGAAGATCTCCGGGTGGCGCAGCGCCGCGTAGCTGGAGGCCAGGCCGCCGTAGCTGGAGCCGGCGATCACCGTGCGCGCCGCCGGCGCTTCCAGCCCCTGCTTGGCCACCCAGGGCCGCAGCTCCTCGGCGAGGAAGCGGGCGAAGTCCGGGTTGGGCGGCAGCTCCATGCCGCGTGCCTCGGGGCTGGCGTTGTCGATCAGCACCGCGGCCATGGGCGGGATGCGCCCGGCGGCGATCAGGTTGTCGAGGATGGTCGGCGTCGGCACCTTGCCCAGGTAGGCCTCGGCGTCGAACAGGTACAGCAGGTGGTTGTCCGCCGCGCCCGCCCGGTAGCCGTGCGGCCGGTAGAGGTGCACCGCGCGCTGGTTGCCGAGAATGCGACTGGCGAACACATGGCGCTCGACGCTGCCCCGTGCCACGTCCGGCCGCTGGTCGTTCCACGGCTGCGCGGGCGCCTGGTCCAGTTCCAGCAGCGAGTCGTGCTGGAAGGCATCGACGCCCCGGGCCGGGTAGACCCGTGGGTTGAGCGGGTCGGCCTGGGCGGTGGCGAGGATGGCCCGCCGCCGCGTGCCGGGGTCGGCGTCCAGCTCCGGCACGTCCGGGGCCAGCTGGTAGGCCAGGCGCGTCGCACGCGGCAGGCGGAAGGTCACGAACCAGACATCCGAATCGCCCAGGCGGGCCAGCTCGGAGTGGTCGTAGCCGGGCCCGCCGAACAGCCGGACGTTGCGCTCGGCGCCGCGCCAGAGGAAGGTCACCAGCGCCTCGTGCTCGTCCAGCGGTTCGATCAGCGGCGTGCCGCGCTCACCCATCTCGGCCCAGAAGGCATCGCTGCCTTCGCCCGCCGCCAGCGCCGCCTGTAACGTGCGCAGCCGCGGGCTTTCCAGCTCCGTGCGTGGCACGCGCTGGTCTGCCAGCGGGGTGACCGCCGCCAGGCGCAGGCGGTATTCGGCACCCGCCGCGCCCTGCAGGCGCAGGCGATAGCCCGCGCGCGCCGGCGCCACCAGCTGGAAGGCGCGCCGGCCGGCGTCGCCCGCCACCAGGCGGCGCAGGTGGCGCCCCGCCTCGTCCTGCAGGTCGAGCTGCACGGCGGCGCTGGGCAGCTCGCCGCTCAGGTAGTCGCCGCGCTCGAACTGCAGCCTGATCTCGTGGGCGCCCTGCCCGTCCAGCCGGCCCTCGTAGTGGCGCGCCTCCCCGGCCTGGGCGTACAGCCCCAGGCCGAGCAGCATCGCGCCGGCCAGCAACGGCATCCGGCCTACCATGCGTAGTTCACGCTGGCGGTGAGGGTGCGGCTGGCGCCGTAGAAGCAGGTGTCCATCGCGGCGCAGGAGGCGGCGTACACCTTGTCGGTCAGGTTGCTGGCGTTGAGCTGGACGGATGCGCCCTCCAGGTCGGCGGCCAGCTTGCCCAGGTCGTAGCCGAGCATGGCGTCGAGCAGCACCACGGAGTCGACCTTGTACTCGTTGTACTGGTCGCCGTAGCTGGAGCCGATGTAGCGCACGCCGGCGCCGGCGGACAGCCCCGGCAGCACGCCGCCGTCGAAGCGGTAGGTGGTCCACAGGCTGGCCAGGTGCGCCGGGGTGCGCGGCGGCTCCTTGCCTTCCACGCCGGGGCGGGTGGTCTTGGTGACTTCCGGCTCCAGGTGGGTGAAGGCGCCGACCAGTTCCAGGTTGTCGGTCAGGTTGCCACGGGCCTCCAGTTCCACGCCCCGGGTGCGGATCTCGCCGGTCTGGCTGGGGAACCAGCTGCCGTCGTAGGTCACCACGTTCTGCTGGGTGAGATCGAACAGGGCCACGCTGAACATCGCCTCGGTGCCCGGCGGCTGGTACTTCAGGCCGACCTCGGTCTGCTCGCCGGTGGTCGGCTTGAACGCCGGCTGGCCCGGCTCAGGCGAACTCAGCACCGGCTCGAACGAGGTGCTGTAGCTGATGTAGGGCGAGAAGCCGCTCTCGAAGGCGTAAAGCAGGCCGGCGCGCCCGGTGAACTTCTCGTCGTTGAACGACTGGCGCTCGCCCGCCAGGCGGTCGTCGGTGCGGCTGCGGGCACGGTCGTGGCGGCCGCCGAGCAGCAGGTTCCAGTTGCCGAACTCGATCTGGTCCTGCAGGTAGACACCGATCTGGTCGGCGCGCCGGGTGCTGTCGACGTTCGCCGAGAGGTCGCCGATGTCCACGCCGTAGCGCGGGTCGTAGGCGTCCAGCGGGTACTTGCCGCGGTAGCTGAAGTCGCGGTCGTCGGTCTCGTCGCGATGGGTGCGCTTGTAGTCGACGCCGGTCAGCAGGGTGTGCTCCAGCGGGCCGGTGGCGAAGTCGAACTGCAGCTGGTTGTCGAGCAGCACCTGCTCCATCTGCGCGCGGCTGTCCGCCGGGATGCGTTCGAGGGTGCGGTCGTCGCTCATGAACATGAAGACGAGCTGCTTGTAGTGCTCGTTCTCCTTCAGGTAGCGCAGGTTCTGGCGGAAGGTCAGCAGGTCGCCGAAGCGGTGCTCGAACAGGTAGCCGATGGACGACTGCTCGCGCTCGGAGCGGTAGAAGTCCGGGTCGCCGATGTCCAGGTGACGGGAGATGCGGCCGTGCGGGCCGGAGTTCGCCACGCCGTCGGTGGGCCAGAAGTTGCGATAGCCCGCGTCGGGGTCGTTCTGGTAGTAGGCCAGCAGGGTCAGGCTGGTGTCTTCGTTGGGCTGCCAGGTCAGCGACGGGGCGATGGCGTGGCGCTCCTCGTCGATGTGGTCGACCTCGGACTGGCCCTTGGACAGCAGACCGTTGACCCGATAGAGCAGCGTGCCCTGCTCGTCCAGCTTGCCGTTCAGGTCGAAGGCGCCGCGGCGCAGGGAGTCGCTGCCGACGCCCAGCTGCACACGGCTCTTCGCCTCGGCCGAGGGACGCTTGCTGGTCAGCGCCAGCAGGCCGCCCGGGTTGGCCTGGCCGTAGAGCACCGAGGCCGGGCCGTGGATCAGCTCGACCCGTTCGAGGAACCAGGGGTCGACCTGGGTGTAGGACTCGCCGCCCACGGTGAGGCCGTCGAGGTAGGTCGGCGCGTAACCGAAGCCGCGCACGTAGACCTCGTCGACCCGGTGCGACGAGCCACGGTAGTCGGCAAAGGTGCCGCCGCTGTAGCGCAGGGCCTGGGCCACGTTGGTCACGGCCTGGTCGTCCAGCTGGTCGCGGGTGATCACCGAGATGGACTGGGGCGTGCGGATCAGCGGAGTGTCGGTCTTGGTCCCGGCGGCGCTGCGCTCGGCCAGATAGCCGTCGATCGGGCCATAGGCGTTCTGGCCACGGCCGACGATGCTGGTGCTGCCCAGCTCGACGGTGCCGTTGGCTTCCGGCAACGGGCGGATCACGTAGACCCCCTGGCCGCTCGGCACCGCTTCCAGGCCCGAGCCCTGGAGCAGGCGCTGCAGACCCTCGGCCACCGGCCACTGGCCCTGCAGGCCGGCGCTGCGCTTGCCGGCGGTGAGTTCGGGCGACACGGCGACGCTGACCCCGGCCTGCTCGGCGAAGCTGGCGAGCGCGCCGCCCAGGCTGCCCGGCGCGACGCTGTAGGCGTGGCTGGCGGCCGCGCTGTCGGCGGCCTGCAACGGTGCGATGGAGAACGGCGCGGCGCTCAGCAGCATGGCCAGCAGGCCGTGGCGCACGGCGGCGACACAGGGCCGCAGGGCGACCCGGGACGAATCGGAAGACCGAGGGAGATCAGGTGATGACATGGTTCGACTCTTTATGGGTTGGCAGTGGTTCTGCTGCCTTGACACCCGAGCCGCCGGAAGGGGACAGGCGACGATGATTTTTTTGCCGATGCGTGCGGCGATCGTGGAAGAAGGCCGCCGTTCACGCCGGCAGGATCGCCGCCCAGTAGCGCGTGCGATGCACCACCCGCACCGGCAGTATCCGCGGCAGGCTGTCGAGCACCGGCGTGGCGTTGTCCAGCTGGAAGGTGCCGGACAGGCGCAGCCCCGCCACCTCGGCGGCGCAGGTGACGAAGCCGGGGCGGTAGCGCTGCAGGGCGGCGGCGAACTCGTCCAGGCGGCCGTCACGCAGGTGCAGCACGCCCCGGGTCCAGGCGTCGGGCGCCTCCTGCAGGGCCTGCACCGGGCCGGCGAGACGCGCGTCGAAACGCACCTGCTGGCCAGCCTGGAGTTGCAGCGGGGGTTGCGTCGAGTCGCGCGGGCGCACTTCCAGGCGCCCCTCCAGCACTGCCAGGCGGGTGCCGTCCGCGTCCTCGCGCAGATTGAAGCGAGCCGCCTGGCCGCGCACGCAGCCGTGCTCGGTGCGCACGACGAAGGGCCGCGTCTCGTCCACCATCTGCAACAGCGCCTGGCCGCGCACCAGCTGCAGGCGGCGGCAGTCGGCGTCATAGGCCAGGTCGATGGCGCTGGCGCCGTCGAGCTGCAGCCGGGAACCGTCGGCCAGTGCCAGTTCGCGACGCTCGCCGGCCGCGGTGCGGTAGTCGGCCAGCCAGCCCTGGGCGCTCGCGCCCCGGTAGCCGGCCCAGGCGAACGGCAGGGCGGCGCCGGCCAGCATCAGCGTCTTGAGCAAGTCGCGGCGGTCGATGCGCTGACGCCGGGCCAGGGCCGTCATGCCCGGCCCGGCCGGCACCTGGCCGAGGCGCTGGCTGACGTGCACGGCCTTCTGCCAGGCCGCCTCGTGGTCGGCGTGGCTGGCCCGCCAGCGCGCGCATTCCTCGTGCTCGCGGGCACTGGCCTCCGGCGAATGCAGCTGCACGAACCACTGGGCGGCCTGGTGGATCACCCGGGGATCGAGCGTCCCGCTCATGCCAGCGCCAGCATGCAGTGGGCCAGCCCCTGGGCCACGTAGCGCTTGACGCTGCGCTCGCAGACGCCCAGGCGCCCGGCGATCTCGACGTAGGTCAGGCCTTCCAGCTGGGCCAGCAGGAAGGCCTCGCGCACCCGGCCGTCGAGGCCGTCGAGGCCGTCGAGCATGGCGTCGATCTCGTACAGCGCCTCCAGCATCAGCAATTGCTGCTCGGGCGCCGGCGCCTCGGCCTCGGGCAGCCGCGCCAGGGCCTCCAGCCAGGCGCGCTCCAGCGACTGCCGCCGGTAGTGGTTGAGCAGCAGGCGCTTGGCCACGGTGGTGAGGTAGGCGCGGGGCTCCTGCAGCGCCTCCAGGCGCAGCGCCTGTTCGCTGCGGCCGACGGCCAGCAGCACGCGGACGAAGGTGTCCTGGGTCAGGTCCGCCGCCTCGCAGGCGTTGCCCATGCGCGACGTCAGCCAGCCGTGCAGCCAGCCATGGTGCTGGCTGTACAGCGCGCCGACCTGGCGGCGCCCCTCGATCTCGGCTGGCATGGCGACGGACACATTCGCACCTGTGGATGAGAAAAATCCTATTTAATAATAATTATCAACTACAAGCCAAGAGGGGTCCGCGCCACGCTCGAGTCGAGAATGACTGGCAATTGAGTCCGACTCGCCGAATCGCTAAGCTGTCGGCGACTTTCCTGCAGGTCTGGATCACCCCGGCGATGTCGCAGCAATACCCTTCCCTCCTGGCCTGCTTCATCGCCGAACGCCGCAACCTGGCCCGCTACCTGACCGGGCGCACCGGCTGCAGCGCCACCGCCGAGGACCTGCTGCAGGACGCCTGGTTCAAGCTCAACCGCCTCTCCGGCGAACCGGTCGACAATCCCCTGGCCTACCTGCGCCGGATGGCCGCCAACCTGGCCATCGACGACGCCCGCGCCAACGCCCGCCGCCTGCTCGACCCGGTGGAGATCGAGCTGCTGCTGGAAGTGCCCGACGAGGCGCCGAACGCCGAGCAGGCCATCTCCGACCGCCAGCAGTTGCAGCGCCTGGCGGAAATCCTCGAGGAACTGCCGGAGCGGCGCCGCGAGCTGTTCCTCGCCGCCCGCCTCGAAGGCCAGCCGCACAAGGCGCTGGCCCAGCGCTTCGGCGTCAGCCTGCGCACCGTCGAGCTGGAAGTGCGCCGGGCGCTGGACCACTGCGCCCAGCGCCTGCGGCAACAGGGCGGCGCCCCGGCGCCACGCCGCGAGACGCCGCCGACATGACCCCGCACCGCTCCAGCGACCCGCTCGACCTGGCCTCCGAGGCCAACGCCTGGGTCGCCCGGCTCACCTCCGGCCAGGCGACGGTCGAGGACGCCCGCGCCCTGCGCGAGTGGTGCGCCACCAGCGCCGCCCACGCCGAGGCCTACCGGGAGGCGGCGCAGCTGTGGCGCCAGTTGGGCGAGCTGCCCCGCGCGCCGGCCCACCGCCGGCCTCGCTGGCGAGCGCTCGGCGCGGGGCTGGCCGCCTGCGTTCTGGCGCTGGGCTTCGCCTGGCTGCAGGCCGGGCAGCGCATCGACGCCCGCGCCTGGCTCGCCGACCACAGCACCGGCGTCGGCGAGCGCCGCGAGATCCGCCTGGAGGACGGCAGCCGCATCGAGCTGGACGCCCGCACCCGGCTGGATCTGGACTTCAGCGCCGAGCGCCGGCGCGTCGTGCTGAGCGGCGGCGCCGCGGTGTTCCACGTCAGCCATGACGCCGCCCGGCCCTTCGTGGTCGAGGCCGACGACGGCAGCGTGACCGCTCTCGGCACCGTGTTCGAGGTGCGCCATCAGGGCGCGGGCGTGCGCGTGACCTGCAGCGAGGGCGCGGTCGCCGTGCGCCTGGCCGGGCGCGCCCCGCAGCGCCTGGAGGCGGGACGGCAGCTGCGCTACGACGCCCTCGACGATGGCCGGCCTGCACCGGTCGACAGCACCGAGGCGCTGGCCTGGCGCCAGGGCGTGCTGATCTTCAAGCAGCGCCCGCTGGGCGAGCTGGTGGAGGAACTGAACCGCTACCGCGCCGGCCGCGTCGTCCTGGCCGACGCCGAACTGGCCCGCCGCCCGGTCAGCGGCGTGTTCCACCTGCAGCGCCCCGACGAGGCACTGGCCCATATCCAGAGCAGCCTGGGCCTGGACGCCACCCACCTGCCGGGCGACTGGATCGTGCTGCGCTGAAACCCGTTGGCGAACACACCCCCTGCCCCTGTGGGAGCGGACTTGTCCGCGAATAGGCTCACCGCAAAGCTTCGCGGACAAGTCCGCTCCCACAAGAGGGGGGCACACCCAATCGGGCACAGCCAAAAAAATCCCCGTCCGCGATTGCGGGTCGGCGCTGCGGCGAGCGTCTACCGAATAGGAACGCTTTTCATCCGCACCTGTTCGATGACACCGGGGAGAACACATGCCAACGCCTTTTCCGCCCAGGAGCCGCCTGGCCAGCTCCATCCTGCTCGCCTGCACCGCGCTGCTGGGCCACGCGCCCGTCACCTGGGCCGCGGAGACGGCCGCCGAGCAGAGCGAGCAGCTCAGCTTCGACATCCCAGCGCAAGGCCTGGATGACGCGCTGAGCGCCTACGGCGTCGCCAGCGGCGCCCAGGTGCTGTACGACGCGGCGCTGACCCAGGGCCTCAGCTCCCGCGCCGTCAGCGGCCGCATGGATCGCCAGCAGGCGCTGGACCAGCTGCTCGCCGGCACCGGCCTGGGCTACCGCTTCACCGGCGCCCGTACCGTCACCCTGCAGACCAGCGCCGGCCCGGTCGGCCAGGCGATGGAGTTCACCCCGATCCTGATCACCGGCGAGAAGATCGAGCGCGACCTGCAGCAGACCACCAGCAGCGTGGCCGTGGTCAGCGCCTACCAGATCGAGCAGGCGCGCATCCAGAACCTGCCGGACGCCTTCCGCATGATGGCCAACGTGCGCGACGCCGCCTTCACCGACTCCGGCTACATCATCCGCGGCATCAACTCAGAGGGTGTCGGCGGCCCGTCCGGCCGGCCGCTGGCCACGCTCTATGTCGACGGCGTCGCGCAGACCATGCAGGGCGCTCGCCGTGGTGCACTGGGCATGTGGGACGTGGAGCAGGTGGAAGTGCTGCGCGGTCCGCAGTCCACCACCAGCGGGCGCAACGCCCTGGCCGGCTCGATCCGCATCGACACCAAGGACCCGACCTACTACTGGGAAAGCGCCCTGCAAGGCAGCGCCGGCGAACTGGACACACGCGGCTATGCGGCGATGGTTTCCGGCCCACTGATAGAAGACAAGCTGGCCTTCCGCATCGCCGCCGAACGCAGCAGCGCGGAGAACGGCATCGACTACCCCTACTTCGACGACGCCGCCCGCGGCGATGAAGTGGCCGAGGACAAATACTGGCAGATCCGCGGCAAGCTGCTGTTCCAGCCTCAGGGCGAGGATGGCACGCGCTTCCTGCTCAGCCACTCGAAGAGCTACGACTCGCCAGCCGCCACCAGCGTCGACGGCCCCTCGGCGGGCGTCGACTACTTCGACCGCGTCTACGGCAATATTCCCGACCCCGCGCTCTCGCCGACCCTGACCGAAACGCGCAGCACCACCACCTACAACACCGCGCTGGAAATCACCCAGCCGCTCGGCGAAGGCCTCACCCTGACCTCGCTGACCACCCACACCCAGACCGAGACCAGCCGCCCCTCCGTCGATCTGCAATGGCTCGGCGACTTCGACCAGGAACAGATCGCCCAGGAACTGCGCCTGAACTGGGACAACACCCGGTATTCGGCGGTGGCCGGCCTGTACGTCAATACTGGCGAGGACAAGGGCGACAGCCTGCGCCGCATCCCCGGCGAATACCTCGGCATGGTCGACCCCAGCCTGCCGTCGATCCCCGGCGCGTTGCTGACCATGATCGACAACAGCAAGACCGACGTGGACAACTACGCTGCGTTCGGCGAGATGAACTGGCACCTGAACGAGCGCTGGACCCTGATCGGCGGCCTGCGCTACGACTACGAGAAGCAGAAGTTCAAGTCAGCCGGCAACATGGATCTGGAGCTCAGCGGCTTCTCCCTGTTCAGCGACACCAGCGCCAACGAGAGCGACACCCACTACGACGCCTGGCTGCCCAAGGCAGGCGTGCAGTACCACATCGACGCCAAGCAGAATGTCGGCTTCGTCGTGCAGCGCGCCTACCGCGGCGGCGGCACCGCGACCAACTATGTCACTGGCGAGTCCTACGAGTACGACCCGGAGTATGCCTGGAACTACGAGCTGTCCTACCGCTCGCTGTGGCTCGACGACCGCCTGCGCCTGAACGCCAACCTGTTCTACCTGGACTGGGAAGACCAGCAGATCAACGTGCCGCAGATTCCCGGCAACTACACCAGTGACGTGGTGGTCAACGCCGGCAAGTCGCACGTCACCGGCTTCGAGATCGAACTGGGCTATCAGCCGCTGGCGGGTCTGGACACCTTCGCCTCCATCGGCCTGGCCAAGACCGAGTTCGACGAGTTCGAGATGGTTCAGGGCGGCACTCTGCTGGATCTGGCCGGCGAGCCCTTCCCGCAGGCGCCGGAGTGGACCGCCGCGCTCGGCGCCGACTACCAGCACCGCAGCGGCTGGTTCGTCGGTGGCGACCTGAAATACACCGGCACCGCCACCTCCAGCTCGCGCCTGAACGGCCTGGAAGAAGACCGCCTGCCGGCCTACACCCTGCTCAACCTGCGCACCGGCTACGCCGGCGACCAGTGGCGCGTGACCCTGTGGGCCAACAACGTCACCGACGAGAAATACTTCCTCTATCGCAACGACGAGCCAGGCAGCCAGAGTGCCACCGTCGGCCGCGAACGGGTGGTCGGCAGCACGCTGGACATCAACTTCTGACCACGGAGCCGCCCCGGCGAGGGGCGGCCCCGCTTCGTCATATGTAGCCCAGCAACAACAGGACCAGCAGGATCACCACCACCAGGCCGAGGCCGCCGGACGGGCCGTAGCCCCAGGCGCGGCTGTGCGGCCAGGCCGGAATGGCACCGATCAGCAGCAGGATCAGAACGATCAGCAGTATGGTTCCCAGGGTCATGACGCGCTCCTTCTAGTCGGGGTCGTACGTCAGGCTGTGCCCCTAGGGGCTGTTCCGGCCTCACGAAAATATCGACCCGGAGGCTGCGACGGCGGTTCGGACTATTTGTTTGGGCATGCCCCAATCGAGCGTTGCCGGCGAGCACCCCGCGAGCGGCCTTGTGGGAGCGGACTTGTCCGCGATGGGCTCGACAGCAAAGCTTCGCGGACAAGTCCGCTCCCACAGGGCCTGAGCTCGCCCGCAACCGTCGACTCGGACATGGCCATTGGTTTCGCTGCCTCGGCGCGTCTCCCCGATCACTCCCCGGTTTCCGGTGCCGCAACCTGCTCCCGGCGCCACTGGGCCGGCGTCCGCCCGGTCCAGCGGCGGAAGGCGCGCCAGAAGGTGCTGGGCTCGGCGAAACCCAGCGACTGGCCGATCCGCGCCAGGGAGTGCCGCCCCTGGGCCACCGCCTGCAGGGCCGCGTCGCGCCGCACCTCGTCCACCAGGGTCGAGAAATCCAGCTGGCGTTCCTGCAGGCGCCGCGCCAGGGTCCGCGCACTCAGGCCGAAGGCCTGGGCCGCCTCGGCGCGGCCGGGCGGCTGGCCGTGGATACGGCCGGCCAGCCAGCGCCGCAGCGCCGGTACCAGGTCGTCGGCCGGGGCGAGCGCGGCCAGGCGCGCCGCGGCGTACTGCTGGTGCACCCGGGCCAGCTGGGCGTCGGCCTGGGGCAGCGGCTGGTCCAGCAGGGCGTTGTCGATCAGCAGGCCGTTGAACGCCTGCTCGAACTCGACCGGGCAGCCGAAGGCCGCGCCGTAGCCCTCGGGCGGGCCGAGCGAGGGCTGGCTGAACTGCACCTTGAGCGGCTGCACGGCGGCGCTGGTCACCCAGCGCGCGATGGCCACCACCGCGGCCAGCACCGCCTCGATCTGGTGCGGGCTGAACGGCAGCTCGCCCTGGCGCGGGTGGTAGATGAGCCAGCTGGCGTCGCCGCCGGCGATCACCTGCAGGCGCCCGCCGTCGCTGACCAGGCGCTGGTACTTCACCACCACGTCGATGGACTCGCGCAGGGTAGAGGCCGACTGCGCCATGAAGCTCACCACGTTCAGCCCGGCCGGCCCCACCAGCCCGCCGGCCTTCAGGCCGAAGCCGGGATCGCCGGTGAGCGCCGCCGCGGCCCGCCACAGCCGGGTGATGTGGTCGATCGGCCAGCGCTCGCGGCCCAACTCGCCGCTGGCGATGCCGGCGGCGGCCATCACCCGCTCGGGCGCGACGCCCATGCGCTGGGCGGCCAGCAGCACAGTGTTCACCCAGCTCATCGAAACCGTGGCCTTTGAAGTCAATTATTCTGGCCCTCAAAGTCAATACCGGCGCCATGGTATGCGGCTATGGTTCCGCTCAACAAGAACAAGGCCCACCCGTCAGAGGAGTGCCCCGATTGGCGACTGTAGCCACGCAATCCGATGTCCTGGTCATAGGCGGCGGCCTCGCCGGCCTGGTCACCGCCCTGGAAGCCCTGCGCGCGGGCAAGCGGGTGACCCTGGTCGACCGCGACAGCCGCGAGCGCCTCGGCGGGCTGGCCCTGTGGGCCTTCGGCGGCATGGCCCTGGTGGGCACGCCGCTGCAGGCGCGGATGAAGATCCCGGACACCCCCGAAGTGGCCCTGCGCGACTGGCTGAGCTTCGGCGAACTGCCGCCGGACGACCTGCACTCCCTGCAATGGGCGCGCTACTACGTGGAACGCAGCCGCGCCGAGGTCTACGACTGGCTGCTGGGCGAGGGCGTGAAATTCCTGCCGGCGGTGAACTGGGTGGAGCGCGGCCGCTACGGCGAAGGCAACAGCCTGCCGCGCTACCACGTGATCTGGGGCACCGCCCGCGAACTGACCCGGCGCATGATCGCCGCCCTCCACGCCGCCGACGGCGACGGCCGGCTGCAGTTGCTGCACCAGCACCGCGTGGTCGGCCTGGAGTACCAGGCCGGCCGGATCGACGGCGCCGTGGCGCGCTGCGAACACAGCGGCCGCGAAGTGCGCCTGCAGGCCCCGGTGGTGGTGCTGGCCATGGGCGGCATCAACGGCAGCAGCGAGCAGGTCCGCGCCCACTGGCCCGCCGGCCGGCCGATGCCCGCCGCCATGCTCAACGGCGCCCACCCGTTCGCCGACGGCGCGCTGCACCAGCGGGTCGTCGACGAGCTGGGCGGGCAGGTCGTCCACGCCGGCGAGATGTGGAACTACGCCGCCGGCTTCCCCCATCCCTACCCGCATTTCGAGGGACACGGGCTGTCCACCATTCCCTGCAAGTCGGCCCTGTGGCTCGACCACAGCGGGCGGCGCATCAGCCCCGAGCCGCTGGTCACCGGCTTCGACACCCACTGGCTGTGCCAGCGGGTCGCGCAGCAGGAGAAGCCCTGGACCTGGCACCTGCTGAACTGGCGGATCGCGGCCAGGGAATTCGCCATCTCCGGCGCCGAGCACAACCCGCGCATCCGCGACAAACAGTTCCCCGCCTTCCTCAAGGAGACCCTGCTCGGCAACCACCGCCTGGTCCGCCAGATGCAGCAGGAGAGCCCGCACTTCCTGGTCGACGAGACCCTGGCCGGGCTGGCGGCGAAGATGAACGCCCTGACCTGCTCGCTGGACGTGGACCCCGCCGTGCTGCAGGCCACCGCCGACGCCTTCGACGCCAACTTCGCCGGCGGCCGGCGGCTGCACAACGACGAGCAGATCCGCCGCATCCAGCATGCCCGGCAATGGGGACCGGACCGCCTGCGCACCTGCAAGCCGGCGCCGCTGCAGATGCCCGGCGCCGGCCCGTTCATCGCCATCCACACCCAGCTGGTGACCCGCAAGAGCCTGGGCGGCCTGCGCACCGACCTGCACAGCCGAGTGCTGGGCGCCGACGGCAGCCCCGTGCCCGGCCTCTACTGCGTGGGCGAGGCCGCCGGCTTCGGTGGTGGCGGCGCCAACGGCAAACGCTCGCTGGAAGGCACCTTCCTGCCCGGCTGCATCCTCACCGCCCGCGCCGCCGCGCGCTCGATAAACCACGGTTGATCCCAAGGAGACCGACATGGCCAATGGTGCCCAAGCACTGATGAAAACCCTGGCGGACGCCGGTATCGAAGTCTGCTTCACCAATCCCGGCACCAGCGAGATGCACTTCGTCGCCGCGCTGGACAGCGAGCCGCGCATGCGCGCCGTGCTGGCGCTGTTCGAGGGCGTCGCCACCGGCGCCGCCGACGGCTACGCGCGGATGGCCGACAAGCCCGCCGCCACGCTGCTGCACCTGGGCTGCGGCCTGGGCAACGGCCTGGCCAACCTGCACAACGCGCGCAAGGGCAAGGTGCCGGTGGTCAACATCGTCGGCGACCACGCCACCTACCACACCCAGTACGACGCCCAGCTGCAGTCGGACATCGAGACCGTGGCGCGCAACGTCTCGCCGGGCTTCGTGCGCACCTCGGCGAGCACCGCCGACCTGTGCCGCGACGCGGTGGACGCCATCGCCGCGGCCAGAGGCTACCCGGGCCAGGTGGCGACACTGATCCTGCCGGCCGACGTGTCCTGGGGCGACGGTGGCATCCCCTCCCCGCCACCGCCGCCGCCCGCGCCGAAGGCGGCCGAGGACGCCACCGTCGCGGCCATCGCCGCGGCCATCCGCTCGGGCCGCAAGACCGCCCTGCTGCTCGGCGGCCGGGCCCTGCGCGAGCCTGACCTGCTGGCCGCGGCACGCATCGCGGCGCACTGCGGGGTCAAGCTGCTGACCGAGGTCTTCCCCACCCGCCTGCAGCGTGGCGCCGGCCTGCCGCCGGTGGAGCGCATCGCCTACATGGCGGAGCTGGCGGGCGTGCAGCTGGCGCAGATCGAGGAACTGATCCTGGTCGACGCCAAGGCGCCGGTGTCCTTCTTCGCCTACCCGGGCAAGCAGAGCTACCTGGTGCCCGACAGTTGCAACCTGCACATCCTGGCCAACCCGGCCGACGACACCACCGCCAGCCTGGAGAAGCTGAGCGCCGCGCTCGGCGCGGACCATGCCCAGCCCGTGCTGCAGCCGGCGCAGCGCCCCAACCGCCCGCGCGGCAAGCTGAGCGCCGCCAAGGTGTGCAAGGCGGTGGGCCACCTGCTGCCGGAGAACGCCATCCTGGTCGACGAGGCCATCACCTCGGGGCTGATGCTGGCGGCCCTCACCGCCGGCGCGCCGCGGCACGACCTGCTGACCCTGACCGGCGGCGCTATCGGCCAGGGCCTGCCCAGCGCCGTCGGCGCGGCCATCGCCTGCCCGGACCGGCCGGTGCTGGCGCTGATCGGCGACGGCTCGTCGATGTACACCATCCAGGCGCTGTGGACCATGGCCCGGGAACAGCTCAACGTCACCTCGATCATCTTCAACAACGCCTCCTACTCGGTGCTCAACATCGAACTGGAGCGGGTCGGCGCCGAGGAAAGCGGGCCCAAGGCCAAGGCCCAGCTCGACCTCAAGGGGCCGGTCCTCAACTTCGCCCGGCTGGCCCAGGGCATGGGCGTGCACGCGGTGCGGGTGAGCACCGCCGAGGAACTGCTGCAGGCCATGGAATACGCCCAGGCCCACCCCGGCCCGCACCTGATCGAGGCCATGGTTCCGGAGTCCCTGAACGGCGCCAAGCGCAAGATCCTGCCCTACCTGCTGCGCGCCCTGCCCAACCTGCCGCCGGCGCTGGCCGGCGCCCTGAAGCGCAAGATCGCGCCCTGAGCCCACCTGCCGGGCGGCGCCTCCGCCGCCCGGCCACCTCCCCTCCGGCCACGCCCGCACGCACGCCCACGGCGCCCCGCTTCGCTTGGCGCGGCGCACCTTTGCGGGTAGATTGGCTCATCCTCGCGCGCCCGCCCGAAAAGGCAGGCGAACCTCGGACACCCGGCGCTGCTCTGATGAACAGACCAGCGGACGTGCCGGCGAAGACTCCGGGTGTGCAGCCCGGACCGCCCCCGCCCCACGCCGCCGCTCACACCTCTATCGCCTGCCCACCCATCAAGGCTCCGGCCCGAAGGACACCCGATGACAGAACCCGACGCTCTGAAAGATGCGGTGGAGCGCTGCGCCGATGAGCCGATCCATATTCCCGGCAGCATCCAGCCGCACGGTTTCCTGCTGGTCCTCGACGAGCCCGACCTGCGCGTACGGCAGGCGAGCCGCAACGTCATCGACTGGCTCGGCCTGGAGGCCGAGCAGCTGCTCGGCATGTCGCTGCGAGAGCTGATCCACGACGACGCCCTGCCCGAGCGCCTGGCCGGCCTCTCCGGCGAGGACCGCAACCCCTTCCACCTCGGCGACGTGAACTTCGCCCTCGGCACGTCGCGGGAGCAGACCTTCGCCCTCCTGGCGCACCGCAACGAGGGGCAGCTGATCCTCGAATTCGAGCGCGCCAGCAACCCCGGCCAGGCCTACGGCACGCTGTACCCGCTGATGCGCACGTTCGTCGCCCAGCTGCATGCCGCCGGCGATCTGGAATCCATCTGCCGGCTGGCGGTGAGCGAACTGAGCCGCATCACCGGCTTCGGCCGGATCAAGGCCTACCGCTTCGACAATGAAGGCAACGGCGAGGTGCTCGCCGAACACGCCGAGTCCGGCTACGCCAGCTACCTCGGCCACCACTTCCCTGCGTCGGACATCCCCGCCCAGGCCCGTCGCCTGTACCGCGAGAACCTGATCCGCGTCATCCCCGATGCCCACTACCAGCCTTCGCCGCTCGTGCCGGCGCTCAACCCCGCCAGCGGCAAGCCGCTGGACCTGGGCTTCGCCTCCCTGCGCAGCGTGTCGCCGGTGCACCTGCAGTACATGCGCAACATGGGCACCCTGGCCTCGATGTCGGTCTCCATCGTGGTCCGCGACCAGCTCTGGGGCCTGATCTCCTGCCACGACGCCAGCCCGCGCCAGGTCAGCCACAAGACCCGCACCGCCTGCGAACTGCTGGCGCGCATCCTGGCCCTGCAGATCGACGCCGCCGAGACCGGCCTGCTGGCCCAGCGCAAGCTCGAACTGCGTCACCAGGTGGTTCGCCTGCTGTCGGGCATGGCCGATTGCGACAGCGTCACCGACGGCTTCAGGAGCCTGCCGGACGTGGTCCTCGCCTTCGCCGGCGCGCAGGGCGCGGCGGTGGTCGAGTCCGACTCCTGCGTGCGGGTCGGCGAGGCGCCGCCGGACCGGCAGATCATCGCGCTGGCCCGTTGGCTCAGCGCGCATCAGTCCGGGCATATCTTCAGCAGCGACAACCTGGGCCAGGACGTGCCGGAACTGCCCGAACTGGCGAAGCACGCCGCCGGGGTCCTGGCGATTTCCATCTCCAAGCTGCACGCCCATTACCTGATCTGGTTCCGACAGGAGCGGGTGAGGACCATCCACTGGGCCGGCCAGCCCGAGAAGCGGCTCGACCAGCTCAGCGGGGCGCTAACGCCACGCCACAGCTTCGATACCTGGCGCGAAGTGGTGCGCGGCTACTGCGCCCCCTGGGAGGACGCCGAGCGGGAAGGCGCGCTGGAACTGCGCAACGCGGTGCTCGGCATCGTCCTGCGCAAGGCCGAGGAAATGGCCCAACTGGCGGGCGAGCTGCGCGAGAGCAACAAGGAACTGGAGTCCTTCTCCTACAGCGTGTCCCACGACCTGCGCGCGCCGCTGCGCCACATCGCCGGCTACACCGAACTGCTCAGCGAGCTGGAAGGGCCGCAGTTGAGCGAGCGCGGCCAGCGCTTCCTGGGCAACATCGGCGACGCGGCCCGCTTCGCCGGCACCCTGGTGGACAACCTGCTGAGCTTCTCGCAGATGGGCCGTTCGGCGCTGCACCTGTCCGACGTCGACCTGGGCGCCCTGGTCGGCTCCATCCGCGAGGAAATGCGCCCCGACTACGAGAGCCGCGACGTCGAATGGCGCGTGCAGCCGATGCCCGTGGTGGTCGCCGACGCCGCCTTCATCCACATGGTGCTGCGCAACCTGATCAGCAACGCGCTGAAGTACACCAGCGGACGCGAGCACGCGCTGATCGAGATCGGCGCCCATGCGCAGCGCGACGAGACCGTGGTCTACATCCGCGACAACGGCGTCGGCTTCGACATGCAGTACGCCGGCAAGCTGTTCGGCGTGTTCCAGCGCCTGCACCGCATGGAAGAATTCGAAGGCACCGGCATCGGCCTGGCCAGCGTGCGCCGCATCGTCGAGCGCCACGGCGGCCGGGTCTGGGCCGACGGCCGCATCGACCAGGGCGCCACCTTCTTCTTCGCCCTGCCGCACCTGACCTATACCGCACCCGATGACCGGAAAGACTGATGCTCAAGCCCATTCTGCTCGTTGAAGACAACCCCCACGACCTGGAACTCACCCTGGTCGCGCTCGAACGCAGCCAGCTGGCCAACGACGTGGTGGTCAAGCGCGACGGCGCCGAGGCGCTGGACTACCTGCTGCGCCGTGGCGAGCACCTGTCCCGCGACGACGGCAACCCGGCGGTGCTGCTGCTCGACCTCAAGCTGCCAAAGGTGGACGGCCTGGAAGTGCTCAAGACGGTGCGCGAGACGCCCGCGCTGCGCAGCATTCCGGTGGTCATGCTGACCTCCTCGCGGGAAGAGCCCGACCTCATGCGCGCCTACGAGATGGGCGTGAACGCCTACGTGGTGAAGCCGGTCGAATTCAAGGATTTCGTCGCCGCGATTTCCGACCTCGGCATCTTCTGGGCGGTGCTCAACGAGCCGCCGCCCGGCTCGCTGCGCCTCAAGCGTACCCGCAGGACCGAAGAACAGAACGACTGACTCTCCGCCACCGCGCGCCGCCGGCGCGCGGTACGCTGCCAGCCCACAGGAAGGCCAATGCCCGCGTCAAAGAACATCAGTGTCCTGTTCATCGAAGACAGCTCGCACGACGCCGAACTGGCCCAGATGGCGCTGGAGCGCAGCGGCTACACGCTGGACACCGAACTGGTCTACGACCACGCCGGGGTCGTCGAGGCCCTGCAGCGACGCCCATTCGACCTGATCCTCGCCGACTTCATCCTGCCCGGCTTCTCCGGCAGCCTGGCCCTGCAGGAAGCCCGCCGCCTGGCGCCGGAAACCCCCTTCATCTTCCTCTCCGGCGTCTACGGCGAGGAGAACGCGGTCAACATGATGCGCTCCGGCGCGGTGGACTACGTCCTCAAGCAGAACCTCGCGCTGCTGCCCAAGGCGGTCACCCGTGCCGTCTCGGAAGTCCACGAGCGTCGCCGCCGGCGCCAGGCGGAACAGGCCCTGCAGGAGGTCGGCGTGCGCGCGCGGCTGGCCATCGAGGCGGCACGCCTGGGGATGTGGGACTACGAGCCGGCCAGCGGACAGCTGCTGTGCGACCAGCGCTACCGGGCGATCTGCGGCCTGGACGGCGACGAGCCGCTGGACATGACGGTGTTCGAGCGGCTCTGCCACCCCGACGATCTGCCCTACATGCGCGCACGCATCGAGACCGCCATCAGCGACCCGCGCCAGCCCGACTTCGCCGCCACCTACCGCATCCAGTTGCCCGACGGCCAGATGCGCTGGCTGGAAATGCGCGGCCAGGCCTTCTTCGACCAGGGCCGCTGCAGCCGCTTCGTCGGCGTGGCGATGGACATCACCGAGCAGCGCTCCGCCACCGAGGCCCTCAAGCGCCTCAACGAGACCCTCGGCGAGCGCGTCGAGGAACGCACCCGCGAGCGCGACCGGACCTGGGAACTATCACGCGACCTGCTGGCGGTCACCGACTTCGGCTCCACCGCGCTGGCGCTGAACCCGGCCTGGCAGGACGTCCTCGGCTGGCCGCTGGACGACCTGCTCAACCAGCGCCTGGTCACCCTGGTCCATCCCGACGACCTGCGCGCCAGCCTGGCCGCCATGAGCATCATCCGCCGCGGCAGGGTCGCCCAGCGCTTCGTCAACCGCCTGCGCCACCGCGACGGCGGCTACCGCTGGATCGCCTGGAACACCGTGCCCGACGCCGGCCACGCCTACATCGCCGGCCGCGACATCAGCAACGAGATCGCCAACATCGACAAGCTGGCCGACGCCAACGCGAGCATCGCCGAGACCTCGCTGCGCGCCGAGGAACCCGGCCCGGGCGACTACGTGATGCTGTCGGTCTCCGACACCGGCACGGGCATGAGCGAGGAAGTGCTGCAGAAGGCCTTCGAGCCCTTCTTCACCACCAAGGAAGTCGGCAAGGGCTCCGGGCTCGGCCTGGCCCAGGTGTTCGGCTTCGCCAAGCAGTCCGGCGGCGGCGCCCGCATCCTCTCTGAGGAAGGCAGCGGCACCACCGTCCAGGTATTCCTGCCCAGGACCGAGCCGGCGCCGGAGGACGGCACTCTGTCTGCAGGCGATACGGACTGCCCCGAGGTCATCGCCGGGCACCAGCGCATCCTGCTGGTCGACGACGACCCGGCCGTGCGCGAGGTGACCTCGCAGATGCTCCAGCGCCTCGGCTTCCAAGTCGCGGAGGCAGACTCCGGCGCGAGCGCCCTGCGACTGCTCGAGGACATCGAAGTGGACCTGCTGCTCGCCGACTTCGTCATGCCGGGCATGAACGGCGGCGAACTCGCCCGCGCGGTCGGCGGCAAGCGGCCGGGGTTGCCGGTCGTGTTCATCAGCGGCTACGCCGAACTGGGCGAGCTGGGACTCGGCGAAAACCTGGTGATCCAGAAACCCTTCCAGGAAGAGCAGGTGGCCCGCAAGATTCTCCAGGCGCTCAGGGAGGCGGGCACCCGGCATGGATAGCCTGCGCCAGCGCCTGAAGCACTTCAGTACCGGCCTGCACCACCAGGTCGACGCGGCCTTCTCCGCCTTCCCGCTGGAATCCGCGCCGGGCTACCGGGGCTTCCTCCTGGCCCACGGCGCGGCGCTGTTCAGCCTGGAGCGGACCCTCGAAGCCAATGACGTCGAAACGCTGATCGAGGACTGGCCCCTGCGCCGGCGCAGCGATGCGCTGCATGCGGACCTGCAGGCGCTCGGTATCGGATACATGGCGCCGCTCGACGCACCCCGGCACGTCGATCCCGGCTGGTGCTGGGGAGCGCTCTATGTGCTGGAGGGCTCGCGCCTGGGCGCCCGCCTGCTCGCCCAGCGCCTGCGGGCGGCACAGCCGGCGGCGCCCATGAACTACCTGGGCCACGCGGCCGCCGAAGGGCTCTGGCCGCGCTTCCTGCAACGGCTGGAGGCTTGCGCGGGAAGCTGCGACGAGGGGCAGCTGCAGCAGGGCGTGGCGGACGCCTTCGGCCAGTTTCTCGCGGCCGCGCGCCGGCAGGGCGAGGCCGAGGCGAGCCTGCTGGCGGGCTGAAACGAAAGGCCATGTAGCCGTTGTGCGCCGTTGCCCCCAGTGGGAGCGGACTTGTCCGCGAAGCTTTTCTGTCAGCCCCTTTCGCGGACAAGTCCGCCCCCACAAGGGTTGAGCCCCTCGACAACAGTCAACTCAGACATAGCCAAATGAAAAGGCCCAGCCGCACGGTCGTGTGGCTGGGCCTTTTCGAAGCGCTCGCGACTCAGAACGGAATATCGTCGTCGAAGCTGTCGTAGTCCGGGGCCGGCTGCTGGGCGGCCGGTTGCGGCGCCGGACGCGGCGCGGCCTGCTGCGGGGCCGGGCGCGACTGCTGCTGGCGCGGGGCGTAGTCGCCGCCGCCTTCGTTGTTGCCGCCGCGGCTGCCGAGCAGCTGCAGGGTGCCGTTCATGTCGACCACGATCTCGGTGGTGTAGCGCTTGACGCCGTCCTTCTCCCACTCGCGGGTCTGCAGGCGGCCTTCCACATAGCACTGCGAGCCCTTGCGCAGGTACTCGCCGGCGATCTCGGCCAGCTTGCCGAAGAACACCACGCGGTGCCATTCGGTGCGGTCCTGCTGCTGGCCGGTCTGCTTGTCCTTCCAGCTGTCGGTGGTGGCCAGGGTGATGTTGGTCACCGCGTTGCCGTTGGGCAGATAACGGGTTTCCGGGTCGCCGCCGACGTTGCCGATCAGAATGACTTTGTTAACCCCACGGGCCATTTCGTTCTCCTAAGCTGAATGCGTCCCCACGGCCTCTTCGAGCACTCGCTCGAGCAACGCGCGGTCCAGTTGTTGGGTATCCACTTTGATGTACAACGCGGCCTCCTCGGCCACCACGACGGCGTCGCTGACACCGGGTATCGCGAGGAGGCGCCCCACCAGCGCGCCATCGGCGACGGCTTCGGCCGCGAGGGGCCGGCGCAGGCTGGTCACATAAGGCGGCTCGCGCATAGTAGCAGCTGCCAGCAGCCAGAAAACCCCCAGCACCGCACAGCCGACGAACACCAGGGCGAGCCCGCCGTGCTGGTACAGCCAGCCGCCGAGAATGCCGCCCACGGCGGCGCCGAGGAACTGGCTGGTGGAGTAAACGCCCATCGCCGTGCCCTTGCCGCCGGCCGGCGCTACCTTGCTCACCAGCGAGGGCAGCGAGGCCTCCAGCAGGTTGAAGGCGGTGAAGAACAGGATGAAGCCCAGCACCAGCGCCGTGAGGCTGTGGCCGAAGCCCCAGAAGTACAGTTCGCAGAGCACCAGCGCCGCCACCGCGCCGCACAGCACTCGCTTCATCCGGCGTTTCTTCTCGCCATAGATGATGAACGGCACCATGCCGAAGAAGCCGACCAGCAGGGCGCTGAGGTAGACCCACCAGTGCTCTTCCTTGGGCAGGCCGCCCTGGTCCACCAGCGCCAGCGGCAACACCACGAAGCTGGCCATGAGGATCGCGTGCAGCACGCCGATGCCCAGGTTCAGGCGCAGCAGCTCGCCGTTGCGCAGGGTCGGCAGCAGCGCCTGGCGCGCCACCCCGGATTCGCGGTGCTGCAGGGCGCTGGAGGCGCGCGGCACGAAGACGGCGATGATCAGCATGCCCACCAGTGCCATACCGGCGGTGGCCCAGAACAGCCCGGACAGGCCGAAAGCACGGGTCAGCAGCGGGCCGATCACCATGGCCACGGCGAACGACAGACCGATGCTCATGCCGATCATGGCCATGGCCTTGGTCCGGTGCTGCTCGCGGGTCAGGTCCGACAGCAGCGCCATCACCGCCGCCGAGATGGCCCCGGCGCCCTGCAGCACGCGGCCGGTGATCACGCCCCAGATCGAGTCGGCGTTGGCCGCCACCACGGCGCCGGCGGCGAACACCAGCAGGCCGAGGTAGATCACCGGCAGGCGGCCGATGCGGTCGGAGATCACGCCGAAGGGAATCTGCAGCACCGCCTGGGTCAGGCCGTAGGCGCCGATGGCCAGGCCGATCAGCGCCGGGGTCGCGCCAGCCAGATCGGTGCCGTAGGTGGCCAGCACCGGCAGGACCATGAACATGCCCAGCATGCGGAAGGCGAACACCAGCGCCAGGCCACCGGCGGCGCGCGTTTCCCTGGCGCTCATGCGTTCGCTGTGCGGATCGTGCATGGAAAAACCCTGAACAAAGAGGCCGGCGATTCTATCAGTCATGACAGGGCCTGTAGACGTTTTGTCGGCATGCGCAGTACGTACAGAACGTCGCACCGGGGGCCGCATTTTCGGCACCTCGGCGCTTTGCCGCGTGGCAGGGCGCGGCCGTATACTGCTTCGTTTCCGCCCGCCACCTGCGAGGCTGCAGTAGGGAGCCTCTAAAAGCGTTGGCGAGGCCGCCAGCGCAAGGCAAAAGCAGGCGAAGAAGCGCAGTTTACGAGTAGTAAATGAGCATTCTGAGTGTGCTTTTAACGCAGCGATGGCAACGCAGGTAGCTTTTAGAGGTTCCCTAAGTGGACAAGATTCTGATTCGTGGCGCCCGTACCCATAACCTGAAAAACATCGACCTGACCCTGCCGCGCGACAAGCTGATCGTGATCACCGGCCTGTCCGGTTCGGGCAAGTCGTCGCTGGCCTTCGACACCCTCTACGCCGAGGGCCAGCGCCGCTATGTCGAATCCCTGTCGGCCTACGCCCGGCAGTTCCTGTCGATGATGGAGAAGCCCGACGTCGACACCATCGAAGGCCTGTCGCCGGCCATCTCCATCGAGCAGAAGTCGACCTCGCACAACCCGCGCTCGACCGTCGGCACCATCACCGAGATCTACGACTACCTGCGCCTGCTCTACGCCCGCGTCGGCATCCCGCGCTGCCCGGACCACGACGTGCCGCTGGAGGCGCAGACCGTCAGCCAGATGGTCGACCAGGTGCTGGCCCTGCCCGAGGGCCGCAAGCTGATGCTGCTGGCCCCGGTGATCCGCGAGCGCAAGGGCGAGCACCTGGCGGTGTTCGACGAGCTGCGCGCCCAGGGTTTCGTCCGCGCCCGGGTCAACGGCAAGCTCTACGAACTGGACGAGCTGCCGAAGCTGGACAAGCAGAAGAAGCACTCCATCGACGTGGTGGTGGACCGCTTCAAGGTGCGCGAGGACCTGCAGCAGCGCCTGGCCGAATCCTTCGAGACCGCCATCAACCTGGCCGACGGCATCGCCCTGGTCGCGCCCATGGACGATGAAGTCGGCGACGAGATCATCTTCTCCGCGCGCTTTGCCTGCCCCCACTGCGGCCACTCCATCAGCGAGCTGGAGCCCAAGCTGTTCTCCTTCAACAACCCGGCCGGTGCCTGCCCGACCTGTGACGGCCTGGGCGTGAAGCAGTTCTTCGACGCCAAGCGCCTGGTCAACGGCGAGCTGACCCTGGCCGAGGGCGCCATCCGTGGCTGGGACCGGCGCAACGTCTACTACTTCCAGATGCTCGGCTCATTGGCCGCGCACTACGGCTTCAGCCTGGAAGAGCCCTTCGACGACCTGGCCGCCGAACACCAGAAGGTCATCCTGTTCGGCAGCGGCAAGGAAAACGTCGACTTCAAGTACCTCAACGACCGCGGCGACATCGTCAAGCGCTCGCACCCGTTCGAGGGCATCATCCCCAACCTGGAACGACGCTACCGCGAGACCGAATCGGCCACCGTGCGCGAGGAGCTGGCCAAGTTCCTCAGCACCCAGCCCTGCCCGGACTGCCGCGGCACCCGCCTGCGCCGCGAGTCGCGCCACGTGTGGGTGGGCGACCGTACCCTGCCGGCCGTGACCGGGCTGCCGGTCGGCGATGCCTGCGACTACTTCGGCGGCATGCACCTGACCGGCCGCCGTGGCGAGATCGCCGAGAAGATCCTCAAGGAAATCCGCGAGCGCCTGCAGTTCCTGGTCAATGTCGGCCTCGACTACCTGACCCTGGACCGCAGCGCCGACACCCTGTCCGGTGGCGAGGCCCAGCGCATCCGCCTGGCCAGCCAGATCGGCGCCGGCCTGGTCGGCGTCATGTACATCCTCGACGAACCCTCCATCGGCCTGCACCAGCGCGACAACGAGCGTCTGCTCGGCACCCTCACCCACCTGCGCAACCTGGGCAACACGGTGATCGTGGTCGAGCACGACGAGGACGCCATCCGCCTAGCCGACTACGTGGTCGACATCGGTCCCGGCGCCGGCGTGCACGGTGGCCGCGTGGTCGCCGAGGGCACCCCGGACGAGGTGATGAACCACCCCGACTCGCTCACCGGCAAGTACCTCTCCGGCCGCGAGAAGATTCGCTATCCGGCGAAGCGCACCGCCCGCGACAAGAAGAAGTCGCTGAAGCTCAAGGGCGCCCGCGGCAACAACCTGCGCAACGTCGATCTGGAGATTCCGGTCGGCCTGCTCACCTGCGTCACCGGCGTGTCCGGCTCGGGCAAGTCGACGCTGATCAACAACACCCTGTTCCCGCTGGCCGCCACCGCGCTGAACGGCGCCACCACCCTGGAAGCCGCCGCCCACGACTCGTTCGACGGCCTGCAGCACCTGGACAAGGTGGTCGACATCGACCAGAGCCCGATCGGCCGCACACCGCGTTCGAATCCCGCGACCTACACCGGCCTGTTCACCCCGATCCGCGAACTGTTCGCCGGCGTGCCGGAGTCGCGCTCGCGCGGCTACGGCCCGGGCCGCTTCAGCTTCAACGTCAAGGGCGGCCGCTGCGAGGCCTGCCAGGGCGACGGCGTGATCAAGGTGGAGATGCACTTCCTGCCGGACATCTACGTGCCGTGCGACGTGTGCAAGGGCAAGCGCTACAACCGTGAGACCCTGGAAGTGAAGTACAAGGGCAAGAGCATCACCGAGGTGCTCGACATGACCATCGAGGAAGCCCGCGAGTTCTTCGATGCGGTGCCGGCCCTGGCGCGCAAGCTGCAGACCCTGGTCGACGTGGGCCTGTCCTACATCAAGCTGGGCCAGAGCGCGACCACCCTGTCGGGCGGCGAGGCCCAGCGGGTCAAGCTCTCCCGCGAGCTGTCCAAGCGCGACACCGGCAAGACCCTGTACATCCTCGACGAGCCGACCACCGGCCTACACTTCGCCGACATCCAGCAACTGCTCGACGTGCTGCACCGCCTGCGCGACCACGGCAACACCGTGGTGGTGATCGAGCACAACCTGGACGTGATCAAGACCGCTGACTGGCTGGTCGATCTCGGCCCCGAGGGCGGCTCCAAGGGCGGCATGATCATCGCCAGCGGCACGCCCGAGGAGGTCGCGGCGAACAAGGCGTCGCACACCGGCCACTTCCTCAAGCCACTGCTGGAACGCGATCACGCCTGAAACGAAAAAGCCCCGCGGTTGCGGGGCTTTTTCTGGCTACGGGCCTCAGGCCGCCAGGTCGAAACGATCCAGGTTCATCACCTTGGTCCAGGCGGCGACGAAGTCCTCGAGGAACTTCGCCTCACCAGCCGGGCCGGCATACACCTCGGCCACCGCGCGCAGCACCGAGTTGGAGCCGAACACCAGGTCGACGCGCGATCCGATCCACTTCACTTCGCCGGTCTGGCGATCACGGCCTTCGAACACCTGGCGATCCTCCGACACCGGCTTCCACGCCGTGCCCATGTCGAGCAGGTGGGTGAAGAAGTCGTTGCTCAGGCTACCGGGACGCGAGGTGAACACCCCGGTCTGTTCGCCACCGACGTTGATGTTGATCGCCCGCAGGCCGCCGAGCAGTACCGTCAGCTCCGGCGCGGTCAGGGTCAGCAGCTGCGCCTTGTCGATCAGCAGCGCCTCGGCCGGTATCCGGTAACGACCCTTGAGGAAGTTGCGGAAACCGTCGGCGATGGGTTCGAGCACGGCCATGGCCTCGACGTCGGTCTGCTCCTGGGAAGCATCCATCCGACCCGGGGCGAAGGGCACGCTCAGCTCATGGCCTGCGCTCTTCGCCGCCTGCTCGATGCCCGCCGAACCGGCCAGCACGATCAGGTCGGCCAGCGAGATTTTCTTGCCGCCAGCCTGTGCGGCGTTGAACTCGCCCTGGATGCCTTCCAGCACCTGCAGCACCCTGGCCAGCTGTTCCGGCTGGTTGGCGGCCCAGTCCTTCTGTGGTGCCAGGCGGATGCGCGCACCGTTGGCGCCACCGCGCTTGTCCGAGCCGCGGAAAGTCGAGGCCGAGGCCCAGGCGGTGCCGACCAGTTCGGACACCGACAGGCCGGAGGCCAGCACCTTGGCCTTGAGCGCCGCGACGTCCTGCTCGTCGACCAGGGCATGGTCGACCGCCGGGATCGGGTCCTGCCAGATCAGCTCCTCGGCCGGGACTTCCGGGCCCAGGTAGCGGGAGCGCGGGCCCATGTCGCGGTGGGTGAGCTTGAACCAGGCGCGGGCGAAGGCGTCGGCGAACTGGTCGGGGTTCTCCATGAAGCGACGGGAGATCTTCTCGTAGGCCGGGTCGAAGCGCAGCGACAGGTCGGTGGTCAGCATGGCCGGGGCGTGGCGCTTGGCGCCGTCGTGCGCATCCGGAACCGTGCCCTCGCCCATGCCGTGCTTGGGCTTCCACTGGTGCGCGCCGGCAGGGCTCTTAGTCAGCTCCCACTCGTAGCCGAACAGGTTCCAGAAGAAGTTGTTGCTCCACTTGGTCGGCGTGGTGGTCCAGGTCACTTCCAGGCCGCTGGTGATGGTGTCGCCACCCTTGCCGCTGCCGAACGAATTGCTCCAGCCCAGGCCCTGCTGTTCGAGGTCGGCGGCTTCCGGCTCGGCGCCCACATTATCGGCCGGGCCGGCACCGTGGGTCTTGCCGAAGGTGTGGCCACCAGCGATCAGGGCCACGGTTTCCTCATCGTTCATCGCCATGCGCGCGAAGGTCTCGCGGATGTCATGGGCGGCGGCGATGGGGTCAGGATTGCCCTCCGGGCCTTCCGGGTTCACGTAAATCAGGCCCATCTGCACGGCGGCCAGCGGGTCTTCGAGGTTACGACCCTGGCTGTCGGTACGATCCTGTTCGTTGCCGTGCAACGCGGGCTCGGCCACCAGGGTGCCTTCACCGCCCTTGCCGTAACGCGCGTCGCCACCCAGCCAGGTGGTCTCGGTGCCCCAGTAGAGGTCCTGATCCGGCTCCCAGGTGTCTTCGCGGCCGCCAGCGAAGCCGAAGGTCTTGAAGCCCATCGACTCGAGGGCAACGTTGCCGGTGAGGATCAGCAGGTCAGCCCAGGAGATGCTCTGGCCGTACTTCTGCTTGATCGGCCACAGCAGGCGGCGCGCCTTGTCCAGGCTGACGTTGTCCGGCCAGCTGTTGAGCGGGGCGAAGCGCTGCTGGCCACGGCCGGCGCCACCACGGCCGTCACCGGTACGGTAGGTGCCGGCGCTGTGCCAGGCCATGCGGATGAACAACGGGCCGTAGTGGCCGAAGTCGGCGGGCCACCAGTCCTGGGAATCGGTCATCAGGGCCTTGAGGTCCTGCTTCAGCGCATCCAGGTCGAGGCTGCCGAAGGCCTTGGCGTAATCGAATGTTTCCCCCAGCGGGTTGGACTTCGACGAATGCTGGCTCAGCAGGTCCACGCGCAGCTGGTTCGGCCACCAGTCGCGATTCGCCGTACCGCCACCGGCGGTGTGTTTGGGGGTGGTATCGCCCGAGAACGGGCACTTGCCTTCGCTCTTCTGCTCCATTTTTTCTTCTCCTCATCAGCCTTCGATCGGCTGGCCTCGTGGCCAGTGATGGGAAAAGTCTAGAAGAGAGCAGTCGATCCAACCAATTTATTGAGTCGAACAGATCGATAGCTTAAAGCTTTCATCTGGCAACAAAAAACCGGGCGCCAGGCCCGGTTTCTTGTACAGCAGAAACAGCTTATTCAGCAGCTTCTACGGCTTCGCCAGCGACCTGACGGTCAACCAGCTCGACGTACGCCATAGGGGCGTTGTCGCCAGCGCGGAAGCCGCACTTCAGGATGCGCAGGTAGCCGCCCTGACGGGTGGCGTAGCGCTTGCCCAGATCGTTGAACAGCTTGCCGACGATGGCTTTCGAACGGGTACGGTCGAAGGCCAGACGACGGTTGGCAACGCTGTCCACTTTGGCCAGGGTGATCAGCGGCTCGGCAACGCGGCGCAGTTCCTTGGCTTTCGGCAGGGTGGTCTTGATCAGTTCGTGTTCGAACAGCGACACCGCCATGTTCTGGAACATGGCCTTGCGGTGGGCGCTGGTGCGGCTCAGGTGACGGCCACTTTTACGATGACGCATGATTGAAATTCCTTACCAAACTTTCGGTTCGGTGATTACGGACGATCAGGCAGTAGCCTTGTCGTCCTTCTTCAGACTTGCCGGCGGCCAGTTGTCGAGGCGCATACCGAGGGACAGACCACGGGAGGCCAGAACGTCCTTGATCTCGGTCAGGGACTTCTTGCCCAGGTTCGGCGTCTTGAGCAGCTCTACTTCGGTGCGCTGGATCAGATCACCGATGTAGTAGATGTTCTCCGCCTTCAGGCAGTTGGCCGAACGCACGGTCAGCTCGAGGTCGTCGACCGGACGCAGGAGGATCGGATCGATCTCGTCTTCCTGCTCGACCACTACCGGCTCACTGTCGCCCTTCAGATCAACGAAGGCCGCCAGCTGGTGCTGGAGGATGGTCGCGGCACGACGGATAGCCTCTTCAGGGTCCAGGGTGCCGTTGGTTTCCAGGTCGATGACCAGCTTGTCCAGGTTGGTACGCTGCTCGACACGGGCGTTTTCCACCACGTATGCAACACGACGGACCGGGCTGAACGAGGAGTCCAGTTGCAGACGACCGATGCTACGGCTTTCGTCTTCATCGCTCTGACGGGCATCAGCCGGCTCGTAGCCACGGCCACGACGCACGGTGAGTTTCATGTTCAGAGCGCCGTTGTCCGCCAGGTTGGCGATTACGTGATCGCCATTGACGATCTCGACGTCGTGATCCAGCTGGATATCGGCAGCAGTGACCACACCCGAGCCCTTCTTGGCCAGAGTCAGGGTGACTTCGTCACGACCGTGCAGCTTGATGGCCAGGCCTTTCAGGTTGAGCAGGATCTCGATCACATCTTCCTGCACACCTTCGATGGCGGAGTACTCGTGGAGTACGCCGTCGATCTCGGCCTCGACTACTGCACAGCCAGGCATGGAGGACAACAGGATGCGACGCAGCGCGTTGCCCAGGGTATGGCCAAAACCACGCTCGAGGGGCTCGAGGGTGATCTTGGCGCGGGTCGAACTGACCGCCTGAACGTCGATATGACGGGGGGTCAGGAACTCATTTACCGAAATCTGCATGGATGCACCTATTTTCTAGCCCTTACTTGGAGTAGAGCTCGACAATCAGGCTTTCGTTGATGTCGGAGGACAGATCGCCGCGAACCGGAACGCTTTTGAACACGCCGGATTTCTTCTCAGCATCTACTTCAACCCACTCAACGCGACCACGCTGGGCGCACAGGTCGAGAGCCTGGGCAACGCGCAGCTGGTTCTTGGCCTTTTCGCGAACCGCAACCACGTCACCAGCCTTGATCTGGTAGGACGGGACGTTCACGGTCGAACCGTTCACGGTGATGGCTTTGTGCGATACCAGCTGGCGGGATTCGGCGCGAGTGGCACCAAAGCCCATGCGGTAAACCACGTTGTCCAGGCGGCACTCCAGCAGTTGCAGCAGGTTCTCGCCGGTAGCGCCCTTGCGACGGGCAGCTTCCTTGTAGTAGCCACTGAACTGACGCTCCAGCACGCCGTAGATGCGGCGGACTTTCTGCTTCTCGCGCAGCTGGGTACCGTAGTCGGACTGACGGCCACGGCGAGCGCCGTGCTGGCCGGGAGCCGCTTCGATGTTGCACTTGGATTCGAGCGCGCGCGCACCACTCTTCAGGAAGAGATCGGTGCCTTCACGACGAGACAGTTTGCACTTGGGACCAATGTAACGAGCCATTCTTCACTGTCTCCTATTACACGCGACGCTTCTTCGGCGGACGGCACCCGTTGTGCGGGATAGGCGTCACGTCGGTGATGCTGGCGATTTTGTAGCCGCAGGCGTTCAGAGCACGCACAGCGGATTCGCGACCTGGGCCCGGGCCCTTGACGTTCACGTCGAGGTTCTTCAGGCCGTATTCCAGGGCTGCTTGACCAGCACGCTCGGCGGCCACCTGGGCAGCGAACGGAGTGGACTTACGGGAGCCGCGGAAACCGGAACCACCGGAGGTAGCCCAGGACAGGGCGTTGCCCTGACGGTCGGTGATGGTCACGATGGTGTTATTGAAAGAAGCGTGGATATGGGCGATGCCATCCACCACTGTCTTTTTGACTTTCTTACGAGTACGAGCAGCAGGCTTAGCCATGACTTAATTCCTGTCGATTCGCGGGCGCAATTACTTGCGGATCGGCTTACGCGGGCCCTTACGGGTGCGCGCGTTGGTCTTGGTGCGCTGACCGCGGACCGGCAGGCCACGGCGATGACGCAGACCGCGGTAGCAGCCCAGGTCCATCAGACGCTTGATCTTCATGTTGACTTCGCGGCGCAGGTCACCCTCGGTGGTGAGTTTGGCGACTTCGCCACGCAGCTGCTCGATCTGCTCGTCAGAGAGATCCTTGATCTTTGCCGCCGGATTGACACCGGTGGTCGCGCAGATTTTCTGCGCAGTGGTGCGACCAACACCGTAGATGTAGGTCAGCGAGATAACAGTGTGCTTGTTATCCGGAATGTTGACGCCTGCAATACGGGCCATTCAGTGGAACTCCAATTGACAGCTACCCACGCCCTGGAAGCCAAGAAATAGGGCGCGCGATATTAGCGCTGTAATAACAAAGAATCAACCCGGCAGCGCACTAGCTGCCGGGCTCATTACGCGTGACTCACACTCAGCCTTGGCGCTGCTTGTGACGCGGCTCCGCGCTGCAGATCACGCGCACGACGCCGTCGCGACGGATGACCTTGCAGTTGCGGCACAGCTTCTTGACCGATGCACGAACTTTCATCAGTAACTCCTAGAACCTTACGGAAACCATGTCAGCGGAGCATTCCGCCGCCATAGCCCTTCAGGTTGGCTTTCTTCATCAGGGACTCGTACTGGTGAGACACGAGGTGGGATTGCACTTGGGCCATAAAGTCCATGACAACCACGACCACGATCAGCAACGAGGTCCCGCCAAGGTAGAACGGTACGTTGGCTGCCACCTGCAGGAACTGCGGGAGGAGGCAAACGGCCGTCATGTACAGAGCACCGAACATGGTCAAGCGGGTCAGCACGCCATCGATATAGCGCGCGGATTGCTCGCCCGGACGGATGCCCGGAATAAAGGCACCGGACTTCTTCAGGTTTTCCGCTACGTCTTTCGGGTTGAACATCAGCGCCGTGTAGAAGAAGCAGAAGAAGATGATCCCTGCACTAAACAGCAGAATGTTCAACGGCTGGCCGGGAGCGATCGCCTGCGAAATGTCCTGCAGCCAGCCCAGACCGTCGGACTGGCCGAACCAGGTCCCCAGCGAAGCCGGGAACAGCAGGATGCTGCTGGCGAAGATGGCCGGGATCACGCCCGCCATGTTCACCTTCAGCGGCAGGTGGCTGGTCTGCGCAGCGAAGACCTTGCGGCCCTGCTGACGCTTGGCGTAGTGCACCGCGATGCGACGCTGGCCACGCTCGATGAACACCACGAAACCGATGATCGCTACCGCCAGCAGACCGATGGCGATCAGGGCGAAGATGTTGATATCGCCCTGACGAGCAGACTCGAAGGACTGCCCGATCGCCGACGGCAAGCCGGCCACGATGCCCGCAAAGATCAGCATCGAGATACCGTTGCCGACACCCCGCTCGGTGATCTGCTCGCCCAGCCACATCATGAACATGGCGCCGGCCACGAAGGTCGTCACCGCCACGAAGTGGAAGCCGAAATCGCCCGAGAATGCGACGCCCTGGCTGGCCAGACCGACGGACATGCCGACAGCCTGGACGATCGCCAGGACGAGAGTGCCGTAGCGGGTGTACTGGCTGATCTTGCGACGGCCAGCTTCCCCTTCCTTCTTCAACTGCTCCAGCTGCGGGCTGACGGCGGTCATCAGCTGCATGATGATCGATGCCGAGATGTACGGCATGATCCCCAGTGCAAAGATGCTCATCCGCTCCAGCGCGCCGCCGGAAAACATGTTGAACAGGCTAAGAATGGTCCCCTCGTTCTGTCGGAACAGGTCGGCCAGCCGGTCAGGGTTGATTCCGGGCACCGGAATGTGCGCGCCGATCCGATAGACGATGATCGCCAGGAACAGGAAACGCAGTCGAGCCCAGAGCTCGGACAACCCGCCATTGCTTAGCGCGGAGAGAGCACCTTGCTTAGCCATTTAGTCCTCGAACTTACCGCCAGCTGCTTCGATGGCCGCACGCGCACCCTTGGTGGCGGCGATACCTTTCAGGGTGACCGCGCGACCAACCTCGCCGGACAGCATGACTTTCACACGCTGCACGTTCTGGTTGATGACGTTGGCATCCTTCAGCGACTGCAGGGATACGACGTCGCCTTCCACCTTGGCCAGCTCGGAGGTACGCACTTCGGCGCGATCCATGGCTTTCAGGGAAACGAAGCCGAACTTCGGCAGACGACGGTGCAGCGGCTGCTGGCCACCCTCGAAGCCCGGAGCGATGGAGCCACCGGTACGGGAGGTCTGACCTTTGTGGCCGCGGCCACCGGTCTTGCCCAGGCCGCTACCGATGCCACGGCCCGGACGGTGCTTCTCGCGACGGGCACCCGGCGCGGAACGCAGATCGTTCAGTTGCATGGATTAACCCTCTACACGCAGCAGGTAGTAAGCCTTGTTGATCATGCCGCGGTTTTCAGGAGTGTCCTGAACCTCCACGGAGTGACCAATGCGGCGCAGGCCCAGGCCCTTGACGCAAGCTTTGTGGTTGGCCAGACGGCCGTTGGTGCTCTTGATCAGAGTGACTTTGACGGTAGCCATGATCAGAGGATCTCCTCGACGCTCTTGCCACGCTTGGCAGCCACGGATTCCGGCGACTGCATGGCCTTCAGACCCTTGAAGGTGGCGTACACCACGTTCACCGGGTTGGTGGAGCCATAGCACTTGGCCAGAACGTTCTGCACGCCAGCCACTTCCAGCACGGCACGCATGGCGCCGCCGGCGATGATGCCGGTACCTTCGGAAGCCGGCTGCATGAACACGTGGGACGCGCCATGGACGGACTTCATCGGGTATTGCAGGGTGGTGCCGTTCAGGTCGACCTGAATCATGTTGCGACGCGCAGCTTCCATCGCCTTCTGGATGGCGGCCGGCACTTCGCGGGACTTGCCGCGGCCGAAACCGACGCGACCTTTACCATCACCCACCACGGTCAGCGCGGTGAAGGTGAAGATACGGCCACCCTTTACGGTCTTGGCAACGCGGTTAACCTGGACCAGCTTCTCGATGTAGCCTTCGCCCTGGGCATCGTCGCCGCGATTGTCGCGATCGCGCTTTTGCTCGTGATTTGCCATAACTTAGAACTCCAGCCCGCCTTCACGAGCAGCATCAGCCAGCGCTTTCACACGGCCGTGGTACTTGAAGCCAGAACGGTCGAACGCCACCTGGGTGACGCCAGCGGCTTTCGCGCGCTCGGCAACCAGCTGACCGACTTTCTTGGCCGCGTCGACGTTGCCGGTGGCGCCGTCACGCAGTTCTTTGTCCAGGGTCGAGGCGCTGGCCAGAACCTTGGCGCCGTCGGCCGAAATGACCTGGGCGTAGATGTGCTGGGAAGAGCGGTACACGCTGAGGCGTACGGTTTCCAGCTCGCGCATTTTCAGGCGTGCCTTGCGAGCGCGACGCAGACGAGTTTCTTTCTTTTCGCTCATTTGCTATGCCCTACTTCTTCTTAGCTTCTTTGCGACGTACGACTTCGTCGGAGTAACGCACACCTTTGCCTTTGTACGGCTCAGGACGACGGAAGTCGCGGATCTCCGCAGCCACCTGACCGACCAGCTGCTTGTCGATGCCCTTGATCAGGATATCGGTCTGGCTGGGGGTTTCGGCGGTAACGCCCTGCGGCAGTTCGTAGTCGATCGGATGGGAGAAGCCCAGCGCGAGGTTCAGCACCTGGCCCTTGGCCTGGGCCTTGTAGCCCACACCGACCAGCTGCAGCTTGCGCTCGAAGCCTTGGCTCACGCCAATGACCATGTTGTTGACCAGTGCACGAGTGGTACCGGCCATGGCACGGTTCTGCTGATCGCCATTGCGGGCGGCAAAACGCAGCTCACCGGCGTCCTGGATGACTTCCACGGACGAGTGCACGTTCAGTTCGAGGGAGCCCTTGGCACCCTTGATCGAAAGCTGTTGGCCTGCGAGTTTGACCTCGACACCAGCCGGCAGCTTGACGGGGTTCTTAGCAACGCGAGACATGCTTATCCCCCCTTAGAACACGGTGCAGAGCACTTCACCGCCGACACCGGCAGCGCGTGCAGCGCGATCAGTCATCACACCTTTGTTGGTGGAGACGATGGAAACGCCCAGACCGCCGCGAACTTTCGGCAGCTGATCGACAGGCTTGTACTGGCGCAGGCCAGGACGGCTGATGCGTTTCACTTCCTCGATGACCGGACGGCCTTCGAAGTACTTCAGCTCGATGGACAGCTGCGGCTTGGCGTCGCTGCTGACCTGGTATCCCGCGATGTAACCTTCATTCTTCAGAACGTTGGCTACTGCCACCTTCAGCTTGGAAGACGGCATGCTTACTACCGACTTTTCAGCCATCTGGGCATTACGGATACGAGTTAGCATGTCCGCTAACGGGTCCTGCATACTCATGGGCTAGATGCTCCTGATACAAAAAGAACAGCCTTTCGGCTGGAACCATCCTCGAGCTCGGCAAATGCCAGGCTCAGGAGAGCCGGACATTCTAGAGATCGATCAAAAATGAATCAAGCCCCAAAAGGGGCTTGATCGATAAAACAAAGCCGGCGCTAGGCCGGCTTCGCTTTTTCTTACCAGCTGGCTTTCACCAGACCCGGTACATCACCGCGCATCGCAGCTTCGCGCAGCTTGTTACGGCCGAGGCCGAACTTGCGGTACACGCCGTGCGGACGGCCGGTGATGCGGCAACGGTTACGCAGGCGGCTGGCGCTGGCGTCACGCGGTTGCTTTTGCAGGGCGATCTGGGCTTCCCAACGCTGCTCCGGAGTGGAGTTCGGGTTGGCGATGACAGCTTTCAGCTCGGCACGCTTCTTGGCGTACTTGGCTACCGTTTGCTGACGCTTCAGCTCACGGTTCTTCATGCTCATTTTGGCCATGATCCAAACTCCAATCAGTTGCGGAACGGGAAGTTGAAGGCGCGCAGCAGAGCGCGACCTTCATCGTCCGTACGGGCAGTGGTGGTCAGGGTGATGTCCAGACCACGCAGCGCATCGATCTTGTCGTAATCGATTTCCGGGAAGATGATCTGCTCTTTCACGCCCATGCTGTAGTTGCCACGGCCATCGAAGGACTTGGCATTCAGGCCGCGGAAGTCACGCACGCGCGGCAGGGAGATGGAGAGCAGGCGATCCAGGAACTCGTACATACGATCGCGGCGCAGAGTCACCTTGACACCGATCGGCCAGCCTTCACGAACCTTGAAGCCAGCAATGGACTTGCGGGCGAAGGTCACGACGGGCTTTTGACCGGTGATCTTTTCCAGGTCGGCGACGGCATTCTCGATGATCTTCTTGTCACCGATCGCTTCGCCAAGACCCATGTTCAGGGTGATTTTGGTAACGCGCGGAACTTCCATCACGTTGGCCAGCTGCAGTTCTTCCTTCAGCTTGGGCGCGATTTCCTTCCGGTAAATCTCTTTCAGTCGTGCCATGGTGTTTTACCTATGATTCTCAAGCGCCAACCGGCTTTTGGGTGGACTTGAAGACACGAATTTTCTTGCCGTCTTCGACTTTGAAGCCAACGCGGTCAGCCTTGTTGGTTTCACCGTTGAAGATGGCGACGTTGGAAACGTGCAGCGGCGCCTCTTTCTCGACGATACCGCCCTGAACACCAGCCATCGGGTTCGGTTTGGTATGACGCTTGACGAGGTTGATGCCGCCGACGATCAGACGATCGTCAGCCAGCACTTTCAGCACCTTGCCACGCTTGCCCTTGTCTTTGCCGGCGATGACGATGATCTCGTCGTCACGACGAATCTTTTGCATGACGGCTTCTCCTTACAGCACTTCGGGGGCGAGCGAGACGATCTTCATGAACTTCTCCGAACGCAGTTCACGAGTCACCGGCCCGAAGATACGGGTGCCGATCGGCTCTTGCTTGTTGTTCAGCAGAACAGCAGCGTTGCCGTCGAAGCGGATGATCGAGCCATCGGCACGGCGAACGCCGTGACGGGTACGGACCACGACAGCGGTCATTACCTGGCCTTTCTTCACCTTGCCGCGCGGAATCGCTTCCTTCACGGTGACCTTGATGATGTCGCCGATACCGGCGTAACGACGGTGCGAACCACCAAGGACCTTGATGCACATAACGCGACGAGCACCGCTGTTGTCAGCGACGTCGAGCATGGATTGAGTCTGAATCATATCTTTCTCCGACCCTTAGTCCTTAGACTTCCACGGCACGTTCGACGACTTCCACCAGGGCCCAGGACTTGGTCTTGGCCAGCGGACGGGTCTCACGGATGGTGACCTTGTCGCCGATCTTGCACTGGTTGGTTTCGTCGTGGGCGTGCAGCTTGGTCGAACGCTTCACGTACTTACCGTAGATCGGGTGCTTGACGCGGCGCTCGATCAGAACGGTGATGGTCTTGTCCATTTTGTCGCTGACGACGCGGCCAGTCAGCGTGCGGACGGTTTTCTCAGCTTCAGCCATGATCACTTACCTGCCTGCTGGTTGAGCACAGTCTTCACGCGAGCGATGTCGCGCTTCACTTGCGAGAGCAGGTGAGACTGCCCCAACTGACCAGTTGCCTTCTGCATGCGCAGATTGAACTGGTCGCGCAGCAGACCGAGCAGTTGCTCGTTCAGCTGCTGAACCGATTTTTCACGGAGTTCTTTCGCTTTCATCACATCACCGTCCGCTTAACAAAGGAGGTGGCGAGGGGCAGCTTTGCAGCAGCCAGGGCGAAAGCCTCACGCGCCAGCTCTTCCGGAACACCTTCGATCTCGTACAGCACCTTGCCCGGCTGGATCTGAGCTACCCAGTACTCGACGCCACCCTTACCTTTACCCATCCGCACTTCGAGGGGCTTTTTGGTAACTGGCTTGTCCGGGAACACACGGATCCAGATCTTGCCGCCACGCTTCACGTGACGAGTCAGGGCACGACGGGCCGATTCGATCTGACGAGCAGTCAGGCGACCACGGGAAACAGCTTTCAAGGCGAATTCGCCGAAGCTGACCTTGCTACCGCGATGGGCCAGACCACGGTTGTGGCCGGTCATCTGCTTGCGGAATTTTGTACGCTTGGGTTGCAACATGTTGCGTACTCCTTACTTAGCAGCTTTCTTGCGAGGCGCCGGGGCGACAGGCTTCAGCTCTTCTTGGCGGCCACCGATGACCTCGCCCTTGAAGATCCAAACCTTCACACCGATCACACCGTAGGTGGTGTGCGCTTCGTAGGTGGCGTAATCGATATCGGCACGCAGGGTGTGCAGGGGCACACGACCTTCGCGGTACCACTCGGTACGGGCGATTTCCGCGCCGCCGAGACGACCACTCACCTGGATCTTGATGCCCTTGGCACCAATACGCATGGCGTTCTGCACGGCGCGCTTCATGGCGCGACGGAACATGACGCGGCGTTCCAGCTGCTGAGCAACGCTCTGAGCTACCAGCATACCGTCGAGCTCCGGCTTGCGGATCTCTTCGATGTTGATGTGCACCGGCACACCCATTTGCTTGGTCAGGTCCTGACGCAGCTTCTCAACATCTTCACCTTTCTTGCCGATCACGATGCCGGGACGAGCGGTGTGGATGGTGATGCGTGCGGTTTGAGCCGGGCGAGCGATGTCGATACGGCTTACGGACGCGCTTTTTAGTTTGTCTTGGAGGTACTCACGCACCTTCAGGTCGGCAAACAGATAATCAGCGTATTGACGCTTGTCTGCGTACCAGACGGAGGTGTGCTCCTTGACGATTCCCAGGCGGATGCCAACGGGATGTACTTTCTGACCCATCTGATCGACTCCGTTACTTGTCCGCAACCTTGACAGTGATATGGCAAGACCGCTTGACGATGCGATCAGCACGGCCTTTGGCACGCGGCATGATGCGCTTAAGCGAACGCCCCTCGTTGACGAAAACGGTGCTGACCTTCAGGTCATCAACGTCTGCGCCTTCGTTGTGCTCGGCGTTGGCAACGGCCGACTCCAGCACTTTCTTGATGATCTCGGCGGCTTTCTTCGAGCTGAAAGCCAGCAGGTTGAGCGCTTCGCCCACCTTCTTCCCGCGGATCTGGTCGGCGACCAAGCGGGCTTTCTGGGCGGAGATTCGAGCGCCCGACAGCTTAGCGGCTACTTCCATCGTTCCTTACCCCTTAACGCTTGGCTTTCTTGTCCGCAGCGTGCCCACGATAAGTGCGGGTACCAGCGAACTCGCCGAGTTTGTGGCCGACCATGTCTTCGTTCACGAGGACCGGGACATGTTGACGACCGTTATGCACAGCGATGGTCAGACCGACCATCTGCGGCAGAATGATGGAGCGACGCGACCAGGTTTTAACCGGCTTGCGATCGTTCTTTTCCACCGCCACTTCGATCTTCTTCAGTAGGTGAAGATCGATAAAAGGACCTTTTTTCAGAGAACGCGGCACTGTCGTATCCCTCTAATTACTTACGGCGGCGGACGATCATGTTGTCGGTACGCTTGTTCGCACGAGTCTTGGCACCCTTGGTCGGGAAGCCCCACGGCGAAACAGGGTGACGACCACCGGAGGTACGACCCTCACCACCACCATGCGGGTGATCGACCGGGTTCATGGCAACACCACGAACGGTCGGGCGAACGCCGCGCCAACGCTTGGCACCGGCTTTACCCAGGGAACGCAGGCTGTGCTCGGAGTTGGAAACCTCACCCAGAGTCGCACGGCACTCGGACAGTACCTTGCGCATCTCGCCGGAGCGCAGACGCAGGGTGACGTAGGCACCTTCACGAGCTACCAGCTGGGCGGAAGCACCAGCGGAGCGAACCAGCTGAGCGCCTTTACCCGGCTTCAGTTCGATCGCATGAATGGTCGAACCGACAGGGATGTTGCGCAGCGGCAGGCTGTTACCGGCCTTGATCGGAGCAGCGGCACCGGATACCAGTTGATCGCCAGCGCTCACGCCTTTCGGCGCGATGATGTAGCGACGCTCACCGTCGGCGTATTTCAGCAGAGCGATGTGGGCGGTACGGTTCGGATCGTATTCCACGCGCTCGACGACGGCAGGGATGCCATCCTTGTTGCGGCGGAAATCGACCAGACGGTAGTGCTGCTTGTGGCCACCGCCGATATGGCGAGTGGTGATACGACCGTTGTTGTTACGGCCGCCAGTTTTCGACTTCTTCTCGAGCAGCGGAGCATGAGGAGCGCCTTTGTGCAGCTCCTGATTGACCACTTTGACCACGAAACGGCGGCCAGCGGAAGTCGGTTTGCATTTAACGATTGCCATGATGCGCCCCTACCTTACTCAGCACTGCTGGTGAAATCGAGATCTTGGCCCGCCTGGAGGGAGACATACGCCTTCTTCCAGTCGTTACGCTTGCCCAGGCCGCGAGCGGTACGCTTAGTCTTGCCCTGTACGTTGACAGTGCGGACAGTGTCTACCTTCACGCTGAACAGGCTTTCGACGGCCTTCTTGATTTCCAGCTTGGTTGCATCAACGGCAACCTTGAAAACGAATTGGCTCGAACCATCTGCCAGCACGGAGGCCTTCTCGGAGATGTGCGGACCAACCAGCACTTTGAATACGCGTTCCTGGTTCATGCCAGCAGCTCCTCGAATTTCTTCACGGCCGACACGGTAACCAGCACTTTGTCGAAGGCGATCAGGCTGACCGGATCGGAGCCTTGAACGTCGCGAACATCAACGTGCGGCAGGTTGCGCGCAGCCAGGTACAGGTTCTGGTCGACGGCTTCGGTGACGATCAGCACATCGGACAGACCCATGCCATCCAACTTGCCCAGCAGAGCCTTGGTCTTCGGGGCGTCGACGGCGAAGTCTTCGACCACGACTAGGCGATCCTGACGAACCAGCTCGGAGAGGATGGAGCGCAGAGCAGCGCGGTACATCTTCTTGTTCAGCTTCTGGCTGTGATCCTGCGGACGGGCGGCGAAGGTAACGCCACCGCCACGCCAGATCGGGCCAACGCTGGAACCGGAACGAGCACGACCGGTGCCCTTCTGACGCCACGGTTTTTTGCCACCACCGGTGACTTCAGCACGAGTCTTCTGAGCACGAGAGCCCTGACGACCGCCAGCCATGTAGGCGACGACAGCCTGGTGAACCAGTGTCTCGTTGAACTCGCTGCCGAAAGTGCGCTCGCTGACTTCGATAGCCTGAGCGCCATTTACATTCAGTTGCATCTCAGCTTCCCCTATTAACCGCGAGCTTTGACAGCCGGACGTACCAGCACGTCGCCACCGGGAGCGCCCGGAACGGCACCCTTGACCAGCAGCAGATTACGCTCGGCGTCGACACGGACCACTTCCAGGGACTGCACGGTCACGCGCTCAGCGCCAAGGTGACCGGACATTTTCTTGCCCTTGAAGACACGACCAGGAGTCTGGCACTGGCCGATGGAGCCCGGAGCACGGTGGGAAACGGAGTTACCGTGGGTATTGTCCTGACCGCGGAAGTTCCAGCGCTTGATGGTACCGGCGTAGCCTTTACCCTTGGACTCACCGGTGACATCCACCAGCTGGCCAGCTTGGAACAGTTCGGCAGTGATCTGATCGCCGACCTGGTAATCGCCTTCTTCCAGGCGGAATTCCCAGACGCCACGACCAGCAGCGACATTAGCCTTGGCGAAGTGACCAGCCTGAGCCTTGGTCACGCGGGAAGCACGACGCTCGCCCACGGTTACCTGCACAGCGCGGTAGCCATCGCTTTCTTCGGATTTGAACTGGGTGACGCGATTCGGCTCGATCTCGATGACCGTGACCGGAATGGAGACACCTTCTTCGGTGAAAATGCGGGTCATGCCGCACTTACGACCGACTACACCAATAGTCATGTTGTAAACCTCATGAGTGTACGGGGCTTTCACCCGCTATGGCCGCCCATTTCAGAGCGTTACACGACTAAAACCGCCAGGTTTTAGCCGAGGCTGATCTGCACTTCCACGCCTGCCGCAAGGTCGAGCTTCATCAGCGCGTCGACGGTTTTATCCGTCGGCTGGACGATGTCCAGAACACGCTTGTGGGTACGGATTTCGTACTGATCGCGCGCGTCTTTGTTGACGTGCGGGGAGATCAGAACGGTGTACCGCTCTTTGCGAGTAGGCAGAGGAATAGGACCACGCACCTGAGCACCAGTACGTTTCGCGGTTTCCACGATTTCCTGGGTGGATTGATCGATCAGGCGATGGTCAAAAGCCTTCAACCGAATACGGATTTGTTGGTTTTGCATTTTGACCTCAGACTCTATCTCTGCTTTCCCCAACGGACGGACTACGCCCGTTAAAAGGAGGCGTGATTGTACGGATGCCCCCCGGGGGTGTCAACTTTTAACCAATCAAAGAAAAAGGGCCCCGAAGGGCCCCTTATCTCCAACAGTCGTCGATTACTCGATGACTTTGGCAACCACGCCGGCGCCAACGGTACGGCCGCCTTCGCGAATCGCGAAACGCAGGCCGTCATCCATGGCGATCGGCTTGATCAGGGTGACAACCATCTTGATGTTGTCGCCCGGCATTACCATCTCGACGCCTTCCGGCAGCTCGCACGAACCGGTCACGTCAGTGGTACGGAAGTAGAACTGCGGACGGTAGCCCTTGAAGAACGGGGTGTGACGACCACCTTCTTCCTTGGACAGAACGTACACTTCGGCTTCGAACTTGGTGTGCGGCTTGATGGTGCCCGGCTTGGCCAGAACCTGACCACGCTCGACTTCATCACGCTTGGTGCCGCGCAG
>NZ_BPFX01000002.1 GCF_019655855.1 Pseudomonas paralcaligenes | reverse complement strand
CGGGCCACGAAGCCACGCGCTGATTCGCCACCCTCTACGAACCCGTTAAATGCTGCATACCTTGTGGGAGCGGATTTATCCGCGAATTTCGCGGCTGATCGGAATGCCGCCCAGCCGCTCCCACATAAAAGCAGGATTGCGCCACCAACAGGTAACGGATACATCACCTACGAAAACGCCCCTGCATTCCTCGCGGAATGCAGGGGCGTCGACGTCGCCGTAGGGCGGGTGAAACCCGCGCCGGTGCCGGATCGCGGGTTTCACCCGCCCTACGCCATCACTCGCGGTAGTCGTCCATCGGCACGCAGGCGCAGAACAGGTTGCGGTCGCCGTAGACGTTGTCCACCCGGTTCACCGCCGGCCAGTACTTGTGCATTTGCGTGTGGATTGTAGGCGTCACCGCCTCGGCGATGCTGTACGGCCGCTCCCACACGCCGGTGACGTCGGCCAGGGTGTGCGGCGCGTTCTTCAGCGGGTTGTTGTCCTCCGGCCACTCGCCGCTGCCGACCTTGGCGATCTCGGCGCGGATGCTCAGCATCGCCTCGATGAAGCGATCCAGCTCTTCCTTCGACTCGCTCTCGGTCGGCTCGATCATCAGCGTGCCCGGCACCGGGAAGCTCATGGTCGGGGCGTGGAAGCCGTAGTCCATCAGGCGCTTGGCCACGTCTTCCTCGCTGATGCCGGTCTCCGCCTTGAGCGGGCGCAGGTCGAGGATGCATTCGTGGGCCACGCGCTCGTTGCGGCCGCTGTAGAGCACCGGGAAGGCACCCTTGAGCTGGCTGGCCAGATAGTTGGCGTTGAGGATCGCCACCTCGGTGGCGCTGGCCAGCTGCGGGCCCATCATGGCGATGTACATCCAGCTGATCGGCAGGATGCTGGCGCTGCCCCAGGGCGCGGCGCTGACCGCGGTGTTCTGCGGGTTCGGCCCCTGCAGCTCGACCACCGGGTGGTTGGCGACGAAGGGCGCCAGGTGCGCGCGCACACCGATCGGGCCCATGCCCGGACCGCCACCACCGTGGGGGATGCAGAAGGTCTTGTGCAGGTTCATGTGCGATACGTCCGCGCCGATGTCGGCTGGACGCGCCAGGCCGACCTGGGCGTTGAGGTTGGCGCCATCCATGTAGACCTGGCCGCCGAAGCCGTGGACGACCTCGCAGATCTCGCGGATGCCTTCCTCGTACACGCCGTGGGTGGACGGGTAGGTGATCATCAGGCAGGACAGCTTGTCGCCCGCCTCGCCGGCCTTGGCCTTGAGGTCGTCCAGGTCGACGTTGCCGGCGGCGTCGCACTCCACTACAACCACGCGCATGGCGAGCATCTGCGCCGAGGCCGGGTTGGTGCCGTGGGCCGAGGCCGGGATCAGGCAGATGTCGCGGTGCCCTTCACCGCGGCTCTCGTGGTACTTGCGGATCGCCAGCAGGCCCGCGTATTCGCCCTGGGCGCCGGAGTTGGGCTGCATGCAGATGGCGTCGAAGCCGGTGATGGCGCGCAGCCAGGCTTCCAGTTCGTCGATCATCAACTGGTAGCCGGTGGCCTGCTCGCGCGGCACGAAGGGGTGCAGCGCGCCGAATTCCGGCCAGGTCACCGGGATCATCTCGCTGGTGGCGTTCAGCTTCATGGTGCAGGAACCGAGCGGGATCATGGCCTGGTTCAGGGCCAGGTCCTTGTTCTCCAGGCGCTTTAGGTAGCGCAGCATGTCGGTTTCGCTGTGGTGGCTGTTGAACACCGGGTGGCTCAGGTAGCCGGAGGTGCGTTGCAGCGCGGCCGGGATGCCTTCCGGCAGGTAGCCCGCATCCAGTTCGGCGACGGACAAGCCATGGTCGGCGCCGAGGAAGATGCTCAGCAGCTGCTCGACGGTCTGCTCCGAGCAGGTCTCGTCCAGGCTGACGCCCAGCTTGCCGCGGCCGAGGATGCGCAGGTTGATGCGCGCGGCCTTGGCCGACTCGATGATCGCGGTCTGCATGCCGCCGACATCCAGGGTCAGGGTGTCGAAGAAGAACAGGTTGTCGCGCTGCAAGCCCTTCTGTTCCAGGCCGGCGGCCAGCACGGCGGTCAGCCGGTGCACGCGCTGGGCGATGCGCTTGAGGCCCTCGGGGCCGTGGTAGACGGCGTAGCAGCTGGCCATGTTGGCCAGCAGCACCTGCGAGGTGCAGATGTTGGAGTTGGCCTTCTCGCGGCGGATGTGCTGCTCGCGGGTCTGCAGCGCCATGCGCAGTGCGGTGTTGCCGCGAGCGTCCTTGGATACGCCGATGATCCGCCCGGGCATGGCGCGCTTGAAGGCGTCGCGGGTGGCGAAGAAGGCCGCGTGCGGGCCGCCGTAGCCCATCGGCACGCCGAAGCGCTGGGCCGAGCCGAACACCACGTCGGCGCCGAATTCGCCGGGCGGGGTCAGCAGCAGCAGGCTGAGCAGGTCGGCGGCCACGCAGGCCAGGGCGTTCTGCGCGTGCAGCTGGTCGATCAGCGGGCGGATGTCGCGGATTTCGCCGTGGGTGTCCGGGTACTGCAGCAGGGCGCCGAACACTTCCAGGCCGGCCAGCTCGTCCAGCGCGCCGACCCTGACCTCGAAGCCGAAGCCTTCGGCGCGGGTCTGCACCACCGAGATGGTCTGCGGGTGGCAGTTCTCGTCGACGAAGAACAGGTTGCTCTTGCTCTTCGCCACACGCTTGGCCAGGGCCATGGCCTCGCCGGCGGCGGTGGCCTCGTCGAGCAGGGAGGCGCTGGCCAGGTCCAGGCCGGTCAGGTCGATGGTCAGCTGCTGGAAGTTGAGCAGCGACTCCAGGCGACCCTGGGCGATCTCCGGCTGGTAGGGGGTGTAGGCGGTGTACCAGCCCGGGTTCTCCAGCAGGTTGCGCAGGATCACCGTGGGGGTGATGGTGCCGTGGTAGCCCATGCCGATCAGGCTGGTCCACAGCTGGTTCTGCTCGGCGTAGCCCTTGAGCTTGGCCAGGGCGCCCTGCTCGTCCAGCGCCGCCGGCAGGTCCAGCGGGCGGTTGAGGCGGATGGCCGGCGGCACGGTCTGCACGATCAGTTCGTCGCGGCTGCCCAGCCCGAGGGCGTCGAGCATGGCCTGCTCCTCGCGGGCGTCGGGGCCGAGGTGGCGGCGGAGGAAGGCGTCGGGCTGTTGCAGCTGGTCGAGACGGGGCGTGGACATGGCGGAAGCTCTCGAAAAATGACAGAGCCCCGACGGATCGAGGCTCGGCAACGGGAATCGGTGCGGACCGCGCTGGGCGCGGTCATCGGCCTCAGGCGTCGGCGGAGCACACGGCCTGGTAGCCGGCCGCGTCGAGCAGGCCTTCCAGCTCGGCCGCGTCGCTCGGCTGGAGCTTGAAGAACCAGGCCTCGTAGGGCTCGCCGTTGACCTGCTCGGGCGCGTCGGCCAGCGACTCGTTGACCGCCAGCACTTCGCCGGAGATCGGCGCGTAGATGTCGGAGGCGGCCTTCACCGACTCGACCACCCCGGCTTCCTGGCCGGCGCTCAGCTGCTTGCCGACTTCCGGCAGCTCGACGTAGACGACGTCGCCCAGGGCTTCCTGGGCGTGGTCGGTGATGCCCACGGTGACCGAACCGTCGGCCTCCAGGCGAATCCACTCGTGGCTGGCGACGTAACGCAGATCGGCGGGGATGTTGCTCATTGTCGTTATCCTCGGAATCGGTGGGCGGAACGTCCGCCCGGAAAATTTAGCAGTTGGCGCGGAGGCTGCCGCCCCGCGCCAGTGGAATCAGATCACGGCCTTGCCATTGCGCACGAAGTTCGGTTGCACAACCCGTACCGGATACCACTTGCCGCGGATTTCCACCTCGGCGCGGTCGCCGGTGGCGGCCGGCACGCGGGCCAGGGCGATGGACTTGTTAAGAGTCGGCGAGAAGCTGCCGCTGGTGATCTCGCCCTCGCCCACGCCGTCCACCCGCACCACCTGGTGGGCGCGCAGCACGCCGCGCTCCTCCAGCACCAGGCCGACCAGCTTGGGCTGGTCGCCGGCGGCGCGCTGGCTCTCCAGGGCGCTGCGGCCGACGAAGCGGCGCTCGGCCGGCTCCCAGGCGATGGTCCAGGCCATGTTGGCGGCCAGCGGCGAGGTGTCCTCGTCCATGTCCTGGCCGTACAGGTTCATGCCAGCCTCCAGGCGCAGGGTGTCGCGGGCGCCCAGGCCGATCGGGGCGATGCCGGCGCCGACCAGCTCGCTGAGGAAGCCAGGGGCCTCGGCCGCCGGCAGCATGATCTCCAGGCCGTCCTCACCGGTGTAGCCGGTGCGGGCGATGAACCAGTCGCCTTCGGGCAGGCCCTGGAACGGCTTGAGTTCGTGGATGATCGCGGCGCGCGCGGCGCTGACCAGCTCGGCGGTCTTGGCCCGGGCGCTGGGGCCCTGGATGGCGAGCATGGCCAGTTCCGGGCGCTCGGTCAGGGTCACCTCGAAGCCGGCGGTGCGGGCCTGCATCCAGGCCATGTCCTTGTCGCGGGTGGCGGCGTTGACCACCATGCGGTAGCCCCAGTCGGTGAGGTAGACGATCAGGTCGTCGACCACCCCGCCACGCTCGTTGAGCATGCCGCTGTAGAGGGCCTTGCCCGGCGTCTTCAGACGCTCCACGTCGTTGGCCAGCAGGTGTTGCAGCCAGGCCTTGGCCTGCGGCCCGGTGATGTCGACGACCGTCATGTGGGAGACATCGAACACGCCGCAGTCGCGCCGGACCTGGTGGTGTTCCTCGACCTGGGAGCCGTAGTGCAGCGGCATGTCCCAGCCACCGAAGTCGACCATCTTGGCGCCCAGCGCCAGATGCTGTTCATACAGGGGTGTACGCTGTCCCATGGATAACTCCTTGATGCGGGCCCTGCCCTGGTAGGCACGGGCTCATGGACGGCTGCTTCAGCAGGCGCGCATTGTAGCCCCGACGCGGCCCCCGGTCACCTCGATAGCCGACCGGACGGTCACACTCGTCGGAAGCACGCGTGAGCGAGTCGGCAGTCCGGGAATCTTTCCACGCCCCGCCCTGGACCTCGCCCCCACCCACGCTTAGGGTGCGGCCTGCCAAGTCGAATGCGGGGAGAGTCGATTGTGGAAATGATGCTTCGCGGCATGCTGATACTGATCGTTGGCACCGGCATGCTGGCCACGACGGCCTGGCTGGTGCTCGAACAGGAGCATTTCCTGAAAGTGGCGCAACGGGCACCCGGCGAAGTGGTCGCCTTGAATGCCGGCGGCTCGCATCCACAAATCCGTTTCAGCGCGCCTGACGGCCAGAGCATCTCCTATCCGCAAGGCGGGCTGATCTTCGGTTACCGCGAGGGCATGGCGGTGCAGGTACTGTTCGACCCCGCCGAGCCCAAGCGAAGTGCAACGATCGACGATTTCGGTGCGGTCTGGAGCGCCCCCATTCTGGTCGGCGGCATTGGTGGCGGGCTTTTCCTTGGCGGACTCTGGACTCTCTGGCTGAGCCGGCGCCACCATGCTGTGAATGCCGACTCCACCTAGTGCCCCGGCTGCCGCGCCGAGCGACGGATCAAGCCGATCACCGGCAGCAGGCCGACCAGCACCAGGGTCAGCGCCGGCAGCGCGGCGCGGGCCCATTCGCCCTCGCTGGTCATCTCGAAGATGCGCACGGAAAGCGTGTCCCAGCCAAAGGGGCGCATCAGCAGGGTCGCCGGCATTTCCTTGAGCACGTCGACGAACACCAGCAGCGCGGCCGAGAGCGCACCCGGCACCAGCAGCGGCAGGTAGACGCGGAAGAACAATGCCGGCCCGCCGACGCCCAGGCTGCGGGCGGCCTGGGGCAGCGACGGGCGGATGCGCGCCAGGCTGCTTTCCAGCGGGCCGTAGGCCACCGCCATGAAGCGGATCAGGTAGGCCAGCAGCAGCGCCGCCAGGCTGCCCAGCAGCAGCGGCTTGCCGGCGCCGCCGAGCCAGGCGGACAGCGGGATCACCAGTTCCCGGTCGAGGAAGCTGAAGGCCAGCATGATGGCGACCGCCAGCACCGAGCCGGGCAGCGCGTAGCCGAGGTTGGCCAGGCTGATCGCGCCGCGCACCGGCCGGGTCGGCGCCTGGCGCCGGGCGAACGCCAGCAGCAGGGCCACCGCCACGGTGATCAGCGCCGCCAGGCCGCCGAGCGACAGGGTGTGCAGGATCAGCCCGGCGTAGCGCTCGTCCAGGTCGAAGCGGCCGCGCTGCCAGAACCAGGCCAGCAACTGCAGCAGCGGCACCACGAAGGCGCAGGCGAACACCAGGCCGCACCAGGCGCTGGCGGCGACCGCCTTCCAGCCACGCAGCACGTACAGGGGTTGGCCGCGCGGCCGTTCGCTGGCCGGCCGGCTGACGCCCCGGGCGCGGCGCTCGCCGTACAGCACCAGCATCACCGCCAGCAGCAGCAGGCTGGCCAGTTGGGTGGCGCCGGACAGGCTGTAGAAGCCGTACCACGTCTTGTAGATGGCGGTGGTGAAGGTGTCGAAGTTGAACACCGCCACCGCGCCGAAGTCGGCCAGGGTCTCCATGATCGCCAGGGCCAGGCCCGCGCCGATCGCCGGCCAGGCCATCGGCAGGGCGACCCGCCAGAATGCCTGCCAGGGCGACTGGCCGAGCACCCGGGCGGCCTCCATCAGCCCCCGTCCCTGGGCGAGGAAGGCGCTGCGCGCGAGCAGGTAGACGTAGGGGTAGAAGACCAGCACCAGCACCGCGATCACGCCGCCGGTCGAGCGCACCCGGGGGAAGCGGATACCCGTGCCGAACCACTCGCGCAGCAGGCTCTGCACCGGGCCCGAGAAGTCGAACAGGCCGATGAAGACGAAGCCCAGCACGTAGGCAGGGATGGCGAAGGGCAGCATCAGCGCCCAGTCCAGCCAGCGCCGGCCGGGGAACTCGCAGAGGCTGGTGAGCCAGGCCAGGCTGACGCCAAGCACGGTCACCCCGACGCCGACGCCCAGCACCAGGATCAGCGTGTTGCCGAGCAGGCGCGGCATCTGGGTATCCCACAGGTGGCGCCAGATCTCGCCGTCGACCTCGTGCCAGGACAGCACCAGCACCGACAGCGGCAGCAGCACCAAGGAGGCAATGGCAAAGGCGATGGGGTACCAGCGGCGTTGGGCGGGATGGGCCACGCGGACTCCTAGGCGGTGGATGCGAAACGCCCCGGCGGGCCGGGGCGTCTAGTATAACGGGCGAAGGGGCGATGGCCCGGCGACCGGAGGTCGCTGGCGGATCATCGCCTCGCCGCGAGGCGGATCAGTTCCAGCCGACCCGGTCCATCAGCTTGATCGCTTCGGCCTGGCGCTTGCCGGCCACTTCCACCGGGATGGAGTCGGCCTTGAACTCGCCCCAGGCGGCCACTTCGGCGGACGGCTTGACCGCCGGATTGGCCGGGAACTCCTGGTTGATCTCGGCGAACAGGCCCTGGGCCTCCGGCGTGGTCATCCACTCGACCAGCTTCTTCGCCGCCTCGGGGTGCGGCGCATGCTTGGTCAGGCCGATGCCGGACAGGTTGACGTGCACGCCACGGTCTTCCTGGTTCGGCCAGAACAGCTTGGCGCGCAGCTGCGGGTTGGCCTTGTGCAGGCGGCCGTAGTAGTAGGTGTTGACGATGCCGACATCGCACTGGCCCGCATCCACCGCCTGGACCACCGAGTTGTCGTCGGCGAACACGTCGGTGGCCAGGTTGCCGACCCAGCCGCGGACGATCTGCTCGGCCTTCTCGGCGCCGTGGGTCTCGATCAGGGTGCCGGTGAGCGACTGGTTGTAGACCTTCTTGCTGGTGCGCAGGCAGAGACGGCCTTCCCACTCCGGGCCCGCCAGCGCCTCGTAGGTGGTCAGCTCGCCCGGCTTCACCCGCTCGGGGGAATAGACGATGGTGCGCGCGCGCAGCGACAGGCCGGTCCAGGCGTGGTTGCTGGAGCGGTACTGGGCGGGGATGTTGGCGTCGATCACCGACGAGGTGAAGGGCTGCAGGATGCCCATCTGCTCGGCCTGCCACAGGTTGCCGGCGTCCACCGTGATCAGCAGGTCGGCCACGCCGTTCTCGCCCTCGGCCTTGATGCGCTGCATCAGCGGCGCTTCCTTGTCGGTGATGAACTTGACCTTGACCCCGGTCTTGGCGGTGTAGGCGTCGAACACCGGCTTGATCAGCTCGTCGATCCGCGAGGAGTAGACCACTACTTCGTCGGCGGCCTGGGCGGTGGTGGCGGCAAGCAGCAGCGCCGCGAGAAGAGGTTTGCCTGTGCGCATCATGCAGTCCCTGTAAGGTCCAGAAAGGCGCAAATGATAGTAAACCTCAGTTGCAAATGAGCATGGTGTGTATGTCGAAGTGTTTCGGGGTGCGCAGCGTGCTGTCCGATGCTCCGCACATATGTCCGGGATCAGGCTGCCGCGCCCCATTACGGCAAGACATGCCGCAGCCACGCCGCGCCTGCACAAGGCGTGAGGCCGGCTCGTTGCGGCAGGTCGAAAGCGCTGCGCCTCAGTAGGCGTAGCGCAGCGTCGTCATGAAGTTGCGGGGCGCGCCATACAGACCTGCCGCCGTGGTGGTGTAGTACTCCTTGTCGAACAGGTTGTTGACGTTCAGCGTCGCCGACAGCGCCGGCGTGATCTGGTACCTGGCCATCAGGCTGGCTAGGGCGTAGCTGCTCTGCGTGGTGGCGTAGTAGAGGTCGTAGCCGGCCTCGCTCTGCCAGTTCAGCCCGCCACCGACGGTGAGCTTGTCCAGCGCACCGGGCAGGCGGTAGGTGGTGAACAGCTTGACGCTGTTGCGCGGGATCTCGGTGACGATGCGCCGGTCGTCATCGTTGAAGCTGACGCTGTAGGAATAGCCGCCGGTGAACTGCCAGCCGTCGCCGAGCTCGCCGGTGACCTCCAGCTCCACCCCTTCGCTGGTGGTGCCGCTCTCGGCCCTGTAGGCCTGGAAGCCGTTGGGTTGCAGCCTTCTGCCGTCGGCCACCGCCAGGTTGTCCTGCTCGACCCGGAACAGCGCCAGGCTGGTGTTCAGACGCCCCTCGTAGAAGCCGGCCTTCAGGCCCACTTCATAGCCGGTGCCCTCCAGCGGGTCGAGCGGCGAGCCGTTGACGTCGCGCACACTGGCCGACTGCGGGTTGAATATCTGGGTGTAGCTGGCGTAGGCGGTCCAGATGTCACTCAGGTCGTAGGTGAAGCCGGCATAGGGGATGACGATCCCACTCTCGGTGCGCTCGGTCTTGCTGCGGGTGCCGGCGTACAGGCGGTTCTTGCTCTCGCGGTTCCAGTCCACCACGCGGGCGCCGAGAATCAGGCTGGCGGCATCGGTCAGGCGCCAGCGCGAGGTGAGGTAGCCGGCATACTGGCTCTCGGTCACGTCGTTCTCGCCGATCTTGTCGAAGTGCGGTTTGGGCGTCTTGCCATCCCAGTCGTAGATGTTCGGGATATCGCCCTCGTAGCCCGAGCTTGCCCGCTTCCAGCCGCCGAAGTTCGAGGTGCCGCGCTCCTCGACGCGCGACAGGGTGACGCCGCCGATCAGTTCGTGCTCGCGACCGAACAGCGGGAACGAGCCAGTCAGATAGGCATCGAGGTTGTCCTGCTCGGGCGTCGCCTGCCAGCGGGTCGGCATGATGTAGGCACCGCCGCCGGTGGCGGGATCGATTTCACCATCCATGTAGCTGACCACGGTGTCGTAGTCATTGCGCGCGTGGCTGTACTCCAGCTTGCCACTCCAGCCATTGGCGAAATGCTGTTCGACGGAGGTGAACAGCGTGCTCTGCTGGCGATCGTAGTAGCTCCAGTCGGGCGAGGTATTGAAGGAGCGCTTGATGTCGGTCATGCCACCGTCGGTGGTGAACAGCGGAAAGCCGGTGCGCATCGGCGCGTTGCTGTGGGTGATCTGGTGGCTGAAGCCCAGGGTCAGCAGGGTCGCGTCCGTCAGGTCCAGCTCGGTGATGCCATAGAGGGTCGTCAGCTCCTGGCTGAAGCGGTCGATCCAGGCATGCTCGTCCTTGTGCTCGGCGACGAAGCGGGCACGCGCGGTACCGCTGTCGTTCAGCACGCCGCCGACGTCCACGCCCAGCCCGTAGCGGTCCCAGCTGCCCGCCTCGGCGCTGAGGATGACCTGTGGCTCGTTGCCGGGCCGCTTGCGGATCAGGTTTATGGTCGCCGAGGGGTTGCCCAGGCCGCTGATCAGCCCGGTGGCGCCACGCACCACTTCCACCCGGTCGTACATCGCGGTGTTCTGGGTGTAGTTGTCCATGCTTGCCGACGTGGGCACGCCGTCGATCTCGAAGTTTCTGATCGGGAAGCCGCGCGACAGGTAGGTGGTGCTGTCCGCCCCCAGGCTCTCGCGAATCACCGTGATGCCGGTGGTGGCGTCGAGGGCATCGGTGAGGCTGTCGAGCCGCTGGTCTTCCATGCGTTGCCGGGTCAGGACGGTGACCGACTGCGGCGTTTCCCTGGGCGACAGGTTCAGGCGCGTGGAACTGCTGGAGGAGTCCGTGGTGTAGGAGCCGGAGCCCTCGGTGGTCGAGCCCGGCGCCTTGCCGGAGATGCTCAGGGCCGACAGCTCTAGCGCCGTTTCCCCGGCCACGGTGGCCGGCACCAGTACATACCCGCCGTTGCCCTGGCGCTGCGCCAGCAGGCCGCTGCCCGCGAGCAGCCGGCTCAGCCCCTCGTCCACCGAATAGGCGCCTTGCAAGCCTGGCGAGCTGCGGCCCTGGGTCTGCTCGGCAGCGAACGACAGGGTCACGCCGGCGGCGGTAGCGAACTGGCTCAGGGCCGTGCCCAGCGGGCCGGCGGCAATGTTGTAGGTAGCCGCTTCGGTCTGGGCCATTCCGGTCTGGGCGGCGACCTGGCCTGGCAACAGCGCGAACGGTGCGGCGGTCAGGCCGAACAGCGCCAGGTGGAGGGCATGGGCCAGCGGCCTGGACGCTCGCGGAGAAAGACGGGTCATGCAATTTTCCTTCGGTTGGCATGGCAGAAGTGCGGCAGCGTTCACCGCTTCATTGCTTGGCCGGATGAGAATGAAAATCGGCAACCCAGTGACTGAATTATTTTCAGGCCGGCTCGACCCGCACCCAGTAACGCGTCAGGTACCGCACGCGAATCGGAAGCGAGGCACCGAGGTTTTCCAGGATCAGGTCGGTGTCATCGAGGCGGAAGGCGCCGGACAGGCGCAGGTCGGCGACCGTCTCGGCGCAGCGCACATAGCCGGGCCGGTAGCGTTCCAGCTCGGCCAGGAAATCCGCCAGGCGCCATTCGATGACCGTCAACATGCCCTCGGTCCAGGCGCCGCTGCCGGCGACCAGTTCCCGGGGCGAACCGAGGCGCTGGCTGCCGAAGTCGGCCTGCTGTCCGGCCTCCACACGCAATACCGAGGACGGCTGCTGCACAGGCCGCAGCTCGACGGCATGCTGCATCACCCGGACCTCGCTGCGCCCCGCTTCGCTGCGCACGCTGAAGCGCGTACCGAGGGCGCGCACGCTGCCCTCCTCCGTGTGAACCACGAAGGGGCGGCCCGCCGGATCGGCGACGGTCTCGATGAATATCTCGCCACGGCGCAGGTACACCCGGCGCAAGGTGTCGTCGTAGGCGACATCCACCGCGCTGTCGGTATTCAGGTCGAGTCGGCTGCCATCCTCCAGACGCAGGCGACGACGCTGGCCCTTGGCGGTGCGGTGTTGGGCCAGCCAGGCCGCGGTCGGCGCCAGCTCGCCGGCCGTCCAGCCGGTGGCGCCCACCGCCAGCAGGATGCCCAGGGTCTTGAGCACGGCCCGGCGCCGGGCACGCACCCCGGCCAAAGTCGGCAAGGCCACCTCCTGCGGCAGAGCACCCAGTTGCCGCTGGAGCTTTTCCACCCGCGCCCAGGCCTGGGCATTGGCCGCGCTCTCGCCCAGCCAGTCACGCCAGGCCTGGCGCTCGGCCTCGCTGGGCGGCGCGGCGTTGAGCTGCACGTACCAGGTGGCGGCGGCTTCTAGGGTCTTGCGATCCAGGCTGGCGGCCATTCAATCGTCCACCAACAACAGGCACTGGGTCATGGCGCGGATCATGTGCTTCTTCACCGTGGTCACCGACACGCCGAGACGCTCGCCCGTGGCCACGTAGCTCAGCCCTTCGAGCTGCACGGCGAGGAAGATGCGCCGGGTGCGCTCGCCCAGGCCGTCGAGCATGGCATCGACGGCGGTCAGGGTTTCCAGGATCAACAGGCGGGTTTCCGGGGCAATGTCCAGCGGCTCGGGGCGCAGCGCCAGCGCGTCCAGATAGGCCTGCTCGATGGCCTGGCGGCGGAACTTGTCGATCATCAGCGCGCGGGCGATGGCGCTGAGGTAGGTGCGCGGCTCGCGGATGGCCTCGACGTTGCGCGCGGCGAGCACCCGGACGAAGGTGTCCTGGGCCAGGTCGGCCGCATCGCTGGCATTGCCAAGGCGGGCACGCAACCAGCCCTTCAGCCAGCCGTTGTGCTCGCTGTAGAGCGCATGCAGGGAACGAGAGTCGGAGCAGGACATGGCGATGAAGTTACAAATGATAATTCATCGCATTGTCCGGATGAGGCCGGCTGCTGGCAAGCCACTCATGCCACCCGCTTCTGGCAAACCCTCGGGCCGGAGCGCTATACCCGCGCCAGCACCGGCAGGTCGCCGGCCAGGCCGAGGGCGCGACGGACGAACAGGGCCTTGGCGTCCGGCAGCTCGTCGACCCAGTTCAGGCCGCTGTTGCGCAGCCAGCGGATCGGCAGCGGGTCGGCCTGGAACAGGCGCTCGAAGCCCTCCATCGCCGCCATCATCGCTAGGTTGTGCGGCATGCGCCGGCGCTCGTAGCGGCTCAGCACGCGCACGTCGTTCGGCTGTTCGCCACGCTCCAGCGCGTGCAGCAGCACCTCGGCCAGCACCGCGGCGTCGAGGAAGCCGAGGTTGACGCCCTGGCCGGCCAGCGGGTGGATGCTGTGGGCGGCGTCGCCGATCAGCGCCAGGCCGCTTTCCACGTAGCGCTTGGCGTGGCGCTGGCGCAGCGGGATGCACAGCCGGGGATCGGCCGCGACGACCGGCCCCAGGCTCCACTCGAAAGCCTTGCCCAGCTCGTGGCGGAAGGCCGCGTCGTCCAGCGCCATCAGGCGCTCGGCCTGCTCCGGCACGGTGGACCAGACGATCGAGCACCAGTGCGCGTCGCCCTGGCGGTCGAGCGGCAGGAAGGCCAGCGGGCCGTCGTCGGTGAAGCGCTGCCAGGCGGTGGCCTGGTGCGGCCGCTCGCAGCGCACGCTGGTGACGATGGCGTGGTGCAGGTAATCCCACTCGCGGGTGGCGCAGCCGGCCAGGCGACGCACCGCCGAGTTGGCGCCGTCGGCGGCCACCAGCAGCGGCGCGCGCAGCTCGCGGCCGTCGGCCAGGGTCAGCAGCCAGCCGTCACCGGAGCGGCGCAGCTGCTCCAGGCGCGCGCTGCCGAGCAGGCCGATGCGGCTGTCGTGCAGGCGATCGAGCAAGGCGTCCTGCACCACCCGGTTCTCGACGATATGGCCAAGCATCTCGGCATGCACGCTGGCGGCGGAGAAGTGCACGCTGCCGGTGCCGGAACCGTCCCACACGCGCATGTCGCGGTAGGGCGAGGCGCGCCGGGCGGCGATGCCGTCCCACACACCCAGGCGTTCGAGGATGCGCTGGCTGGCCGCGGACAGGGCGCTGACCCGCGGCTCGAAGGCGCCTTCGGCATCGAAGGGGCGCACGCTGAGCGGCCCGCCATCGACCACCAGAATCTCCAGGCCGCTGTGTTCCAGGGCCAGGGCCAGGGCGCTGCCGACCATGCCGGCACCAACGATGATCAGGTCCGCTTGCATCTCGCTTCCTTATGCCGCTTGCCGCGCACGCGGCTTCAGGCGCACGTACAGGGTCTTGTGCGCGGTAGCCACCAGGGTACCTTCGCCGTCGCGAATCTCCACGTGCAGCTCGGGCAGGTACTTGTCTCCGCCGGCGGTCTTGTCGCGGATTTCCGCCAGGAGGGCGTCGTCGATGCGGAAGTCGGCGAACACCGGGCCCTTGCCCGGGCTGACGAAGTCGATGCTGGCGGCCTTGTCCCAGACGATATAGTCGTCGCCCAACAGGGGCATCAGCAGCAGCATGTAGAAGGGGTCGATCATGCTGTACAGCGAGCCGCCGAACTGGGTGCCGACGAAGTTGCGGTTGTACCAGCGCAAGGCCATCTTCACCCGCGCCTCGCGGCAGTCGGCGGAAATGCGCTGCACGCGGATGCCCGCGCCCAGGTAGGGCGGATACAGGTTCAGGCCAAGCCGCAGCAGGCGCGCGCGGCGCGCCAGTTTACGATCAGTCATCGGTCTTTCTCATAGGGTGCGGGTGCCCAGGCCCATGGCCTGGCGGGCGAACCAGCGCTTGGCCGGCGGTAGCAGATCGAGGCCGAGCAGGCCCAGGGTGCGTCCGGCCACCAGCAGCGACTCGCCGCGGCCGAACAGGCGCGTGACGCGGTCGGAGAAGCCCACGGTCAGGGCCTGGTCCTGGCGCTGGCGCTCCAGGTAGCGCTGCAGCGTGGCGAATTCGCCGACGCCACCCTCGCTCTCCAGCAGCGTGTCGGCGAGCGCCTGGGCGTCGCGCAGGGAAAGGTTGAAGCCCTGCCCCGCCACCGGGTGCAGGCTGTGGGCGGCGTTGCCGAGCACCACCAGGTGCGGGCGCACCTGCTCGGTGGCCTCGACCAGCGCCAGCGGGTAGACGTGGCGGGCGCCGACCTGGCGCAGCGCGCCGAGGCGGTAGCCGAAGACCTGCTGCAGCTCGCCGAGGAACTCGCGCTCGGGCAGGCGCTGCAGGCGCTCGGCATCCACCGGCGGGCGGGTCCACACCAGCGCGGAGCGATCGTCCGCCAGCGGCAGCAGAGCCAGCGGCCCCTGCTCGGTGAAGCGCTCGAAGGCCTGGCCGCCGTGGGCGTCGGCCGTGCTGACGTTGGCGATCAGCGCGCACTGATCGTATGGGGTGTGGCGCACGGCGATGCCGAGCTGTTCGCGCAGACCCGAGCGGCCGCCATCGGCCAGCACGGCGAGGTCGCAGTCCAGGCTGGAGTCGTCGTCGAGGAACAGGCGGTAGCCGTCGTCCAGCGCCTCCATGCGGGTCACTTCCGCCGGGCAGCGCCACTCGACCACGCCGGGGTCGAGGGCGCGCCACAGGCAGTGGCCCATCCAAGCGTTCTCCAGCACATAGCCGAGGGCCGGCACGCCTTCATCCTCGGCGGACAGGCGGGTGGCGCCGAAGCGGCCCTGGTCGGAGACCTGGATGCGGGTGATGGCCTCGGCCCGCTCGGCCAGCGCCGGCCACAGGCCGAGGCGCTCGAAGATCTGCCGGCTGCCGTAGGACAGGGCGCTGGAACGGGCGTCGTAGCTCGGCTGCCAGGCGTCGCCCGGGGCGAACGGCTCGACCAGCACGATGCGCCAGCCGCGCGCCCTGGCTCCGGCCTGCAGCGCCAGGGCCAGACTGGCGCCGACCAGGCCGCCGCCGACGATGACGAGCTGCGCGTGGGCCATCAGGCGGCCTGGTGCGCGGCGGCCATCAGCGCCTCGATCTCGGCGACCGTCTTGGGCACGCCGCCGGTGATGACTTCGCAGCCGGTCCGGGTCACCACCACGTCGTCCTCGATGCGCACGCCGATGCCGCGCCACTTCTTCGCCACCTTGTCGTTGTCGGTGGCGATGTAGATGCCCGGCTCCACGGTCATGCTCATGCCCGGTTCGAGCACGCGCCATTCGCCGCCGACCTTGTAGTCGCCGACGTCATGCACGTCCATGCCCAGCCAGTGGCCGGCGCGGTGCATGTAGAAGGGCTTGTAGGCTTCGCTCGCGATCAGTTGCTCAACGTCGCCTTCGAGCAGGCCGAGCTCCACCAGGCCGGCGGTGATCACCCGCACCGTGGCCTCGTGGGCCTCGTTCCAGTGCTTGCCGGGGGCGATGTACTTGAACGCCTCCTCGTTGGCCTTGAGCACCAGCTCGTAGATGGCCTTCTGCTCGGGCGAGAAGGTGCCGGAAACCGGGAAGGTGCGGGTGATGTCGCTAGCGTAGCAGTCGATCTCGCAGCCGGCGTCGATCAGCACCAGGTCGCCGTCGCGCAGCGGCGCGTCGTTCTCGCGGTAGTGCAGGATGCAGGCGTTCTTGCCGGCGGCGACGATGGAGCCGTAGGCCGGCATCTTCGCCCCGCCCTTGCGGAACTCGTAGTCCAGCTCGGCTTCCAGGTGGTACTCATGGAGGCCGGGGCGGCTCGCCTGCATGGCCCGCACGTGGGCGCGCGAGCTGATCTCGGCGGCGGCCTTCATCACCTTCACCTCAGCCGCACTCTTGTACAGGCGCATGTCGTGCAGCAGGTGGTTGAGCGCGACGAACTCGTTGGGCGGCGTCGCGCCGAGGCGCGCCTTGGAGCGGATCACGTTGACCCACTCCATCAGCCGGTGATCGAACTCCTGGTTGGTGCCGATCGCGTAGTAGACCCGCTCGCGGCCCTCGATCAGGCCCGGCAGGATGTCGTCGATATCGCCGATGGGGAAGGCGTCGTCGGCGCCGTACTGGGCCACCGCACCATCCTGGCCGGCGCGCAGGCCGTCCCACAGCTCGCGCTCGGGGTCGCGCTCGCGGCAGAACAGCACGTATTCGCCATGCTCGCGGCCGGGGATCAGGGCCATCACCGCCTCCGGCTCGGGGAAGCCGGTGAGGTACTGGAAATCGCTGTCCTGGCGGTAGACGTGCTCGACGTCGCGGTTGCGGATGTACACCGGCGCCGCCGGCAGGATGGCGATGCTGTTGGGTTCCATCTGCTCCATCAGCGCCTTGCGCCGACGGGCGTATTCCGACCTGGGGATGCTGACCATGGCTCGACCTTAATGCAGGGAAGGTTTGGGCGCGGGCGCTTCGGCCTTGCCGCACTCGGTGAACAGCAGCAGCGGGGCGACGCGCAGGTATTCCATCACTTCCATATAGTCGCTCTCGCCGTCCTCGGATTCCTCCAGCGCGCTCTGGATCTGGGCGATGGCGGAGAGGTCCTGCAGCACTTCCATGGCCTCGGCGCTCAGCGCGGCGTTGCCGAGGATCATGCCGAAGCCGTCGAGGAAGCCCTGGCACCACTGGCCCAGGGCCTTGGCCCGCTCGGCCAGCGGTTCGTCGTCGCCGGGCAGCAGCAGGACCAGGGTGATGTCGTTGCCGGCGAGTTCGCCCTTGACCATCTCCTGCAGGCCGACCAGGGCCTGGCGCACGTTGTCGGCCGGCTCGGCGCCGAGCAGCTCGCTGGCGTCCTGCAGCCAGGCGTCGGCCTCGAAGCCGGCACCGGCGCAGCTGCGGCCCAGCAGCAGGCCGTGCAGTTCGGCGGGGGAAACGGCTTTGCCGGAGTTCGCCAGCAGGGCGGCGAAGGCGGCGTAGGGGGAATTCGAAGTGGGCATGGCAACCAGGCGCTGAACCGCGCGATCTCTAGAATGAAGGTTTCGTATCGTAGGGCCTGCGCGCTGTGGTTTCCACCGCATCGTTGCCGCACGCCGCTTGCCGCCCCCTCCCCGCGATCCTTTATAGTGCCGGGATCACGGCCCAGGTATGGAGACGATGGAAAACCCCGAACTGCAAGCCCTCACGGGCAAGCTGGAGCTGCTGATCCAGCGTGTCGAGCAGCTGAAGACGCAGAATCGCTCCCTGCTCGCCGCGGAGAAGAGCTGGCGCGAAGAGCGCGCTCATCTGGTCGAAAAGAACGAATTGGCCCGGCAGAAGGTCGAAGCGATGATTTCGCGCCTGAAAGCTCTGGAGCAGGACTCATGACCCAGTCGAAAACCGTAACCGTGCATATCCTCGACAAGGAATACTGCATCGCCTGCCCGGCGGACGAACGCGCCAACCTGGAGAGCGCCGCGCGCTATCTCGACGGCAAGATGCGCGAGATCCGCTCCGGCGGCAAAGTCATCGGCGCCGACCGCATCGCGGTCATGGCCGCGCTGAACATCACCCACGACCTGCTGCACAAGCAGCAGCGTCTGGATCAGGAGGCCAGCGCCGCCCGCGAGCAGGTGCGCGACCTGCTCGGCCGCGTCGACTCCGCCCTCGCCGCCGATCCGGATGGTCACGCGCTCTGATCGCAGCGCGCCCGAATGGGGTATACTCGCCCCCGAGCTCCCTGGTGTGTTGGCCAGTCGGTGATGTCCCTGAGCCGATACGCACAACCACGGGGGTTGCCAGCGGGGCCGGTGTGCATGTCCGCCTGACGGAAAGCCTTAACGCCTCCTGCAATCTCCACCTTGAACTTTCGGGTTCAAGGGCTAACCCGACAGCGGCACGACCGGGGAGTCCCGAATTCCATGATCCTGGCTGGTGATCTTTCACGCGCGGCGCTACGCCGCCAGCTCCGCCAGGCTCGCCGCAACCTCCCCCCCCTGCAACAACGACGCGCCGCCCGCGGCCTCTACCGCCAGCTGGCGCAGCATCCGCTGTTCCGCCGCGCCCGCCACATCGCCCTGTACCTGCCCAACGACGGCGAGATCGACCCGCGTCCGCTGCTGCGCGCGGCGCAGCGCCGTGGCAAGGCCACCTACCTGCCCGTGCTCGGCCCCTGGCCACGCACTCGCATGCACTTCCAGCGGGTGCGGCCGGGCGAGGCGCTGGTGCGCAACCGCTTCCGCATCGAGGAGCCGGCCATCCGCCGGGCGCGCCAGCGCAAGGCCTGGGCTCTGGACCTGATCCTGCTGCCACTGGTGGGCTTCGACGCGTACGGCGGACGACTGGGGATGGGCGGAGGCTTCTACGACCGCAGCCTGGCTTACCTGCAGAGGCGCAAAAAATGGCACAAACCGACGCTTCTGGGCGCAGCTCACGAGTGTCAGCGGGTGGACAGGCTGGCCTTGGCCAGTTGGGACGTCAGGCTCGGTGCGGTGGTGACCGATCTGCGATGGTACGGCTGAGAGGCGGTGAAGGCGCCGCGTTCCCTGCGGCGATGCGGGCTGTGGATCAGGGCTGTTGCTCGGTGGCCGGCGGGTTACCCTGACGGTCCCACAGACCCTGGGTGTAACCTGTGGTTACCATGCCCAGGCCGAACAGGATGACCAGTACCCACAACAGATCCGGTTTGCGTTTCATCGAGTTGCCTCCCCCTGTAGGCGTGTTGCTGCTCGTTACCGGCGGCGGTCGTTGTGTTGTTGGCCGCGACGAGGGCGCCTAGCCTGCACCTCGAAGCGAATCCGATCAAGGCGCGATCCACACATTCTTTTCGGCCGTCCGGCAGTCGACCGCGGGCCCGGCGACGGCGCCCGCGAAAGGACCGGCACACAGGAGCAAAGTTCATGCCTTACTGGCTGATGAAATCGGAACCCGACGAGCTGTCCATCCACCACCTGCAGAAGCTCGGCCGAGCCCGCTGGGACGGCGTGCGCAACTACCAGGCGCGCAACTTCATGCGCAGCATGCAGGCGGGCGAGCTGTTCTTCTTCTATCACTCCAGCTGCCCCGAGCCAGGCATCGCCGGGATCGCCCGCATCGCCGGGCCGGTCTACCCGGACCCCACCGCGCTGGACCCGGGCAGCCACTACCACGACCCCAAGGCCAGCGCCGAGAAGAATCCCTGGAGCGCGCTGGACGTGGAGTTCGTCGAGGCCTTCCCCCAGGTGCTGCCGCTGGCGCGCCTGCGCGACAATCCCGCCCTGGCCGAACTGGCCCTGGTGCAACGCGGCAGCCGCCTGTCGGTGATGCCGGTGAGCGACGCACAGTGGCAGGCCATCCTCGCCATGCGTTGAGTCGCCATCGGCGCTGTGCTATCACCATGACATAGCCTGCGGAGCCGACCATGCGCGTACGTCCCATCTGGCCGGCGCGCCTGGCGCTGGTCCTCGTATTCCTGGCGCTGAACATGGCCAGCATCATGCTCTGGCGCCAACTGGAACAGGCCCAGCAGGCACGCGTGAACGAAAGGGTGGACTACGAGGCGCGCACCCTCGCGCGCCGCCTGGAAGCCACCCTGCATACCGAGGTGGAAAGCCTCGGCCGCATCGCCCGCCTGTGGAACAGCCTGGGGCGCCTGCCGCGGGAGAGCTGGGAACAGGAAGCGGAGCTGGCGCTGGCCGACTTCCCCGCCTACCAGTCCGTCCAGTGGACCGGCGCCGACCTGCGGATACGCTGGCTGCTGCCCCTGCTCGGCAACGAGGCGGCGGTCAATTTCCGCCTGACTCCCGACCACCCCAACTACCCGCTGGCGATGCAGGCCAGGCAGACCGGCGAGCAGCGCTTCTCCAACAGCTTCCCGCTGGTCCAGGGCGGCCTCGGCTTCATCCTCTACACCCCGCTGTACCTGCAGGACGGCACGGGCAAGCGCGAGTTCGACGGCTTCCTGCAGGGCGTGTTCCGCGTCGAGCCGCTGATGGACGAGCTGCTGGCCCAGCTCGACCGGGGCAGCTTCAGCGTGCGGCTGCTGGAGAACCAGCGCAGCCTGTACAGCTACGAGCACCCCGACACCCAGTTGCAGATGGCCCGCGAGGTGGGCCTGCACCTGCTCAACAACGGCTCCTTCAGCCTGCAGCTGAGCCCCACCGCGAGCCTGCTGCAGAGCCTGGACACGCCGCTGCCGGAGGTGGTCCTGGGCGCCGGCCTGGCCATCAGCCTGCTGCTGGTCGCCGCCCTGGCGCTGGCGCTGGAGAACATGCGCCGCGCCAGCGCCATGCAGATGGCCAACCGCCGCCTGCACGAGGAAGCCGCGCGCCGCGAGGAGACCGAGCGCCACCTGCGCGACAGCCGCGAGCGCCTGCAACTGGTGCTCGACCTGACCGACTCCAGTCACGACAGCCTGTTCATCTTCGATACCCGCAGCCGCGAGCTGCTGCACATGAACCGCGCCACCCACGCCGGCCTGGGCTACCCCGCCGAGCAGTTCGCCCAGCTCCTGCGCGACGACCCCGAACGCCTGCTGCCGGGCTTCCACGACTGGCTGGAGGAGGTGCGCACGGCGCGCCAGGACAACCAGTCGCGCATCTTCCAGCGCGAGCTGTACCGCCAGGACGGCAGCCGCCAGCCGGCGGAGATCAACACCCAGCTGGTGCAACAGGGCGAGCGCGAATACCTGATCGCCGTGTCCCGCGACAACAGCGAGCGCCTGGAGCTGGAGGCCCGCCTGCAGCGCCTGTCGCACCTGGACGGCCTGACCGGCCTGTACAACCGGCGCTTCTTCGACCAGCAGCTGCAGGGCGAATGGCGCCGCCTGCGCCGGATCGACGCGCCGCTGGCGCTGCTGATGCTGGATATCGACCACTTCAAGGCGTTCAACGACAGCCTCGGCCACCTGGCCGGCGACGATGCCCTACGCCAGGTCGGCGAAGTGCTGCAGAACAGCCTGCAACGCGAGGGCGACGTCGCCTGCCGCTACGGCGGCGAGGAATTCGCCATCATCCTCGCCAACACCGGCCTGGAAGGCGGCGAGCATGTGGCCGCGCGGGTCCATGCGCTGATCGCCGCGCTGGCCATCGTCCATCCGGCGAGCCCCGAGGGGCGGCTGACCCTGAGCATCGGCCTGGCTGTGGCCGAGCCGATAACCGAGGAACACCCGGGCGCGCTGGTGGCGCGCAGCGACCAGGCGCTGTACCGTGCCAAGCACGACGGGCGCAACCGTACCTGCGTCTGGAACGCCACTTTCGCCACCCACGGCAGGCCATCCGCTTGACCTGAGTCACGTTGCCGCAACCACGACCGGCAGAGAATGGAAGCCTGCTAACCATCCCCTCGACGGGGCTCGCAGAAGGGAAGCCGAGATGAACAAAACGCAACGTCCCCTGCCCTACCTGATCGCCGCCGGCCTGGCCCTGCTGGTCGCCGCGGCCTGGTGGCAACTTCGCCCGCAAGGGCTGGGCGAGGGCTTCGCCAGCGGCAACGGGCGGATCGAGGCCACCGAGGTGGATGTCGCCACCAAGCTGGCCGGGCGCATCGCCGCCATCGAGGTCGACGAAGGCGACTTCGTCCAGCCCGGGCAGGTCCTCGCGCAGATGGACACCCAGGTGCTGGAGGCCCAGCTGGCCCAGGCCAGGGCGCAACTGAAGCAGGCCGAGAACGGCCGCATCACCGCCACCAGCCAGATCAGCCTGCGCGAGAGCGAGAAGCTCACCGCCGAGGCCGTGGTGCGCCAGCGCCAGGCCGAGCTGGACGCGGCGCGCAAGCGCTACGCCCGCAGCGCCACCCTGGTCAAGCGCAACGCCATGGCCCAGCAGCAGCTGGACGATGACCTGGCCCGCCTGCAGAGCGCCGAGGCGGCGCTGGCCGCGGCCCGCGCCCAGGTCAGCTCCGCCGCCGCCGGCATCGCCGCCGCCCAGTCCCAGGCGATCGAGGCGGAGTCCGCCGTGGAGGCCGCCCGCGCCAGCGTCGACCGCCTGCAGGCGGACCTCGACGACAGCCGGCTCAAGGCGCCGCGCGCCGGCCGCGTGCAGTACCGCGTCGCCCAGCCCGGCGAAGTGCTCGGCGCAGGCGGCAAGGTGCTCAACCTGGTCGACCTCACCGACGTCTACATGACCTTCTTCCTGCCCGAGCGCCAGGCCGGCCTGGTGGCGCTCGACAGCGAGGTGCGCCTGGTGATCGACGCCGCGCCGCAATACGTGATCCCGGCCAAGGTCAGCTACGTCGCCAGCGTCGCCCAGTTCACGCCGAAGACGGTGGAGACGGCCAGCGAGCGCGAGAAGCTGATGTTCCGGGTCAAGGCGCGCATCGACCCCGGGTTGCTGCAGAAGCACCTGCAGCAGGTGAAGACCGGGGTGCCGGGCATGGCCTACCTACGTCTCGACCCTGAGGCCGAATGGCCCGAGCACCTGACGATCAAGGTCCCGCAATGAACGAGGTGGTCGCCCGGCTCGCCGGCGTCGGCCTCGACTACGGCCAGACCAAAGCGCTCGAACGGATCGACCTGGAGCTGCCGGCGCGGCGCATGGTCGGGCTGATCGGCCCGGACGGGGTCGGCAAGTCCAGCCTGCTGGCGCTGGTCGCCGGCGCCCGGCAGATCCAGCACGGCACGGTCGAGGTGCTCGGCGGCAACATGGCCAGCCGCCGCCACCGCCGCGAGGTCTGCCCGCACATCGCCTACATGCCCCAGGGCCTGGGCAGGAACCTCTATCCGACCCTGTCGGTGTTCGAGAACCTCGACTTCTTTGGCCGCCTGTTCGGCCAGGGCGCCGCCGAGCGCGAGCGGCGCATCGACGACCTGCTGCGCAGCACCGGCATGGCGGCGTTCCGCGAGCGGCCGGCGGGCAAGCTGTCCGGCGGCATGAAGCAGAAGCTCGGCCTGTGCTGCGCGCTGATCCACGATCCCGACCTGCTGATCCTCGACGAGCCCACCACCGGCGTCGACCCGCTGTCGCGCAACCAGTTCTGGGACCTGATCGGCCGCATCCGCAGCCAGCGCCCGCAGATGAGCGTGCTGGTGGCCACCGCCTACATGGAGGAAGCGGAGCGCTTCGACCACCTGGTGGCGATGGACGCCGGCCGCGTGCTGGCCACCGGCAGCCCGGCCGAGCTGCGCCGGCGCACCGGCTGCGACAGCCTGGAGCAGGCCTTCATCGCCCTGCTGCCGGAGGAGCGCCGGCGCGGCCACCGCGAGGTGGTGATCCCGCCGCTGCACGACAGCAGCGAGATCGCCATCGAGGCCCGCGACCTGACCATGCGCTTCGGCGACTTCGTGGCGGTGGACCGGGTATCGTTCCGCATCCGCCGCGGCGAGATCTTCGGCTTCCTCGGCTCCAACGGCTGCGGCAAGAGCACCACCATGAAGATGCTCACCGGCCTGCTGCCGGCCAGCGAGGGCGAGGCCCTGCTGTTCGGCCAGGCGGTGGACCCGAAGGACATGGCCACGCGCAAGCGGGTCGGCTACATGTCCCAGGCGTTTTCCCTGTACGGCGAGCTGACGGTGCGACAGAACCTGGTGCTGCACGCCCAGCTGTTCCACGTGCCGGCCACCGCCATCGAGCCGCGGGTGGCGCAGATGGCCGCGCGCTTCGACCTCGGCGCGGTCATGGACATGCTCCCCGAGCGCCTGCCGCTGGGCATCCGCCAGCGCCTGTCGCTGGCCGTGGCGGTGATCCACCAGCCGGAAATCCTGATCCTCGACGAACCCACCTCGGGGGTCGACCCGGTGGCGCGCGACGGTTTCTGGCAACTGATGCTCGACCTGTCGCGCAACGACGGGGTGACCATCTTCATCTCCACCCACTTCATGAACGAGGCGCAGCGCTGCGACCGCATCTCGCTGATGCACGCCGGCAAGGTGCTGGACAGCGACACGCCCCAGGGGCTGATGGACAAGCGCGGGCTGGACAGCCTGGAAGCCACCTTCATCGCCTACCTGCAGGAAGCGGTCGGCGAGCAGCCGGTCAGCGAGGCGCCGCCGCTGGAACAGGCGCCGCCGCCGCAACGCCAGCGCTTCAGCCCGCGCCGGCTGCTCAGCTATGCCCGGCGCGAGTCGCTGGAGCTGCGCCGCGACCCGATCCGCGGCGGCATGGCCCTGCTCGGCACGGTGCTGCTGCTGTTCATCATCGGCTACGGCATCAGCCTGGACGTGGAGGACCTGACCTTCGCCGTGCTCGACCGCGACCGCACCACCACCAGCCAGGAGTACCACCTGAACCTGTCCGGCTCGCGCTACTTCCTGGAGAAGCCGCCGCTCACCGACTACACCGACCTGGAACGACGCCTGCGCAACGGCGACATCAGTCTGGCGGTGGAGATACCGCCGCACTTCGGCCGCGACCTCAAGCGCGGCGCCAGCCCGCAGATCGGCATGTGGATCGACGGCGCCATGCCGACCCGCGCCGAGACCATCAAGGGCTACGTCACCGGCCTGCACCAGCACTACCTGGCCGAACTGGCGCGGCGCTCGCCGCAGCCCCAGGCGGCCGGCGCCGCCGAGCTGGAAGTGCGCTACCGCTACAACCCGGACGTGGAGAGCCTCAAGGCCATGGTGCCGGCGGTGATCCCGCTGCTGCTGATGCTGATTCCCGCGATGCTCACCGCCCTCGGCGTGGTGCGCGAGAAGGAGCTGGGCTCGATCACCAACCTCTACGTCACCCCGGTGACGCGGCTGGAATTCCTCCTCGGCAAGCAGCTGCCCTACATCGCCCTGGGCCTGTTCAACTGCGCCCTGCTGGTATTGCTCGCGATCACCGTGTTCGACGTGCCGCTCAAGGGCAGCTGGCTGACCCTCGGCCTCGGCGCCCTGCTCTACGTCGCCTGCGCCACGGGCCTGGGCCTGCTCATGTCGACCTTTACCAAGAGCCAGATCGCCGCCGTGTTCGGCACCGCCATCGCCACCCTGCTGCCGGCCGTGCAGTTCTCCGGGCTGATCTACCCGGTGGCCTCGCTGGAAGGCTTCGGCGCGCTGATCGGCCAGGTCTACCCGACCTCGCAGTTCCTGGTGATCAGCCGCGGCATCTTCTCCAAGGCCCTCGAACTGCAGGACCTGGCCGGCTACTTCCTCGCCCTGGCGCTGACCGTGCCGCTGCTGACCCTGCTCAGCGCCAGCCTGCTGCGCAAACAGGAGGTGTGATGGAACGCCTGGCCAATATCCTCCACCTCGGCGTCAAGGAACTGCGCAGCCTGCAGCACGACCTGGCGCTGGTGGTGCTGATCCTCTGGGCCTTCAGCCTGGGCGTGTATTCCTCCGCCACCAGCATGCCGGAGAGCCTACACAACGCCGCCATCGCGGTGGTCGACGAGGACCAGTCGCAGCTCTCCGAGCGCCTGGTCCAGGCCTTCCAGGCGCCCTACTTCCGGCCGCCGGAACGCATCGACCTGAGCCAGATGGACCGCGGCATGGACTCCGGCCGCTACACCTTCACCCTCAACATCCCGCCGGACTTCCAGCGCGACGTGCTGGCCGGGCGCAGCCCGGCGATCCAGCTCAACGTCGACGCCACCCAGGTGAGCATGGCCTTCACCGGCGCCGGCTACATCCAGAGCATCGGCGCCAGCGAGGTGGCCGAGTTCGTCCGCCGCTACCGGGGCGAGCTGCAGCAGCCGGCGGAGCTGGCGGTGCGGGTCGCCTTCAACCCCAACCTGACGCGCGCCTGGTTCGGCTCGGTGATGGAGGTGATCAACCAGATCACCATGCTGTCGATCATCCTCACCGGCGCGGCGCTGATCCGCGAGCGCGAGCACGGCACGGTGGAGCACCTGCTGGTGATGCCGGTGACGCCGCTGGAGATCATGCTGGCCAAGGTCTGGTCGATGGGCCTGGTGGTGCTGGTGGCGGCGGCGCTGTCGCTGCTGCTGGTGGTGCAGGGCTGGCTGCAGGTGCCGATCGAGGGCTCGCTGGCGCTGTTCCTGGCGGGCGCGGCGCTGCACCTGTTCGCCACCACCTCGATGGGCATCTTCTTCGGCACCGTGGCGCGCTCGATGCCGCAGCTGGGCCTGCTGATCATCCTGGTGCTGCTGCCGCTGCAGATCCTCTCCGGCGGCACCACGCCGCGCGAGAGCATGCCGGAGCTGGTGCAGCAGATCATGCTGGCGGCGCCGACCACCCACTTCGTCGCCCTGGCCCAGGCCATCCTCTACCGCGGCGCGGGGCTGTCCATCGTCTGGCCGCAGCTGCTGGCCATCGCCGGCATCGGCGCACTGTTCTTCACCGCGGCCCTGCTGCGCTTCCGCAAGACCCTGGCGCAGATGGCGTAGGGCGGGTGAAACCCGCCAGCGCGCCCCTGGCAAGTGCGGGGCGCTGCTCGACGACCGGCGCGGGTTGTACCCGCCCTACTGGATGATGAGGTTGTTGAACAGCAGGTCTTCGACAATCGGCTTGCCTTCTTCCTGGGTCAGCACTTCCTGCACCTGCTTGAGGGCGTCCTGGCGCAGCTTCTCCTTGGCCGCCTCGTCGGCCATGCTGGCCTCGGTCTGCTGGGAGAACAGCATCACCAGCTGGTTGCGGATCAGCGGTTCGTGGTGCTCGACCCGCTCCTCGGCTTCGCTGCCGGTCACCCGCAGGGCGATGTCGGCCTTGTAGAACTTGAGCTTGGGCCCAGCGCCGAAATTGCCCACCAGGGCCGGCACCAGGTTGTAGTAGGCGACCTTGGGCGCGGCGTTCTCCTCGCCACCGCCGCTGTTGGCCAGGGCGGCGCAGGGCAGGATCAGGGCCAGCAGCAACGCGATGCAGTTTTTCACGGACGACTCCTCGAAGGCGGATGCCGCCTAGCATAGCCATAGCCGCCCCCATGCCCAAGCCCGGTGCTTATGGGGCGCCATCAGATGCGGCCATGCTCGTTGACCCTCGCGACCCGCCGCCTACACTGCCGGACAGTCACGAACCCGAGGAAAGTGCGATGAAAGCCCTGCTCTGCAAAGCCTTCGGCCCGGCCTCCAGCCTGGTCCTGGAAGACCTGCCCAGCCCCGAACCCAAGAAGAACGAGGTGCTGATCGAAGTGCACGCCGCCGGGGTCAACTTCCCCGATACCCTGATCATCGAGGGCAAGTACCAGTTCAAGCCGCCGTTCCCGTTCGCCCCGGGTGGCGAGGCCGCCGGCGTGGTCAAGGCGGTCGGCGAGAAGATCACCCACCTCAAGCCGGGCGACCGGGTCATGGCGCTGACCGGCTGGGGCGGCTTCGCCGAGGAAGTGGCGGTACCCGCCTACAACGTGCTGCCCGTGCCGAAGAGCATGGAGCTGACCAGCGCCGCCGCCTTCGGCATGACCTACGGCACCTCGATGCACGCGTTGAAGCAGCGCGCCAACCTGCAGCCGGGCGAGACCCTGCTGGTGCTCGGCGCCTCCGGTGGCGTCGGCCTGGCGGCGGTGGAGATCGGCAAGGCCATGGGCGCCAAGGTGATCGCCGCGGCGAGCACCGCCGAGAAGCTGGAAGTGGCGCGCAACGCCGGCGCCGACCACCTGATCAACTACAGCGAGCAGAGCCTCAAGGAAGAAGTGAAGAAGCTCACCGGCGGCCAGGGCGTGGACGTGATCTACGACCCGGTCGGGGGCGATCTTTTCGAGGAGGCCTTCCGCTCCATCGCCTGGAACGGCCGCTTCCTGGTGGTCGGCTTCGCCGCCGGCGGCGGCATCCCGGCCCTGCCGGCCAACCTGCCGCTGCTCAAGGGCGCGGCGCTGATCGGCGTGTTCTGGGGCTCCTTCGCCCAGCGCCAGCCGCAGGACAACGCGGCCAACTTCGAGCAGCTGTTCGCCTGGCACGCCGAGGGCAAGCTCAAGCCGCTGGTGTCGCAGACCTTCCCGCTGGCGCGCGGCGGCGAAGCCATCGACGCCCTGGGCCAGCGCAAGGCCGTGGGCAAGGTGGTCGTGCTCGTCCGCTGAAGCACCGCGCCGCCCCGTGGCGGCGCCTCCGCGATTCACTGCTAGACTCCTCCACCAGCGCGGGCACGGATGCCTGCCCCGGAGCCGGATGGCGCCGGCCCGACGCCACCTCGCAAAGGCCCAGAGCCTTTCCCGTCGATCCGCATACAGGGATGAATCTATGCAGCATGCCGCTCTCGGCGCCCTCCTCGGCGCCTCCTTGCTTCTCGCCAGCCAGGCCCAGGCCGAAACCGCGACCAACGCCCCGCCCTTCGTTCGCAAGAACGCCAGCACCGCCGCGGCCCTGCCCGATCTGATGGCGCTGCAGACCGCCCTGCAGAAGATGCGCGCCCTGGGCTGCGCCGACCCGCGCAGCTGGTACTACCAGGGCGCCACCCACGCCATCCCGCCGACCATTCCCGATGGCGACAACCCGCTCTGCCCGTCCTACACCAACATCGGCCAGCTCAAGTGGGGCTGGAACACCTGCACCCACCAGGACGGCTCGGAGATTCACTTCCTGCTCTGGCACCGCCTGTACATCCAGCATTTCGAGGCCGTGGTGCGCCAGCTCTCCGGCAAGCGCGACTTCGCCCTGCCCTACTGGGACTACACCAACATCGCCTATCGGGTGATGCCCGAGCCCATCCGCAGGCCAAACTCCAGCCTGTTCAGCGCCGAACGCCTGCCCAGCCTGAACGCCGGCCAGCCGATCCAGAACACACCCATCGCCAACATGGACAAGCTGCTGGACGTGACCAGCCTGTTCCAGAGCCGGGTCTTCAGCGTCTTCAGCAACCAGATCGACCGCGCCCCGCACGGCGCGATGCACAACTACATCGGCGGCGTCTCCAACGACCTGACCATGTGGAACTCGATCTACCGCGACAAGGCCCACGCCGGCCTGATGGGCGAAGTGCCCTCGGCCGGATTCGACCCGGTGTTCTGGCTGCACCACGCCAACATCGACTACCTCTGGCAGAAGTGGGAACGCTCGCCGAACGGGCGACGCCCCTCGCTGGCCGAGCTGCAGGCCGTGCCCTGGCCCTACCAGTTCTTCGACGCCAACGGCCAGCGCGTCGAATACAGCGTCGCGCAGGCCTACCAGGCCGCCTTCAGCCCCGACTACGTCTACGATCAGCTCGGCAGCCCGGTGGCCGCGCTCGGCAGCAGCGCGGGCGAAGAGCTGCTGCAGGCCAATGAACGCCAGCAGCCGCAGCGCCTCTGGCAGGCCGCCCCGCGCCAGGCCCTGCAAGGTCTGAGCCTCGACCTGGCGCCCCCGCCCCAGACCAGCAAGTCCGCGCCCAAGGTGCTGACGAGCGACGCCTCGGCACTGGTCCTGCAGATGGTCGTGTCCTTCACCGAGGAGCCCGACGGCGCCTACGAGGTGCTGATCACCGACAGCCAGGGCGGCGAACGGCTGGCCGGCTATCTGACCTTCTTCGGCGCCGCGCACCACGCCAGCAGCCATGGCGGCGCGGAGCTTTCACACGCCGATCACGCGGCCGAACCGGCACGGCTGAAGTCGTCGTTCCTGTTCGACGTGACCGACGAGCTACCGGCCGACGGGCAGTACGGCCTGCGGGTGAAGAGCCAGGGCGATCGCAGCGTCGAGATCCGCATCGACGACGTCAGCCTGCTGCGCTACTGAGGCAACCTGCCGGGCCGCCCAAGGGCGGCCCGGTCAGGAGCGGGGCGCGTAGGCGAACACGTCGGCGCGCATCTGGTGGGCGTCCATGCCGGCGTCCACCAGGGCGTCCAGGGTGCCGTAGACCATTCCCGGCGAGCCGCTGGCGTAGACGTGCAGGGACTTGAGGTCGGCGAAGTCCTGGCACACCGCCTCGTGCAGCATGCCGCAGCGGCTATCGCCGGTGCAGGCGTCGCTGACCACCCGGTGCAGGTACAGGCCGGGCTGGTTTTCCCAGGCGCGCCAGTGGTCCAGGTGGTAGAAGTCTTCCGGCTGGCGCACGCCCCAGTACAGATGCAGCGGATGGGTGAAGCCGGTGGCCCGGCAGTGCTCGATCAGGCTGTGCATCTGCGCCATGCCGGTGCCGGCGGCGAGCAGTACCAACGGCCCCTCCGGCAACTCGGCCAGGTGGGTGTCGCCGAACGGCATCTGCACCCGCGCCAGGCGCGTGCGGCGCAGTTGCTCCACCAGTTGGCGCGGGGCGTCCTCGCGCGTCAGGATGTGCAGCTCCAGATCGCGCCCCTCGTGCGGCGCCGAGGCCAGGGAGAAGGCCGCCCACTCGCCGTCGTCGCGCTGCAGCAGCAGGTACTGCCCGGCGTGGTAGCGCGGCGGCTTGCCGGCCGGCGCGCGCAGGCGCACGCGGCAGACGTCGCCGCCCAGATCGGCCAGGTCGAGGACCTGGCAGCCGAAGGTGCGCACCGGCAACTCACCGGGGGCGAGCACGCCGTCCCAGTGCAGCACGCAGTCCTCCAGCGGCTCGGCCAGGCAGGTGAACAGCTCGCCGTGGTCCAGTTCGGCGCCGTCCTGGCGCACCCGGCCTTCCACCAGCAATGCCGCGCAGATGTGGCAGTTGCCGTTGCGGCAGCTCTGCGGGCACTCGTAGCCCAGGCGCCGCGCGGCGTCGAGGATGCGCTCGCCGCCGTGTACGTCGAGCACGGCGCCGGAGGGCTGCAGCGTGACCTTCATGCCACGGCCCCCATGGGGGCGGCTGTGCGGCACTCCGTCTTGGCTGTGATGCCTCTGCGCTGTTCCGTTCGCGGCCAAGGCCGCTCCCACAGGCGCTTCATCAGTCGATCCCCAGTTGCGCCCACAGCTCGTCGACTCGTGCGACCACGGCCGGGTCCTTCTCGATCACCCTGCCCCACTCGCGGCTGGTCTCGCCCGGCCACTTGTGGGTGGCGTCCAGGCCCATCTTCGAGCCCAGGCCGGACACCGGCGAGGCGAAGTCGAGGTAGTCGATCGGCGTGTTGTCGATCATCACCGTGTCGCGCTTGGGGTCCATGCGCGTGGTGATGGCCCAGATCACATCGTTCCAGTCGCGCGCGTTGACATCGTCGTCGGTGACGATGACGAACTTGGTGTACATGAACTGGCGCAGGAAGCTCCACACGCCGAGCATCACGCGCTTGGCGTGGCCGGGGTACTGCTTCTTCATGGTCACCACCGCCATGCGGTAGGAGCAGCCTTCCGGCGGCAGGTAGAAGTCGGTGATCTCCGGGAACTGCTTCTGCAGGATCGGCACGAACACCTCGTTCAGCGCCACGCCGAGGATCGCCGGCTCGTCCGGCGGGCGGCCGGTGTAGGTGCTGTGGTAGATCGGGTCGCGGCGGCGGGTGATGCGCTCGACGGTGAACACCGGGAAGGTGTCGACCTCGTTGTAGTAGCCGGTATGGTCGCCGTAGGGGCCTTCCGGCGCGGTCTCGCCCGGATGGATCACACCTTCGAGGACGATCTCGGCGCTGGCCGGCACCTGCAGGTCCGAGCCGATGGCCTTGACCAGCTCGGTGCGGTGGCCGCGCAAGAGGCCGGCGAAGGCGTATTCGGAGAGAGTGTCCGGCACCGGCGTCACGGCGCCGAGGATGGTGGCCGGGTCGGCGCCCAGGGCCACGCACACCGGGTAGGGCTTGTCCGGGTGCTTCTGGCACCACTCGCGGTAGTCCAGCGCGCCGCCGCGGTGGCTGAGCCAGCGCATGATCACCTTGTTGCGGCCGATCACCTGCTGGCGGTAGATGCCGAGGTTCTGCCGCTCCTTGTTAGGGCCCTTGGTGATGGTCAGGCCCCAGGTGATCAGCGGCGCCACGTCGCCCGGCCAGCAGTGCTGGATCGGCAGCTTGCCGAGGTCGACGGCCTCGCCCTCCTCGATCACCTCGTGGCACGGCGCGTCCTTGAGCACCTTGGGCGCCATGCTGATGACCTTCTTGTAGATCGGCAGCTTGCTCCAGGCGTCCTTCAGACCCTTGGGCGGCTCGGGCTCCTTGAGGAAGGCCAGCAGCTTGCCGATCTCGCGCAGCTCGCCCACATCCTCTGCCCCCATGCCCAGCGCCACGCGCTTGGGCGTGCCGAACAGGTTGCCGAGCACCGGCACGTCGAAGCCCGTGGGCTTCTCGAACAGCAGCGCCGGACCGCCCTTGCGCAGGGTGCGGTCGCAGATTTCGGTCATTTCCAGCACCGGTGATACCGGTGCCTGGACGCGCTTGAGTTCGCCGCGCTTTTCCAGCTCGCGGATGAAGTCGCGCAGGTCGCGATACTGCATGCTTGGGCCTCACAGGTCGGGGCGCAAAGTTTAGCGCCGAACTGGGTTATTCAGAAGGCTGCGCACATGCAAAGGCCGGGTTTCCCCGGCCTCGCGTGCAACGATTCGTGCCTACTTGCGCTTCATCGACAAGAAGAATTCCTCGTTGGTCTTGGTGTCCTTCAGCTTGTCGGTGAGGAACTCGATGGCGGCGATCTCGTCCATCGGGTGCAGCAGCTTGCGCAGGATCCACATGCGTTGCAGCTCTTCCTCGCCGGTCAGCAACTCCTCGCGGCGGGTGCCGGACTTGTTGATGTTGATGGCCGGGAACACGCGCTTCTCGGCGATGCGGCGGTCCAGCGGCAGCTCCATGTTGCCGGTGCCCTTGAATTCCTCGTAGATCACCTCGTCCATCTTCGAGCCGGTCTCGACCAGCGCGGTGGCGATGATGGTCAGCGAGCCGCCTTCCTCGATGTTACGGGCGGCGCCGAAGAAGCGCTTGGGCTTCTCCAGGGCGTGGGCGTCGACACCACCGGTGAGGACCTTGCCGGAGCTCGGGATCACGGTGTTGTAGGCACGCGCCAGGCGGGTGATGGAGTCGAGCAGGATGACCACGTCCTTCTTGTGCTCGACCAGGCGCTTGGCCTTCTCGATCACCATCTCGGCGACCTGCACGTGGCGGGTCGGCGGCTCGTCGAAGGTCGAGGCGACCACTTCGCCGCGCACGGTACGCTGCATCTCGGTCACTTCTTCCGGGCGCTCGTCGATCAGCAGGACGATCAGGTAGCACTCGGGGTTGTTGCGGGTGATGTTGGCCGCGATGTTCTGCAGCATGATGGTCTTGCCCGCTTTCGGCGGGGCGACGATCAGGCCGCGCTGGCCCTTGCCGATCGGCGCGCAGAGGTCGATCACGCGGCCGGTGAGGTCTTCCTTGGAGCCGTTGCCGGCCTCCATGGTCAGGCGCTTGGTCGGGAACAGGGGCGTCAGGTTCTCGAACAGGATCTTGTTCTTGGCGTTTTCCGGACGGTCGAAGTTGATGGTGTCGACCTTGAGCAGGGCGAAGTAGCGCTCGCCCTCTTTCGGCGGGCGGATCTTGCCGATGATGGTGTCGCCGGTACGCAGGTTGAAGCGGCGGATCTGGCTGGGCGAGACGTAGATGTCGTCCGGGCCGGCCAGGTAGGAGGAGTCCGCGGAGCGCAGGAAGCCGAAGCCGTCCTGGAGAATCTCCAGCACGCCGTCGCCGGAGATCTCTTCGCCGCTTTTCGCGTGCTTCTTGAGCAGGGCGAAGATGATGTCCTGCTTGCGCGAACGGGCCATGTTTTCCAGACCAGCCTGGTCGGCCATGTCCAGCAATTCGGCAATCGGCTTTTGCTTGAGTTCGGTCAGATTCATAGGAATGACGTAGATAGATGAGAGAAGGAAGGAAAGCCTGTGGCTTTGCTGGCCGCGCCGCGAGAGGGCGACTGGATCGCTCGATATTATCGGGAGGAGTGCATCGGCGACGGCTTGGAGGGCGGCGGGGAACCCGGCGCAGGCCCGAATGTAACACCGCGTTTATCGTGGCGTCCAGCCTGCGTCCAAAGAAAAAGCCCCGCAATGTGCGGGGCTTCTGCTACAGCGGCGAACGCCTCAGATATTGGCGTCGAGGAAGGCGGCCAGCTGCGACTTGGACAGGGCGCCGACCTTGGTGGCCTCGACGTTGCCGTTCTTGAACAGCATCAGGGTCGGGATGCCGCGCACGCCGTACTTCGGCGGGGTTTCCTGGTTCTCGTCGATGTTCAGCTTGCAGATCTTCAGCTTGCCGGCGTAGGTCTGGGCGATCTCGTCCAGGACCGGGGCGATCATCTTGCACGGGCCGCACCATTCGGCCCAGTAGTCGACCAGGACCGGACCTTCGGCCTTGATCACATCGTCTTCGAAGCTGGTGTCGCTGACGTTGGTGATGAATTCGCTCATGTACAGTCTCCGTGGTCGGAAGCGGAAAAAATTGGCGGTCATGATAGCCCGCCTTGCCCCGAGTCGAAAGCCGCAGGCCATTGAGCCTGGCTATCGATCCCAGGGTAAAAGCTGATGAAAGAATACGGCATCAAGGCCTCGGGCGGTTAACATGCGAACCAATTGGAGCGCCTGCCTGGTCGTGGCAGGATGCCAGCGTTTCCTCAAGGAATCCCTCATGCCCAACACCTCCAAGCAGTATCCCCTGATTGCAGCCATCGACCTGGGCTCCAACAGTTTCCACATGGTGCTGGCCAAGGCCGATCATGGCGAGATCCGTATCCTCGAGCGGCTCGGCGAGAAGGTGCAGCTGGCCGCCGGCCTCAACGAGGAGCGCCAGCTCAGCGAGGAAGCCATGCAGCGCGGCCTCGATTGCCTGCGCCGCTTCGGCCAGTTGATCCAGCACCTGCCCCAGGGCGCCGTGCGCATCGTCGGCACCAACGCCCTGCGCGAGGCACGCAACCGCGCCGAGTTCATCCGCCGCGCCGACGAACTGCTCGGCCATCAGGTGGAAGTGATTTCCGGGCGCGAGGAAGCGCGCCTGATCTATCTCGGCGTGTCGCACACCATCGCCGACACTCCTGGCAAGCGCCTGGTGGTGGACATCGGCGGCGGCAGCACCGAATTCATCGTCGGCCAGCGCTTCGAGCCGCTGCTGCGCGAGAGCCTGCAGATGGGCTGCGTCAGCTACACCCAGCGCTACTTCAAGGACGGCAAGATCACCCCGGCGCGCTATGCACAGGCCTACACCGCCGCGCGCCTGGAACTGATGAGCATCGAGCAGGGCCTGCATCGCCTGGGCTGGCAGGAGGCGGTGGGTGCGTCCGGCACCATCCGCGCCATCGGCCTGGCGATCAAGGCCGGCGAGCTGGGCAACGGCGAGATCAATCCCGAGGGCCTGGCCTGGCTCAAGCGCAAGGTGTTCAAGCTGGGCGAGGCCGACAAGCTGGAGATCGACGGCATCAAGCCCGATCGCCGGCAGATCTTCCCGGCCGGCCTGGCCATCGCCGAGGCCGTGTTCGATGCCCTCGAACTGCAGCGCATCGATCATTCGGAAGGCGCGTTGCGCGAAGGCGTGCTCTACGACCTGCTCGGCCGCCACCACCACGAGGACGTGCGCGAACGCACCCTGGGCGCGCTGATGGAGCGATACCACGTCGACCTGCAGCAGGCGGCGCGGGTCGAGGCCAAGGCCCTGCAGGCGCTGGGCAAGGTCGCCGACACCTGGCAGCTGGACGAGGACTGGCACAGCGATCTGCTGCAATGGGGTGCGCGGGTGCACGAGATCGGCCTGGACATCGCCCACTACCAGTACCACAAGCATGGCGCCTACCTGATCGAGCACTCCGACCTGGCCGGCTTCTCCCGGCGCGACCAGCTGATGCTGGCGCTGCTGGTCCGCGGCCACCGCCGCAACATCCCCAAGGACCGCTTCGCCGAGTTCGGCGAGGACGGCGTGCAGCTGCTGCGCCTGTGCGTGCTGCTGCGCTTCGCCATCCTCTTCCATCACATCCGCGGCACCCAGGACATGCCGAAGGTGCAGCTCAAGGCCGGCCCGCAGAGCCTCGACCTGACCTTCCCCGGCGGCTGGCTGGAAGCCAACCCGCTGACCCAGGCCGACTTCGAGCAGGAAGCCGAGTGGCTGACCCGCATCGGCTTCGCGCTGACGGTGCGCTGAAAGGCCAAGAGCCCCGCAATCCCGGATTCATCCGGGCTACACGCCGAGCGTAGGGTGCGCCGCGCGCACCGCAGCGACATACGACACAACGAAAAAGGGAGGCCGAAGCCTCCCTTTTTCATTGCGGCAACGCGCCTCAGAACAGGACGCGGCTGCGGATGGTGCCGGTGACGTGCTGCAGCTTCTCCAGCGCCAGGTCGGAGTACTCGGCGTCGACGTCGATCACCACGTAGCCGACCTTGTCGTTGGTCTGCAGGAACTGGCCGGAGATGTTGATGCCGTTTTCGGCGAACACCGTGTTGATCTCGCTCATCACACCCGGCACGTTCTGGTGGATGTGCAGCAGGCGGTGCTTGCCCGGGTGCGCCGGCAGGGCGACTTCCGGGAAGTTGACGGAGGAGACGGAAGTGCCGTTGTCGCTGTACTTGACCAGCTTCTCGGCCACTTCCAGGCCGATGTTGGCCTGGGCCTCGGCGGTGGAGCCGCCGATGTGCGGGGTCAGGATCACGCGGTCCAGGCCACGCAGCGGGCTCTCGAACTCTTCGTCGTTGGACTTCGGCTCGACCGGGAACACGTCGATGGCGGCGCCGATCAGGTGCTCGTCCTTGATCGCCTGGGCCAGGTGGTCCAGTTCGACCACGGTGCCGCGCGCGGCGTTGATCAGGATGCCGCCCTTCTTCATGGCGCGGATTTCCTTCTCGCCGATCATCCACTGGGTGGACGGCAGCTCGGGCACGTGCAGCGACACGATGTCGCACAGGCCTAGCAGATCGTACAGGTTGCCGATCTGGGTGGCGTTGCCCAGCGGCAGCTTGGTCACGGTGTCGTAGAAGAACACCTGCATGCCCAGGGCCTCGGCCAGCACCGAGAGCTGGGTGCCGATGGAGCCGTAGCCGATGATGCCGAGCTTCTTGCCGCGGATCTCGAAGGAGTTGGCCGCCGACTTGATCCAGCCACCACGGTGGCAGGAGGCGTTCTTCTCCGGGATGCCGCGCAGCAGCAGGATGGCCTGGGCCAGCACCAGCTCGGCCACCGAGCGGGTGTTGGAATAGGGTGCGTTGAACACGGCGATGCCGCGCTCGCGGGCCGCGTCCAGGTTGACCTGGTTGGTGCCGATGCAGAAGCAGCCGACGGCGACCAGCTTCTTGGCGCAGTCGAAGACTTCCTCGGTCAGTTGGGTGCGCGAGCGGATGCCGATGAAGTGAGCGTCGGCGATCTTGGCCTTCAGCTCGTCGCCGGACAGGGCGCCCTTGAGGTACTCGATGTTGGTGTAGCCAGCGGCCTTCAGGGTGTCGACGGCGTTCTGGTGCACGCCTTCCAGCAGAAGGAACTTGATCTTGCCCTTGTCGAGAGAGGTCTTGCTCATCGGAGTACCTGTTGTCCCACAAAAAGTGTCAGGGAAATCGGCCGCGGCCGACCCCGCGGATCGGCTCGGGGGCACGATTGGCGGGGTGCGTATGCTAGCATACGGACCCCGCGAAACGCCCACCCCTGACCGATGAAGCGTTCTCAGGGTGACCATGAACAGCTTGAGAGTTCCCAGATGACCAATCCCGCCCTGATCGACGAGCTGAAGACCCTGGTGGAGGCCGGCAAGGTGCTGACCGACGCCGACTCCCTCAACGCCTATGGCAAGGATTGGACCAAGCATTTCGCCCCGGCGCCCAGCGCCATCGTCTTCCCCAAGACCGTCGAGCAGGTGCAGGCCATCGTGCGCTGGGCCAACCAGCACAAGGTCGCCCTGGTGCCCTCGGGCGGCCGCACCGGCCTGTCCGCCGCCGCCGTCGCGGCCAACGGCGAGGTGGTGGTGGCGTTCGACTACATGAACCAGGTCCTCGCCTTCAACGAGTACGACCGCACCGTGGTCTGCCAGCCGGGCGTGGTGACCAAGCAGCTGCAGCTGTTCGCCGAGGAGAAGGGCCTGTACTACCCGGTGGACTTCGCTTCCTCCGGCTCCAGCCAGCTGGGCGGCAACATCGGCACCAACGCCGGCGGCATCAAGGTGATCCGCTACGGCATGACGCGCAACTGGGTGGCCGGCCTCAAGGTGGTCACCGGCACCGGCGAGCTGCTGGAGCTGAACCGCGACCTGATCAAGAACGCCACTGGCTACGACATGCGCCAGCTGTTCATCGGCGCCGAAGGTACGCTCGGGTTTGTCGTGGAAGCGACCATGCGTCTGGAACGCGCGCCGAAGAACCTCACCGCGATGGTTCTCGGCACCCCGGACTTCGACTCGATCATGCCGGTGCTGCACGCCTTCCAGAACAAGCTCGACCTGACCGCCTTCGAGTTCTTCTCCGACAAGGCCCTGGCCAAGATCATGGCCCGCGGCGACGTGCCGCCGGCCTTCGAGACCGACTGCCCGTTCTACGCCCTGCTGGAGTTCGAGGCCACCACCGAGGAAGTCGCCGAACAGGCCCTGGCCACCTTCGAGCATTGCGTCGAGCAGGGCTGGGTGGTCGATGGCGTGATGAGCCAGAGCCAGCAGCAGCTGGAGAACCTGTGGAAGCTGCGCGAGTACATCTCCGAGACCATCAGCCACTGGACGCCGTACAAGAACGACATCTCGGTCACCGTCGGCCAGGTGCCGGCCTTCCTCCACGACATCGACCGCATCGTCGAGGCCAACTACCCGGACTTCGAGGTGGTGTGGTTCGGCCATATCGGCGACGGCAACCTGCACCTGAACATCCTCAAGCCGGACAATCTGTCCAAGGACGAGTTCTTCGCCAAGTGCGCGGTGGTCAACCAGTGGGTGTTCGAGACCGTGCAGAAGTACAACGGCTCGATCAGCGCCGAACACGGCGTGGGCATGACCAAGCGCGACTACCTGCACTACAGCCGCTCGGAGGCGGAGATCGGCTACATGAAGGCGATCAAGGCCGTGTTCGATCCGAATGGCATCATGAACCCGGGCAAGATCTTCCCGGTTTGAAGCCTCGACTCCCCTCTCCCCTCGGGAGAGGGGCCGGGGGTGAGGGCGCCATAGGCGGCTCGGAGCGATTTGGAACACCCTCACCCCAACCCTCTCCCAAGGGGAGAGGGAGCAAAAGCACACGGAGCTACATCATGAGCTACCAGCACCACTACATCGACGGCACCCCGGTCCACTTCCCGCTGGGCAAGGTGGTGTGCGTCGGGCGCAACTACGCCGAGCACGCCGCCGAGCTGAACAACCCGGTGCCGACCGAGCCGCTGCTGTTCATCAAGCCGGGCAGCTGCACCGTACCGCTGGAAGGCGGCTTCGCCATTCCCCAGGAGCGTGGCGCCGTGCACTTCGAGGCGGAGATCGCCGTGCTGATCGGCAAGCCGCTGTCGAAGAAACCGTCCGAGGAAGAGGTGCGCGACGCCATTTCCGGCTTCGCCCCGGCGCTGGACCTGACCCTGCGCGACGTACAGGCGAAGCTGAAGGAAAAGGGCCTGCCCTGGGAACTGTCCAAGTCGTTCGACGGCGCCTACGTGCTGGCACCCTTCGTGATGGCCGACACGGTGGAGGACGTGCGCGACATCGGCATCCGCCTGTCCATCGACGGCCAGGTCCGCCAGGACGGCAACAGCCGCGACATGCTCAACCCGATCATCGGCCTGATCCAGCACATCGCCGGCCACTTCAGCCTGCAGCCGGGCGACGTGGTGTCCACCGGCACCCCCGCCGGGGTCGGCCCGCTGAGCAGCGGCCAGAGCCTGGAGATCGAGCTGGTCGGGCTTTCGCGCTTCGCCAGCCACGTTCTCTGAAAGCCCGGCCGAGAGCAGCAGATAGGCGCAGCTGTAGGAGCGGCCTTGGCCACGAATCGGGAGCACGGTAAAAGCTTCGCGGCCAAGGCCGCTCCTACGGTATGTGTTCCCGATCATGAGCAAGTTCCGGGTCGGCCTTTCACAGAACTTTCACCGTGCCCGGGGTATCACAGAGGCTGATCTTCATCGAGCAGTCCCGATGTCCCTCGCCGTTCTCTCCCGCCGCCGCACGCTCAGCCTCGCGCTGGTCGTCATCCTCGCCTGCACCGTCGCCGTGGTCCGCTACCTGCACTGGGACGACCGCACCCTGCTCTGGCTCAAGGAGCAGAACGTGCCAACCGCCGACCGCGACGCCAGCATCTGGCTGCCAGGCTACAAGGTCAGCGTCGAGGGCAAGCCGCTGGCCGGCCTGGACGACGACGAGGCCTCCGACCTGGCCTACAGCCCGCTGACCGGCACCCTGTTCACCGTCACCGGCAAGCTGCCCATGCTGGTCGAGCTGAGTCGCACCGGCGAGGTGCTGCGGCGCATCGCACTGAAAGGCTTCGCCAACCCGGAAGGGGTGGCCGTGCTGGAGAACGGCAACATCGCCGTGACTGACGAGCGCAAGCGCAACCTGTCGATCTTCGCCCTGACGCCGGACACCGAGGAACTGGACATCGCCGACGCCGAGCCCTTCGACCTGGGCTTCCCGGACGCCGGCAACAAGGGCTTCGAGGGCATCGCCTGGGATCCGGCCCAGCAGCGCCTGCTGCTCGGCAAGGAGCGCTCGCCCACCGCCATGTTCAGCCTGGGCAGCGACGGCCAGCAGTTGCTGGACCAGGAACTGCAGCCGCTGCCGAGCTACGGCCTGGGCATGCGCAACCTGTCGGCGCTCAGCGTCGACCCGCGCACCGGCCACATCCTCGCCCTCTCCGCCCAGTCGCGCCTGCTGCTGGAGCTGGACGAGCACGGCGAGCCGGTCAGCTTCATCAGCCTGATCGGCGGGCGCAGCGGCCTGGAGCAGCGCATCCCCCGCGCCGAGGGCGTGGCCATGGATGAGGACGGCACCATCTATATGGTCAGCGAGCCGAACCTGTTCTACGTGTTCCGCAAGGACGAGCCCTTCACCGCGCCGCAGGGCTGAGCGTGTCGCCGCGCCACAGCAGCGCGGTCGACAGGGCGTAGACGGCCAGCCAGCCGACGTTGAACGCCGCGCCGCCGAGCCAGGTGCTCAGCGGCTCCGGCAGCACCAACGGCACCAGCAGGCCGATGCCGACCAGCGACAGCGGGTTGGCGACCAGCGCGAACCAGCGCGGCCAGGCCGTGCCGCCGAGTGCGATGCGCAGGCCGAGCAGCAACAGCGCCACGCCGAGGGTCACCACCGCCAGCAGCCAGGCGATCATCAGCACGTGGTCGAAGTGGTTGCCGAGTTCGAGCAGCGCGGCATGGGCCTCCACCGGCGTCTCCAGCAGCGTCTTGTAGACCATGCCGACGTAGTAGAAGCCGGCATGCCCGAGCGGCGACCAGGCGTTGCCGGCGACCAGCAGGGCGAAGGCCGCCCAGGCGAGCCATCCCCGGTCCGGGCGCATGCCCTGGAGCAGGTGCCAGCAGCCGGCCAGGTAGAAGACGATGCCGACGTTGGCGACCAGCGCGCCGGCCGCCAGGCGCGGCTCGGACGATGGCAGCATCATCGCCAGGCCGTCGAAGCCGATCCGCTCCGCGTAGGTGTCGAGCAGCAGGGGATAGTCGGCGACGCCGGCATTGGCGCCGATGATGAGGGCGTCGCCGAGCGTCCACAACAGCGCGCCGAGGATGCCCGCGAGGCCGCTCAGGCGGACGAGTCGAAGCCGGATGGATGCGGACATGGAGCCCCCTTGTCGAGAATTGTTCTCGATTCTAGGAGCTATCGCGCTGCCAGGCGAGCAAATCCCGTAGGGCGGGTGCAACCCGCGCCTCCGCAAGGTCATCGGTCCCGCCCGCGGGTTTCACCCGCCCTCCCGTAGGGTGCGCTATGCGCACCGCCACCACGACGGCACACCCATCCGCAGGTCAGCGCACCACGCTATCGAAGCCCTGCAGCACGTTGATGGCGTTGATGCCGATCTCCTCCACCGCGTAGCCGCCTTCCATCACGAACAGGGTCTGCAGGCCGAGTTTGCCGATGACCTCGCCCATGCGCAGGTAGTCCGGGCTGTCCAGCTTGAACTGGGAGATCGGGTCTTCCTTGAAGGTGTCCACCCCCAGCGACACCACCAGCGCATCCGGCGCGTAGGCGGCGATCTGCCGGCAGGCGGCGGCCAGCGCCAGGCTCCACGCCGACCAGTCGCTGCCGGCGGCCAGTGGGTAGTTGAAGTTGAAGCCCTGGCCGACGCCGGCGCCCTTCTCGTCGGCGTAGCCGAGGAAGAACGGGTACTCGAAGCGCGGGTCGCCGTGGATCGAGGTGAACAGCACGTCGGCGCGGTCGTAGAAGATGTCCTGGGTGCCGTTGCCGTGGTGGTAGTCCACGTCGAGGATGGCCACCCGGCTGGCGCCCTGGTCGAGCATGGCCTGGGCGGCGATGGCGGCGTTATTGAAGTAGCAGTAGCCGCCCATGTAGTCGGCGGCGGCGTGATGGCCCGGCGGCCGGCACAGGGAGAACACCCCGCGCGCACCCTTGGCCAGTTCGGCCTGGCCGGTCAGGGCGACATTCACCGAGCTGCTCACCGCCTGCCAGGTGCCGGCGGTGATCGGCACGCCGGCGTCGAAGCTGTAGTAGCCGAAGCGGCCGTCGACGCTGTCCGGAATGGTCTGGCGCAGGCGCCGGTTGGGCCAGGTGAAGGGCAGCATGTCGTAGTCGCGGCCCATGGCCTGCCATTCGGCCCAGGCGCCCTTGAGGAAGTGCACGAAGCCTTCGTCGTGGACCCGCAGGATCGGCTCCAGGCCGAACTCGCGCGGCCCCGCCACCTCGCCCAGCTTCACCTTCTGCGCCCGCGCCAGGACCATGTCGGCGCGGCTGGGCTTCTCGAAGCAGGGGGTGAGCTGGCCGTCGATCAGTTCGAACTTGCCGTGGTGCAGGTGATGGTCGTCGCTGTAGATCGTCAGCATGAGGGGCTCCCCGGACTCGCAAGGGTCCGTGAAATGAAAGGATGAATTTTCCTGCCGGGATGGTTCAGGCGAGGGTCGAAGCACCCTCACCCCTACGCGGGCCGCCCCGACCCCTCTCCCAATGGGAGAGGGGAGCCAGGCGCTTATTTCTTCAGCTTGGTCCAGACCTTGGTGCGCAACGACAGGGCCTTGGGCGAGCACAGCTTGAACGGGCGCAGGCGCTCGAGCTTGTCCTGCGGGGTGTTGATGGCCGGGTCGTCGAACAGGGCCTTCTCCATGAACTGCTCGGAGCCGGCGATGGCGTTGTGGTACTTGGCGAAGTTGGAGGCGGCGGCGATGTTCTCCGGCTGCATCATCCAGTTGATGAACACGTGGGCCTCCTCGACGTTGGTCGCGCCCTTGGGGATCACGAAGTTATCGATGAAGGTGGCGATGCCCTCCTTCGGATAGACGTAGACCAGCGAGCCGCGCTGCTCCTTGGCGCGGTGGAAGGCGCCGTTCCACTGCTGGTGCATGGCCACCTCGCCGGCGGCCATGCGCTCGATGGTGCCGTCGCTGTTGTACATGGCGAGCATGCCCTTCTGCTTGCTCAGCAGCTCCATCACCTTCTTCACCTCCTGCGGGTCCTCGGTGCAGCGGTCGATGCCGAGGTAGAAGGCGGCCGGCGGGAACAGGTCGTCCATCGAGTTGAGCGCCACCACCTTGCCCTTCAGCTCGGCCGGCGGGGCGAAGAACGGCCCCCAGCTCTCGTCGAGCTTGCCGCCCGGCACCTGGGCGCTGTCGTAGCTGTAGCCGGTGGTGCCCCACAGGTACGGCACGCTGTAGTCGTGGCCCGGGTCGAAGTCGAGCTTCTGGAAGGTCGGCGCCAGGTTCTTCAGGTTCGGCAGCTTGCTCTTGTCGAACTTCTGCAGCAGGTCCTCCTGGACCATGATCTGGATGAAGCTGTCCGACGGCACCACCACATCGTAGTTGCCGCCGCCGGCCTTGAGCTTGGCCAGCAGGGTCTCGTTGGAGTCGTAGGCGTCGAGGGTGGCCTTGATGCCGGTGTCGGCCTCGAACTTCTTCAACAGCTCCGGCGGGTAGTAGTCCGACCAGTTGGCGAAGTTGAGGCTGCCGGCGGCCTGGGCGGCGCCGGACAGGCCGAGGGCGAATACGACGGATAGCGCGAGCGGGGTACGACGAATCATGGTCTGGCTCCTAGCGTTTGCGTTGGCCGAGGTAGTACGACAGGGTGACGAAGAGGATGGAAAGCACGAGCATGATCGAGGAAATCGCATTGATCTTCGGCGATATGCCCATGCGGATGGAGCTGAAGATGTAGATCGGCAGGGTGGTCGAACCGGCCCCGGCGACGAAGTAGGTGATGACGAAGTCGTCCATCGAGATGATGAAGGCGAGCATCGCCCCGGACAGGATGCCGGGCAGCAGCAGCGGGAAGCTGACCCGCCAGAACGCGCGCCAGGGCGAGGCGTAGAGGTCGGCGGCGGCCTCCAGCAGACGCGGGTCCATGCCCTGCAGGCGGGCACGGATCGGCAGGTAGGCGAACGGCGTGCAGAACACCACGTGGGCGATCAGGATGGTCAGCAGCGACAGCTTCAGGCCGATGAAGGCGAAGAACATCAGGATCGCCACCGCGCAGACGATATCCGGCACCAGCAGCGGCAGGCCGAGCACGCCCTGCAACGCGCCCTGGCCGCGGAAGCGCCGGCCGTGCATGCCCAGCGCCGCCAGGGTCGCCAGGCAGGTGGCGATCAGCGTCGCCAGGGTCGCGACGATCAGCGAGTTCTTCGCCGCGCGGAGAATCTCCGGGTCGTTCGCCACCACGCCGTACCACTTGAGGCTGAAGCCCTGCCACAGGGTGGCCGACTGGCCTGCGTTGAAGCTCAGCGCCACCAGCACCACGATCGGGATGTAGAGGAAGGCGAAGAACGCCCAGGCCAGCGGCCGCACGCCGGTGAAACGCCACAGCGGGCCCTGCAGGTTCATGCGCGCACCTCCTGGCCGCGCTGGCGCAGGCCGTTGAACAGCAGGGCCAGCAGCACCAGGCTGAACAGCGAGAAGGCCAGCGCCGAGCCCAGCGGCCAGTTGTGCCCGGAGCCGAACTGCAGCTGGATCAGGTTGCCGATCATCAGCGCCTTACCGCCGCCGAGCAGCTCGGGAATGATGTAGTTGCCCAGCGCCGGGATGAACACCAGGGTCGCCCCGGCCAGCATGCCGGGCAGCGCCAGCGGCAGGATCACTCTTTTCAGCGCCTGCCAGCGGTTGGCGCCCAGGTCGAAGGCCGCCTCCACCAGGCGCCAGTCGAGCTTCTCCAGGCTGGTGTAGATCGGCAGCACCATGAACGGCAGGAAGCTGTAGAGCAGGCCGATCATCACCGCGCCGTTGCTGTACAGCAGGCCGACGCTGCCCTCGGGCACGCCGAACACGCCCAGCGCGCTGTCCACCAGGCCGCCGTTGCGCAGCAGCAGCATCCAGGCGTAGACCCGCACCAGCAGGTTGGTCCAGAACGGCACGGTGACCAGGAACAGCAGCAGGTTACGCTTCCTCTCGCTCTGCAGGGCCAGGTACAGCGCTGTAGGGAAGCCGATCAGCAGGCAGCCGGCGGTGGTCGCCACGGCCAGCCAGAAGGAGCGCTGGAAGATGCCCAGGTAGTCGGTGTTGAAAACCAGGCTGTCGTCGAAGTCGCGCTCGTAGAGGAAGCCGACGTAGGCCTCCACCGAGTATTCGCCCCACTTCACCCCGCCGTAGTCGCCGGGCTGGAGGAAGGACACCAGCAGCATGATCGCCAGCGGTGCAATCAGGAACACCGCCAGCACCGCCATGCCCGGCGCGATCAGGCCGAGGCGGCGGACCAGCTGGCGGCGCTCGGCCAGTTGCCGTGGCGTGCTCATTCGGCCAGCACCCGGATCGCCGCGGCCGGCACGTCGAGCCGCACCAGCGCGCCGCGCGGCAGGGGCTGCGCGCTGCCGCAGCGATTCTGCTGGCGCACGCGGAAGCCCGACTGCCCCGCCACCTTGAGCAGGTAGAGGGTGTCGGTGCCGATGTACACCACCTCCTCCACCTCGCCGGCCAGGTTGCCGGCCTCGTCCAGGGCCACCCGTTCCGGGCGGATCGCCAGGGTCACCGCGCCGCGCCGCTCGCCCGTTCCCGGCAGCGCCTGGCCGTCGGCCAGTTCGAGCCGCTCGTCCCGGGCCCAGGCTTCGAGGAAGTTGGTCTCGCCGATGAAGTCGGCCACCGTGCGGTTCACCGGGCTCTCGTAGATTTCGCTGGGCGTGCCGACCTGGAGGATGCGCCCCTTGCTCATCACCGCGATGCGGTCGCTCATGGTCAGCGCTTCTTCCTGGTCGTGGGTGACGAAGATGAAGGTGATGCCGGTCTCGGCCTGCAGGCGCTTGAGCTCGATCTGCATCTCCTTGCGCAACTTCATGTCCAGCGCCGACAGCGACTCGTCCAGCAGCAGCACCCGCGGCCGGCTGGCCAGCGCCCGGGCCAGGGCGATGCGCTGCTGCTGGCCGCCGGACAGCTGGTCGGCGCGGCGGCCGCCCACGTCCGGCAGCTTCACCAGCGCCAGCATGCGCTCCACGGTGGCGGCGATCTCCGCCTTCGGCTTGCCCTGCATCTCCAGGCCGAAGCCGATGTTCTGCGCCACCGTCATGTGCGGGAACAGCGCGTAGCTCTGGAACACGGTATTGACCGGGCGGCGGAAGGGCGGGAGGTCCTGCATCGGCTCGCCGTACAGGCGGATCACCCCGGCGGTGGGCTGCTCGAAACCGGCGATCAGCCGCAGCAGCGTGGTCTTGCCGCAGCCCGAGGGGCCCAGCAGGGTGAAGAACTCGTTGTCGCGGATTTCCAGGGAGACCTCGTCCAGCGCCTTGTGGCCGCTGCCGGCGGTGCCGTACTCCATGCTCAGGGTTTCAATCGAGATCGCGCTGCTCATCCGCAAATAGCTCCTAACCAATTGTTTTTATTGGCGATTAAGAGGCAGTTGGGTGCCAAGGACACCTTGCGATCGATTCTAGGCAGCGCTGCGCTTGTGGCAGAACGATAGATGCGGACAAAAGGGGATAGATGAGGCCAATCTGCCGTCAAAGCGCGCCGAACGCACCCAGGCGCGGCCGGTGCGCGCGGCGCACCCTACGGCGGGTCAGCCCCGCGCGGTGAGGTGCCGCGCGAGGCCCTTGCGCAGCGGCAGGAGCCCCTGCGCCACCCGAAGGCCGGCGCCGCGCAGCAGCCTGGCAGGCAGGCGGTCGTTGGTGTAGACGTCCACCAGCAGGTTGGTGGCCTGGTACAGCGGCCAGGTCGCCAGGCGGTGCCGGCGCTCGTAGCGGGACAGCACCGCCGGCGCGGCGATGTCCTCGCCATGGGCGTGGGCGGCCAGCACGGCGTCGGCGAGGCGCTGCACGCTGCCCAGGCCGAAGTTGAAACCGTGGGCGGTGACCGGGTGCATGCCGACGGCGGCGTCGCCGAGCAATGCGCAGCGCGGGCCGACCAGGCGCTCGGCGTAGGCGCCGACTAGGGGATAGGCGCGGCGGGCGCTGACCAGCTGCATGGCGCCGAGGCGGCGATCGAAGCGCTGCTCCATCTCCCGGGCGAAGGCGTCCTCGTCCAGTTCGCGCAGGCGCTCGATCTCGCGCGGCGGCAGGGTCAGCACCACGGACGACTGGTTGCCGTTGAGCGGCAGCAGGGCCAGGGTCTGGCCGTAGCCGAACCATTCCCAGGCCACCTGCTGGTGAGGTTTGTCGTGGCGCATGCGGCACACCAGCATGGTCTTGCCGAAGTCCTTGAGGCGGGCGCCGATACCGAGCTGGCGGCGGGTCTCGGAGAAGCGGCTGTCGGCGGCCACCAGCAGGCGCGTGCGCAGCGACTCGCCATCGGCCAGTTCCAGCTCTACTTCCCGGGCGTGGTGGCGGATGGCACGCACGCTCGTCTCGCAGCGCAATTGCACGTCGGCGCACTCGGCGACCGCCTCGAAGGCGGCGCGACGGATCGCCTGGTTGGCGACCAGATGGCCGAGGCGCTCGGCGCCCGCCTGCTCGGCGCGGATTTTCAGGGCGAACAGCGAGGGGCCGTTGAACACCTGGGCGTCGCGCAGCACGGCGACGTCCTCGGCGGGGAAGCGCCGCCACAGGCCGAGCTTCTCCAGCAGGGCCTGTGAGGCGTGGGTCAGGGCGATCTCGCGGCCGTCGAAGGCCGGATCGGCCAGTTCCCGTTCCGCCTGGCGCTCCAGCAGGACGACGGACAGGCCGTGCCCGGACAGGGCGCGGGCCAGGCACAGGCCGGCCGGGCCGGCGCCGATGATGGCGACATCGTGGATCATGAGCGGCTCCCGCAGCACTGACGATGCTCGCGAGTCTAGGCGCGGGAGCGCTGTCCGGTCTTGTCCTGGATCATGTCACCGCCTCAGCGGCGCAGTTCGCTCGGCGCCAGGCCGCTCCAGCGCTGGAAAGCGTGGCGGAAGCTGGCGGTCTCGCTGTAGCCGAGCTGCTCGGCGATCAGGTAGATCGGCATGTCGGTGTTGAGCAGCAGCTGGCGCGCCTTGTCGTAGCGCACCTCGTCGAGCAGGTGCTGGAAGCTGGTGTTGAGCTGCTGCAGGTGACGGCGCACGGTGCGCTCGGAACGGTGCAGGCGGGTGGCGACGCGCTCCAGACTGGAGCACTCGATCAGGTCGCCGGACAGCTGCTGGCGGATCAGGTCGCGCAGGTCGTGGCGGTTGTGCAACTGCGCTTCCAGCTGCATGCACTGCTGCAGGCCGTGCTGGTGGCTGACCGGGTCGGCCAGCGGCAGCGGCCGCTCCAGCAGCGCCGGGTTGAAGCACAGGGCGTTGCAGCCGGCGTCGAACTCCACCGGGCAGCCGAGCCGCTCGCCGTAGCTGGCGGCATGGGCCGGCGCGCGGTAGGCCAGCAACAGGCGGCGCGGGCGCACGGATTCGCCGAGCAGGTCCTGCACCACGGTGAGCAGCGAGGCCAGGCACAGCTCGGTGTTGAAGCGCGACAGCGCGGGGTCGTAGCGGTAGCCGCCGGCGCTCAGCCGCACCTCGTCGCCGACCGGGCGCAGATCGAGCTGGAAGTAGGTGCCGAGCAGCGCCGGATGGGCGATGGCCAGGCGCAGCGCGTCGCCCAGGTTGCGGCTGGCCAGCAGGGTGTAGCCGAGCATGCCGTAGGCCGAGACGTGCATGCGCTTGCCCAGCAGCAGTCCCAGGGCGGGGTCGGCGCTGGCCGCCAGGGCGTTGCTCAGCACGCGCAGTTCCTGGGCGTGGTTGACCAGCCGGGTCGGGCTGTCCAGGTCGCCGGCCTGGATGCCGCTGCCCTCCAGCACCCGCTCGGCGGCGACGCCCATGCGCTGCAGGACCTGCACGGCCAGGGCGACCGTGTGCAGGGTGGTCAATACTCGCTCTTCCGGTAACACTGACATGACGGCCGTTTCCGCTGCGGTGGTATTCGGTAACTTCGGCCGGCGGCGCCTTCTTAAGGTTGAATTCAGCTGCGGCTGCTCTGATGCAGCACCCCTGACCCGGAACCCCATCCATGCGTCGCCTGACCCAAGCTCGCGTTCTGCTGCCCGCCCTGGCGCTGCTCGTTCTCCTGGCCCTGCTGGTGGTGGCCCAGCAGTGGCGCCTGTTCGAACGCGGCTGGTTCATGGTGCAAGAATGGCGCCACACTGCCGAATGGCAGGACCACTCGATCTGGCTGCCGGACTACCACGCCACCGTGCAGGCCAGGCCTATCGAGGGGCTGAGTTCCGATGTCTCCGCGCTGACCTTCGACCCGGACCGGCGCACGCTCTTCACCGTGACCAACAAGAAGCCCGAGGTGGTCGAGCTGTCGCTGGACGGCGCGATCATCCGCCGCGTGCCCCTGATCGGCTTCGGCGACCCGGAAGCCATCGAGTACATCAGCCGCGACCTCTACGTGATCACCGACGAACGCCAGCAGCGCCTGTACCGCGTGCACCTGGACGACGACACCGATTTCGTCGATGCCGCCGACTCCGAGCAGCTGTCGCTGGGCATCGGCCTCAACGGCAACAAGGGCTTCGAGGGGTTGGCCTACGATCCGGTCAACCACCGCCTGTTCGCCGCCAAGGAGCGCGACCCGGTGACCATCTACGAGATCCACGGCTTCCCCCACACCCACCCGGACAAGCCGTTCGCCGTGCACGTGGTGGAGGACCCGGAGCGCGATGCGCGGCTGTTCGTGCGCGACCTGTCGAGCCTGCAGTACGACCAGCACAGCGGCCACCTGCTGGCACTCTCGGACGAGTCGCGCCTGGTGCTGGAGATCAATTCGGACGGCCGGCCGATCAGCACCCTGTCGCTGCTGGGTGGCCGCAACGGCCTGGAGAAGGGAGTACCGCAGGCCGAGGGCGTCGCACTGGACGACCACGGCCGGCTGTACCTGGTGAGCGAACCGAACCTGTTCTACGTGTTCGAGAAACAGGCGCAGCCGTAGGGCGGGTGCAACCCGCGCCGAACACCCACGCGGGTTTCACTCGTCACCCGCTCAGGCGTCGTTCTGCAGCACCGCGTCCGGCGCGTTCTTCTTCACCGACTCGATGCCGTTCTTGCAGCTGGCCTCGCTGGCGTACATCTGGCTCTGACCGACCACCTGGCCGTTGGTGGCCTTGAGCACGAAGTAGCTCTTGCCGTTGCTGGCGTCCTTGATCTCGAAGGCACCCTCGCGCTGGGAGTTCTTGCGCACCGACTCGATGCCGTCCAGGGCCGACTGCTTGGCCTTGTACTGTTCGCTGCTGAGGATGATCTCGCCGTTGCCGGCATGCAGGTTGAAGTGGAACTGGCCGTTGCTGGCGGTTTTCAGGTGGAACTTGCTGGCCATGGATGGACCTCCGTGGGTGAATGGTCCGCTAAGCGTAGCCGCAAGCTGCCGCTTCGGTTGTTCGGGCGATCACGCTTGCGCGATCGGGCGGGGCCGGGAACCGGCCCCGCCCGCTCACCTCAGAACAGCCACTGGGCGCCGAGCGAGTAACCGGTCTGGCTGCCCTCGTCGTGACCCAGGCGGCCATTGACCTCCACGTACAGCCCCAGGCTGTCGCCGATCTGCAGTTGGCTGCCGAGGCGCGCGCGGCCGAAGCTGGTGTCCACGTCGCCCAGCTCGGCCACCCGCACCCGGCCGTCGGCGCGGCTGGTGAGGGCGATGTCTTCCAGGCGGCCGTCGCCCAGCTCCTTGACCCAGGCCACGCTGGCGTACGGCAGCAGGCGCAGCGAGCCGTCGAGCGCCAGGCTGCCCTGCAGGCGCCAGCCGAGGCTGGCTTCGAGGCTGTCGTAGTCCTGTTCCTCGTAGCCCAGGGCGGTGCGGTCGGCGCCCTTCTCGGAGAAGTCGTCGATGCGGCTGTGGCTGTAGTCCAGGCCGGCGAAGGGACCGCTGCGCAGGTCGCCGAAGCTGAAGTCGTAGCCGCCGAGCAGGCGCGCGCCCCAGGTCAGCGCGTCGGTATCGCCGGAGAAGCGCCGCTCCAGCAGCACCGGGCCGCCGTCGGCCTGGATGCGCAGGGCGCGCTCGCTGTCGAGGCGGGTGTGCGCCACGCCGAGGTCGGCGCCCAGCCAGGCCGGGCCGCCGTCGCTGAGAAGGGCGAAGGCGCCGAGGCGCCAGGCGTCGCTGTCGAGCTTGCCGCCATGCTCCAGGTCGTCGCGGCCGTTCTGGTAGCTCAGGCTGGCGCCCACGGACAGCAGCTCGCTCACCCGCAGGTCGCCCAGGGCGTGGATGCCGTAGCGCCGGGCCTCGGGATTCGGCGCCTCGTCGAAGCCGCTGTCCGGCGCGTACTCGCCGTCCACGCCGATTGCCCCGTCGAAGCTGCCGACCTCGCGCTGCATGGCCTGCAGCAGCTGCCAGCGCCGCTCGTGCAGCCGGCTCTGCGCCTGGTACTGGCGCTGCAGGTGGTCCTGCATGTTGCGCGCGGTGGCGCCGCCCGACGCGGCGGAGGCCAGCAGATCGGCGTTGGTCAGTTCCAGCATCAGCCGGCTGAGCAGGCGCGAGTAGTCGCGCAGGCGCTGTTCGATGCGCTCCTCGCCGAAGGCGCCGACCAGCACGGTCTCGTTGTCCTCGACCGGGTCGTGCCAGGTCGAGCCGCCGGGGATGGCCGGGTTGGTGGTCTGCTCGTAGCCATCCAGGTCGCCGATGTCCCAGTTGGTCGACTCGACGTAGAGAATCGGCACGCCCAGGTCCTCGAACGCCTCGCCATCGCTGCAGCAGCCGGTGCCGACGGGGTAGTCGGGGTTGAGGCCGGGGTTGGCGCGCAGGTCGATGCCCAGTTCCCCGGCGATGCGCGCGGCGTGCTCGCGCAGGCTGGCCAGCTCCGGGTTGTCCGCGCTGTTCTGGCCGGCGTGGGCGTACATCATGTCGCCGGTGATCAGGCTGTCGATGTTGATCATCGCCAGCAGGTTGGCGCGCCGCGCGTCGTCCAGCGCGGCCACGTAGGCCCGGGAACCGCGCAGGCCCTCTTCTTCCGCGCCGAAGCCGACGATCTCCAGGCCGTTCTCCAGGCGCAGCCCGGAGAGGTTGCGCGCCACTTCGGTCAGCACGCCCGCGCCCGAGGCATTGTCGTCCAGGCCCTGCAGGGTCGGGCGGCCGAAGTAGGTGTCGAAGTGGGCGCCGATCACCACGTACTGGTCGCCGAGGCCGGCGGCGGAGGCGATGACGTTCTGCGAGGTGCGGGTGCCGTCGTTCCAGCTGAAGTTCTGCCGGCCGAGCGCGTAGCCGCTGCCCATGCGGGACTCCATCCAGTCGGCGGCGCCGGCGAAGCTGGCGGTGTCGCGGTAGCGGCCCGGGTAGTCGTGGATCAGCTTGTCGACAGTGCCGGCAGCGTGTTCGCCGAACTGGTAGGCGCCGGCCAGGGGTGCGCAGAGCAGGCTGCCGAGGCTGACGGCGCGAGCGAGGGATTTGATCACTTCACTTTCCTTGTTGTTGGTTGGGAGAAAAACGACAGGAAAGCAATAGCAGGATGCGGGCCGGCAACCTGTCCGCGCAGACAGATTGACGCATGGGAAAAACTGCGGGTCGCCTGGCTGTAAGTTGTATCCGCCTGCTTACATGACCGGGCGGACACGGCGCACCGGATTGGCGCGAACGGGGTCTTTCCGGCCCCGAATCAGGCCTCGCCGGCGCGCAGTTCGCCGGCGATCTCCAGCAGCCGCTCGCGCAGCCAGCGCATGTTCGGCGAGCGGTCCTGGGCGCGGTGCCAGATCATGCTGACCTGTACCGGCGGCAGCGCCAGCGGCAGCGGCGCCACCGCCAGGCCGTGGCCGGCCGGCAGCTGGCGCAGCAGGTGGCCGGGCACCGTGGCCAGCAGGTCGGAGCCGGCGACGATGGCCGGCAGCGGCATGTAGTTGGGCAGGTAGACCTGCACCTGGCGGCGCACCTTGGCCGAGCCGAGCACGATCTCCAGCGGCGAACCGCGGCCGTCGCGCGGCAGGATCGAGACGTGCCGGGCGCCCTGGTAGTCCTCCAGGCCCAGGCCGCCGTCGAAGGCCGGGTGGCCGCCGCGGCCGATGACCATCATCCGTTCCTCGTGCAGCGCCTGGTAGCACAGCTGCGGATCGTCGAAGTACAGGTAGTCGATGGCCAGGTCGAGTTCGCCGTCGGCCAGTTGCCGGACCATCTGCCGGGCGTCGTCGCTCTGCACCTGCAGGGTCCAGCGCGGCACCTCGTCGGCCAGCCGGGCGCTCAGCGCCGGCAACAGGCTGGCCTGGGCGTAGTCGTTCATGGACAGGCGCAGGCGGTGCTCACTGTCGCGGTCGACGGCGGTCTCGCTGCCCAGCCCGCGCTGCAGGATGCCCAGCGCCTGGCGGATCGGCACATGCAGCGCCTGGGCCTGGGCGGTCGGCCGCAGGCCCTGGGCGGTACGCACGAACAGCTTCTCGCCGAGCTGCTCGCGCAGGCGCGCCAGGGCATTGCTCACCGCCGGCTGGCTGCGGTGCAGGCGCAAGGCGGCGCGCGACAGGTTCTGTTCCTGCATCAGGGCGTCGAACACCAGCAGCAGGTTCAGATCGAGCTGTTGAAAATTCCGGATCATGAATAAAGCTCTTTCTGAATATCCATTATACGAATGAAGATACAGCCTCTAGCCTGAGCTTTCATAGACCCGAGGGAGGGCGATGGCATGAGTTTCGACGTGCACACATTCCGCGAACGCTACCGGGCGGCGATCAGCCCCGGCTACAACCCCTGGCTGCACGCCGGCTTCGTCGCCCTGTTCGGCCTCGGCGTGGCAGCCGCCCTGCTGGCGACCGCGCAGGACATCGGGCCGTGGGAGTGGCTGGCGCTGCCCCTGACCCTGCTGTTCCTCAACTGGGGCGAGCATCGCATCCACCAGGGGCTGGGGCACCACAAGCGGCGCCTGGGCGCGATGTTCTACAAGCGCCACACCGGCGACCACCACAGCTTCTTCGAGGAGCGCCACATGCCCTTCGAGCAGGCGCGGGACTGGCGGGTGATCCTGTTCCCAGCCTGGCTGGTGGTGGTGCAGAGCGCCGGCGCCGTGGCGCTCTGGGCGGTGATCCGGCCGTTCAACCCGGAACTCGCGGCCGTGGTCGGCGCCGGCTGGGTGCTGGGCTACCTGCTCTACGAGGTGCTGCACGCCTGCGAGCACCTGCCCGACAGCAACCCTGTCGCGCGCCTGCCCTGGGTCCGCCACATGCGCCACCTGCACGCCCTGCACCACCGCCGCGACCTGATGCAGGAGCGCAACATGAACATCGTGTTCCCACTGACCGACTGGCTCTACGGCACCCTGCACTGGGAGCCGATGCCCGAGGCCGGCCTGGTCCGCCAGCAGCATGTGGTGGACCTGAGCGGCACGCCCGAGGCGGTGCTGGACTACGCCCGCGACGCCAGCCACTGGCCCGAGTGGCATCCCTCGTCCAAGGTCATCTACGGGGTGAGCGGGCCGCTGCCGGCGGGCGCGACCTTCGAGGAGGACATCGAGTCCGCCGGCCGCCTCGGCCATATCGCCTGGCGCGTCACCGACTACCAGCCGGGCCGGCTGTGGTGCGCCGAGGCGGAGGACGCCCAGGGGCGCTTCTGGCTGCGGGTCACCTACCTGTGCGCGCCGCTGGCCGGCGGCACCCGCTTCGAGCGGCGCATGGAGTACCGGGTGAACGGCCGGCTGCTGCGCCTGCTCGATGCGCTGTTTCTGTCCCGCAGGACCGAGCGCGAGTCACGCCAGTCGCTGGTCGAACTCAAGCGGGCCTGGGAGGCACGCGCCGGCGCCTAGCCGAACGAATGGTAGGAGCGAGCTCTGCTCGCGAAGTGTTGGCGGCGCCTGTATTCGCGAGCAGAGCTCGCTCCTACACCGTTCCCCGACGGCGCGTGAGCGCTCAGCGCTCCAGGCGCTTCACGCCCTCGGCGGTGCCGAGCAGCAGCAGGTCGGCCGGGCGCGCGGCGAACAGGCCGTTGGTGACCACGCCGACGATGGCGTTGATGTCCGCCTCCAGCTTCACCGGGTCGACGATGCTCATGTTGTGCACGTCGAGGATGATGTTGCCGTTGTCGGTGACCACGCCCTCGCGGTACACCGGGTCGCCGCCCAGCTTCACCAGCTGGCGCGCGACGTGGCTGCGGGCCATGGGGATGACTTCCACCGGCAGCGGGAAGGCGCCGAGCACCGGCACAAGCTTGCTGCCGTCGGCGATGCAGATGAAGGTTCTGGCCACCGCCGCGACGATCTTCTCGCGGGTCAGGGCGGCGCCGCCGCCCTTGATCAGGTGCAGGTGCTCGTCGCTCTCGTCGGCGCCGTCGATGTAGAACTCCAGTTCGCTGACGCTGTTCAGGTCGTACACCGGGATGCCGTGGCCCTTGAGCCGCGCGGCGGTGGCCTCGGAGCTGGCGACGGCGCCGTCGAAGGCCATCTTGTGCCGGGCCAGGGCGTCGATGAAGAAGTTGGCGGTGGAGCCGGTGCCGACGCCGATCACGCTCTTGCTGTCGAGCAGGGGGAGGATGTGGTCGACGGCGGCCTGGGCCACCGCCTGCTTGAGCTGATCCTGGGTCATGACGCTTCTGCCGGGCTGGAAAAGCGCGATTATAGCCGCGCTGCCGGCCCGGCCGCAGCGCTTCTCATCCGCCCACGCGCGCCAGCACGGCGCCGGCGGCCAGCGCCAGGCCCAGCAGGCCATCGGCCGCCGGCTCGGGCGCCGCGCCGGGGCAACAGTGGCCCGGCGTGCTCAGGCTGGCCTGGGGTGGGGCCGCCGCCGGCAGGCCCATGCGCTGGCGCACGGCGGCCTCGTCCAGCACGGTGCCGTCGTCGAAGCGGATCTTCTCGACCACGAAGGCCCGGTCGAGGAAGTAGTTGTCGATGACGATGCGCTGCTCGTTGTCCAGCTCGACGATCAGGTCGCCGGGCGGCCCGCCGCTGAAGCGCACGTAGGCCGGGTCCACCGCGCCGCGGATGTGCAGGGTGTCGAGGTTGCCCGGGGTGGTGTCGTAGTCGTGGATGCGCTGGTCGCCGAAATCGCCGCTCACCACCAGGTCGACCTGGTAGTAGTCGTCGCCCGGCCCGCCGTACAGGCGGTTCCAGCGGTTGCCGCCGAGGAACATCGGCTCGGAGGTGCCACCGTTGAGCAGGTCGCCGTGGCGGCTGCCGATCAGCAGGTCGTTGCCGCCGCGTCCGGACAGGTAGGTGGGCCGGTCCGCCGCCACCAGGCGGTTGGCCTGTTCGTTGCCGGTCAGGCGGATCAGGTTGCCGGTGTAGGTCGGCGGGTTGTCGGCGCTGCGGCCGAGCGCCATGAGCGGGTCGATGTGGAAGTTGCGCAGCACCTGTTCGTCCGTCACCACGGTGGAACCGAAGCGGAACACCTCGATGCGGAACGCGGGGTCGAGGAAGAAGTGCCGCACCACGACCACGCCCGGCTCGCCGTTGAGGCCGATCAGCAGGTCGTCCTGGTAGCGCTCGAAGGGGCCGAACGACTCCAGGCTCTCGTCGATGATCAGGGTGTCCATGTTCTGGTTGACCCAGGACGGGCTGGGGTCGAAGTCGAGAATCTCGTCGCGCCCGCCGGCGTTCAGGTCGTAGGTGTAGTAGTCGCTGCCCAGGCCGCCGTACAGGCGGTTGTGGCCGGCGCCGCCGACCAGCGAGTCCGAGCCGGGGCCGTCGATCAGCACATCGTCGCCGTCGCCGCCGAGCAGGCGGCTGGGTTCGGGGTGGGCGACCAGCAGGTCGTTGCCGGGCGTGCCGGGCACAAGTACGCGGGAGGGAACGGCCATGGCGAATCCTCATGGAGTGGAGTGTGGGGGAGGCACGCCACTGCACAAAGGGGCCTGAGCGGACTGACTGGCGCAACGGCGGAAGATTCCGCGCCACCGGTCGGCTCGCCCGGGTGGCCGCGTCCGGCGTCGCCGGAGTAGACTCCCCCTCTCCCTCCTTCCCTGCGCCGTGATACCCGTGATGCTCGAACCGTACATGAAGAAGATCCTCACCTCGCGCGTCTACGACGTCGCGGTGGAAACCCCGCTGCAACCCGCCCGCCAGCTCACCGAGCGGCTGGGCAACCAGATTCTGCTCAAGCGCGAGGATCTGCAGCCGGTGTACTCGTTCAAGATTCGCGGCGCCTACAACAAGCTGGCCCAGCTCACCCGCGAGGAACTGGAGCGCGGCGTGGTCACCGCCTCCGCCGGCAACCACGCCCAGGGCCTGGCCCTGGCCGCCAAGCACCTGGGGGTGAAGGCGACTATCGTGATGCCGCGCACCACCCCGGAGCTGAAGGTGCAGGGCGTGCGCTCGCGCGGCGGCAAGGTGGTACTGCACGGCGACGCCTTCCCCGAGGCCCTGGCCCATTCGCTCAAGCTGGTGGAGGAGAAGGGCTACACCTACATCCACCCCTACGACGACCCGCTGGTGATCGCCGGTCAGGGCACCGTGGCCATGGAAATCCTGCGCCAGCAGCCGGGCCGGCTGGACGCCATCTTCGTGCCGGTCGGCGGCGGCGGCCTGGTCGCCGGCATCGCCGCCTACGTGAAGTACCTGCGCCCGGAGATCAAGGTGATCGGCGTCGAGCCGGACGACTCCAACTGCCTGCAGGCCGCCATGGCCGCCGGCGAGCGCGTGGTGCTGCCGCAGGTCGGGCTGTTCGCCGACGGCGTGGCGGTGGCGCAGATCGGCCAGCACACCTTCGACATCTGCCGGCAGTACGTGGACGAGGTGATCACCGTCAGCACCGACGAAATCTGCGCGGCGATCAAGGACATCTACGACGACACCCGCTCGATCACCGAGCCGGCCGGCGCCCTGGCCGTGGCCGGGATCAAGAAGTACGTGGAGCGCGAGGGCCTGCGCGACCAGGTGCTGGTGGGCATCGACTCCGGCGCCAACATCAACTTCGACCGCCTGCGCCACGTCGCCGAGCGCGCCGAGCTGGGCGAGAAACGCGAGGCGATCATCGCCGTGACCATCCCCGAGCGGCCGGGCAGCTTCAAGGCCTTCTGCGAGGCGATCGGCAAGCGCCAGATCACCGAGTTCAACTACCGCTACCACACCGACCGCGAGGCGCACATCTTCGTCGGCGTGCAGACCCACCCGGAGAACGACCCGCGCGCGGCGCTGGTGGACAACCTGCGCGAGCAGGGCTTCCCGGTGGTCGACCTGACCGACAACGAACTGGCCAAGCTGCACATCCGCCACACCGTGGGCGGCCACGCGGCGGCGGTGTCGGACGAGGTGGTGTTCCGGTTCGAGTTTCCCGAGCGGCCGGGCGCGCTGTTCAACTTCCTCAACCGCCTGGGCGGGCGCTGGAACATCACCATGTTCCACTACCGCAACCACGGCGCCGCCGACGGCCGCGTGCTGGCCGCGCTGCAGGTGCCGGCGGACGAGCGCCACCAGATTCCGGCAGCCTTCGACGCCATCGGCTATCCCTACTGGGACGAGACCGACAACCCAGCGTACAAGCTGTTCCTCGGATAAGGGTGTAAGTGATGGAACACTACCAACTGCTGAAATACGCCCACCTGATCCCGGCCGTGCTGATCCTGGCGGGCTTCGTCGCCCACGTCTTCATGCTGTGGAAGGCCAACCGCTCCGGCGACGCCGCGGTGCTGGCCCGCAAGCTACGTGTCACCCGCCTGTACAGCCTGCCGGCCATGGGCCTGGTGGCGCTGTCCCTGCCGGTCAGCGGCTGGTGGCTGGTGCACACCGTGGGCTGGCCACTGGGCGCCAGCTGGCTGCTGTACAGCGCGGTGCTGTTCGGCCTGCTGGTGCTGTTCGGCCTGCTCCTGCACGGCCGCCTCGGCGCCTGGCAGGCGGCGGCCGGTGGCGCGGTACCGACCAGGCTGCTGCGCTTCGTGATCGCCTACGCGGCGCTGATGCTGATCCTGCTGCTGGCGATCTTCGCCCTGATGGGGGCCAAGCCGGCCTGATGCGCATTCTGCTGGTCGGAGCCGGCGGTTTCATCGGCCGGCATCTGCTCGACGCCCTGGTTCTGGCCGGCCACTCGGTGGTGGCCACCCGCCGCGGACCCGATGCGCCCACGCTGCCCGGCGTGGAGTGGCGCTCCCTCGACCTGCTGCGACCGGACGCCTTCGCCTGGCCGGAGGGCGTCGAGCTGGTGATCAACGCCAGCGGTGAGCTGTCCACCGACACGGCGCGCATGGAGCGCCTGCAGCGCGAGGGCGCCATCGCCCTGTTCGAGCTGGCCCGGCGGCACGGCGCCGCGGTGCTGCAGATTTCCGCCCTGGGCGCCGGCGAGCACCCCGACCTGCCCTTCCTGGCCAGCAAGGCGGCGGCCGACCGGCACCTGCTCGGCCTCGGCGCCCCCGCCGTGGTGCTGCGCCCCTCGCTGGTCGTCGGCCCCGGTGGCGCCAGCAGCGGCTGGCTGCAACGCCTGTCGCCCTTGCCGCTGGTACCGCTGCCGGGCAACCGGGCCAGGCTGCAGCCCCTGTATGTCGACGATCTCTGCGCGGCGGTGCTGGCGCTGCTGCGGCGCTGGCCGGCGCAGCCGACCGTGCTGCCGCTGGTGGGGCCGCAGGCGCTCACCCAGGGCGAGCTGATCGACGTGCTGCGCCAGGTCCAGGGCTGGCGGCCGGCACGCTACGTCACCCTGCCGGCCCCGCTCGCCTGGCTCGGCGCGGCGCTGGGCGAGCGCCTGGGCTGGCAGGCCCTGAACCGCCAGACCCTGCGCCTGAGCCGCCACGACAATCTTGCCGACCCGGCGCCGCTGGAGGATGCCTGCGGCTACCGCGCCGCGCCACTGGCGAGCCGCCTGCGCCACTGGCCACAACCGGCGCAGAGCCTGGCCCTGGCCTTGCAAGCGCTGGTCCTGCTGGTGCTGGCGCTGATCTGGCTGGGCACCGCCGTGGTCTGCCTCGGGCCGGGCTTCGACTGGGGCCTGCGGATCATGGCGGAGGCCGGCGTCGACGGCCTTCCCGCGCGCCTGGCGGTGATCGCCGGCGCCCTGCTGGACGGCGCGCTGGGCCTGGCCCTGCTGTGGCGGCGCTGGCGCGTCCGCGCCCTGCAGGCACAGATCGGCCTGATGCTGGTCTATAGCCTGGTCATCAGCCTGCTGCTGCCCCACTACTGGTTCGATCCGTACATGGCGCTGGGCAAGAACTTCGCGGTCCTGCTGCTGAGCCTCTGGCTGCTGGGCCTTTCCGCTTCCATGACGAGACACCGATGAGCCTGTACCTGCTGCTCAAGACCCTGCACATCCTCTCCTCCACCCTGCTGTTCGGCACCGGGCTGGGCTCGGCCTACTACGCCCTGCGCGCCTGGCGCAGTGGCGAGGTACAGGTGATCGCCACCACCTTCCGCCACCTGGTCACCGCCGACTGGCTGTTCATCGCCACCACGGCGGTGTTCCAGCCGCTCTCCGGCCTGGCCCTGGCGAAGCTGGCGGGCTGGCCGCTGAGCCAGGCCTGGCTGCTGTGGAGCGCGGGACTGTTCGTGCTGGCGGGGCTGTGCTGGCTGCCGGTGCTGTGGCTGCAGATGCGGGTGCGTGACATGGCCAGCGAGGCGCTGCGCGACGGCACCGGGCTGCCCGCCCGCGCCCACCTGTACATGCGCATCTGGTTCGCGCTGGGCTGGCCGGCCTTCGTCGCGTTCATCGCCATCTTCTGGCTGATGGTGGCCAAGCCGCTGTAGGTCGGCTGCTCTTTTACGCGGGTTTCACCCGCCCTACGGTCATGTAGGGCGGGTGAAACCCGCGTGACACCTCTACCTATCAGCGCAGGCTGATCACCGGCCAGCCGCGCTCTACGGCGATGGCGCGCAGGGTGTCGTCCGGGTCGACCGCCACCGGGTGGGTCGCCGCCTGCAGCAGCGGCAGGTCGTTGCGCGAGTCGCTGTAGAAATAGCTGCCGTCCAGGCTCAGGCCGGTCTCGGCCAGCCACTGGTTCATGCGCGTCACCTTGCCGTCCTGGTAGCAGGGCACGCCGGCGACACGGCCGGTGTAGAGGCCGTTCTCCATGCCGCACTCGGTGGCGATCAGCGTCTCCACGCCCAGGCGGGCGGCGATGGGCGCGGTGATGAAGCGGTTGGTGGCGGTGATGATCACCAGCCGGTCGCCGGCCTCGCGGTGTTCGCCCAGCAGGGCCTCGCCCTTGGCCAGGATGATCGGCTCGATCACCTCCGTCATGAACTCCGCCTGCCAGCGCGCCAGTTCGGCGGCCGGGGTGCGGCTGAGGATGGCCTGGGTGAAGCTCTGGTAGGCCACCACATCCAGCTGGCCGGCGCAGTAGTCGGCATAGAAGGCATCGTTGCGCGCGCGGTACTCGGCGGCGTCGACCCGGCCAGTCTCGCAGAGGAATTCGCCCCAGCTGTGGTCGCTGTCGCCGGCGAGCAGGGTGTTGTCGAGGTCGAAGAGGGCGAGGCGCACGTCGTGATACCTGGTTCGCAATGGCCGGAAGGGGCGCCAGAATAGCCGCTTTCAGCGCCGCTGCCCATTGCTGGAACCGCGCGTTTGCTGCGCCCGCGGGCTTTGTGGAACAATGCCGAAACATGCGTTTTCGAGGTGTTGTGCCGTGATCGATTCCGATGGTTTCCGCCCCAATGTCGGCATCATCCTGACCAATGATGTCGGCCAGGTCATGTGGGCGCGGCGGATCAATCAGGATGCCTGGCAGTTTCCCCAGGGCGGCATCAATCCCCACGAGTCCGCCGAGCAGGCGCTGTACCGCGAGCTGAACGAGGAAGTGGGCCTGGAACAGCAGGACGTGAAGATTCTCGCCTGCACCCGGGGCTGGTTGCGTTATCGTCTGCCCCAGCGCCTGGTGCGCACACACAGCCAGCCGTTGTGCATCGGGCAGAAACAGAAGTGGTTCCTCCTGCGCCTGGTCGGCGACGAGAGCCGGGTGCGCATGGACCTGACCGGCAAGCCTGAATTCGACGGCTGGCGCTGGGTCAGTTACTGGTACCCGCTGAACCAGGTGGTGACATTCAAGCGCGAGGTCTACCGCCGCGCCCTGAAGGAATTAGCCCCGCGCCTGCTGACGCGCGACTGACGAAGGAGTTCGATAGCGAGCCATGCTCAACACCCTGCGCAAGATCGTCCAGGAAGTGAACGCCGCCAAGGATCTCAAGGCGGCGCTGACGATCATCGTGCAACGGGTGAAGGAGGCCATGGGCAGCCAGGTGTGCTCCGTCTATCTGCTCGACGCCGATACCAAGCGCTTCGTCCTGATGGCCACCGACGGCCTCAACAAGCGCGCCATCGGCAAGGTCAGCATGGCCCCGAACGAGGGCCTGGTCGGCCTGGTGGGCACCCGCGAGGAGCCGCTGAACCTCGAGTTCGCCTCCGAGCACCCCCGCTACATGTATTTCCCCGAGACCGGCGAGGAACGCTACGCCTCCTTCCTCGGCGCGCCGATCATCCACCACCGCCGGGTGATGGGCGTGCTGGTGGTGCAGCAGAAGGAGCGCCGCCAGTTCGACGAGGGCGAGGAAGCCTTCCTGGTCACCATGAGCGCCCAGCTCGCCGGGGTCATCGCCCACGCCGAGGCCACCGGTTCGATCCGCGGCCTCGGCAAGCAGGGCAAGGGCATACAGGAGGCGCGCTTCGTCGGCGTTCCCGGCTCCCCGGGTGCGGCCGTCGGCAGCGCCGTGGTGGTGCTGCCGCCGGCCGACCTCAACGTGGTGCCGGACAAGTCGGTCGACGACATCGAGGCCGAGCTGGCACTGTTCGGCAAGGCCCTGGAATGGGTCCGCGAGGACATGCAGGAGCTGTCCGCGAAGCTCGCCAGCCAACTGCGCAAGGAAGAGCTGGCGCTGTTCGACGTGTACCTGATGATGCTCGACGACAATGCCCTCGGCAACGAGGTGCGCAAGGTCATCAAGACCGGCCAGTGGGCCCAGGGCGCCCTGCGCCAGGTGGTCACCGAGCACGTTTCCCGCTTCGAGCTGATGGACGACGCCTACCTGCGCGAACGCGCCAGCGACGTGCGCGACCTCGGCCGCCGCCTGCTCGCCTACCTGCAGGAAGAACGCAAGCAGAGCCTGGTCTACCCCGACAACACCATTCTGGTCAGCGAGGAACTGTCGCCGGCCATGCTCGGCCAGGTGCCGGAAGGCAAGCTGGTCGGCCTGATCTCGGTGCAGGGCTCGGGCAACTCCCACGTGGCGATCCTGGCCCGCGCCATGGGCATTCCCACGGTGATGGGCGTGGTCGACCTGCCCTACTCCAAGGTCGACGGCATCCAGCTGATCGTCGACGGCTACCACGGCGAGGTCTTCACCAACCCCAGCGAGCTGCTGCGCAAGCAGTACGCCGAGGTGGTCGAGGAAGAGCGCCAGCTGGCCCAGGGCCTCAACGCCCTGCGCGAACTGCCCTGCGAAACCCTGGACGGCCAGCGCATGCCGCTGTGGGTCAACACCGGCCTTCTGGCCGACGTGAAGCGCGCCCAGGAACGCGGCGCCGAGGGCGTCGGCCTGTACCGCACCGAAGTGCCGTTCATGAACGGCGAGCGCTTCCCCAGCGAGAAGGAACAGCTGGCCACCTACCGCGAGCAGCTGGCCGCCTTCCACCCGCTGCCGGTGACCATGCGCACCCTCGACATCGGCGGCGACAAGGCCCTGTCCTACTTCCCGATCAAGGAAGAAAACCCCTTCCTCGGCTGGCGCGGCATCCGCATCACCCTCGACCACCCGGAGATCTTCCTGGTCCAGGTGCGCGCCATGCTCAAGGCCAGCGAGGGCCTGAACAACCTGCGCATCCTGCTGCCGATGATCTCCGGCATCCAGGAGATGGAAGAGGCGCTGCATCTGATCCACCGCGCCTGGGGCGAGGTGCGCGACGAGGGCGTGGACATCCCCATGCCGCCGGTAGGGGTGATGATCGAGATTCCCGCCGCCGTCTACCAGGTGCGCGAGCTGGCGCGCCAGGTCGACTTCATCTCGGTCGGCTCCAATGACCTGACCCAGTACCTGCTGGCGGTGGACCGCAACAACCCGCGGGTCGCCGACCTCTACGACTTCCTCCACCCGGCCGTGCTGCACGCGCTCAAGCTGGTGGTCGACGGCGCCCACGCCGAAGGCAAGCCGGTGAGCATCTGCGGCGAGATGGCCGGCGACCCGGCGGCCGCCGTGCTGCTGCTGGCGATGGGCTTCGACAGCCTGTCGATGAACGCCACCAACCTGCCCAAGGTGAAGTGGCTGCTGCGCCAGATCAGCTCCACCCGCGCCCGCGAACTGCTCAGCCACCTGATGGCCATCGACAACCCGCAGGTGATCCACAGCAGCCTGCACCTGGCCCTGCGCAACCTCGGCCTGGGCCGCGTGATCAACCCGGCGGCGACCATCCAGAGCTGATCCGCCGGGCCGCGAACAAGGAATGTTCATGCGCCTTCTGCTTGTCCTCCTGATTCTCCTGGGCCTTCCGGCGCTGGCCGACGAGACGGTCAACGACGTCACCGGCCTCAACCCGATCAGGGTCGAGCGCGTCCTCGCTCCCACCGATATCGAGCAGATAGTCGCCGCGGTGAAGCACCACCCCGGACCGATCAGCATCGGCGGCGGACGCTTCAGCATGGGCGGCCAGACCGCCACGGATGGCGCCCTGCAGCTCGACATGCGTGACTTCGACCAGATCCTCGAGTTCTCCGCCGAGCGCCGCGAAATCCGCGTGCAGACCGGCATCACCTGGCGCGAGATTCTTGAGTACGTCGATCCATACGACCTGTCGCCGCAGATCATGCAGTCCTACGCCAACTTCACGGTGGGCGGCTCGCTGTCGGTCAACGTGCATGGCCGCTATGTCGGCGAAGGCCCGCTGATCGGCTCGGTGCGCAGCATCCGCCTGGTACTGGCGGACGGCAGCCTGGTGGACGCCAGCCCGCAGCAGAATGCCGAGCTGTTCCATGGCGCCATCGGCGGCTACGGCGGGCTCGGGGTGATAGTCGAAGCCACGCTGGGCCTGGTGGACAACAGCCGTATCGCCCGCGAGTCGACGGTCATGCCGCTCAGCCGGTACCGCGCCTGGTTCGACCGTGAGGTCCGCGGGCAGAGCGACCTGGTGCTGCACAACGGCGTTCTCTACCCGGACAGCTTCGACACCGTGCGCGCCGTCTCCTATCGCCGCACCAGCGCCGCACTGACCGAGACGGCCAGGCTCACGCCCGCCGACCGCAGCTACCGCCTGCAACAGGCCGGCATCCGCCTGACCAGCGCCTCGCGCACCGGCCGCATCCTGCGCGAGGCGGCACTGGACCCGCTGCTGTTCCGCGGCGCCAAGGTGCAATGGCGCAACCACGAGGCCAGCCTCGACGTACGCGAGCTGGAGCCCATCTCGGGGCCGGACTTCAGCTTCGTGCTGCAGGAGTACTTCGTGCCGCCGACGCAGCTGGAGCGCTTCGTCGGCGAACTGGCGCGGCTGAGCGAAAAGCACCAGGCCAACCTGATCAACATATCCATCCGCCACGCCAAGGCCGACCCCGACACACTGCTGGCCTGGGCACCGGAAGAGGTATTCGCCCTGGTGCTCTACTACCGCCAGGGCAGCTCCGCGAAGGAGCGCGAACGTGCCGCCGCCTGGACCCGCGAACTGATCGACGCCGCGCTGGCCTGCGGCGGGCGCTACTACCTGCCCTACCAGATTCACGCCAGCCGCGAACAATTCCTCGCCGCCTACCCACGCGCCCCCGAGTTCTTCGCCCTCAAGCAGCGGCTCGACCCCGGCTACAAGTTCCGCAATCGGCTGTGGGACGCCTACTACGCACCTTCTTCCAGCATCAGCTTGGCCCGATAGGCATCCGGCGCGATGCCGTACCAGCGGCGGAACGCCCGGTAGAAGGGCGACAGCTCGGCGAAGCCGCAGGCCCGCGCCACGTCGCGGATCGCCAGGCCCGTGCGCAGCAGTTCGTGGGCACGGGACTGCTGGATCGCCTCGCGTACCTGGCGCAGGTGGCTGCCCTGGGCGGCCAGGCCGCGCTGCAGGGCGCCGGGGGGCATGCCCAGCTCGGCGGCGCAGGCGCGCAGAGAGCAGTCGGCGCGGCCCAGGCGCACGCCGATCAGGTAGCTCAGGCGGTTAAGCAGATCGTTCTCCACCAGTTCGGCCAGCTGGGTCTCCGCATGCTGCCAGAGCAGGCGGTGCAGGCCGGGGTTGGCGTTGCGCGACGGCCGCCTGAGCAGCGCGGCGGGGAACCACAGGGCGTCGTGTTCGGCGGCGAAGCGGGGCAGCAGGCCGAGCAGCCGGCGATGCTCGCTCACCCGGGCCGGCCGCGGGTGGCGGAAGTCGAGGCCGTCGATATGGAACTCGTCGTCGGTGATCAGCCGCAGCAGCTTGATGAACAGTAGGGCCAGGCACTCCATCTGCTGGCGCAGCGGGCCGAAGCCGCGGTAGTTGAGGTCCAGCACCAGGCAGGCGCGCTCGTCCTCGACACACAGCTGGGCGACGAAGCCGCCGGCGAGGATGTGCTGGAAGCGCAGGAAGCTGTCCACCGCCTGCTGCAGGTCGCGGCTGGACAGCAGCAGGTAGCCGACCACGTCGAGCAGGCGCGGCTTCATCACCTCGCCCAGATGCAGACCGATGTCCGGGTCGCCGGTCAGCGCGTCGGCGGCCAGCCAGAACAGCGGCGCCTCGTCGTGGCTGAGACGGCCCTCGGTCGGCGGCGGCACCAGGCGGCGGTTCTGGTTGGTGCGCCGGTAGATGGTCACGGGGTCGTGGCCCAGTTCGGTCAGGGCCTCGTAGAGCAGGCGGCGCAGGGTCGCGGAATGGGTCAGCGGCGTGGTGCCGAGGTGCGGGTTCATGGGCGCTCCTTGTTTGACCGGAGAATTCCAGCACGCGCATCCCCGGTCAATGTCGCTGGCCGAAGCGCTGCGCAGAATGGCCGCACTACAACAAGGAGCGCGTCATGAAACGCAGTCTGACCTTCCTCGCCGTGGCCGTCGCCGCGGCGGCCGCCGGCGGCGCCTGGTACGTCCACGGCAAACTTCCCGTACGCGACGGCAACCTGCCGCTGGCCGGCCTGCAGGCGCCGGTCGAGGTACGCTACGACGAGCGCGGCGTGCCGCATATCCTCGCGCAGAACGAACTCGACCTGTACCGCGCCCTGGGCTTCGTGCACGCCCAGGACCGCCTGTTCCAGATGGAGATGCTGCGCCGCCTGGCGCGCGGCGAGCTGGCCGAGGTGCTGGGCGCCAAGCTGGTCGACACCGACCGCCTGTTCCGCACCCTCGGCATCCGCCAGCACGCCGACCGCTACGCCCAGGGCCTGGACCGCGAGAGCCCGTCGGTGAAGGCCCTGCTGGCCTACCTGGACGGCATCAACCGCTACCAGGACAGCCGCCCGGCACCGGTGGAGTTCGACCTGCTGGGCATCGAGAAACGCCCCTTCACCCTCGAAGACACCGTGTCCGTGGCCGGCTACATGGCCTACAGCTTCGCCGCCGCCTTCCGTACCGAACCGGTGCTGACCCATGTGCGCGACAACCTGGACGGCGACTACCTGCGCGTGTTCGACCTCGACTGGCACCCCGGCGGCGCCCTGGCGCAACGCCTGGGCGGCGAGGACTGGCAGGCGCTCAACGACCTGGCGCGGCTCAGCCAGCAGGCGCTGGTGGAGGCCGGCCTGCCCCAGTTCGAGGGCAGCAACGCCTGGGCCGTTTCCGGCAGCCGCACCGCCAGCGGCAAGCCGCTGCTGGCCGGCGACCCGCATATCCGCTTCGCCGTGCCGGCGGTGTGGTACGAGGCGCAGCTGAGCTACCCCGGCTTCGAGCTGTACGGCCACCACCAGGCGCTCAACCCCTACGCCTCGCTCGGTCACAACCGGCAGTTCGCCTGGAGCCTCACCATGTTCCAGAACGACGACCTCGACCTGATCGCCGAGAAGGTCAACCCGAACGACTCCGGGCAGGTCTGGATCGACGGCCGCTGGGTCAGGTTGGAGAGCCGCGAGGAGACCATCAGGGTCAAGGACGGCGAAGACGTGACCGTCACCCTGCGCCGCTCGCCCCACGGCCCCATCGTCAACGACGCGCTCGGCGCCACGCCGGGCAAGACGCCGATCGCCATGTGGTGGGCCTTCCTGGAGACCGAGAACCCGATCCTCGACGCCTTCTACCAGCTCAACCGCGCCGACACCCTGGCCAAGGCCAGCGCCGCCGCCGCGAAGATCCATGCGCCGGGTCTCAACGTGATCTATGCCAACGCCAGCGGCGACATCGGCTGGTGGGCCGCCGGCAAGCTGCCGCGGCGCCCGGACGGGGTGAACCCGAGCTTCATCCTCGACGGCGCCAGCGGCGAGGCGGACAAGCCCGGCTACCTGCCGTTCGCCGCCAACCCGCAGGAAGAGAACCCGGCGCGCGGCTACATCATCTCCGCCAACTACCAGCCCGACTCGCCCACCGGCGCGGTCATCCCCGGCTACTACAACCTGGCGGACCGCGGCGTGCGCCTGGACCAGCGCCTGGCCCAGCCGGACGTGAAGTGGGACACCACCAACAGCCAGGCCCTGCAGCTGGACGACGGCACCGGCTACGGCCCGCGCCTGCTGGCGCCGATCCTCGACGACCTGCGCACCGCCGCGGCGGACGAGAACGAGCGCGCCCTGGTCGAGCAACTCGCCGCCTGGAACGGCGGCCATCCGCTGGAGTCGGTCGCCGCCACCCTGTTCAACCAGCTGACCTTCGAGCTGGCCAACCAGGCCATGCACGATGAACTGGGCGACGCCTTCTTCGACAGCCTGCTGCAGACCCGCGTGCTCGACGTGGCGCTGCCGCGCCTGACCGCCGACGCCGCCTCGCCCTGGTGGGACAGGCGCGGCACCGAGGCCGTGGAAAGCCGCGCCGAGACGGTCAAGGCGGCCTGGCAGGCGAGCATCGCCCACCTGCGCCAGACCTTCGGCCCGGACAGCCAGCAGTGGACCTGGGACAAGGGCCACAGCCTGACCCACCAGCACCCGCTGGGCGCGCAGAAGCCCCTGGACCGGCTGTTCAACGTCGGCCCCTTCGCCGTGCCGGGCGGCCACGAGGTGCCGAACAACCTGTCGCACCGGGTCGGCCCGGCGCCCTGGTCGGTGGTCTACGGCCCCTCGACCCGCCGCCTGATCGACATGGCCGACGCCAGCAAGGGCCTGGGCATCAACCCGGTCGGCCAGAGCGGCGTGCCGTTCGACCGCCACTTCGCCGACCAGGCCGAGGCCTACGTCGCCGGGGAGTACCTGCCGATGCGCTTCGCCGAGGACGAAGTGCGCGCCAATACCCGCGGTACGCTGGAGCTACGGCCAGCGGACTGACCCGCCATGGATACCGCCTCGTTTCTCAGCGAACAATACGAGATCAGGGTTGAAGAGTCCGGGGGCCGGAGCGAGCTGGCGCCCCGGCCCAGAGGCGCTCAGCCGGCCAGGCGGACGCCGGTCTGGCGCTGGCGGCAGGCTTCGCCGAAGGCCTCGAAGATCTTCACCGAGGCCGGGTTCTGCGCCGCCTGCCATTCCGGGTGCCACTGCACCGCGAACAGGAAGGGCGACAGGCTCGGCGCGTGGAAGGCCTCGACCAGGCCGTCCTCGGCGAGGGCCAGGGGCTCCAGGCCCTTGGCCAGGGTCTTCACGCCCTGGCCGTGCAGGGAATTGACGCCCACTTCCTCGCCGCCCAGCACCCTAGCCAGCCAGCTACCCGGCTGGATACGCACCTTGTGCGCCTCGGCGTACTGCACGTCCACCGGGTCCTCGGAATTCTCGCGGTGGTCGTTGAAGCCGGGCTCGGCGTAGAGCTTCTGGTACAGGTCGCCGCCCAGGGCGACGTTGATTTCCTGCATGCCACGGCAGATGGCGAAGATCGGCAGGCCGCGGGCGAGAGCCGCCTTGATCAGCGGCAGGTCGAACTGGTCGCGGTCGCGGTCCTGACCCTTGTCGGGGGTGAGGTTTTCCTGGCCGTAGAGGGCGGGGTCGATGTTCGAGCCGGCGCCGGTCAGGTACACGCCGTCGGCCATGTCGAGGTACTGCTCGAGATCGTCGGTCCCGCAGCAGGTCGGCACCAGCACCGGCACGCAGCCGGCGATCTCCACCAGCGGCACGATGTATTTGTGGGTCATCACCTGATAGTCGTGGCCCTTGCGCTCCTGGGCGCCCATGGACATCAACACGACGGGTTTGCGCTTGGCAGAGGGGGTCTTTGCACTGTTCTTGTTGGACATACGTCACCTTGGGGCAGATCGGTTCTGCCGTTGCTGTGCAGGTGGGTCGGGAGATCGACGCACTACCTGTTTGGCACGGTTCCGTCTGTCGGCGGCGTAGCGGGCCTCGCCTGGAGGCATGGGAGTGGGAGGTAACGGACCTCCCGCGACGGCCGCATAACAGTCGAACCGCCGGCACAGTCTCCTTATCCGCGTAAAATATGTCAAACATTTCAAGAGGGGCGCCTGGCGCCCATTGGCCTACAGGCGCCATTCCATGGCATACAAGCCTGATTCCGCCTGGCCTCCGCCCTCGCAGAAGTCCAATATTTTTTACGAATAACGCTCAGCCAGCGACCCGCTCCACCGCCGGCAGGCGCATCTGCCCGACCTCCGCGAGCAGGAAGTCGCGCAGCCGGCGCAGGCGTTCCTCGCCGCGACGCCCCCGGGGCCAGACCAGGTAATAGCTGTCCCCGCTGGCCACCGCGCTGGGCCAGGGCAGCCCCAGGCGCCCCTGCTCCACGTCCTCGGCGATCATAACCAGGTCGCCGATCGACACGCCGTAGCCCCGCGCCGCCGCGACGATGCCCAGTTCCAGGGTGTCGAACACCTGCCCGCCGCGCAGCGGCACCCTCTCTTCCAGCCCCATGGCCTGCAGCCAGCGCCGCCAGTCGCGGCGGTCCGGCGTCGGGTGGAGCAGCTCGGCGGCCTGCAGCCGCGCCAGGTCCCACGGGGCATCGGCCGCCGCCTCGGGCGCACACACTGGGATCAGCCATTCGGCGAACAGCTCGACGCTCTCCCACTCGGCGGGGAAGGTGCCGCCGCCGCTGAGCAGCACGGCGCAGTCGAACGGCTCCTGGTGGAAGTCGACCTTGTCCACGTCCATCCAGGCGCTGGTCAGCTGCACCTCGATGTCCGGGTTGCGCTGGCGGAAGCGCGACAGCCGCGCCAGCAGCCAGCGCATGGTCAGGGTCGAGGGCGCCTTCAGGCGCAGGGTGGCGTCGTCGGCGCTGAGCGCGGTGCAGGCCCGCTCCAGGGCGTCGAAGCCGTCGCGCACGCCGGGCAGCAGCAGGCGCGCGCTCTCGCTCAGGCGCAGGTGGCGGCCGGCGCGCTCGAACAGGCTGCAGCCGAAGTGATCTTCCAGGGTGCGGATATGCCGGCTCACCGCGCTCTGGGTGATGGCCAGCTCCTCGGCGGCGCGGGTGAAGGAGGCATGCCGGGCGGCCGCCTCGAAGGCGCGCAGGGCATAGAGCGGGGGCAGGCGACGGGCCATGGCGGCGATCCATGAGTAATAGTCATGCCAAGCATCGCATTTTTCCCTTTGTGCGTGGCCGTGCGGATTCCGAGAATGCGCGCAATCCTTTCGCCTGGCCGGGATTTCCGGCGGCGCCTCTTGTCTGAGCCTCACTCATCATGCCGCAGTCCACCCGCGCCGAACTGGTCGCCCTCTTCCGCCTCGCCGGTCCGCTGATCGCCGCGCAGCTCGCCCATGTGCTGATGGTGTTCACCGACACCATCATGATGGGCATGCTCGGCCCCGAGCAGCTGGCCGGCGGCGCCCTCGGCGCCACCTGCTACTACATGCTGTCGCTGTTCTGCGTCGGCATGGTGGCGGCGGTGGGCAGTCTGGTCGCCATCCGCCACGGCGCCGGCGATGCCCCGGGCGCCACCCGCCTGCTGCAGAGCGGCCTGTGGCTGGCCCTGCTGCTGGGCATCGGCGGCGCCCTCTGCCTGCGTTCCCTCGGCCCGCTGCTGCCGCACCTGGGCCAGCAACCGGACGCCGCGGCACGCGCCATGGAATTCCTCGGCCCGCTGGCCCTGGCCCTGCCCGGCTACCTGGCCTTCATGGCTCTGCGCGGCTTCACCAGCGCCATCGGCCACCCCGGCCCGGTGATGACCATCGGCATCGTCGGCGCCCTCGCCAACCTGGTCATCAACTATGCCCTGATCAAAGGCTGGTTCGGCCTGCCCAGCCTGGGCCTGGGCGGCATCGGCATGACCACCGCGCTGGTCAGCAGCGGCATGGCCCTCGCCCTCGCGCTGCATATCCTGCGCGCGCCGGCCTACCGCGACTACGCGCTGCTGCACGGCCTGCTGCGCCCGCGCCGGGCCGAGATGGGCAAGCTGCTGCGCCTGGGCCTGCCGATCGGCGGCACCTATGCCGCCGAGCAGGGCATGTTCACCTTCGCCGCGCTGTGCATGGGCGCCCTCGGCAGCGTGCAACTGGCCGCGCACCAGATCGCCATCCAGGCGGTGACGCTGGCGTTCATCCTGCCCCAGGGGCTGTCCTACGCGGTGACCTTCCGGGTCGGCCAGCACTACGGCGCCGGCCGCCCGGCCGACGTGCGCCGCGCCGGACGCCTGGGCATCGCCGGCGGCGCCTGCTGCATGCTGGTGTTCGCGCTGCTGTTCTGGCTGATGCCGGAGCCGGTGGTGGGGCTGTTCGTCGACCGTGCCGACCCGGCCTTCGCCGAGGTGGTCGCGCTGGCCGTGAGCCTGCTGGCGGTGGCGGCCGTATTCGAGCTGTTCGACGGCGCCCAGAGCATCGCCATGGGCACGATCCGCGGCCTGGGCGACGGCAAGACCACCCTGCTGGTCGGCCTCGGCTGTTACTGGCTGATCGGCATCCCGCTGGCCTGGACCCTGGCCTTCCCGCTCGGCTGGGGCGCCCACGGCGTATGGTGGGGCCTGGCCTGCGGGCTGGCCTGCGCGGCCATCGGCCTGACTCTGGGCTTCGAGTGGAAGACCGACCGCCTGCTGCGGCCGCGCCCGGCCCCGCAAGAGGCCCAGGCACAGCCCTGCCTGCCGTAGGAGCGGGAGACTGCCTGCACATCCCCCTCATGTGGGAGCGGCCTTGGCCGCGAAAGGGCCAATAGAGCTTCGCGGCCAAGGCCGCTCCCACAGGGGCATTCAACTTCAGGACGTGAAGGCTAGAGGGACAGCGGCTGTCCGGAGAGCAGCGGCTGGCGCAGGCCGAACACCAGGAAGCGGGCGAGATCGGCCAGCGGCAGCGGCTTGCTGATCAGGTAGCCCTGCACCTGGTCGCAGCCGAACTGGCGCAGCAGTGCCAGCTGCTCGGCGTTCTCCACGCCTTCGCCCACCACCTCCAGGTTGAGGTTGTGCGCCAGGTTGATCATGGCCCGCACCAACTGGCGGTTCTCCGCGCGCTCGCCCATCTCGCCGACGAAACTCTTGTCGAGCTTGAGCAGGGTGATCGGCAGGTTGTTCAGGTGGACGAAGGAAGAGAAGCCGGTGCCGAAGTCGTCCAGCGAGAAGCGCACGCCGAGCCGGCCGAGGGCCTGCATGGTCTGGCGCACCTGCTCGCTGCGGCGCATCACCGCCGTCTCGGTCAGCTCGAACTCGAGCATCTGGGCGTCCACGCCGCGTTCCTCGATCAGCCGGCCGAGGGTGGCCAGCAGTTGGCTGTCCTGGAACTGGCGGAACGACAGGTTGACCGCCATGTGCAGCGCCGGCAGGCCGCGTCCACGCATCCACTGCATGTCGCGCAGGGCGCGGGCGATGACCCAGTAGCCGAGCGGCACGATCAGCCCGCTTTCCTCGGCCAGCGGGATAAACTCGTCGGGGCCGAGCAGGCCGCGTTCGGCGTGGCGCCAGCGCACCAGCGCCTCCAGGCCGACGATGCGCCCGCTGGTGAGGCACAGGCGCGGCTGGTAGTGCAGCTCCAGCTCGTCGCGGCGCAGGGCCCGGCGCAGCTCGGCCTCCAGGTCGGCCATGCTGCGCGCGCCACGGTGGACGCGCTCGTCGTAGAGGTGGAAGGTGCAGCCCTGGGCGGCCTTGGCCTGCTGCATGGCGATGTGCGCGTGCCACAGCAGCGGGTCGGCCTGCTCGCCGGCGCGGGCATGGGCCAGGCCCAGGCTGCAGCCGAGCAGCAGGCTCTCGCCGTCCAGCCAGTAGGACTCGGAGAGCGCCTCGGTGATACGTTCGGCGAGGCGCTCGGCGCGGCGCGGGTCGCGCCGGGTGTCGATCAGCAGGGCGAACTCGTCGCTGCCCAGCCGCGCCAGGTCGTCGCCGGCCTCCAGCTGGGTCTTGAGCCGCGCCACCACCTGCAGGATCAGACGGTCGCCGGCCTGGTGGCCGAGGGCATCGTTGACGTGCTTGAAGTTGTCCAGGTCGAGGTGGCCGAGGGTCAGGCCGCGGCCCTGGTATTCCGCCAGGCGCGCGGCCAGCAGGGTGTGGAAGCCCGGGCGGTTGGCGATGCCGGTCAGCGGGTCCTGCTCGGCCAGGTGCTGCAGGGTGGTCTGCAGGCGGTCGCGCTCGCGGGCGTAGCGCAGGCAGCGGCGCAGCAGGTCGCTGCTGAGGCTGTCGCGTACCAGCCAGTCGTAGACGTCGGCCGGCGCCTCGGCGGGCTCTTCCTCGAGCAGCAGCACGGTGGGCAGCGAGCAACTGCCGGGCGCCGGCTGGCAGGCGGGCGTGGTCAGCAGCAGGCCGCGGCCGCCGTCGTCGAACAGGCTGCTGGCGGCCTCCCAGGAGGGCGCGGTGATCAGCGGGAAGGCGCCGCCCAAAGCGTCCAGCCGCGCGCGCAGCAGGGCCGCCCACTCCGGCGTTTCGGCCAGCAGGACCAGGCGCATGGGTTCGACGTGCGCGGACAAACGACCTCCCCAAGGTCAGGAAAACAGACCGTCCGGTCTGTGTGCGCCATGCTCCGGCGCGCTTTTTCTGCCCGTCCCTGTGCAGACCTTCGCGCATCCTCCCGGAAACACCTGGCAGCGGCAACGGGAGGAAGGCGGCGCAATCTTACATGATCTTTGAAAAGAGTGACTTATCGCTCAATCCTGAGGCTTTTTGTAGGGAACTCGCTCCGCCGGGCGGTTGTCGGTCCATACCCCACCCGCCGAGGGGCGGCTGCTAGAATGCCGCCTCGTTTTTCCCGACCGACTCTCTTCCATGTCCCGACTCAACCCCCGCCAGCAGGAAGCCGTGAACTACATCGGCGGGCCGCTCCTGGTGCTCGCCGGCGCCGGCTCCGGCAAGACCAGCGTGATCACCCGCAAGATCGCCTACCTGGTCCAGCAGTGCGGCATCCGCGCCCAGCACATCGTCGCCATGACCTTCACCAACAAGGCCGCTCGGGAAATGCGCGAGCGCGTCGGCACCCTGCTCAAGGGCGGCGAGGCGCGCGGCCTGACCGTGTCCACCTTCCACAACCTGGGCATGAACATCATCCGCAAGGAATACGCCCGCCTCGGCTACAAGCCCGGTTTCTCGATCTTCGACGACGGCGACATCAAGGCCCTGCTGACCGACATCATGCAGAAGGAGTACGCCGGCGACGACGGCGTGGACGAGATCCGCAACTACATCGACGGCTGGAAGAACGACCTGATCCTGCCGGACGAGGCCCTGGCCAACGCCCGCGGGCCGAAGGAGCAGACCGCAGCGGTGGTCTACCTGCACTACCAGCGCACGCTCAAGGCGTACAACGCGGTGGACTTCAACGACCTGATCCTGCTGCCGGTGAAGCTGTTCCAGGAGCACCCCGACGTGCTCGAGAAGTGGCAGAACCGCATCCGCTACCTGCTGGTGGACGAGTACCAGGACACCAACGCCAGCCAGTACCTGCTGGTGAAGCTGCTGGTGGGCATACGCCACCAGTTCACCGTGGTCGGCGACGACGACCAGTCGATCTACGCCTGGCGCGGCGCGCGGCCGGAGAACCTCAACCAGCTCAAGGAGGACTACCCCTCCCTGAAGGTGGTGATGCTGGAGCAGAACTACCGCTCCACCAGCCGCATCCTCAAGTGCGCCAACGTGCTGATCGCCAACAACCCGCACGTGTTCGAGAAGCAGCTGTGGTCGGAGATGGGCCACGGCGACGAAATCCGCGTGATCCGCACGCGCAACGAGGACGCCGAGTGCGAGCGCGTGGCGCTGGAAATCCTCACCGAGCACCTGCGCACCGAGCGCCCGTACAGCGACTTCGCCATCCTCTACCGGGGCAACTACCAGGCCAAGCTGATGGAGCTGAAGCTGCAGCACCACCAGATTCCCTATCGCCTGTCCGGCGGCACCAGCTTCTTCGCCCGCCAGGAGGTGAAGGACCTGATGAGCTACTTCCGCCTGCTGGTCAACCCGGACGACGACAACGCCTACCTGCGGGTGATCAACGTGCCGCGCCGGGAAATCGGCTCCACCACCCTGGAGAAGCTCGGCAACTACGCCAGCCAGCGCGGCATCTCGATGTATGCCGCCAGCGAGGAGCTGGGCCTGGCCGAGCACCTCGACACCCGCTACACCGAGCGCCTGACCCGGTTCAAGCGCTACATGGACAAGGTCCGCGAACTCTGCGCCGGAAGCGACCCGATCGGCGCCATTCGCAGCATGATCATGGATATCGACTACGAGACCTGGCTACGCACCAACGCCTCCAGCGACAAGGTCGCCGAGGCGCGCATGGGCAACGTCTGGTTCCTGGTGGAGGCGCTGAAGAACACCCTCGACAAGGACGAGGACGGCGACATGACCATCGAGGACGCCATCGGCAAGCTGGTGCTGCGCGACATGCTGGAACGCCAGCAGGAAGAAGAGGAAGGCGCCGAGGGCGTGCAGATGATGACCATGCACGCCTCCAAGGGCCTGGAGTTCCCCTCGGTGTACATCATCGGCTTCGAGGAGGAAATCCTCCCGCACCGTTCCAGCATCGAGGCCGACACCATCGAGGAAGAGCGTCGCCTGGCCTACGTCGGCATCACCCGGGCCAAGCGCAATCTGGCGCTGACCTACGCCGCCAAGCGCAAGCAGTACGGCGAGGTCATCGACTGCTCACCGAGCCGCTTCCTGGACGAACTGCCCCAGGAGGACCTGGTCTGGGAAGGCCAGGAAGACGCGCCGGCCGAGGTCAAGAGCGCGCGCGGCAACGACGCACTGGCCAATATGCGGGCGATGCTGAAGCGGACCTAGGGTGCATCCCCGCACGGTTTCCCGATGCGTGCGGCCTGGGTGGCCCCATGCCCCCTGCAGCCGCCATTCCCCGTCACTCCCGCGCAGGCGGGAGCCCAGGTGCGGCGAGCCTCTGGATTGCCGCCTGCGCGGCAATGACGATCCCCATGCATCTCGACACCTGTTACCCATGCCCCCCGACTGAACGGCGGGCGCACCCTACCCTTGCGCGGTGGCCTTGAGGCCGGCCAGCAGCAGCTTCTGGTAGAGCTGCTCGCGCAGCCCCTCGGGCCGTTCCAGGTCCATGCGCCGCAGGTGCGGCGCGTACTCCGCGGCATCCGGCAGGTCGAACAGGGTCGCCGCGCCCAGCTCCAGAATTTCACTGAGCTTGAGCTTGCTCTGCAGCCAGCGCAGCGCCCGCAGCAGGTCCTGTTCCTCGGCGGTGAAGTCGCAGCCCAGGGGGTATTCGAGGAACAGCTGGGGGAATTCGGTCTGCAGGGTCAGCAGCCGCCACGGCGTGTTCTGGCGGTACTCGGCCTCCAGTTCGAAGTCCCCGGGCAGTTTGCCGGCCTTCTGCGCGGCGGCGATCAGCTCGTCCTGGAAGCGCGAATCGGCGATCCGCACCAGCGCCTCGATCACCTGGGCGTCGTTCTTGCCGCGCAGGTCGGCAATACCGTACTCGGTCACCACGATGTCGCGCAGGTGGCGGGAAATGGTGGCGTGGCGGTAGTCCCAGCGGATGTTGGAGCTCACCTCGCCGTCGGCCTCGCGCCAGCTGCGCAGCATCAGGATCGAGCGGGCGCCTTCCAGCTCGTGGGCCTGGGCGACGAAGTCGTACTGCCCACCCACGCCGCTGACCACCCGGCCGTCCTCCAGCTGGTCGGCGGCGCTGGCGCCGAGCAGGGTCACCACCAGGCAGCTGTTGATGAAGCGCGCGTCGCGGCGCTGCGCCCGCTTCAGCGCTTCGTCGCCGTACAGGCGGTTGATGCGGCTGATGGCGGTCATGCCGATGCGCCGCCGCTGGCCGTCTTCGAGTTCGCTCAACCGGTCATAGAAGGCCTGCGGGCCGAGGAAGAAGCCGCCGTGCACCAGCACGCCGTTCTTCGCCGCGCCGAAATGTGGCGCCAGGGCGGCGAGGGTGTCCGCATCGCCGAGGTCGCGGGGCAGCCGGCGGCCGTCCGGCAGCAGCAGTTGGCCGTCATCCACCTTCACCCCGGCGTCGACCAACCCGTGGCGCTGCAGCCAGCCCAGGGTGAGCTCGTCGAGCACCTGGGGAATGCCGGCGTGGCGTAGCGCGCCGACATCGGCCAGGCGGCCGTCCGCGTCCAGCCCGCCCTGGTCGGCCAGGCGCTGCAGGTGCTCGTCCGGGTAGACCATGCGCCGGATCACGCCGGCCTCCAGCAGCACCAGCAGGCCGTGCATGAACATCTCGCTGCAGCCGTACAGGCCGCGGGCGAAGGGCTCCATGCCGCCCTCCTCCTCGACCAGTCCGGCCCAGCGCCGGGGCACCTGCATGGCCCGCAGCAACGCGCGGTAGGAGGCGTTGTCCGCCTGCCGCGCGAGCAGCGCCGCGGCCACCGCGTCGGCCATCGCGCCGATGCCGAGCTGCAGGGTGCCGCCGTCGCGCACCAGGGCGCTGACGTGCAGGCCGATGGCGTGGTCCTGGGGCGTCACCGGCAGGTTCGGCGTGGAGAACAGGCGGCTGCGCTCGACCGGCTCCAGCAGCAGGTCGAACTCGTCGACCTTCAGCTCCGCGTCTCCGCCCATGTAGGGCAGGTCGGCATGCGGCTGAGCGATGCACAGGATGGTCTCGCCGGCCCGCCGCCGCTCGCGCAGGCCGGGCAGCAGGTCGAGAGTGACGTCGGGGTTGCAGCTCAGGCTGACGTGGCCGGGCCGGCGCTCGTCCCGGGCGACCAGCTGGGCGATCACGTTGATGCCCTTGCGCTGCAGGTCCCGCGCGACGTGGCTGTAGTTGAGGCTGATGTAGCTCTGCTGGGCCGAGGGATTGTGCAGCTGGCTGGCCGGCTGCAGGTAGAACTCCTCCAGCCTGATGTTGGCCGGCAGCGCGTCGCGGCGCAGGTCGGCGAGGTAGTCCAGCTCAACGTGGTCGGCGTAGATGCGCTCCAGGAAGGGGCCGCTCAGGCGCTGCTCCAGGTCGCTGCGCGGCTGCGGGCGGGCCAGGGACAGCGCGGTGTAGATGGTCAACTGGCGCTGCGGCAGGTCGCGGACGCGGCGGTACAGGGCGTTGACGAAGCGGTTGGGCTTGCCCAGGCCGAGCGGCAGGCCCAGGCGGATCGGCCCGTCTATCCGCGCCAGCACTTCGTCCACGGCGCTTTCCAGGGTGCAGGTCGGCACGCGTCTTCCTCCTCGATTGGCGTAGGAGGTTGGACCGCCCCTCAGGGGATTTCGATCAGGTGAAAACGACAAAGCCGCCCGGAGGCGGCTTTGCGGTCATCGCGAGATGGCGGCGATCAGAGGCCGGACATCTTCTTGATGGCGCCCATCAGCTCGTCGTCCGAGCAGGTGGCGCAGGTGCCTTTCGGCGGCATGGCGTTGATGCCGGAAATGGCCTTGGCCAGCAGGCCGTCGAGACCGCCTTCCTTGTCGGCGCGGGTCTTCCAGGCAGCGGCATCGCCGACTTTCGGCGCATCCAGCACGCCGGTGTTGTGGCACGCGCCACAGTGGGCGGCGATCACGTCGTCCGGCGACTTGGCGCCACCGCCGGCGGCTACGGCCACGGTGCCGACGCCTTTGCATTCTTCACCCTGGATGCAGACCTCGCCGACCGGCTTGATGCGCTCGGCGATCTCGTCGTTGGTCGCAGCCTGAGCGCTCACAGCCCACAGGGCCAACACGGCAGCTTGAGCCGCCAGCATCTTCTTGATCAGGTTCACGGTACACCCTCATTGTGGCTAGTCACGCTCGCGGCCACGGTTTCGCGAGCGCGCGCAGTATAACGGTTAGACCGGCCGGCCGGAACAACCCAACTTGTCGCAGGGGCATTGCCTGCGATCAGAAGTTCGCCGGCGTGGTTGCGCTGATCAGCCGGGCGGGCTTGTCGAACGGGTTGCGGAAGCGGTGCGGCTTGGTGCTGTCGAAGTAGTAGCTGTCGCCCGGTTCGAGCACGAACACCTCGCTGCCCACGGTCAGCTCCAGGCGACCATCCATCAGCATGCCGGCCTCTTCGCCGTCATGGTTGAGCATTTCCTCGCCGGTGTCGGTGCCCGGCGGGTAGGTCTCGTCGAGGAAGGTGATGGTCCGGTTGGGATGCGCCTTGCCGATCAGCTTCATGGTCACGGCGCCACTGGAAAGGTCGGTCAGTTCGTCGGCCCGGTAGACCACCTGGGTCTGGTTGTCCTGCTCCAGGTCGATGGAGAAGAACTCCACCAGCGACATGGGAATCCCGCCGAGCACCTTTTTCAGGGAGCTGATCGAGGGGCTCACGCTGTTCTTCTCGATCATCGAGATGGTGCTGTTGGTGACGCCCGCACGCTTGGCGAGTTCACGCTGGGAAAGGCCTTTGAGTTTGCGGATAGATTGCAGTCGAACACCGACGTCCAATGCGGGGGTCCTCCTTGGGAACGAGGCATTTGGGTGGCGGTATCATGCGGGCAGTGTTCAGTATTTACAACACTGCAAACGCAACTGCTCGGCGGCCCGGCGGCTAACCCCCGGAATAGAGCCTCGGCACTCGCTTGAGGTTACAGAACAGCTGGTACGGGATGCTGCCGCAGCCATAGGCCAGGGCGCTGGCGGAGACATTGCGCCCCCACAGTTCGACCCGGCTGCCGAGGCCGGCGCCGGGCAGGTCGGTGAGATCGACCGTGAGCATGTCCATGGACACCCGGCCGATCAGCCGGCTCGCCTGGCCGTCGACCATCACCGGCGAACCGGTGGCCGCGTGGCGCGGGTAGCCGTCGGCGTAACCCATGGCGACCACGCCGACCCGGGTCGGCCGCTCCGCGACGAAGCGCTCGCCGTAGCCCACCGGCTCGCCGGCCGGCAGCTCGCGCACGCTGATGATCTTCGACTCCAGGGTCATCACCGGGCGCAGGCGCGCGGCCTGCTCCTGGTCCTGCTCGAAGGGGGTGGCACCGTACAGCATGATGCCGGGGCGCACCCAGTCGTTGGCCTGCTGGTCGCCGACCAGCCCGGGCCAGCCGAGGATCGCCGGCGAGTTGCGCAGGCTGACCTCGGCCCGCAGGTCGCCGCGGGCCTCGCGGAACAGGGCCACCTGCTCGGCGCTGCGCGGGCAGTCCAGCTCGTCGGCGCGGGAGAAGTGGCTCATCAGCACGATCCTGTCGACCTTGCCGCTGGCCAGCAGGCGCGCGTGGGCGTCGCGGTATTCGGCCGGGTGCAGGCCGACCCGGTGCATGCCCGAGTCCACCTTCAGCCACACCCGCAGCGGCCGGCCGAGGCGCGCCCGCTCGATGGCCTCGATCTGCCAGGCGGCGTGCACCACGCACCACAGCTGGTGCTGGTCGATCAGGCTCAGCTCGCTCGCCTCGAAGAAGCCCTCGAGCAGCAGGATCGGGTTGCGGATGCCGGCGTAGCGCAGCTCCAGCGCCTCTTCGATGCAGGCCACGGCGAAACCGTCGGCCTCCGCCTCCAGCGCCTGGGCGCAGCGCGTGGCGCCGTGGCCGTAGGCGTCGGCCTTGACCACCGCGAGGGCCTTGGCGCCGCCAATCTCGCGGGCGAGGCGGTAGTTGTGACGCAGGGCTTCGAGGTCGATCAGGGCACGGGCAGGGCGCATTTCGGCTACTTCAGTCGGTAAAAAAGGCGATGTCTGGGTTAACGGTTGCTGGTGGGCTCGAACCCTGTGGGAGCGGACTTGTCCGCGAAGCCTTGCTTGTCAGCCCCGTTCGCGGACAAGTCCGCTCCCACAGGGTTCGAGCCCACCAGCAACACTCGATTGGGATATGGCTAAAAAAAAGCCCGGTGGGGGTGCCGGGCGAGTCAGGGAATCAGTTCTGGGCGGCGATGACCGTCATTTCCACCAGGGCGCGCGGGTCGTACAGCTTGCCCTCGACGCAGGCGCGGGCCGGCGCGGCGCCCTCGGCGACCCAGGCGTCCCACACCTGGTTGAGGCCGGCGTAGTCGGCGGCGATGTCCTTGAGGTAGATGGTCACCGAGAGAATCCGGGTCTTGTCGCTGCCGGCCTCGGCCAGCGCGCGGTCGACGTTGGCCAGGGTCTGGCGGGTCTGCTCGGCGATGTCGCCGCTATAGTCGTCGGCCAGCTGGCCCGCCAGGTAGACGGTGCCGTTGTGGAGGACGATCTCGCTGTAGCGTTTCTCAATGTGCCGGCGCTGGATGGACATGCTTGTGGGTCTCCTTGGTCTTGCCGTAACGGGAAATGTCCAGGCCTTCGGCGCTGATCTGCGGGCGCTTCTTCGCCATCAGGTCGGCGAGGAAACGGCCGGAGCCGCAGGCCATGGTCCAGCCAAGGGTACCGTGTCCGGTGTTGAGGAACAGGTTGCGGTACGGCGTGGCGCCGACGATGGGCGTGCCGTCCGGGGTGGCCGGGCGCAGGCCGGTCCAGAAGCTCGCCTGGGCCAGGTCGCCGCCCTGGGGGTAGAGGTCGGCGGTGATCATTTCCAGCGTCTCGCGGCGGCGCGGGTTGAGGCTCAGGTCGAAGCCCGCGATCTCGGCCATGCCGCCCACGCGGATGCGGTTGTCGAAGCGGGTGATGGCGACCTTGTAGGTCTCGTCGAGGATGGTCGAGGCCGGCGCCATGTCGGGGTTGGTGATCGGCACGGTCAGCGAGTAGCCCTTGAGCGGGTAGACCGGCGCGCGGACGCCCAGCGGCTTGAGCAGCTGCGGGCTGTAGCTGCCGAGGGCGAGCACGTAGCGGTCGGCGGTCTCCAGCTTGCCGTCGATCCACACGCCGTTGATGCGGTCGCCGGCGTGGTCAAGGCGCTGGATGTTCTGGCCGAAGCGGAATTCCACGCCCAGGGCCCTGGCCATGTCCGCCAGTTGGGTGGTGAACATCTGGCAGTCGCCGGTCTGGTCGTTGGGCAGGCGCAGGGCGCCGGCCAGCTTGTCGGTGACGCCGGCCAGGGCCGGTTCGACGCGGGCGATGCCGGCGCGGTCGAGCACCTCGTAGGGCACGCCGGAGGCTTCCAGCACGGCGATGTCCTTGGCGGCGTTGTCGAGCTGGGCCTGGGTGCGGAACAGCTGGGTGGTGCCGAGCTGGCGGCCTTCGTAGGCGATGCCGGTCTCGGCGCGCAGTTCGTCGAGGCAGTCGCGGCTGTACTCGGACAGGCGCACCATGCGCTCCTTGTTCACCGCGTAGCGGGCGGCGGTGCAGTTGCGCAGCATCTGCGCCATCCACAGGTACTGGTCGATGTCGCCGGTGGCGCGGATCGCCAGCGGCGCGTGCTTCTGCAGCAGCCACTTGATGGCCTTCAGCGGTACGCCCGGGGCGGCCCAGGGCGAGGCGTAGCCGGGGGAGACCTGGCCGGCGTTGGCGAAGCTGGTTTCCAGGGCCGGGCCATCCTGGCGGTCGACCACCACTACCTCGAACCCGGCACGGGCCAGATAGTAGGCGCTGGCGGTGCCGATCACCCCGCTGCCGAGAACCAGAACACGCATTGTCGCCTCCTCGCCGCGGATTGCTCCGCCTCGTGAAAATATGGACCCGCAATGCGCGCAGTATAGAAAGACTCAGATAGGTCTTTTCACTGTTTAGAAGGCAATATTCGAGGGGAAAGCTCGGCCATAAGGCGTTTCACGCGAGCAGGAAAGGCACCAGCAAAGGAAAAAACGGCGGAACAGCAGGAGAATGTCTCGCCGCGCGCCTGGCGCGGCGAGGCGGTGCGCTACTTGCGCACCCACTTGTTGTTGACCTGGATGTACTGCCCGGACGGCGTCTTATCCAGCGCCTTCTGCCCGGCCATGGCCTCGACGTCGCCCAGCTGCAGGCCGTTCTCCTTGGCCAGGCGCTGGTACTCGGCACGCCGCGCCTGGTTGATCTGCTCGGCGATCTCCGTCGCCTGGCCGCCGCCGCTGACCACGCCCAGATAGCCGTCCGGCTGCTCGCCGAGCTGGCCGCTGGCCTTGGCCGGGCCCAGCGCCGACATCGCTTCGCTCAGGCTCATGGCCCAGGCCGGCAGGCTCAGGCAGAGCACCAGCACGCCGTACCCCAGTTTGCTACGCAGTTTCATGCTCTTGGCTCCTTGCAGCGGCTCAGAACAGGCCGCTGGATTCGTTGATGATCGAGTCCAGGGCCTTGTCGACCTTGATGTAGATTTCGTGCTCGATCTTCACGTTGAGGTTGATGTTGATCGGTTCGTTGGGCACCGCCAGCTGCACGGTGGGCGTGCAGGCGGCGACCAGCAGGACGAGACAGAACAGGGCGCTCGGGCGCATGGCGATCTCCCGGATCATGGGGCGGGCACGTTGCGCTGGCGCAGACGTTCCTGGACACGCTGGCGGATGGTTTCGCTGACCTTGTCGGTGAGCTGCAGGCTGGTAAGCAAGGCGGGCACGTCCTCTTCCAGGTTGACGTTGAGGTTGATCGGCCGACCCTTTTCCAGGTCCGGGTTGCGTCCTTGCAGGCGCAGCCCCAGGGTCAGCTTGCCGTGTTCATCATAGTCAACGGCGCTTTCGAGCAGGTCGTAGTGGAAGTCGTCGAGGGCATCGACCACCAGCTGCATGCCGGGGTTGCTGCGCCCCAGTGCGCGAATCTTCTCCGAGCGGAAGCGCAGGTAGCCCGGGGCCTCGGCCGCCACCCTCCCGCGCTCGATGCGCACGCCCTTCGGGTCGACCAGCACCGGCAGCTGGCCGGACAGGGCACCGCGACCGGCCAATCCTTCAGCCGGGTAGACCCGGAAAATCTCGTCCAGTTGCAGCCCCTTGAGCCGGGCCGTCAGGCGCTGGCCGGCCTGGCTCAGGTCGACCCGCCCCGGCTCCAGCGACGCCTCGCCCTTGAACAGGCCGCTGCTCGCGCGGGTCCAGCTCAGTTGCCCGGCGGCCGGCCGGTCGAGGCTGGCGGCGTAGCGGCCCTGGAACTGCAGGGGGCCGATGGGCAGCCCCGGGTTGGCCTGGTTCAGATTCAGTTCGGGGGCATCCAGCACCAGTTGCTGGCCATCGATCCGCAGGTCGAGCCGGCCGGCCAGGCCGAGCAGTTCGCTGCGGTCGTAGATGCCGTCGAGGCCCTTGAACTGCAGCCCCGCCTGCAGCACCAGTGGCCGGCCGGGGCCGCTGCGCAGGCTGGCCTTGGCTGTCAGTCGGCCATTGGCGAGTTCCAGCAGCGGCGGCCAGGCCACCAGGGTCTTGCTCAGCGGGTTGCCGGCGCGGAAGAAGATTTCGCCGAAGGCGGCGGACAGCGACAGCGCCCCCTGCCGGTCGTAGTCGCCCTGCAGCTCGGCGCTCAGGCCGGCGTCGTTGCTCAGCGTGCCGCGCAGGGTCTGGCGCTCGGCGGCCGCCTGCACCTGGCCCTTGAACTGCCAGCCCAAGGGCAACATTTGCTCCTGCTGCAGGCTGCCGACCTTCAATTGGAGTGGGCCTTCCAGCCCGGCGCCGGCGGACGGGTCGAGGGCGATGGTCAGCCCTCCCAGCTCGGCGCGCAGGGCCTTGGCCGTGAACGTCTGGTCCACCCGCAATAGGGCCAGGATCAGCCGCGACGGCGCCTGCACGGCGAGCGCCAGGCGCTCGTCGGCGAGGCTGCCCTGAATGCGGGCGTCCAGGTCGATGCCCTGCAGGTGCAGGGTGTCGTGGCGCAGCTGCGGGCTCTTCAGTTGCGCCTGCACGGCGAAGGTACCGCTGCCCTGGCGCAGCCGGTTCAGGTCGAGCGGGTCGTCGGCGCTCGCCAGGGTCAGTTGCCAGTCGGCGTCGAAGCGCAGCGCGGCCTCGGCGTGCAGCAGGCGTTCGTCGGACGGCAGCCATTGGCTCAGCCAGGCGAACAGCGGGCGGGTATCGGCCATCTGCGCCAGCCGCAGGTTGCCGCTCCAGAGTGGTGTGGGGCTGTCGGCCTGGAGGCGGCTGGCCAGGGTCAGCCAGGGCTGGCCGTCGAAGGTCGCCTCGGCGTCGAGCTGCCATTCGCCGGCCTGCCGGCCCGCCTGGGCGTTCACCGCCACGCGGCGCTCGCCCTGCAGCAGGTCCAGGCGCAGCGTCGCCGGCAGCGCGGTGGCATCCAGCTGCAGGTTCCCGCGCAACGTGCAGCGCCCGCTGGCGCAGGGCAGGTCCAGGCTCAGGTCCTCGACGCTCACCCGCCGCGGCACCCAGCGCAGGCCGTCGAGGATGGTCTGGGGGTCGCTCGGCTCATTGTCGACGGCCGCTCCGGGCTGCCAGCTCGCCTGCACGGCCCGGGCGCGGAACTCCTCCAGCCCCCACTGCCCGTCCCGGGAGCCTGGCCAGGCCAGGAACAGCCCCAGTGCCCGCACCACCAGCCGGCTGCCGTCGGGGCCGCCCCGACGCGCCTGCAGTTCGTCCAGCGCCAGTCCGTCGCGCGAGAGGCCGAGCCCGCGCCAGTCCAGCTCGTCGATGCCCTGGGCCGCCAGCAGGCGTTCCCAGCCCAGCCAGCCGAGCACGGCGCAGAGGATCAGCAGCAACAGAATCCGCGTCAGGCGGGGAAAGGACATGCAGGCATCTCGTCCGGCGACTCGGAGTCAGGGTGGAGGCTGGGCCGGCCGAGATCAAGGCGTTTCGTCCAGGCAGTGATTTCCACTACCCGGGCCACTATATTGGCCGAGGATTTCCCAGCCGAGACGGCAACCACTTGAGGCATCCATGAGAACCCAGCACCAGAGCCGCCGTGAACTGGACAAGATCGACCGCAACATCCTGCGCATCCTCCAGGAGGAGGGGCGCATCTCGTTCACCGAACTGGGCGAGCGGGTGGGCCTGTCCACCACCCCCTGCACCGAGCGCGTCCGCCGCCTGGAGCGCGAGGGCATCATCATGGGCTACCACGCCCGGCTCAATCCGCAGCAGCTCAAGGCCAGCCTGCTGGTGTTCGTCGAGATCAGCCTGGACTACAAGTCCGGCGACACCTTCGAGGAATTCCGCCGCGCCGTGCTCAAGCTGCCTCACGTGCTGGAGTGCCACCTGGTCAGCGGCGACTTCGACTATCTGGTGAAGGCGCGGATCAACGAAATGGCCAGCTACCGCAAGCTGCTCGGCGACATCCTGCTCAAGTTGCCGCACGTGCGCGAGTCGAAGTCCTATATCGTCATGGAAGAGGTCAAGGAGTCGCTGACGCTGCCGGTGCCGGAGTAACCGGGGTGCCGAACGCGAAACGCCCGCGGCGAGGCGGGCGTTTCGCGCTGCGCGGACGGGCCTACCAGAAGGTGCCGCGCAGGGTCAGCATGTAGTTGCGCGGCTCACCGTAGTAGTTGCCGTACTCGGAGGTGCCGACGCTGGCGTAGTAGCGTCGGTCGAACAGGTTGTTGCCCTTCAGGGCAACGGTCCAGTGCTCGTCCACGTCGTACTCGATCATCGCGTCGTACACCGCGTAGCCCGACTGGCTGAACTTGTAGGGCTGGGCGTCGATGACGTTCCAGTCGCCGTCGAAGCGATAGGCCTCGCCCTCCACGTAGGTCGGGCTCATCGCGGTCACGCCACCGCCGACACGCCAGGCCGACAGCGTGTCCGGCAGGGTGTAGGTGGTCCAGAGCTTGAGCAGGTGCTTGGGCGTGACGGTGCTGTAGAGCGTCTCTTGGGTGTCGTTGCGTACCTGGTTGTAGGTGTATCCGGCCAGCACCTCCCAGCCGGGCGCGATCTCGCCGGTGGCTTCCAGGTCGATGCCCTTGCTGGTGATCTTGTCCTGCGCCAGGAAGCAGCAGGAGCTGCTGTAGCTGAAGGGCGGGTTGGGATACGCCGGATCGGTCGCCGCCTGGTGCTCGCGGGTGGTGTAGAACAGCGCGGCGCTGACGTTCAGCGCCCCACCGAGCAGTTCGCCCTTGATGCCGGTCTCGTAGGTCTTGCCGGTCATCGGCTCCAGGGAAGTGGCCACGTCTTCCGGCCCCTTGAGCTTCTGCGCCTGGGGCTTGAACACCTCGGAGTAGCTGACGTAGGTCGACCAGTCGTCATTCAGCGCATAGATCAGCCCGCCGAACGGCACCACGGTGGTCGGCTCGCGATCGAACACGTCGTCCTGCTCCACCCAGGGTCCGGTGCCGTCGCTCTTGCGCATGCTGTAGGCCTGCTCGAACTTGTAGCGCTGGGCACGGGCGCCCACCACCAGTTTCAGCGGGTCGCTCAGCTGCAGGCGCAGGGTCGAGTACAGGCCGTACTGCTCGCGGGTGTTGGGGTAGTAGTCGCGCCAGAACTCATGGCTGGAGCGGTTGCTGGGCAACGGCGTGGCGCCGGGGTTCCAGATGTCGATCATGCCGCCCTTGTCGAGCATGCCCGGGGCCCCGCGCCAGCGGCTGGTGACCTTCTGGTAGTCGCCCCCGACCAGCAACTCGTGCTGGCGGCCGAACGCATCGAAGTACCCGGACAGGTTGACGTCGAACACCGACTGCTTGCTCCAGCTGGAGACGTAGCTGCCCCACCAGTACGGCCCGGTGTCGGTGGCTTCGTCCACCGAGCCGTAGGGAATGATGCCCTCGGTGGTGGAGCCGTTGTAGGAATAGGTGTAGGACGCGTTGAGCTTCCAGTCCTGGTTGAAGTCGTGGTCGAGCTTGGCGAACCACTCGCGGGTGTAGCTATCGGACCAGGCGGCGTCGGTGGTGTACCAAGTGCTGCGCGGCTGGTGCACGTCGCCGCCGGTGCTGTAGCGCGGCAGGCCGTCGCCGGTGCCGTTCTCCTTGAGTTTGTCGTAGCTGCCGCCGAGGGTGAGCATGGTGTCGTCGGTGAGGTCGGCCTCGAAGATGCCGTAGAGATACGGCTTCTCGGTGCTGCGGTTGTCCATGAAGTACTGGCGGTCGGAATAGGCCGCCACCACCCTCCCGCGCAGCTTGCCGTCGAACGCCAGCGGGCCGGTCAGGTCGACCTCGGTGCGGTAGTTGTCCCAGGTGCCGGCGGAGGTGTTGAGCTTCAGCTGGTAGCTGTCCAGCGGACGCTTGCGCACCAGATTGACGATGCCGCCCGGGTCACCCGTACCGCCCAGCAGGCCGCTCGCGCCGCGCAGCACCTCGACATGGTCGTACGACGCCATGTCGTACAGGCGGTCGCTGTAGAAGGTGCCCAGGCCATTGCCGATGTCCATGGGCGCCGCGCCGTCGATCTGCACGTTGTCGATGCTGAAGCCGCGCGAGAAGAACTGCTCGACGTGGTAGTTGTTGTTGCGCACGGTGATGCCCGGCGCACGCTTCATCGCCTCGGGCAGGGTGGTGATGCGCTGGTCCTCGATCATCTGCTGGCTGATGATCGATACCGTCTGCGGCGTGTCCTTGAGGCTGGTCGGGGTCTTCGAGCCGACGCTGACCAGCCCGGTGGTGTAGGAACCGGAGTTTTCGGTCGCCTCGCCCATGCCCTGGCCCTGGATGGTGGTCGCCCCCAGCTCCAGCGCCGTGCCGCCCGCCGCCGGCGCGGCGATCACGAAGCCGCCGTCGGCGGTGGCCTGGGCGGTCAGGTCGGAACCCTGCAGCAGGCGCTGCAGCGCCTGCTCCACGGTCAGGTCGCCGCTCACCGCCGGCGCGTTCAGGCCCTCGGCCACATCGGTGGCGAACAGGATGCGGCTGCCGGTCTGCCCGGCCAGGGCGTTGATCGCCTGGTCCAGCGGCTGGGCCGGCAGGTTCAGCGCGTGGGTGGCGTCCTGGGCATGCAGGGTCGAGGCCAGCGCCAGGCCGGCGATCAGGAGGGAAAGGCGGCTGTGCCGGGACGGCGCGGTGGTCGGTTTGGTATCCATGAAACTCCCCATGAACGAGCAGAAAGTGACGATCACAGGGAGTGGCGGATGAGCCTGGGGGGATGTTGAGGTCGCCTGGGAAAAATTATCGTTGTTTTTCCCGGGCGACCCGCCGATCAGCGTCCGCCCACCACCACGCTGCCGTCGCCGGCGCGGCTCAGGCGGACCGGCAGGATCACCGGCAGCAGGTCGATCAGCGACTCGATGGCGGCGCTGTCGTATTCGCCGGACACCCGCAGCGCGCCGAGACGCGGATCGGCCAGGCGGACCGGCGCCTGGCGGTAGCGCTGGAGGTCGACGATCACCTCGCTCAGCGGCGTGCCGTCGAAACGCAGCTTGCCCTGTTGCCAGGCGGTGGCGCGGGCCGGGTCGACCCGCTCGGTGTCGCCCAACGCGCCGGCCCGGGCCAGCACCTGCTGGCCGCCGTCCAGGCGGCGAGCAGGCGACGCGCCCGCGGAGACCTCGACGGCGCCTTCGACCACGGCGACCGCCACGCCCCGGCTGTCGCTGCGCACGTTGAACACCGTGCCGATATCGAGCACGTCGACGCCCTGGCTGCGCACGATGAACGGCGTGGGCCCGTGCTCCACGGTGAAGGTCGCCTCGCCCTCGACCAGTTCCACCTGGCGGCTGCGCAGGCGCCGCTCGACGCGCAGATGGGTGGCGCCGTTGACCACCACCCGGCTGCCGTCGGCCAGGGTCAGGCTGTCGCGCCCGCCGGCCGCGGTGCGCATGTCCTCGCGCTGCCAGGCGGGGTCGGCCAGCCACAGGCCGGTCGCCAGCAGCAGCACCGACAGGCCGCCGCCCAGGGCCTGCTTGCGCCGCCGCTGGCGCGCGGTCTGCGCCTTGGCCTCGGCGAGCAGGGCCTCCCGGGACGGCACGCGGGCGCGCAGCGCCTGCTCGAAGGGCGCCAGCGGGTCGGCGGGCGTGTCGTCGGGCCGCGCGCGGTCGTTCATGGCTGTCGGCGCCCGCCGGCCAGGGCGAGCCGGGCCGGCTCCCAGTCCCGGGCGATGTCGCGCAGGGCGCGGGCGAAATGCTGGGTCACCATGTTCACCGAGATGCCCAGTTCCTCGGCGATCTCGCGCTGCGGCATATCGTGGATGCGGTGCAGCAGGAACACCTGGCGGGCGCGCGCCGGCAGCGCGTCGATGATCGCCAGCAGGGCCTCGAGCTGCTGCTCGAAGTCCAGCGCGGCGGCGCCGTCCAGGTCGTGCATGTGCCAGTCGGGCACCTCGGCCACCGCCTCGAAGCGGGCATCGCGGGTGCTGTCGGCGCGGCGCCGGTCGATGGCGCGGTTGAAGGACGCCCGGCGCAGGAAGGCGAAGGGCACCTTCACCGGTTGCTGCGGGGGCTTCTCGAGCAGTTGTACGCAGACGTCGTGCACCACCTCGCGGGCGAACTGGCTGCCTTGGAAACGTCGGCGGATGTACTCGACCAGATCGTCGTAATGCAGCGCCAGGGCGTGTACCAGCTCGGCGTCGTGCGGGGAGTGGGTCATCGGGACGGCTGCGGACTACTTGAAAGTGAGTCTCATTATATCCACGAACCCGGGCTAGACCAGCACCTGCCGCGTGCTGGCGATCAATCGGTGCACCTGGCGCTCGACGGCCGGCTCGATCGGCGTCTCCGGCCCCCGCCCGCGCGGGCACGGCAGGCGCGGGGTGGTGCCGAACAGGCGGCAGATCAGCGGGCGCTGGTCGTACACCGTGCAGCCCTGCGGGCCGAGGTGCACACAGTCGAACGCGGCCAGCGCGGCGTCGTGCTCGGCGTCGCTCTTCACCGGCAGGCGCGCCATTTCCTCCGACGAGGCCGTCACCGGGCCGCAGCAGTCGTGGCAGCCAGGCACGCAATCGAAGCGCGGGATCTGCCGGCGCAGGTGGTCGATCTTGCGGTCGGTGCAGCTCATGGGCGTTCCGGAAGCGGATGGGAGGAAGGGTTTCGGCGGCGCATGATGCCCGCTCGCCGCCCGTTGCGGGAAAAAGTATCCGCCCCTCTTGGCTAGCGGCAAGGACCGCGCTTATCCTGCGTCAAATTTTAACAACACATCAATCAGGATTTCGCACATGACCGCCCGGCTCAACCCGCCCGTCCACAGCGACCAGCACGCCGCGTCCTACTACGCCGCCACGGTCAACCGCCAGCTGGCGTACCCGCCCCTGGCCGGCGAGCAGGTGGCGGACGTGTGCATCGTGGGCGGCGGCTTCTCCGGGCTGAACACCGCCATCGAACTGGCCCGCAAGGGTTTCTCGGTGGCGCTGCTGGAGGCCCACCAAGTCGGCTGGGGCGCCAGCGGCCGCAACGGCGGCCAGCTGATCCGCGGCGTCGGCCACGGCGTCGAGCAGTTCGAGCCGGTGATCGGCCAGGACGGCGTGCGCGCCATCAAGCTGATGGGCCTGGAAGCGGTGGAGATCGTCCGCCAGCGGGTCGAGGAGTTCGCCATCGACTGCGACCTGACCTGGGGCTACTGCGACCTGGCCAACAAGCCCGCGCACCTGCAAGGCTTCGCCGAGGACAAGGCCGAGCTGGAAAGCCTCGGCTACCGGCACGAGCTGCGCCTGCTGCGCCCGGAACAGATGCACGAGGTGGTGGGCTCCGACCGCTACTGCGGAGGCCTGATCGACATGGGCTCCGGCCACCTGCACCCGCTCAACCTGGCGCTGGGCGAGGCCGCCGCCGCCGCATCGCTCGGTGTGCAGCTGTTCGAGCACTCGCCGGTGACCCGCATCGACCATGGCAGCGAGGTGAAGGTGCACACCGCCCGTGGCAGCGTGCGCGCCAAGACCCTGGTGCTGGCCTGCAACGCCTACCTCAATGGCCTGGACCCGACCCTCGGCGGCAAGGTGCTGCCCGCCGGCAGCTACGTGATCGCCACCGAGCCGCTGGGCGAGGAACGCGCCCGCGCGCTGATCCCGCGCAACATGGCGCTGTGCGACCAGCGCGTGGCCCTCGACTACTACCGCCTCTCGGCCGACCACCGCCTGCTGTTCGGCGGTGCCTGCCACTACTCGGGGCGTGACCCGGCGGACATCGCCGCCTACATGCGGCCGAAGATGCTGCAGGTGTTCCCCGGCCTGGAGGACGTGCGCATCGACTTCCAGTGGGGCGGGATGATCGGCATCGGCGCCAACCGCCTGCCGCAGATCGGCCGCCTGCGGGAGCACCCCAACGTCTACCACGCCCAGGCCTACGCCGGGCACGGGGTCAACGCCACCCACCTGGCAGGCAAGCTGCTGGCCGAGGCCATCGCCGGCCAGCAGGGCAGCGGCTTCGACCTGTTCGACAAGGTGCCGCACATGACCTTCCCCGGCGGCCGCCACCTGCGCTCGCCGTTGCTGGCCCTGGGCATGGCCTGGTACCGGCTCAAGGAAGCGGTCGGCCTGGTCTGAGGCCGCCGCTCAGGCTTCCCGCAGCAGCTGCCAGAGCGAGCGGGAAGCCTCGGCCCGCGCCTGCTCGGCGCTCAGGCCCACGTCCGCCAGCAGCCTGGCGTCCAGGTTCTGCAGCGCGCGCCGGGTCCTGATGCGCCGCAGCAGCCGCTGCCAGCGCAGCGCCAGGCCCTTCGGCGAGAATCGCTCGCCGGCCTTCCGGCGCTCCGGCAGCGCCCCGTACAGATCAGCGAATTCGCGCATGGTCAGCCCTCCATCCAGGCTTCTCCCTTGGGCAACCATGATGGCGGCGCGCGGACGGACGATACAGATTCAAAAATGATCTATTAAATCCATACAGAAGGCTCGACCGCGCGGCTGAATGGCTTATTCTGAGCCCATCTGTATCGCTCGCAGCACATTCGCCGAGGCATCTGTCATGACGCTCTACCTCAACCTGGCCAACCTGCTCGGCACCCGCATCGAGCAGGGCCTATACCGCCCCGGCGACCGCCTGCCCTCGGTGCGCGCGCTGAGCCAGGAGCACGGCGTGAGCCTGAGCACCGTGCAGCAGGCCTACCGCGAGCTGGAGGACCGCGGCCTGGCCCGGCCGCAGCCGAAGTCCGGCTACTACGTGCCGAGCGCGCGGCCGGTCGCCGAGCTGCCCCAGGTCAGCCGCACCGCCCAGCGGCCGGTGGAGGTGTCCCAGTGGGACCAGGTGCTGGCGCAGGTGGCGAACTCGCCGAACGAGTCCGTGCTGCAGCTCGGCCGCGGCCGCCCGGACATCAGCCAGCCGACCCTCAGGCCCCTGCTGCGCTCGCTGTCACGCCTGAGCCGGCGCCAGGACCTCAACGGCCTGACCTACGGCAATATCTACGGCGACATCGGCCTGCGCGAGCAGGTCTCGCGCCTGCTGCTCGACTCCGGCTGCCGCATCCCCGCCGAGGACATCGTCATCACCACCGGCTGCCACGAGGCGCTGTCCGCCGCGCTACGCGCGATCTGCGAGCCCGGCGACATCGTCGCGGTGGACTCGCCGAGCTTCCACGGCGTGATGCAAGCGCTCAAGGGCTTCGGCATGAAGGCCCTGGAGCTGCCCAGCGACCCGCTCACCGGGATCAGCCTGGAAGCCCTGGAACTGGCGCTGGAGCAATGGCCGATCAAGGTCATCCAGCTCACCCCGACCTGCAACAACCCGCTCGGCTACATCATGCCGGAGGCCAGCAAGCGCGCCCTGCTGACCCTGGCCCAGCGCTACGACGTGGCGATCATCGAGGACGACGTGTACGGCGACCTGGCCTACCGCTACCCGCGGCCGCGCACCATCAAGTCGTTCGACGAGGACGGCCGCGTGCTGCTCTGCAGCTCCTTCTCCAAGACCCTGGCGCCGGGCCTGCGCATCGGCTGGATCGCCCCCGGCCGCTACCTCGACCGGGTGCTGCACATGAAGTACATGGGTACCGGCTCCACCGCGCAGCTGCCGCAACTGGCGCTGGCCGAATTCATCCGCGACGGCCACTTCGAGCCCCACGTGCGCCGCATGCGCGCCCAGTACCAGCACAGCCGCGACCAGATGCAGGAGTGGATCCGCCGCTACTTCCCGGCGGGCACCAAGGTCAGCCAGCCCCAGGGCAGCTTCATGATCTGGGTGGAACTGCCCGAGGGCTTCGACAGCCAGCGCCTGAACCGCGAGCTGCTGCCGCAAGGCGTGCAGATCGCGCCGGGCAGCATCTTTTCCGCGGCGGGCAAGTACCGCAACTGCCTGCGCATGAACTACGCGGCCCGGCCGGACGCCGAGGTGGAGGCCGCCGTGCGCCTGGTCGGCGAGACCGCGGCACGGCTGCTGGAAGGCCGTTGAGCGACGTGCGATTGGTGGAATCTTTGGCGGGACGGCATCGTCGTAGCAAGAGGACGCGAAGACCGGAGATCGTCGTGCACCGCCCCCTGCTGATCTGCCTGCTGGCGCTGCTCGCCGCCTGCGCCGCGCCGCCCGCCATCCAGCCGAGCCAGACCCTGCCGCCCGCCGAATCCTCGTTCGGCCGCCAGCTGCACGACCTCGCGGCCCGCCACCAGGGGCAGTCCGGCTTCCGTCTGCTGCCGGCCAGCGACGAGGCCTTCGCCGCCCGCGCCGAGCTGGTGCGCGCGGCGCGCGGCAGCCTCGACCTGCAGTACTACATCGTGCATGACGGCCTCAGCACCCGCTCGCTGATCGACGAGGTGCTGGGCGCCGCCGACCGGGGTGTGCGCGTGCGCCTGCTGCTGGACGACACCAGCAGCGACGGCCGCGACTACGAGATCGCCCTGCTCGCCGCCCATCCCAACATCCAGGTGCGGGTGTTCAACCCGCTGCACCTGGGCCGCTCCACCGGCGTCACCCGCGTGCTCGGCCGCGCGCTGAACCTCGGCCAGCAGCACCGGCGCATGCACAACAAGCTGTGGCTGGCCGACGGCAGCGCGGCCATCGTCGGCGGGCGCAACCTCGGCGACGAATACTTCGATGCCGAACCCAGCCGCAACTTCACCGACATCGACCTGCTGGCCGTCGGCCCGGTGGCCGAGCAGCTGGCGCACAGCTTCGACCAGTACTGGAACAGCGCGCTGAGCAAGCCGATCCAGCAGTTCCTGCTTTGGGCGCCGGACCAGCGCGACCTGGCCAAGGCCCGCCAGGGCCTGCACCGCTACTTGGACAAGGCCAAGGTGGAACAGCAGGAGCTGTATCAGCGCCTGCACACCTACCGGCAGGAACCGCGCCTGCAGCACTGGCTGGACGAACTGATCTGGGCGCCGGGCCAGGCGCTGTGGGACGCCCCGGCCAAGGTACTGGCCGACGGCGAGCCGGACCCGCAGCTGCTGCTCGCCACCCAGCTGGAGCCGCGGCTGTCGGGTATCGAGCGGGAACTGATCCTGGTCTCCGCCTACTTCGTGCCGGCCGAGGAAGGCATGCGCTACCTCACCGGCCACGCCGACGCCGGGGTGAACATCCGCCTGCTGACCAATTCCCTGGAAGCCACCGACGTGCCCGCCGTGCACGGCGGCTATGCGCCCTACCGGCGCGAGCTGCTGGAGCACGGCGTGCGCCTGTTCGAGCTGCGCCGCCAGCCGGGCGACAACGGCGCCGGCGGCAGCGGGCCCTATAGCTTCAGCGGCGCCTCCGCCTCCAGCCTGCACAGCAAGGCGATCGTCATGGACGGCCGCTACAGTTTCGTCGGCTCGCTCAACTTCGACCCGCGCTCGCTGCTGTGGAACACCGAGGTCGGCGTGCTGGTGGACAGCGTCGAACTGAGCGGCCACGTGCGCCGCCTGGCGCTGGAAGGCATGCAGCCCTCGCTCAGCTACGAGGTACGCCTGCGCGACGAGCGGGTGGTCTGGCTGACCGAGGACAACGGCCGCAAGCGCGAACTGGCCGAGGAGCCCGGCAGCACCTGGCGCCGCTTCAACGCCTGGTTCGCCGAGCTGATCGGGCTGGAGCGCATGCTCTAGGCCCGCACCCGCCCTCCCGTAGGGTGCGCGGGGCCGCCCAGGCTGCGCGCTCCGCCGATGCTCCCTACCGGGCAGGCACCGCCTCGCCCTTGTCGCGCCAGGCCAGCCAGACGAAACCGGCGGCGCCCAGCGCCATCATCATCGGCAGCGCATGACCGCTGAGCCATTGGCTGGCGGCGCCGGTCAGCAGCGGGCCGAGCAGGCAGCCAATGCCCCACAGCTGAGCGACGTGAGCGTTGGCACGGACCAGCTCGTCGTCGCGGAAGCGCTCGCCGATGAGGATCAGCGACAGGGTGAACAGCCCGCCGGCGCTGGCACCGAACAGTACCCACAGCGGCCAGATCAGCGGCGTGTGCAGCAGCAGCGGCACGCCCAGGCTGGACAGCAGCAGGACCACGCCGCACAGGCGGAACAGCGCGTTGCGCGGCACCCGGTCGGCGAGCCAGCCGATCGGCAGCTGCAGCGCGGCGTCGCCCACCACCACCACGCTGGCCATCATCAGCGCGACCTCCTGGGTGAAGCCCTGGTGCAGGCCGTAGACCGGCAGCAGGGTCAGCATCATCGCCTCGAAGGCGGCGAACAGGCCGACCGCCCAGGCGATGGTCGGCATGCGCCGGCAGAAGTCGAACAGGCCGCGCCCGGAGGCGCTGTGCGCGTCGACCCGCGGCGCGCCGCTGCGGCCGAGCAGCGCCAGCGAGCCGAACACCAGCAGCCCGGTGCCGGTCCAGAAGCCCAGATCGGTGCTGGTGCCGAGCAGGGTCAGCAGCAGCGGTCCGGCGAGCTGGCTGAGCGCGTAGCCGGTGCCGTACAGCGCCACCAGGCGGCCGCGCCACTGCTCCACCGCCAGCTGGTTGATCCAGCTCTCGCCGAGGATGAACACCACCGTCAGCGCCACGCCGAGGAACAGGCGCAGCCCCAGCCACACCGGGTAGTGCTGGACCAGCGCCAGCAGCGCCACGGACACCGCCCCGAGCAGCAGGCACAACTGCATCACCAGGGTGGTGCCGAGGCGCCCGGCCAGGCGCCCGGCGATCAGCGAGCCGAGCAGCACGCCGATCGCCGGGGTGGCCGCCATCACGCCGATGGCGAAGTTGCCGTGACCCCAGCCCTCCAGGCGCAGCGAGACCAGCGGCATGGTCACGCCCAGGGCAAGGCCGATGCTGATCACCGCGGCGCACACCGCGAAGTAGGTTCCCCAACGCATGGTCTTTCCGTCCTCTCAATGCAACGCGGCCGGGTTTCGTGAGAAACCCGGCCGCAGGTATGGCTCCAGGGAGCCGGCCCCGTAGGGCGGACCTCCGGGCGGCTCGCGGCCGCCCGCGTGCAGTGTTACAGCTTGATCCAGGTGGACTTCAGCTCGGTGTACTTGTCGAAGGCGTGCAGCGACTTGTCGCGGCCGTTGCCGGACTGCTTGAAGCCGCCGAACGGCGCGGTCATGTCGCCGCCGTCGTACTGGTTGATCCACACGCTGCCGGCACGCAGGGCCTTGCCGACCAGGTGGGCGCGCGACAAGTTGCTGGTCCACACCGCGGCGGCCAGGCCGTAGATGGTGTCGTTGGCGATGGCCACGGCCTCTTCCTGGCTATCGAAGCCGATCACCGACAGCACCGGGCCGAAGATTTCTTCCTTGGCGATGCGCATGGCGTTGGTCACGCCGTCGAACACGGTCGGCTCGACGTAAGTGCCGCCGGTTTCTTCCAGCACCCGCTTGCCGCCGGCCACCAGTTTGGCGCCGTCGTCGTGGCCGGCCTGGATGTAGCTCAGCACGTTGTTCATCTGGGTGGTGTCGACCAGCGCGCCGACGTTGGTGGCCGGGTCCAGCGGGTTGCCCGGCTTCCAGGTCTTGATCGCCTCGACCACCATGGGCACGAACCTGTCCTTGATCGAGTTCTCCACCAGCAGGCGCGAGCCGGCGGTGCAGACCTCGCCCTGGTTGAAGGCGATGGCACTGGCGGCGGCCTGGACGGCGGCCTCGAGGTCCGGGGCGTCGGCGAACACGATGTTCGGGCTCTTGCCACCGGCCTCCAGCCAGACGCGCTTCATGTTCGACTCGCCGGCGTAGACCATCAGTTGCTTGGCGATCTTGGTGGAGCCGGTAAACACCAGGGTGTCGACGTCCATGTGCAGGGCCAGCGCCTTGCCCACGGTGTGGCCGAAGCCCGGCAGCACGTTGAACACACCGGCCGGGATACCGGCTTCGATGGCCAGCTGGGCGATGCGGATGCCGGTCAGCGGCGACTTCTCGGACGGCTTGAGGACCACCGAGTTGCCGGTGGCCAGGGCCGGGCCGAGCTTCCAGCAGGTCATCAGCAGGGGGAAGTTCCACGGCACGATGGCGGCGACCACGCCGACCGGCTCGCGCGTCACAAGACCAAGCTCGTCATGGGCGGTGGCGGCCACCTCGTCGTAGATCTTGTCGATCGCCTCGCCGCTCCAGCGCAGGGCGCGGGACGCGGCCGGCACGTCGACGCTCAGCGAGTCGCCGATCGGCTTGCCCATGTCCAGGGTTTCCAGCAGGGCCAGTTCCTCGGCGTGGGCGTCGATCAGGTCGGCGAAGCGGATCATGATCTCCTTGCGCTTGACCGGCGCCAGGCGCGACCAGGCGCCGGACTCGAAGGCGGCGCGGGCGCGGCTCACCGCCACATCGGCGTCGGCGGCGTCGCAGCTGGCCACCAGGCCGAGCAGGCGGCCGTCGACCGGGCTGATGCACTCGAAGGTCGCGCCGGCCACCGCATCGGTGTATTCGCCCTGGACGAAGGCCCGGCCTTCGATCTTCAGGTTCTTGGCGCGCTGTTCCCAATCGGCACGGGTCAGGGTGGTCATGCAAGGATTCCTCGAGTGGAAGCGTGTCGCAAATCGACAACACGCACTGTCAATTATTCTGCCAGGCCGATTGCCGGCCATCGTGCAGGCAACACTAAACCAGAGCGCCCAACCTTTTCAATATTTTTGACAGATGGCCGCGCCCCGCCTTGCAATGTTCGTTTTATCAAACATAGACTCCCGAACACTCGCGTCTTACAACAACAGGAAGCGCCATGAACATCGAGCAGATCGTCGACTTCGCCACGGCCGCCACCGCGCCCGAGCACTACCGTCCCGCCGCCGAGAAGATCCTCAAGGGCGACCCCGAGCAAAGCGTGCGCAACCACTACGGCAGTCCCTGTGGCCAGTTCAACGCGGGCATCTGGGAAGGCGCGCCGGGGCAGTGGACGATCCACTACACCGAGCACGAGTACTGCGAGATCCTGCAGGGCGTGTCGGTGATCCGCGACCAGGACGGCAACGCGCGGACCGTCCGCGCCGGCGACCGCTTCGTCATCCCGGCCGGCCTGAAAGGCACCTGGGAAGTGCTGGAGCATTGCCGCAAGGTGTACGTGATCTTCGAGGCCAAGGCCTGAACGCGAACCTCTGTGGGAGCGAACTTGTTCGCGAAGCTCTTTAACGGAGCCATTCGCGAGCAAGCTCGCTCCCACCGATAATGAGCAGTCCACCCTTGCCCGCCCCTTTTCGCAGGCAAGAAAAAACCCGCCGAGGCGGGTTTCTTCGTACAAGGGCCGGATCAATTACTTGATCTTGGCTTCCTTGTAGATCACGTGCTTGCGGACGACCGGATCGTATTTCTTGATCTCGATCTTGTCCGGGGTGGTGCGCTTGTTCTTGTCGGTGGTGTAGAAGTGGCCGGTACCGGCGCTGGACACCAAACGGATCAGTTCACGCATGATTGTCTCCTTAGACCTTTTCGCCGCGAGCGCGCAGCTCGGTCAGCACTACGTCGATGCCACGCTTGTCGATGATGCGCATGCCCTTGGCGGAAACGCGCAGACGCACGAAGCGCTTCTCGGACTCGACCCAGAAGCGATGATGCTGCAGGTTCGGCAGGAAACGACGACGGGTTTTGTTGTTCGCGTGGGAAATGTTGTTCCCGGTAACCGGACCCTTACCGGTTACTTGACAGACTCTCGACATGCCTCAGCCCTCTAAACCACATGCCCAACCCGGCATGGGTTGGCCGCTTGAACTCAATAGTCATTTGGCGCTCAGCGCCGCGTTTCTCGGGGGTCTTACCGGCTGTTTGCGTCGCCGCAGGACCGGGCCCCTAGAAAAGAGCGCTGCTTTATACCAGAACACCCCACCAGCCGCAAGGATCGCCGCACCCGGCGAATGCCGTTCCCGGCCAGGAACGGCGGCCCCTCGCCGCGCCGCCGGGATGACCGCTCGTCGCCCGATTCGATTGTCTAGCACGGCGCTTTTGTCTAGGGTGGGCCTCTTGCCATTCGGAGGAACCGAGATGCGTCTCGCCGCCCTGCCCCTGCTGCTCGCCCCCGTGCTGAGCCAGGCCGCCACCCTCGCCGTGTGCACCGAAGCCAGCCCGGACGGTTTCGACGTGGTGCAGTACAACTCGCTGACCACCACCAACGCCTCGGCCGACGTGCTGATGAACCGCCTGGTGGACTACGACGCCGCGACCGGCGAGCTGGTGCCCAGCCTGGCCGAGCGCTGGGAAGTGTCCGCCGACGGCCTGAGCTGGACCTTCCAGCTGCGCCCCGGGGTGAAGTTCCAGCGCACCGCATGGTTCACCCCGAGCCGCGAGCTGAACGCCGAGGACGTGCTGTTCACCTTCCAGCGCATGCTCGACCCGAACCATCCCTGGCACAAGACCGCCGCCGGCGGCTACCCGCATGCCCAGTCCATGCAGTGGCCGGAGCTGGTCGAACGGGTCGAGGCGCCGTCGCCGACCAGCGCGCGTTTCGTCCTCAGGCACCCGGACGCCACCTTCCTCGCCACCCTGAGCATGGGCTTCGCCTCCATCTATTCCGCCGAGTACGCCGATAAGCTGCTGGCCGCCGGCACGCCGGAGAAGCTCAACAGCCAGCCCGTGGGCACCGGCCCCTTCGTGCTCAAGCGCTTCCAGAAGGACGCGGCGATCCGCTACACCGCCAACCCCGACTACTTCGCCGGCAAGCCGGCCGTGGACGGCCTGGTGTTCGCCATCACCCCGGACGCCAACGTGCGCCTGCAGAAGATCAAGCGCGGCGAATGCCACATCGCCCTGTCACCCAAACCGCTGGACGTGCAGGCCGCGCGCCAGGAACCGAAGCTCAGGGTCAGCGAGACGCCGGCCTTCATGACCGCCTTCGTCGCCCTCAACAGCCAGCACCCGCCGCTGGACAAGCCCCAGGTGCGCCAGGCCATCAACCTGGCCTTCGACAAGGCCAGCTACCTCAAGGCCGTGTTCGAGGGCAGCGCCACCGCGGCCAGCGGCCCCTACCCACCGAACACCTGGAGCTACGCGCAGGACCTCCCCGGCTACGCCCACGACCCGGACAAGGCCAAGGCGCTGCTGGCCGAGGCTGGCCTGGCGGACGGCTTCAAGACCACTCTCTGGACCCGGCCGTCCGGCAGCCTGCTGAATCCCAACCCGACGCTCGGCGCCCAGCTGCTGCAGGCCGACCTGGCCAAGATCGGCATCCAGGCGGAGGTGCGGGTGATCGAATGGGGCGAACTGATCCGCCGGGCCAAGGCCGGCGAGCACGACCTGCTGTTCATGGGCTGGGCCGGCGACAACGGCGACCCGGACAACTTCCTCACCCCGCAATTCGCCTGCGCCTCGGTGGACTCCGGCCTGAACTTCGCCCGCTACTGCGACCCGCAGCTGGACAAGCTGATCGCCGAGGGCAAGGCCGCCAGCGACCAGCAACAGCGCGATGCGCTGTACCGCCAGGCCCAGGCCATCATCCAGCAGCAGGCACTGTGGCTGCCGCTGGCCCACCCCACCGCCTTCGCCCTGCACAGCGACAAGGTGAGTGGCTACCAGGTCAGCCCGTTCGGCCGCCAGGACTTCTCCAGGGTGAAGCTGGCCCCCTGATCTACAGCCAGCCGTACTCGGCCATCGACAGCGGCTCGCCGTCGCCGACGATGAAGTGGTCGAGCACGCGCACCTCGATCATGTCGAGGGCCTCCTGCAGGCGCTCGGTGAGCAGGCGGTCGGCCTGGCTGGGCTCGGCGATGCCGGACGGGTGGTTGTGCACCAGGATGGCCGCCGCGGCGTTATGCGCCAGGGCGCGCTTGACCACCTGGCGCGGGTAGACGCTGGCCCCGTCGATGCTGCCGAAGAACAGCGCCTCGAAGCAGATCACCCGGTGCTTGGCGTCGAGGAACAGGCAGCCGAACACCTCGTGGTGCTCGTGGCGCAGGCGCGCCTTCAGGTAGTCGCGCACCGCCTGCGGGCTCTCCAGCGCGGAGTCACGGCGCAGCCGCTCGGCCAGGTGGCGCCGGCTCATCTCCAGCACCGCCTGCAGCTGGGCGTACTTGGCCGGCCCCAACCCCAGGCGCTGGCCGAAGGCGCCGAGGTCGGCCTCCAGCAGGGCGCGCAGGCTGCCGAAGTCGGCGAGCAGGCGGCGGGACAGGTCCACCGCGCTGTGGCCGGACACCCCGGTGCGCAGGAAGATGGCCAGCAGTTCGGCGTCGCTCAGCGCCGCCGCCCCCAGTTGCAGCAGTTTTTCCCGCGGGCGTTCCGCCGCGGGCCAGTCGCGTATGCTCATGGCACCTCCTTGTGACGAATGGACGGCGCGCGAAGGCGCCCCGTGCAGCCCGCTGTTCCGGCGCAGGCCCTGTGCTATCTTAGCCCGGCTTTTTTGGCGCGTTGGTCGGCCTGGGGAGGCGCCTCCACGCGTTGCTATCCACACCACATTATTAAGGCAGGCCTATGCAGCGGCTGTATCGGAAACGCATCGTCCTGGGCGTGGGCGGCGGCATCGCCGCCTACAAGAGCGCCGAACTGGTCCGCCGCCTGCGCGACCAGGGCGCCGAGGTGCGGGTGGTCATGACCCGCGGCGGCCGCGAGTTCATCACCCCGCTGACCCTGCAGGCGCTGTCCGGGCACCCGGTCCACCTCGACCTGCTCGACCCGGCCGCCGAGGCCGCCATGGGCCACATCGAACTGGCCAAGTGGGCCGACCTGGTGCTGATCGCCCCGGCTACCGCCGACCTCATGGCGCGGCTGACCCAGGGCGTGGCCGACGACCTGCTCACCACCCTGGTGCTGGCCACCGACGCCCAGGTCGCGCTGGCCCCGGCGATGAACCAGGCCATGTGGCGCGACGAGGCCACCCAGGCCAACGCCAAGGTCCTGCTGCAGCGCGGCATGCACCTGTTCGGTCCCGCCGCGGGCAGCCAGGCCTGCGGCGACGTCGGTCCCGGCCGCATGCTGGAAGCCGACGAGCTGGCCCAGCGCGCCGCCGACTGCTTCCAGCGCCAGGCGCTGACCGGCCGCCACGTGCTGATCACCGCCGGCCCGACCCAGGAAAACATCGACCCGGTGCGTTACATCACCAACCACAGCTCCGGCAAGATGGGCTTCGCCCTCGCCGAGGCGGCCGTGGAGGCCGGCGCCAAGGTCACCCTGGTCACCGGCCCGGTACACCTGCCGACGCCCGACCGGGTCAACCGCATCGACGTGGTCAGCGCCCGCGACATGCTGGCCGCCTGCGAGGCCGCCATGCCCTGTGACCTGCTGATCGCCTCGGCCGCCGTGGCCGACTACCGCCCGGAAGTGGTCGCCGAGCACAAGCTGAAGAAGGACCCCGCCAGCGGCGAGGGCCTGCTCCTGCAGCTGGTGCGCAACCCGGACATCCTCGCCACCATCGCCGGCCGCCAGGATCGTCCCTTCAGCGTGGGCTTCGCCGCAGAAACCGAGAACCTGCTCGGCTATGCTGCGCGCAAGCTGAAGGACAAGAACCTCGACCTGATCGTCGCCAACGACGTGGCCAACCCGACCATCGGCTTCAACAGCGAAGAGAACGCCATCACCGTGATCGACCGCGAACTGCAGGCGAGCGCCTTCGCCCAGACCAGCAAGAGCAAGATCGCCCGCCAACTGGTGGCCTTCATCGCCGAGCGCCTGAACCGCGCCTGACACCATTCGTCTACGGAACCCGCCATGCACGCTCTGCAAGCCAAGATCCTCGACCCGCGCCTGGGCAGCGACTTCCCCCTGCCGCAGTACGCCACCCCGGGCTCCGCCGGCCTCGACCTGCGCGCCATGCTCAAGGAAGACACCGTCCTCGAGCCGGGCCAGACCCTGCTGATCCCCACCGGCCTGTCCATCTATATCGCCGATCCGGGCCTGGCCGCGCTGGTGCTGCCGCGCTCCGGCCTCGGCCACAAACATGGCGTGGTGCTGGGCAACCTGGTCGGGCTGATCGACTCGGACTACCAGGGCGAGCTGATGGTGTCCTGCTGGAACCGCGGCCAGACGCCCTTCACCATCGCCATCGGCGAGCGCATCGCCCAACTGGTGCTGGTGCCGGTGGTGCAGGCGCATTTTGAGCTGGTCGAGGAGTTCGACGCCAGCCAACGCGGCGCCGGCGGCTTCGGCCATTCCGGTAGCCACTGAGTCAGCCCGCCCATCAGGATGCATTGCCAGGGAGACGTTGCGTGAAATTCTCAAAACGTACCGCCAAGGACACCGGCCAACCCATCTCCGCCGCACCGGCCAAGCCGGCGCGCCAGGTCTCCAATGACCAGAAGGCGCTGATTCCCGGCGCCCTGGCGGCCTTCGGCGGGCTGTTGCTGGCCGGCGCGCTGATCGGCTTCAGCCTGCTGGGCATCGGCAAGCAGCAGCAACAGCAGCTGGTCGAGGCCTGGGGCGGTAGCCAAGCGGGCGCCCTGCAGCAGGCCCAGCGGCAGCTCCAGGCGGACGCCCAGGCCGCGGCCGGCGACCCGGCGCTGCTGGCGGCCCTGCAGAGCGGCGATCGCAACCTGATCGCCAGCGCCGAGCGCAACCTCCTGCACTGGCAGGGCGTGGTCGACGCCCACATCAACCTGCCGCGCCGCGCCGCGCTGGACGTGGGCCGCACCGGCCCGATGAACTTCGCCGCGCTGGACATGCTGCAGCGCCTGGAAAACGGCCAGGCGCCGGCCATCGAGGCCTACAAGATCGGCGAACGCTGGCTCGCCTACACCACCGCCCCCCTGCGCAGCCCGGGCAGCGACCAACTGCAGGGCACCCTGCTGCTGGTGGTCGACCTGGAACGGCTGCTGGCCGCCTTGCCCGCGCTGCCGGAAGGCATCGGCCAGGTCCAGCTCAACCAGAAATTCGCCACCACGCCGGCCCAGGCGCTGCTGTCCCGCGGCACCGCGGCCGGCCCGGCGCAGCGCTTCGAGACCGGCAACCCCAACTGGCAGCTCGACTTCGCGCCGGGTCCGGCGCTGAGCGGCGCGCCGCTGTCGCCGGTGATCCTCGCCATCGCCGGCCTGCTGGCCCTGGCGGGCGCCCTGATCGGCCTGATGCTGACCCGCAACCACCTGCTCGGCCGCCTGCGCGGCGACGTGCAACAGCTCGCCGGCATGCTCCAGGAGCTTTCCAGCGGAAAGTCGGTCAAAGCCTTCGGCCTGCACTTCACCGCCCTGGATGGGCTGGCGCAGAGCCTGGCGCGCCTGCCGCGCCCGAAGAAAGAAGCATCAAGGCCGGAGCCTGGCAGCCCAGCCAACAGCGCCCCGTCGGCGAGTACCAGGCCGACGCAGCTGGCAGACCCGATGTTCCAGGCTACCGATATTCTCGATATCGACATCCTCGACGAAGACCAGGATCTCCTGGGATTGGAGCAACCTTTCATGGACAGCCCCGTGCAGAACGTACAGACCCCACCGAAACTCCCCGCCAGCATCTTCCGCGCCTACGACATCCGTGGCGTGGTCGGCGACACCCTGACCACCGAGGCCGCCTACTGGATCGGTCGCGCCATCGGCTCGGAAAGCCTGGCCAAGGGCGAGCCGCACGTGGCCGTCGGCCGTGACGGCCGCCTGTCCGGCCCGCAACTGGTGCAACAGCTGATCCAGGGCCTGCTGGACTGCGGCTGCCAGGTCACCGACATCGGCATGGTGCCGACCCCCGTCCTGTACTTCGCCACCCACGTGCTGGAAGGCAAGTCCGGGGTGATGCTCACCGGCAGCCACAACCCGCCGGACTACAACGGCTTCAAGATCGTCATCGCCGGCGACACCCAGGCCAACGAGCAGATCCAGGCGCTCAAGACGCGCATCGACACCAACGACCTGGCCAGCGGCGTCGGCAGCGTCGAGCAGATCGACATCCTCGACCGCTACTTCAAGCAGATCCGCGACGACATCGCCATGGCCAAGCCGATCAAGGTGGTGGTCGACTGCGGCAACGGCGTGGCCGGCGTGATCGCCCCGCGCCTGATCGAGGCCCTGGGCTGCAGCGTGATCCCGCTGTACTGCGAGGTGGACGGCAACTTCCCCAACCACCACCCGGACCCGGGCAAGCCCGAGAACCTCAAGGACCTGATCGCCCGCGTGAAGAGCGAAGGCGCCGACCTCGGCCTGGCCTTCGACGGCGACGGCGACCGCGTCGGCGTGGTGACCAACACCGGTACCATCGTCTATCCGGACCGCCTGATGATGCTGTTCGCCAAGGACGTGGTGTCGCGCAACCCCGGCGCCGACATCATCTACGACGTCAAATGCACCCGCCGCCTGGGCGCGCTGATCAGCGGCTACGGCGGCCGCCCGGTGATGTGGAAGACCGGCCACTCGCTGATCAAGAAGAAGATGAAGGAAACCGGCGCCCTGCTGGCCGGCGAAATGAGCGGCCACGTGTTCTTCAAGGAGCGCTGGTTCGGCTTCGACGACGGCATCTACAGCGCCGCGCGCCTGCTGGAAATCCTCAGCCAGGACCGCCGCGATGCCGAGCACGTGTTCTCTGCCTTCCCGCTGGACATTTCCACGCCCGAACTCAACGTCACCGTCACCGACGAGAACAAGTTCCGCCTGATCGACCGCCTGCAGCGCGACGGCGTCTGGGGCGAGGCCAACCTGACCACGCTCGACGGCGTGCGCGTCGACTATCCCAAGGGCTGGGGCCTGGTGCGCGCCTCCAACACCACACCGGTGCTGGTGCTGCGCTTCGAGGCGGAGACCGAGGAAGAGCTGGCGCGCATCAAGGAAGTGTTCCGCGCCCAGCTGTACAACGTCGCCCCCGACCTCAACCTGCCGTTCTGATCCGTTCCGGAGCCCGTTCCACCATGACCCTCAATCGTGATGCCGCCACCCAAGTCGCCAAGGTCCTGTCCGAAGCGCTGCCGTACATCCGTCGTTTCGTCGGCAAGACCCTGGTGATCAAGTACGGCGGCAACGCCATGGAAAGCGACGAGCTGAAGGAAGGCTTCGCCCGCGACATCGTGCTGATGAAGGCGGTGGGCATCAATCCGGTGGTGGTGCATGGCGGCGGCCCGCAGATCGGCGACCTGCTAAAGCGCCTGTCGATCGAGAGCCACTTCATCGACGGCATGCGCGTCACCGATGCGCAGACCATGGATGTGGTGGAAATGGTCCTCGGCGGCCAGGTCAACAAGGACATCGTCAACCTGATCAACCGCCACGGCGGCAGCGCCATCGGCCTGACCGGCAAGGACGCCGAGCTGATCCGCGCGAAGAAGCTCACCGTCACCCGCCAGACCCCCGAGATGACCCAGCCGGAGATCATCGACATCGGCCATGTGGGCGAAGTGGTCGGCGTCAATACCGACCTGCTGGGCATGCTGGTGAAAGGCGACTTCATCCCGGTGATCGCCCCGATCGGCGTGGGCGCCAACGGCGAGTCGTACAACATCAACGCCGACCTGGTGGCCGGCAAGGTAGCCGAAGCGCTGAAGGCCGAGAAGCTGATGCTGCTGACCAACATCGCCGGCCTGATGGACAAGCAGGGCGAAGTGCTGACCGGCCTGACCACCGAACAGGTGGACGAGCTGATCGCCGACGGCACCATCTACGGCGGCATGCTGCCGAAGATCCGCTGCGCCCTCGAGGCAGTGCAGGGCGGCGTGACCAGCGCGCACATCATCGACGGGCGAGTGCCCAATGCGGTGTTGCTGGAAATCTTCACCGACAGCGGCGTCGGCACCCTGATCAGCAATCGCAAGCGCCACTACTGAGGATGGCGCCTGCGGGGCGGGCTCACTCGCCCCGCAGTTCGACCAGGCGCGCGCGGTCGGCGGCGAAGGAGGTCTCGGCCTCGGCGCGGTTCTTCTGGTAGCGCTGGATATCGCGCTCCACACCGACCTGCTCGGCCTTGATGTTCTCGATCTGCACCAGCAGGTGCTCCGGCACTTCGCGGCCGGCGCGCTCGAACTCCGCGGCCTGGGCCTGCAGGTTGGCCTGCTGGGTGTGCAGCGAGCTGAGGTTGCTGTGGGCCACACCGATGACGCCGTCCAGCTCGGCCAGCTTGCGATCGCGGGCACGGTCGACGTCCTCCGGCTCGGAGTACATGCGCAGCAGGTGGACGTCGGACTTGGCCTTGGCCTTCTCCTCGATCATCCGCTTGCGCTCTTCCAGGCTGGGCGCCGGCGGCACGTCGCGCACCACCCGGCCCTGCTCGTCCACCACCTGGTAGCCTTTCTCGATGTACTCAGGCGGCACGCCCAGGCGGTCGAGCACCGTCACGCCCTTGTCGTTGCGATAGCGGTAATACTCGCCCGCCATCACAAGCGGCACATGGCCGAACCCCAGAGCCAGGGACAGACTGAGCGCGACCGGTTTGAGCATGAGCAAGCACATCCTGTTTATTGTTGGTTTTCAGATGCCGTACTGCGCGCGGTAGGCCTCCACCGCCGGCAGGTGCTTCTTGAGTTCAGCATCGCCTGCCAGATAATCCAGCACCTGCTCCAGGGAAACAATACTGATCACCGGCATGCCGTAGTCGCGCTCCACTTCCTGGATCGCCGACAGCTCGCCCTTGCCACGTTCCTGGCGGTTCAGCGCGATCAGCACGCCGGCCGCCTGGGCGCCCTGGCCCTGGATGATCTGCATCACCTCGCGGATCGCGGTGCCGGCGGTAATCACGTCGTCGACGATCATCACCCGCCCGGCCAGCGGCGCGCCGACCAGGGTGCCGCCCTCGCCGTGGTCCTTGGCTTCCTTGCGGTTGAAGCACCACGGCAGGTCGCGGTCGTGCTGCTCGGCCAGCGCCACGGCGGTGGCGGCCGCGAGGGGGATGCCCTTGTAGGCCGGCCCGAACAGCACGTCGAAGCCGATGCCCGCATCCATCAGCGCGGAGGCGTAGAAACGCCCCAGCCTGGCCAGGGCCAGGCCGCTGTCGAACAGGCCCGCGTTGAAGAAGTAGGGACTGGTGCGCCCGGACTTGAGGGTGAACTCGCCGAAACGCAGCACGCCGCGCTCGATGGCAAAACGGATGAATTCGCGCTGGTACGCCTGCATGAAGGACTCCGGAGGGCACGGCTCTACGGGAGCTTCCGATACCACGCACGCGGCTCGCAAGTCCCATGAATCTAGCTAATGGGAATAACTCGGGTATCATACCCGCACGAGTTTTCAGGGGCCATTTATGCGGATCATCAGTGTGAACGTGAATGGTATTCAGGCCGCGGTCGAGCGAGGTTTGCTCAGCTGGCTGCAGGCCCAGAATGCCGACGTGATCTGCCTGCAGGATACAAGAGTCTCTTCCTTCGAACTGGACGATCCGGCCTACCAGCTGGATGGCTATTTTCTCTATGCGGCCGATGCCGAAGTGCCTGCCCAGGGCGGCGTGGCGCTCTACTCGCGCCTGCAACCCAAGGCGGTGATCCACGGCCTCGGCTTCGAGATGGCCGACCGTTACGGGCGCTACCTGCAGGCCGACTTCGACAAGGTGAGCATCGCCACCCTGTTGCTGCCGTCCGGCCAGGGCGGCGACGAGAGCCTGAACCACAAGTTCAAGTTCATCGACGACTTCACCGGCTACCTGGACAAGCAGCGCCGCAAGCGCCGCGAGTACATCTACTGCGGCTCGCTCTACGTGGCGCACCAGAAGCTGGACGTGAAGAACTGGCGCGACAGCCAGCAGCTGCCGGGCTTCCTCGCCCCCGAGCGCGCGTGGCTGGACGAAGTGATCGGCACCATGGGCTACGTCGACGCGCTGCGCGAAGTCAGCCGCGAGGGCGACCAGTACAGCTGGTGGCCGGACAACGAGCAGGCCGAGATGCTCAACCTCGGCTGGCGCTTCGACTACCAGCTGCTCACCCCCGGCATGCGCCGCATCGTGCGCAACGCCAAGCTGCCGCGCCAGCCGCGCTTCTCCCAGCACGCGCCGCTGATCGTCGACTACGACTGGCTGCTCAGCGTCTAGCCGCAGCCAGTTCGTCAGGCGTCAGGAACGCAGGGCCTTCCAGGCCTTGCCGACGACACTCACCACAGCCAGCACCACGCCGCCTGCCAGCACGCCGAACAGCGCGTTGATCAGGGTCGGCGCCAGCACGGCCAGCACACCACCGACGGCGGGCACGCCGGCAACCGCCTCGCTCCAGTGGTGGATCAGCTCGTGGGCACCGGGAATGCCGTGGGTGAGGATGCCGCCGCCGACCATGAACATGGCCGCCGTGCCCACCACCGACAGCAACTTCATCAGCCAGGGCGCCAGCCACAGGATGCCACGCCCCAGGCCCTGGGCCGCGGCACTGGCGCGCTGGCTCAGGTACAGGCCAGCGTCGTCCAGCTTGACGATGCCGGCAACCAGGCCGTACACGCCGACGGTCATCAGCAGGGCGATACCGGACAGCACGATCACTTGCTGCAGGAACGCCTGCTCGGCCACCACCCCCAGAGTGATGGCGATGATCTCGGCGGAAAGAATGAAGTCGGTGCGCACCGCGCCCTTGATCTTCTCCTTCTCGAACGCCTGGACGTCCACCGCCGGGTCCGCCAGCGCCTGGACGTGCTCGGCGTGGCGCTGCTGGTCTTCTTCCTTGCTGTGCAGGAACTTGTGCGCCAGCTTCTCGAAGCCCTCGTAACAGAGGAAGGCGCCGCCCAACATCAGCAGCGGCGTCACCAGCCAGGGCGCGAAGGCGCTGATCAGCAGGGCCGCCGGCACCAGGATGGCCTTGTTGATAAACGAACCCTTGGCCACCGCCCAGACCACCGGCAGTTCGCGCTCGGCCTTGACGCCCGTCACCTGCTGGGCGTTCAGCGCCAGGTCGTCGCCCAGCACACCGGCGGTCTTCTTCGCCGCCACCTTGGTCATCACCGAAACATCGTCGAGCACGCTGGCGATGTCATCGAGCAGTGTCAGCAGACTGGCTCCAGCCACTTCCGGCTTCCTTGTATGAGTGGTTAAGGGTTTCGCCGAGGTCGATTCGATGCCCGGCGGCACAGCAAAAGGCCCCGCATGCGGGGCCCGGAAATCACTTGATCAACCGCCAGCACAGCGGATATCGGTAGGCCTTGCCTTCGTTGGCCCTGATCCCGGCGATGATGGTCAGCACCAGGGCGACCACACCGACCAGCACCATCAGCGGGAAGCCGATCAGCACCCAGGCCAGCAGGCCGCAGATCATCATGGCGATGCTGTAGGTGATCTGGAAGTTCAGCGCCTCGCGCCCCTGATCGTCGACGAAGGGGTCCATCTCCTTCTTCAGCTGCCAGACGATCAGCGGGCCGATGACGTTGCCGATCATCGGCGCCAGCACCCAGAAGAAGGCCGCGTAGTGACACAGCATGGCCCATTGCCGGGCTTCCTGGCTCGGCGTGGGGACGAGGTTCTGCTCTTCCATCGGGCTCTCCGTGGGCAACAGGAATCAGTCGGCCAGGCTGGCGCGCTGCAGCTCGAACAGCTCGCGCATGCCCTGCTGGGCCAGCGCCAGCATGGCATTCAGCTCTTCCGGCTGGAAGGGGGCGCCCTCGGCGGTGCCCTGCACCTCGATGAAGCCGCCAGCGTCGGTCATCACTACGTTGAGGTCGGTCTCGGCAGCGGAGTCCTCCAGGTAGTCCAGGTCGAGCACCGGCTCGCCCTGGTAGATGCCCACGGACACGGCGGCGACCATCTGCTTGAGCGGCTCGCCCTTCAGCGCGCCGCGTTTCTTCAGCACTTTCAGCGCGTCGGCCAGGGCCACCATGGCGCCGGTGATGGAGGCGGTGCGGGTGCCGCCGTCGGCCTGGATCACGTCGCAGTCGATGTAGATGGTGTTCTCGCCCAGCTTGCTCATGTCCAGCGCGGCGCGCAGCGAGCGGCCGATCAGGCGCTGGATCTCCAAGGTACGACCACCCTGCTTGCCGCGGCTGGCCTCGCGCTGGTTACGCTCGCCGGTGGCGCGCGGCAGCATGCCGTACTCGGCGGTCAGCCAGCCCTGGCCCTGGCCCTTGAGGAAGCGCGGCACGCCGGACTCGACACTGGCGGTGCAGATCACCTTGGTATCGCCGAACTCCACCAGCACCGAACCCTCGGCGTGCCTGGTGTAGTTGCGGGTGATGCGCACGGAACGCAACTGGGTGGAAGCACGGCCGCTGGGACGTTTCATCTACTGGTACCTGTATAAAGCGGAAATCTCGGGCGTCGCGGCGCCCGACCTGCCGGCATTATAGGGCCGCCGCAGATGGCGCGACACGCCCGATTGGGCCGGCGGTCGCACTGCGCTACAATCCCGCGCCCATTCGTCATTTCACGAGGCCCTCACCATGGTGCACAGCATGACCGCCTTCGCCCGCACCGAAGGCGCCGAGGCCCACGGCACCCTGAGCTGGGAACTGCGCTCGGTCAACCATCGCTACCTGGAGCCGCACCTGCGCCTGCCGGAAGCCTTCCGCGACCTCGAAGGCGCGGTGCGCGAGGCGCTGCGCCAAGGCCTGTCGCGCGGCAAGGTGGAATGCACCCTGCGCTTCGCCGAAGAGAACGCCGGCAGGAGCCTGCAGGTGGACGGCGAGCGCGCCCGCCAGCTGGTCGAGGCCGCCGAGCAGGTGGCCGCGCTGATCCGCCAGCCGGCCCCGCTCAATCCCCTGGAAGTGCTGGCGTGGCCCGGCGTGCTGGTGGCCGATGCCGCCGACCCGCAGGCGCTGAACGCCGCCGCGCTGCAACTGTTCGAGCAGGCCCTGGGCGAGCTGAAGAACGGCCGCGCCCGCGAAGGCGCCGAGCTGGCCCGGCTGCTCAACGAGCGCCTGGACGGCATCCTGCAGGAGGTCGCCGCCCTGCGCGAGCTGGTGCCGGAGATGCTGGCCAACCAGCGCCAGAAGATCGAGACCCGCTTCGCCGAGATGCGCGCCGAGCTGGACCCCCAGCGCCTGGAGCAGGAACTGGTGCTGCTGGCGCAGAAAAGCGACGTGGCCGAGGAACTGGACCGCCTGTCCACCCACGTCACCGAGGTGCGCCGCGTGCTCAAGGCCGGCGGCGCCGCCGGCCGCCGCCTGGACTTCCTCATGCAGGAACTCAACCGCGAGGCCAACACCCTGGGCTCCAAGGCCTTCGACCCGCGCAGCACCCAGGCAGCGGTCAACCTCAAGGTCCTGATCGAGCAGATGCGCGAACAGGTCCAGAACATCGAATAAGCCGCCAGGCCCGAGCCATAGGACAGACAGATGACCCTCGCCACCGGCACCCTCTACATCGTTTCCGCACCCTCCGGCGCCGGCAAGACCAGCCTGGTGAAGGCCCTGCTCGACAGCGACGCGCGCATCCGCGTGTCCGTGTCGCACACCACCCGCGCCATGCGCCCCGGCGAGCAGGACGGGGTCAACTACCACTTCGTCGACCACGCCCGGTTCAGCGCGATGATCGAGCGCGGCGAGTTCCTCGAGCACGCCCAGGTGTTCGACAACTTCTACGGCACCTCCCAGGTCTGGGTCGAGCAGACCCTCGCCGCCGGCTCCGACCTGATCCTCGAGATCGACTGGCAGGGCGCCCAGCAGGTCCGCCGGCTGATGCCCGAGGCCAGGTCGATCTTCATCCTGCCGCCGACCCAGGAGGCGCTGCGCCATCGCCTGACCAACCGCGGCCAGGACAGCGCCGAGATCATCGAGCGGCGCATGCGCGACGCGGTCAGCGAGATGAGCCACTACGTCGAGTACGACTACCTGGTGATCAACGACGACTTCGCCCACGCCCTGGACGACCTGAAATCGATCTTCCGCGCCAACCAGCTGGACAGCGCGCAGCAGGCGAAACGCCACGCCGGCCTGCTCAGCGAGCTGCTGAGCTGACGGCTCCGGCCAGGTCGGCGCACACACGTCCCCGTCATCCCCGCGAAGGCGGGGACCCAAAAAACACAGCGCCCATGGATTCCCGCCTGCGCGGGAATGACGGATGTTTCCTGATAGGAGGCCTTCACCCGATCGCCCTGCGCCACCGAAAGGTCTTCCCTAATCGCTGGTGATTTTTTAGACTATTCAGTCCGCTCGCCCATCCGGGCCCAGCCTTATCTGCTATTTGCCACGAGGAACACCATGGCCCGCGTTACCGTTGAAGACTGCCTGGAGAACGTAGACAACCGCTTCGAGCTGGTCATGCTGGCCACCAAGCGTTCCCGCCAGCTGGCTACCGGCGGCAAGGAGCCGAAGGTCGCCTGGGAAAACGACAAGCCGACCGTGGTCGCCCTGCGTGAAATCGCCGCCGGCCTGGTGGACTCCGAATTCGTCGCCCAGGAAGACCTGGTCGAGGAAGAGCCGCTGTTCGCCGCTGCCTTCGAGGAAGAGGCCAACGAGCCTCTGTAAGCCAATGCCTGGTCGAAGTCTCGCGGCACCGGGTAAAGCGCCGACTCGGCAGGGGGTGATCCCTTGCCGAGCATAGACACCCTCGCCGACAGACTTTCGTCCTACCTGGCACCGGATCAGGTCAACCTGGTCCGCCGCGCCTACTTCTACGCCGAGCAGGCCCACGATGGCCAGCGCCGCCGCAGTGGCGAAGCCTACGTCACCCATCCGCTTGCCGTCGCCAGCATCCTCGCCGACATGCACATGGACCATCAGAGCCTGATGGCCGCCATGCTGCACGACGTGATCGAGGACACCGGCATCGCCAAGGAAGCCCTCACCGCCCAGTTCGGCGAGACCGTCTCGGAGCTGGTGGACGGGGTCAGCAAGCTGACCCAGATGGACTTCCAGTCCAAGGCCGAGGCCCAGGCCGAGAACTTCCAGAAGATGGCCATGGCCATGGCCCGCGACATCCGCGTGATCCTGGTCAAGCTGGCCGACCGCCTGCACAACATGCGCACCCTGGAAGTGCTGTCCGGCGAGAAGCGCCGGCGCATCGCCAAGGAAACCCTGGAAATCTACGCGCCCATCGCCAACCGGCTGGGCATGCACAACATGCGCGTGGAGTTCGAGGACCTCGGCTTCAAGGCCATGCACCCGATGCGCTCCGAGCGCATCCGCGCCGCGGTCCGGCGCGCCCGGGGCAACCGCAAGGAAATCGTCGCCAAGATCGAGGAGTCGATCACCGCCTACCTGCAGCGCGAGGGCCTGCAGGGCGAGGTGATGGGGCGCGAGAAGCACCTCTACAGCATCTACCAGAAGATGCGCGGCAAGCGCCGGGCGTTCAACGAGATCATGGACGTCTACGCCTTCCGCATCATCGTCGACAAGGTCGACACCTGCTACCGCGCCCTCGGCGTAGTGCACAACCTGTACAAGCCGCTGCCGGGCCGCTTCAAGGACTACATCGCGATTCCCAAGGCCAACGGCTACCAGTCGCTGCACACCACCCTGTTCGGCATGCACGGTGTGCCCATCGAGATCCAGATCCGCACCCGCGAAATGGAAGAGATGGCCAACAACGGCATCGCCGCCCACTGGCTGTACAAGTCCGAAGGTGACGAAGTACCGAAGGGCAACCACGCCCGCGCCCGCCAGTGGGTCAAGGGCGTGCTGGAGATGCAGCAGCGCGCCGGCAACTCGCTGGAATTCATCGAGAGCGTGAAGATCGACCTGTTCCCGGACGAGGTCTACGTGTTCACGCCCAAGGGCCGCATCATGGAGCTGCCGAAGGGCTCCACCGCGGTCGACTTCGCCTACGCGGTGCACACCGACGTCGGCAACAGCTGCATCGCCTGCCGCATCAACCGCCGCCTGGCGCCGCTGTCGCAAGCGCTGGAGAGCGGCTCGACGGTGGAGATCGTCACCGCCCCCGGCGCTCGGCCGAACCCGGCCTGGCTCAACTTCGTGGTCACCGGCAAGGCGCGCACGCACATCCGCCACGCGCTCAAGCTGCAGCGCCGCTCCGAGTCGATCAACCTCGGCGAGCGCCTGCTCAACAAGACCCTCACCGGCTTCGACAGCCACCTGGAGAAGATCGCCCCGGAGCGCATCCAGGCGGTGCTGGCCGAGTATCGCCTGGAAGTGATCGAAGACCTGCTGGAAGACATCGGCCTGGGCAACCGCATGGCCTACGTCGTGGCGCGCCGCCTGCTGGCCGAGACCGGCGAGGCCGCGCCCAGCCCGGACGGCCCGCTGGCCATCCGCGGCACCGAGGGCCTGGTGCTCAGCTACGCCAAGTGCTGCACGCCGATCCCCGGCGACCCCATCGTCGGCCACCTGTCGGCCGGCAAGGGCATGGTGGTGCACCTAGACAGCTGCAAGAACATCGCCGACATCCGCCACAACCCGGAGAAGTGCATCCAGCTCAACTGGGCCAAGGACGTGGCCGGCGAGTTCAACGTCGAGCTGCGCGTCGAGCTGGAGCACCAGCGCGGCCTGATCGCCCTGCTCGCCAGCAGCGTCAACGCCGCCGACGGCAACATCGAGAAGATCGGCATGGACGAGCGCGACGGCCGCATCAGCGTGGTCCAGCTGGTCATCAGCGTGCATGACCGCGTCCACCTGGCCCGCGTCATCAAGAAGCTGCGCGCCCTCAAGGGCGTGATCCGCATCACCCGCATGCGCGCCTGAGGGCGCGCCACCGCAGAACAACAAATCCCCGGAATCGGAGTTCCCATGAGCAAGACCGTCATCACCTCGCCCAACGCCCCCGCCGCCATCGGCACCTACTCCCAGGCGATCAAGGCCGGCAACACCGTCTACCTGTCCGGGCAGATCCCGCTGGACCCGAAGACCATGGAACTGGTGCAGGGCTTCGAGGAGCAGACCGTGCAGGTGTTCGAGAACCTCAAGGCGGTGATCGAGGCGGCCGGCGGCTCGTTCAAGGACGTGGTCAAGCTGAACATCTTCCTCACCGACCTGAGCCACTTCGCCAAGGTCAACGAAGTCATGGGCCGCTACTTCGAGCAGCCCTACCCGGCCCGCGCCGCCATCGGCGTGGCCGCCCTGCCGCGCGGCGCGCTGGTGGAAATGGACGGCGTGCTGGTCCTCGAGTAAGCCCATGCGCCATCCGCTCCTGATCGCCCTGGCCGCCGGCCTGCTGGCCGGTTGCGCGGGTCCCGGCAGCCCCGACGGCACCTGGATCAACCAGCCCATCATCGACGCCGCCCGCGAAGGCATCCCCCTGCACGAGGCACTGCTGGCCCATGGCCCGGTCCTCGAATGGCGGGTCGACAGCCAGCGCGGCCAGGCCGTGTTCAGCAACGGCTTCGAGACGCCCCAGGGCGACCTGGCAGCCACCGAGAACGGTCGCTGGCAGGTGAGCTACCGGGACGCCCACCAGGACGAACTGGAAGTGCGCGGCGACGAACTGGTCCAGCACGCCAACAACTACGGCCCGGAACAGCGCTTCGCCCGGCCGCAGCGCGAGGCCGAGAACGGCGCGCTCCTCGGCAGCAGCTTCGAGTGGGCGCTGTACGACGCCTACCTGGGCGGCGGCGAGTGGAAGATCAGCGAAGGCGTCGGCCGTGGCGGCCTGGTGCTGTTCCATCCGGACGGCCGCCTGGAGGGCCTGCCGGGCGCCGATCGCTACGCTCTGTGCCTGGCCGGCGACTGCGCCTCGATGACCGAGGGCGACAGCCTGTGGCTGCAGCTCGGCAACCAGGGCGCGTCCTGGCTGTTCGAGCGCGACGGCGACCGCTTGCGCATCCTCGAAGCGGTCAACCGGGCCGCGGCCGACGAGTTCCCCGACTACCGCCCCGGCCGCCAGGCCTGGCTGCTGGAACGCGACTGAGCCCGTCGTTCACGACCTCGCGAGCCCGGCCAGCAGCCACACCCCCAGCGCCGCCAACAGGCCGCCGCACAGCCGGTCGAGCAGCGCCACCCGCCGCTGCAGCCGGCCGCGCCAGCGCTGGTGGCCGAGCAGGCGCACCAGGGCCATGTCCCAGCCCAGCACCACCAGGGTCATCCAGGCCATGCTCGCGGCCAGCCCCCAGGCCGGCATGGCCGCCTCGCGCAGCACGCCGAACAGCCCGGCGTAGAAGATCGGCAGCTTGGGATTGAAGCTGCTGGCCAGCAGCCCTTCGACGAAACCTCTGCGCCAGGAGCCGCGCACCTCCGTTTCCAGGCGGTCCGGCAGGTCGAGGCGCCGGCGGGCCAGCAGCGCGCGGCCGCCGAGCCAGACGAAGTAGGCCCCGCCGGCCCCCTGCAACAGGCGCCACCAGAGTCCGTCGACCGACGCCACCAGGCCCAGCAGCGCCAGCACCATCGCCATGCTCAGCAGGTTGGCGGTGGCGATGCCCGCCGCGCAGCCATCCGCATGCCGGCGGCCGCGCACCAGCGCCGCGCGCAGCAGCAGGAAGAAATCGGGGCCGGGCGACAGCAGCGCGGCGAAATGGGTACCAGCCACCAGCAGGAACAGGGCGAACACGATCACGGACCTCCTCGAAAACGGAGGGCCAGTGTCGATAGCGGCGGTGGACGCCGTCTTGGAAGAAACTCAGGTCGCGGCGGCGGTGCGGAAACGTCCCGGGCTGACCCCGGTGAAGCGCTTGAAGGTGCTGCCGAAGTGCGCCTGGTCGTAGAAACCCAGGGCCAGCGCCACGTCCAGCGGCGCCTGGCCATCCAGCAGCAGGCGCTTGGCCTCGCGCACGCGGCGCTGCAGCAGGTAGGTGTGCGGCGGCACGCCGTAGGCGCGGCGGAAGGCCTCGATCAGGTGGCGCGGATGGCGCTGCACCAGGCCGGCGAGCTGTTCCAGGCTGACCGACTCGGCGTAGTGCGCCTCCAGGTACTCGCGCAGGCGCGCGGTCGTGCCGCCATCGCGGGGCGCCGGGGCCGCCTCCGGCAGGCCGCCGTGGCGCACGAACACCCGCTCCAGCACCTCCAGCAGCTCCGCTTCCAGCACCAGCGCGTCGCCGCGCTCGAACTCCGCAGCCAGGCGCGCCAGGCCCGCCGCCACCTGGCCGTCGTCGGCCGGATTGAGCTCGCGGAAGCCGCCCGGCAGGCGCTTGCGCCCCAGCAGGACCGGCAGGCGCGCTTCCTCGACGTAGAGCATGCGGTAGACCAGGCGCTCCGACTCGGCATGGCCGGTATGCGGTTCCTCCGGGTTCATCAGCGACAAGGTGCCGGCGGGCAGCGCATGGCGGGCGCCGCGGCAAAGGTAGCCGCCCACGCCCTGGAGGATCGCGCCGACGGCGAAGGCGTCGTGGCTGTGCCGGCCGAACTGCTGGCCGGAGAAGTCGGCGTGGAACAGCTCCACCCCGGGCAGCCAGGGCCGGGCCAGCAGGCGGTTGGCCTCCATCAGTCGCGGCCTTCCAGCACCGCCGCGTAGCCTTCGCGGTAGCTGGGGTACTGCGGCACCCAGCCGAGCGCGCGGGCGCGGGCGTTGCTGCAGCGCTTGCTACCGGCGCGGCGCACGCTCTGCTCCTCAGCCCAGTGCTCGACGCCCAGGCGCTCGCGCAGCCAGCCGACCACCTCGTGCAGCGGCGCCGGCGCATCGTCCACGCCCAGGTAGCAGTCGGCCAGCGGCCGTCCTCCGGCGTCCGCCGCCAGCAGGAAGGCCAGCAGCCCGGCGGCGTCCTCGGCGTGGATGCGGTTGGCGTACAACGGCGGCTCGCTGGCCACCCGGTAACCCTGGCGCACCTGGCCGAGCAGCCATTCGCGGCCCGGGCCATAGATGCCGGTGAGGCGCACCAGGGTCGCCGGCAGGCCGCTGTCCAGCGCCAGGCGCTCGGCCTCGACCATCACCCGGCCGGAATAGCTTTCCGCCTCGGCGGGCGAATCCTCGTCGATCCACTCGCCCTGCTGCTGGGCATATACCCCGCTGCTGGACACGAACAGCAGGCGCCGCGGCCGCTGGCCGCGCTCAGCCAACCAGCCCAGGACATGGCGCAGGCCGTCGACATAGGCGCTGCGATAGCCCGCCTCGTCGTGGCGGGTGGCGGCGGCGCAGTACACCAGATAGTCCGGCCCGGCGACCGGCCAGGCCGGCGGACACTCGGCCCGCTCCAGATCGGCGGCCACCGGCAGCACGCCGGCAGGCAGGGCTGCGACATCGCGCCGCAGGCCGTGGACGGTCCAGCCGAGGGCCAGCGCACGACGCGCCAGACGGCTGCCGACATCGCCGCAACCGACGATCATCAGGCTCTTGGACATGGATAACACCTCGAAAACAGGAAACGGACCGGCCGGTCCGGGAAGGACGTCACGGACAACGGCTGTGCAGAAAGGTTACATCGTTACTTTCATAAACAAGAATTACTTGCAATAATGCTGGCCTTTTTTAGCGGGAGCCACCCGAAAGGGTCCCGCCCAGTGCACACCCCACTTAGGTCCGGCCAGCATGAATCGTAACGCTCTCCGCACACAATCCTCCCGTCTGCCTCTCGCGGCCCTGCTGTTCGGCCTGCTGCTGCCGCTCGGCGGCCATGCCGAAGAGGTCACGCCCGCGGCGCCCGCCGCCGTCCAGGAGCAGCCGGCCGTAGCGACCGAGACCACCGCCGCTCCGATCGCCGGCGAGGCGATCCCCGCCGCAGCCCAGCCTTCCCAGGCCGAAGCACTGAAGGCCAGGCTGGCGGCACTGGGCGCCGAGGCCACCTCGGAGCAGATCGAAGCCACCAAGCAGGAGTTCCTGCAGCAGAACGGCATCACCGGCCCCGAAGCCGAGCAGCTGCTGCTGGCCGTCGACGAGCCGGCCACCGGCAACGAGCTGGTCGAAGGCGACAACGCCATCCTCCACGACCTGTCGCCGATGGGCATGTACAACAACGCCGACAAGGTGGTGAAGAGCGTGATGATCGGCCTGGTGCTGGCCTCCATCCTCACCTGGACCGTGTGGATCGCCAAGGGCCTGGAGCTGCTGATCGGCCGCCGCCGCCTGCAGCGCGAGCTGGGCGACCTGAAGGGCGCGCGCAGCCTGAACCAGGCCGCCGAGCAGGCCCACGCCAAGCACAGCTTCAGCGCCACCCTGATCGAGGACGCCCGCGAAGAGCTGCGCCTGTCGGCCGGCTGCCGCGAGAAGGAAGGCATCAAGGAGCGCGTCAGCTTCCGCCTGGAGCGCCTGGTCGCCGCCAGCGGCCGCAAGATGAGCCAGGGCACCGGCGTGCTCGCCACCATCGGTTCCACCGCCCCGTTCGTCGGTCTGTTCGGCACCGTATGGGGCATCATGAACAGCTTCATCGGCATCGCCAAATCGCAGACCACCAACCTGGCGGTCGTGGCCCCCGGTATCGCCGAGGCCCTGCTGGCCACCGCCCTGGGCCTGGTCGCGGCGATCCCGGCCGTGATCATCTACAACGTGTTCGCCCGCTCCATCGCCAGTTACAAGGCCCAGGTCGCCGACGCCTCGGCCCAAGTGCTGCTGCTGGTCAGCCGCGACCTAGACCAGCCGGCCGGCGAGCGCGCCCAGGCTCCGATCGCCAAGGTGGGCTGATCCATGAGCCTGCATCTGCACGAGGGCGGTGACGACCTCCAGGAAAACCACGAGATCAACGTCACGCCGTTCATCGACGTGATGCTGGTGCTGCTGATCATCTTCATGGTGGCCGCCCCGCTGGCCACCGTGGACGTGAAGATCGATCTGCCGGCGTCCACCGCCAAGCCGGCACCGCGCCCGGACAAGCCGATCTACCTGAGCATCAAGGAAGACAGCGCCCTGTTCCTCGACAACGAGCAGGTCGAGCCGGCCAAGCTCGGCGCCGCGCTGGACCAGCGCACCAGCGGCGACAAGGACAAGACCATCTTCGTCCGCGGCGACAAGGGCGTGCAGTACGAAGAGCTGATGCGCGTGATGGACAACCTGCGCGGTGCCGGCTACCTGAAGATCGGCCTGGTGGGCCTGGAAACGGTCGGAGCGCAATGAGCCAATCGCGACGCATACCGATCTGGGCCATCGCCCTGATGATCGCGGCCGGGCTGCACGTCGGCCTGTACCTGATCGCGCGGCTCAATCCCAAGGTCGAGCCGATGCAGGTGCCGCCGGCGGCGATGATGATCGAACTGGAGCCGCTGGTGGCTCCGGTCGAGCCGCCGCCTCCGCCGCCGCAACCGGTGGTCGAGCCGGACGAGCCGGAACTGCCGAAGGTGGTGGAAGCGCCCAAGCCGAAGATCGCCATCGTCAAGCCGAAGCCGAAACCCAAGCCGAAGCCGCCGCAGCCCAAGCCGCCGGAGCCTGAGATCAGGCCGCCGCAGGAAGAGGCCCCGGTGGTCGCCCGCGACGAGAAGGCCGCCGCGCCGCAGAAGGCCCCGGTCAGCGCGCCGACCCAGGCGCAGGTGAGCTGGCAGAGCACCCTGCTCGGCCACCTGGCGAAGTACAAGCGCTACCCGGAAGACGCCCGCCGCCGCGGTTTCGAAGGGGTCAACCGCCTGCGCTTCGTGCTCGATGCCAACGGCAAGGTGCTGTCCTACTCGCTGGTGGGCAAGTCCGGCAGCGCCTCGCTGGACCGCGCCACCCTGGAAATGATCCGCCGCGCCCAGCCGCTGCCGCCGCCCCCGGCGGACATGCTGCAGAACGGCCAGCTGGAGATCGTCGCGCCCTTCGTCTACTCGCTGGACAGGCGCTGACGGGCAACCGAAGCCCGGATGAAAACACGCCGCGACTCCCTTACCGGAGCCGCGGCGTTTTTCCGTGTAGGGCGGGTGAAACCCGCGGTTTAACCCGCCCTACCGCGCCAGCAGAAGCTTCCCACGCTTGGCCCGTTGCCAGCCTTGGTTCCATCGAATGCAGCCGCTATGCTTGGCCGCGTCTCAATGGAATTTACCTATGACCCTCACCGAACTGCGCTACATCGTCACCCTCGCCCAGGAGCAGCACTTCGGGCGTGCCGCCGAGCGTTGCCACGTCAGCCAGCCGACCCTGTCGGTCGGCGTGAAGAAGCTGGAGGACGAGTTGGGCGTGCTCATCTTCGAGCGCAGCAAGAGCGCGGTGCGCCTGACCCCGGTCGGCGAGGGCATCGTCACCCAGGCGCAGAAGGTGCTGGAGCAGGCCCAGGGCATCCGCGAGCTGGCCCAGGCCGGCAAGAACCAGCTGGCCGCGCCGCTGAAGATCGGCGCCATCTACACCGTCGGCCCGTACCTGTTCCCCCACCTGATCCCGCAGCTGCACCGGGTCGCCCCGCAGATGCCGCTGTACATCGAGGAAAACTTCACCCACGTGCTGCGCGACAAGCTGCGCACCGGCGAGCTGGACGCGATCATCATCGCCCTGCCGTTCCAGGAAGCCGACGTGCTGACCAAGCCGCTGTACGACGAGCCGTTCTACGCCCTGCTGCCGGCCGGCCACCCCTGGGCCGAGCGCGAGACCATCGACAAGGAGCTGCTCAACGACAAGAGCCTGCTGCTGCTCGGCGAGGGCCACTGCTTCCGCGACCAGGTGCTGGAAGCCTGCCCGTCGTTGCGCAAGGGCGGCGACGACGCGGCCAAGCACACCACGGTGGAGTCCAGCTCGCTGGAGACCATCCGCCACATGGTCGCCTCCGGCCTGGGCATCTCGATCCTGCCGTTCTCGGCGGTGGACAGCCACCACTACGCGCCGGGCGTGATCGAAGTGCGCCCGCTCAGCGCGCCGGCGCCGTTCCGCACCGTCGCCATCGCCTGGCGCGCCAGCTTCCCGCGGCCGAAGGCCATCGAAGTGCTGGCCGACTCCGTGCGCCTGTGCTCGGTGGCCCGCCCGCAGGGTGAAGCCGTCCCGGCATGACCGAACTGGCGCAGGTCCCCGTCACCGCGCTCAAGGGCGTCGGTGACGCGCTGGCCGAGAAGCTGGGCAAGGTCGGCCTGGAAAACCTGCAGGACGTGCTGTTTCACCTGCCGCTGCGCTACCAGGATCGCACCCGCATCACCCCCATCGGCGCCCTGCGCCCGGGGCAGGACGCGGTGGTCGAGGGCGTGGTGGCCGGCGTCGACATCGTCATGGGCCGCCGGCGCAGCCTGCTGGTGCGCCTGCAGGACGGCAGCGGCACGCTCAGCCTGCGCTTCTTCCACTTCAGCCAGGCGCAGAAGGACGCGCTCAAGCGCGGCACCGCCCTGCGCTGCTACGGCGAAGTGCGCCCCGGCGCCACCGGCCTGGAGATCTACCACCCGGAATACCGCGCCCAGAGCGGCGACGAGCCGGCGCCGGTGGAACAGACCCTGACCCCGATCTACCCCACCACCGAGGGCCTGACCCAGCAGCGCCTGCGCTCGCTGACCCAGCTCGCCCTGGCCCGCCTCGGCCCGCACAGCCTGCCGGACTGGCTGCCCGCCGAGCTGGCCCGTGACTACCGCCTCGGCCCGCTCGACGAGGCCATCCGCTACCTGCACCGACCGCCACCGGACGCCGACCTGGAGGAGCTGGCCGAGGGCCGCCACTGGGCCCAGCACCGCCTGGCCTTCGAGGAGCTGCTGACCCACCAGCTGTCGCTGCAGCGCCTGCGCGAGCAGGTGCGCGCCCAGCAGGCGCCGGCGCTGCCGGTGGCGCGCAAGCTGCCGCAGCGCTTCCTGCAGAACCTCGGCTTCGCCCCCACCGGCGCCCAGCAGCGGGTCGGCGCCGAGATCGCCTACGACCTGTCCCAGGCCGAACCCATGCTGCGCCTGGTACAGGGCGACGTCGGCGCCGGCAAGACCGTGGTCGCCGCGCTGGCCGCCCTGCAGGCGCTGGAGGCCGGCTACCAGGTGGCGCTGATGGCGCCCACCGAGATTCTCGCCGAGCAGCACTTCCTCAACTTCAGCCGGTGGCTGGAGCCGCTCATCATCGAGGTCGCCTGGCTGGCCGGCAAGCTCAAGGGCAAGGCCCGCGCCGCCGCACTGGAACGCATCGCCGGCGGCGCACCGATGGTGGTGGGCACCCACGCCCTGTTCCAGGACGAGGTGCGCTTCCAGAAGCTCGCGCTGGTGATCATCGACGAGCAGCACCGCTTCGGCGTGCAGCAGCGCCTGGCCCTGCGCCAGAAGGGCATCGACGGCCGCCTCTGCCCGCACCAACTGATCATGACCGCCACGCCGATCCCGCGGACCCTGGCGATGAGCGCCTACGCCGACCTGGACACCTCGATCCTCGACGAGCTACCGCCCGGACGCACCCCGGTGAACACCCTGCTGGTGGCCGACAGCCGCCGCATCGAGGTGATCGAGCGGGTCCGCGCGGCCTGCCGCGAAGGCCGCCAGGCCTACTGGGTGTGCACCCTGATCGAGGAATCCGAGGAACTCACCTGCCAGGCCGCCGAAACCAGCTTCGAAGAGCTGAGCGCGGCCCTCGGCGAGCTGCGCGTCGGCCTGATCCATGGCCGCATGAAGCCGGCGGAGAAGGCCGAGGTGATGGACGCCTTCAAGCGCGGCGAACTGCAGCTGCTGGTCGCCACCACCGTCATCGAGGTCGGTGTCGACGTGCCCAACGCCAGCCTGATGATCATCGAGAACCCCGAGCGCCTGGGCCTGGCCCAGTTGCACCAGCTGCGTGGCCGGGTGGGCCGGGGCAGCGCCGCCAGCCACTGCGTGCTGCTCTACCACGCGCCGCTGTCCCAGCTCGGCCGCGAGCGCCTGGGCATCATGCGCGAGACCTGCGACGGCTTCGTCATCGCCGAGAAGGACCTGGAACTGCGCGGCCCCGGCGAGATGCTCGGCACCCGCCAGACCGGCCTGCTGCAGTTCAAGGTGGCCGACCTGATGCGCGACGCCGACCTGCTGCCGGCCGTGCGCGAGGCCGCGCAGGAGCTGCTGGCGCGCTGGCCGCAGCACGTCAGCCCGCTGCTCGAACGCTGGCTGCGCCATGGCCAGCAGTACGGCCAAGTGTGAGCCGGCGCACAGACTGCCGCGGTTCACCTGTCCGGCAACCGGGTGTATCCCACGGGGCGCTGGTTATACTCCCCCTCAGTAGTTCTTCTTCCGGATGTCGCCCATGACCGAAGTCGCCCTCGCCCCCGATGCCTCTCCGCTCCCGCCGACGGTGATCCTGCAGCTCCTCGAGAAACTCGGCGTGCCCTGCCACATACGGCCGGACCACCAGGCCCTGCCTGCCAGCCGACGGGTGCAGGCGGTCCTGCTGGAGGACGCGGTCGGCGCCCTGCTGGTGCTGTTCCCGCAGAACCAGTTGCTCGACCTCAATCGCCTGGCCGAGCTGACCGGCCGCAAGCTGGTGGCAGTCAAGCCGGAACGCATGGAGCGCATGCTGGGCAAGCACAGCCTCGACCTGCTGCCGGGACTGCCGCCGCTGACCAGTTCGCCCTGCCTGTACGACGAGCGGCTGCTCGACGAATCCAACCTGCTGATCGAGTCGGGCCAAGCCGGCGTGCTGCTGGAGATCGACAGCGAGCACTACAAGGCCATCCTCCTGGCCAAGGCCAGCGCCGCCCGCTTCGGCCAGCCGCTGACCAGCATCCGGCCGAACCTGGACCGGCCGGACGACGACCGCGCCGAGATCACCCAGGCCGTGCAGGCGTTCACCGCCCGCCGCATCCAGCAGCGCCTCGAGGAAACCATCGAGATTCCGCCGCTGCCGGAAACCGCGCAGAAGATCATCAAGCTGCGCGTCGACCCGGACGCCACCGTGGACGACATCACCGGCGTGGTCGAGACCGACCCGGCGCTGGCCGCCCAGGTGGTCAGCTGGGCCGCCTCGCCCTACTACGCCGCGCCGGGCAAGATCCGCTCGGTGGAAGACGCCATCGTCCGCGTGCTGGGCTTCGACCTGGTGATCAACCTGGCCCTCGGCCTGGCCCTGGGCAAGACCCTCAGCCTGCCCAAGGACCAGCCGCAGCAGGCCACGCCCTACTGGCAGCAGGCGATCTACACCGCCGCCATCATCGAGGGCCTGACCCGCGCCATGCCCCGCGCCCAGCGCCCCGAGGCCGGCCTGACCTACCTCGCCGGGCTGCTGCACAACTTCGGCTACCTGGTGCTGGCCCACGTCTTCCCGCCGCACTTCTCGCTGATCTGCCGCCATCTGGAGGTCAACCCGCACCTCAGCCACGGCTACGTCGAGCAGCACCTGCTGGGCATCACCCGCGAACAGATCGGCGCCTGGCTGATGCGCTTCTGGGACATGCCGGAGGAATTGGCCACCGCGCTGCGCTTCCAGCACGACCCGGACTACGACGGCGCCCACGCCGCCTACCCGAACCTGGTGTGCCTGGCGGTCAACCTGCTGCGCAGCCGCGGCATCGGCAACGGTCCGCAGCACGACCTGCCGGACGCCCTGTTCGAGCGTCTGGGCGTGAGCCGAGAGAAGGCCGACGAGGCCCTGAACCGGGTGCTGCAGGCGGAAGTGGCGCTGCGTGAACTGGCTTCGCAGTTCAACCATCACGCCCAGTAGGTGCAGGCGGGGCCACCGCGGCCCCGCGCGCTACTTCAGTTTCGCCCGGCGCGCGGCGAACACGTCCGGCAGCGCCTTGACGCTGGCTTCGAGCACCGCGCGCAGCGGCTCCTGCTCGTAGAGGGCGACGTATTCGCCGAGCTGGTCGCTGGGCGTCTGGCGGTAGGCGTAGAGCATGAACGCCTCGATCCCGCTGGTGCTGGAGGCGCGCAGCGGCGCCAGCTGCGCGGCGGTCTGCTCGGCCAACTCCTGCTCCCCCAGGTCGCCGCCGCGGGCGCGCAGGGCCATCAGGGCCTGGGTCTTGCCCACCTCGTAGCGCAGCAGCGTGGCCAGTTCGGTGGTGTGCGCCGCCTTGTCCAGGCGCCGCACCAGCTCCACGCGCGGCCCCAGCGGCGGGCGCTCCTGCAGCTGCTGGCGGTAGGCGGCCAGGCCGCCATCCTCGCCCACCGCGCGCTCGGCGGCGGTGAAATGGTGGGCCAGCGGGCTGTCGAGCAGCGTCAGCGCCGCCTCCAGCTGCTCCTGCTGGAGACCCGGCGCCATGCGCGCAGCCAGGTCGTCGCACAGCGGGCCGGCGGCGAAGGCCTCGCCCAGCGCCTTCTGCTGCTCCTCGCTCATGCCGCGCTGCAGCAGCGGCGCGGCCTGCTCGCAGAGCAGCCTGACCCCGGCCAGGTCCAGCACGCGCGCCAGGGTGGCGTCGGTTTCGGCGCGGACCGGGAGTGCCAGCGACAGGAGCAGAGCGAGGAGAAACGACAGGCGCATCGGGGCGATATCCGTGAAAAGGCCCAGCCTAGCGCATGGGCCCGCGAGGGAAAGCGGCTCAGGCCGCTTTCTTGACCTCGTTCTTCTTTTTCTTCTTCGGCACCACGTGCTTGAGCAGGCCCTGGAACCAGATCACCAGCGCCGGGTTGCCCTGGATCTGGATGTCCTTGTTCTGGATGCCCTGCATGAAGGCCAGCTGCTTGTTCTTGGCGTTCATGGTGGCGAAGCCGTAGGCGGCGTCCTTGAAGCCGATGGCGAAGGCGGGCTCGCTGGCCGCACCGGCATGGCTGGTGACGCGCTTGTCCTTGATCCGGTAGTGGCGCGCCAGCTTGCCGTCGAGGGTGTGCAGCTGGAACACCAGGTCCTTGCCTTCCAGTTGCTTCTGGAACTCGGGGTTGGTACGGCTGGCCTTGGCCATCAGGCGGCCCAGCATCCAGAGGAGAAAGCGGAGTTTCATGGCGCGCGGCCTCGGTGGTGGAGAAATCGGCGGCGCATTGTAGCGACTTCCGCGGGACACTACATCCCGCGCCGGACCGCTCCGCGGACCGGTCGTCACGCCGGCAAGGCCCCGCCTCGCGGGCGGGGCCATGCGCCTGAGCTTCAGACCGGCACCGCTTCCGAGCGTTTCAGGCCGATCAGCTCCAGTTCGAGGAACAGCAGCACCAGCGCGGCCTGGCCGATGACGAACACCTGGCCGAGCAGGTTGGGCGACACCCAGCCGGAGAACAGCAGGGCCAGGCTGTCGATCGCCCACAGCGCGTTGATCGCGATCACGGCCCATACCAGCAGGCGGTTGATCCGCTCCTGGCAGCCCAGCCAGGCGAGGAACAGGCCCAGCGGCAGCAGGGCCAGGCCGGCGCCGTACAGCAGGTCGGCGGGTAGCGCCAGCAGGTTGGCGTACCAGTCGGCGAGTAATACCAGCAGGGAGCCGGTGGCCAGGCCGACCAGGCCATCGGCGAGCAGGGCACGACGCAGCAGCGGGGAAGCGTTCAGGGTGTTCATGGCGAAATCTCCGGATGGCGACGCCGGATCGGCGCCTGGCCATAGGGTTCGTCCGGATCGCGTCCGGCGTCGATTACGTCCCAGGTAATGGCCGCGATGACGCCCCTGGGCTATCGTCGGCAACCATGAACACAGCCCATCACCCCGTCGGCGCCCTGCTGCGCCAGTGGCGCCAGCGCCGCCGCCTGAGCCAGCTCGACCTGGCCTGCGAGGCGGACATCTCCACCCGCCACCTGAGCTTCGTCGAGACCGGCCGCGCCCTGCCCAGCCGCGAGATGCTGCTGCACCTGGCCGAGCAGCTGGAGATTCCGCTGCGCGAGCGCAACCGCCTGCTCACCGCCGCTGGCTACGCGCCGCTGTACAGCCAGCACGGCCTGGAAGACCCGGCGCTGGCCGCCGCCCGCACCGCCATCGAGCAGTTGCTCAAGGCCCACGAGCCCTACCCGGCGCTCACCATCGACCGCCAGTGGAACCTGCTGGCCGCCAACGACGCGGTGGCACCGTTCCTCGCCGGCATCCCGGCCGAGCTGCTCGGCCCGCCGCTCAACGTGCTGCGCATATCGCTGCACCCGGACGGGCTGGCGCCGCGCATCGTCAACCTGGCCCAGTGGCGCGCCTACCTGCTGATGCGCCTGCAGCACGACATCGACATCAGCGGCGACCCGCAGCTGATGGCGCTGCAGGAAGAACTGCTGGGCTACCCGGCCCCCGAGGAAGCCCCCGCCCCGCAGCCGGACAGCGTGCTGATGGCACTGCAGTTCCGCACCGAGCAGGGCGTGCTCAGCCTGATCAGCACCACCACCGTGTTCGGCACCCCCAACGACGTGACCCTGGCCGAACTGGCCCTGGAAACCTTCTTCCCCGCCGATGCCGAAAGCGCGGCGCTGCTGCGCGCCATCGCCCAACCGTAGGGCGGGTGAAACCCGCGCCACCCTGAACACCACACAACAAGGACGTTGTGATGCCCTACTACAGACGCGCCGCCGTCCCCGGCGGAACCTATTTCTTCACGGTCGTCACCCAAGGCCGACAGGCCATCCTGACCCACGACGATGTGCGCACCGCCCTGCGCGAAGCCATCGACCGGGTGCGGGCTCGGTTGCCATTCCGCATCGACGGCTGGGTGCTGCTGCCGGACCATATGCACGCCATCTGGACCCTGCCGGACGGCGATGCGGACTTTTCCAACCGCTGGCGACTGATCAAGCGCCATGTCGCCGTAGCCTGCTCGGCCTACCATCGCCCCGAGCTGCTGAGCGAACGGCGGATGGACAAAGGCCAGGGCAGCCTCTGGCAGAACCGGTTCTGGGAGCATCTGATCCGCGACGAGGCCGATCTGCGCAGCCACCTCGACTACCTGCACGGCAATCCGCTCAAGCATGGCCTGGTGGAACGGGTCGCCGACTGGCCCTGGTCGTCCTTCCATCGCTACGTGCGCGAGGGTATCTATCCGGCGGATTGGGGTGGTTCGGCGGATACGGACATGCAGGTAGGCGAGTAGGCGCACGCGGGTTTCACCCGCCCTACTCGGTGTAGGGCGGGTGAAACCCGCGCTTGCAGGAAACGTGGGCCGCCCTCATCTTGACCAGCCCACCAGGAAAACGGACTGCGCCATGCTCGAACTCGTCTCGGTCGTCACCATCACCCTGCTCGCCGTGATCAGCCCCGGCGCCGATTTCGCCATGGTCAGCCGCAACAGCATGTTCCTGTCGCGTCGCGCCGGCCTGCTCACGGCGCTGGGCATCAGCCTCGGCGTGCTGGTACACGTGACCTATTCGATGCTCGGCATCGGCCTGCTGATCTCCCAGTCCATCGTGCTGTTCAACCTGGTCAAGTTCGCCGGCGCCGCCTACCTGATCTGGCTGGGCATCGGCATGCTGCGCAGCCGCAAGGCGGACCCGCAGCAGGTGCTGGACACACCCCGGCTGTCCGACTGGCAGGCGCTGCGGGTGGGCTTCCTGACCAATGCGCTGAATCCCAAGACCACGCTGTTCGTGGTCGCCCTGTTCACCCAGGTGATCAGCCCGGACACCGCGCCCCTCACCCAGCTCGGCTACGGGCTGTTCATGGCCGTTGCTCACCTGTTCTGGTTCGCCCTGGTGGCCTATGGATTGTCCTCGGATGCGGCGCGCGCCTTCGTCGCCCGCAGCCGGCACCTGATCGAGCGGGCCATCGGCGGTGTGCTGGTGGCCCTGGGGCTGGGCCTGGCGGCTTCTTCGCTGCAGCGCAGCTAGACGCAGCGCCATCGCGCTTGTGTAGGGTGCGCCGTGCGCACCAGCAGTCCTGTCCGGTGCGCACGGCGCACCCTACAACAGCCCGCCACACTTCCCGCAGATAAAAAAACCGGGCCATGCGGCCCGGAAACAGCTTCCACCTTGAGGTTCGTTTACAGCGTCAGTTCGGTCAGTGCCTCGCCGCGCAGGTAGGCCAGTTCCACGGCGCGGCGGTCGCGCGGGTGCGGCAGGGGCACCGCCAGTTCGCGCTGGATGCGGCTCGGCGTGCCGCCCAGGATCAGCACGCGGTCGCTCAGGTAGAACGCCTCGTCGAGATCATGGGTGACCAGCAGCAGGGCGATGCCGTAGGTATCGGCCAGGCGCACCACCAGGTCCTGCAGCTTCATCCGGGTGAAGGCGTCCACGGCACTGAAGGGCTCGTCGAGCAGCAGCACCTGGGGCCGCTGGTACAGGCCGCGGGCGATGGCCACGCGCTGGGCCATGCCGCCGGAGAGCTGCTTGGGCAGCTTGTCGCCCTGGCCAGCCAGGCCGACGTCGTCCAGCAGTTGCTCGATCCAGGCGCCATCGGCCTTGCGCCCATCGGCGAAGCCGATGTTCTGCGCCACGTTCAGCCAGGGCAGCAGGCGCGGCTCCTGGAACACCACGCCGATGCCGGTGCCGCCGCCGAAATCCAGCAGCGGGTTGTGCGCCAGGCCGCCGCTGAAGTCCTCGTCGAGGCCGGCGGCGATGCGCAGCAGGGTGCTCTTGCCGCAGCCGCTGGGGCCGAGCAGGCTGACGATCTCGCCCGGCGCCAGGCTGAGGTCGATGTCGTCGAGCACCCGCTGGCCGGCGAAGGCCTTGCGGATGCCGCGCAGTTCCAGCAACGCGCCCATCTCAACCCTCCCCGCCGACGAAGCTGTCGCGCCAGTGCAGGGCGCGCGCCTCGAAGGCTTTGAGCAGGCCATCGCTGAGCTTGCCGAGCACGGCCAGCAGCAGGATGGCGGCGATCACCAGGTCCGGCCGCGAGGTCTCGCGGCCGTCGCTGAGCAGGTAGCCGAGGCCGCGGGTGGCGGCGATCAGCTCGGCGGCGACGAGGAACATCCAGCTCAGGCTGAGCGCCCCGCGCAGGCCGGTGAACAGGTTGGGCAGCGCCGCCGGCAGGAGGATGCGCCGGGTCAGCTCGACACCGGACAGGCGATGCAGGCGGCCGACCTCGACCAGCTTGCGGTCGACGTTGCGGATGCCGGCGAGCAGCGCCAGGTAGACCGGGAAGAAGGCGCCGAGGGCGATCAGCACCACCTTGGGCGTCTCGTCGATGCCCAGCCAGAGCAGCAGCAGCGGCACCCAGGCCAGGCTGGGGATCGCCCGCAGGGCCTGGAAGGTCGGCTCCAGGTAGCTCTCGGCGCGGCGGCTGAGGCCGACCCAGGCGCCGATCAGCACGGCCAGCGCCGTGCCGATGGCGAAGCCGGCCGCGACCCGCGCCAGGCTCACGCCGATGTGCCCCCACAGTTCGCCGCCGGCGGCCAGCCACCACAGGGTCTGGCCGATCTGGCTGGGCGCCGGCAGCTGGTGCGCGGGAATCCAGCCGAGGCGCACCAGCGCTTCCAACAGCACCAGCAGGGCCAGCGGCAGCACCAGCCCGCGCCAGTTGCCGACCCACGGACGACGCGCGGCCGAGGGCGAACGCTCGCCGCGGATGGCCGCGCGGGCGGCCAGGAAGGTGGTGAGCAGGCTGCTACCGGTCATGGCTCACGGCTCCGCCCTGGCCACCGGCTGGCCGATCACGCCGGCCGCCAGTTGCGGGCTGATCAGCTGGTCGACCACGGCGGCCACGTCGGTGCCCGGACGCACCAGCTGCTCGTCGAGCAGGATGGGCGCGGCGGCCTTCAGCGCGGCGATGTGCTCGGCGCCCGGCTGCGGATTGCCGAAGTCGGTGCGCGACAGTTGCAGCCTGGCCACGTCCAGCGGCAGCTTGGCCTCGCGGGCCAGCAGCTCGGCGGTCTCCTGCGGGTGGGCGACGGTCCACTGGCGCGCCTCCTCGTAGGCGGCGATGACCTTGCCGATCAGTTGCGGCTGTTCCTCGAGGAAGCGGTCGCTGACGTTGAGCACGCCGTAGCTGTTGAAGTCGAGGTTGCGGTAGAGCAGGCGCGAGCCGGCCTGCAGCTGGCTGGCGGCCAGGTGCGGGTCGAGCCCGGACCAGGCGTCCACGTCGCCGCGCTCCAGGGCCACGCGGCCGTCCGGGTGCTGCAGGTGGACGATCTCCACGTCGCCCTTGCCCAGGCCGGCGCTCTGCAGGCTGCGCAGCAGGAACAGGTAGGGATCGGTGCCCTTGGTGGCGGCGACCTTCTTGCCCTTGAGGTCGGCCAGGGTCTTGATCGGCGAATCCTTGGGCACGGCCAGGGCGGTCCACTCCGGACGGCTGGCGATGTACACGGTCTTCACCGGGCTGCCGTTGGCGCGGCTGAGCACGGCGGCGAGGCCGGCGGTGGAAGCGAAGTCGACGCTGCCGCCGTTGAGGTATTCGAGGGAACGGTTGCTGCCCTGGCTGAACACCCACTTCACCGAGATGCCGTCGGCGGCCAGGCGTTTCTCGAGGATGCCCTGGTCCTTCAGCACCAGGCTGGTGGGGGCGTAGTAGGCGTAGTCGAGGCGGACTTCGCGTGGCTCGGCGGCGTGCGCGGCGACCGGCAGGGCGGCGGCCAGCAGGGCGGCGAGAAGGTGGCGGGGCTTGAAGCTCATGGAATTCTCCTTGGCGCTGGATTGGCCTTCCTGTCCGATGGCGGACGGGTCAGGAGAAGGCGGGGCACGAGGCCCCGCCGTTGCCGGTCAGAGGATCGGCAGGGTGTAGCTGACGATCAGGCGGTTCTCGTCCTGGTCGTTGGCGCTGGTGTTGCCGCGCAGGGAGGCGTTGCGCCAGGAGAAGCCGAGGCCCTTGAGAGCGCCGTCCTGCAGGGTGTAGTCGAGGCGGAAGTCGCGCTCCCACTCGCGGCGGTCGCCGCCAGCGGCGTCGATGTTGTCGCCCGACAGGTAGGTGATGATCGCCTTCAGGCCCGGCGCGCCGACGGAGGTGAAGTCGTAGGCGTACTCGGCCAGCCAGGTGCGCTCGCCGGCCGACAGGAACTTGCCGATCTGGCGGTCGGTGATCAGGTAGGCGGTGGAGCCGTCGCCCTGGTTGAGGAACGGGAAGGCGCTGTCGCCCGAGACCTGCTGGTAGCCGGCGCTCAGCGCGTGGCCGCCGAGGGCGTAGGTGAACAGGGCGCTCCAGGTCTGGTTGTCGACCTCGCCGCGATTGCTGTCGCCAGCGTTCCAGTAGCCGCTGCTGAGGTAGCCCTCGGCACGGCCGGCGGCGCTGCCGTTCTTGCCGTCGGAGTCGCTGTGGAAGTAGCGCAGGTCGGTCTTCAGCGTGCCCGGGCCGATGGCCCAGTTGTGCACGGCACCGAGGAAGTGCTGTTTGTAGAAGTCTTCCAGGTTGCCGTAGTAGTACTGCACCAGCAGGTCCTTGGAGACCTTGTAGTCGGCGCCGCCGTAATAGAACTTGTTGCTGTCGACCGCGCTGGTGCCGGCGATGCGCAGGCCGATGTCGTTGCTGGAGGAGCGGGTCTTGGTGTGTTCCAGCTGGCCGGCGGTGAGGGTCAGGTTGTCGATCTCGCCGGAGGTGATCTGGCCGCCCTCGAACAGCTGCGGCAGCAGGCGGCCGTCGTTGAAGGTGACCACCGGCAGCTTGGGCTGCAGGGTGCCCAGGCGGGCCTCGGTCTTGGAGAGGCGCACCTTGGCGGTCACGCCGGCCTTGCTGTAGTCGTCCACGGCGCTGCCGTCGCTGTCGAGGGGGAACAGCTGGCCCGGGGTGCGCTCGCGGCCGGCCTTGGTGTTGTAGCCGCCGGAGTCGAGCTTGATGCCGAGCAGGCCGACGGCGTCGAGGCCGAAGCCGACGGTGCCCTCGGTGAAGCCGGAGGTGTAGTTGAAGATGAAGCCCTGGCCCCACTCGCTGGCCTCGCCGTTGTTGTTGGCGGTGTTCCTGGTGTTGAGGTCGTAATAGAAGTTGCGCAGGCCGAGGGTGGCCTTGCTGTCTTCGATGAAGCCGGCGGCGGAGGCCTGCTGGGCGATCACGCCGAGGGCCACGGCGAGAGCCAGGGAGGATTTGTTCATGCTGATGCTCCGGATGCTGTCTTTCTGTCTTGGTATGGGGCCCGTACGGCGAAGCGGGCCCGCTTTATGGGGTTATCGGGGCGCGCAGCGGGAACCCGCTTGCGGCTTGGCGCTCAATCTAGGGGATTTCTGTAAGCGCCAAAAAGAATTATTTTTCACTTTTATGAAACTAAAAAGAATAAACAGCGAAGCCGCATCGCTCCATAAGCTAATTCCCGAAAAGTATTTGTCGGCCGTTTTTCAGATCGAATAGCTTTCACCTACCGGACCACCGGACTTCTCACATTTCTCCCCAGGAAGTTTCGTGTTCCGCCGCCTCGCCATGGCCGGGACGCCATGACAACAAGAGGTCTCCCATGTCCCGCCATTCCCTGCCCCGCCGCGCCCTGCTGGGCATCGGCCTGAGCCTCGGCCTGTTCGCCGCCCTCGCCACCCCGGCCCAGGCGGAAACCGCCCTGCGCATCGGCTACCAGAAATCCTCCACCCTGATCAGCCTGCTGAAGAGCCAGGGCACGCTGGAAAAGGCCTTCGCCGGCCAGGACATCAAGGTCAGCTGGCACGAGTTCGCCAGCGGCCAGCCGCTGCTGGAGGCGCTCAACGTCGGCAACGTCGACCTCTCCGCCGATGTCGCCGACACCGTGCCGGTGTTCGCCCAGGCCGCCGGCGCCCAGCTCGCCTACTTCGCCCAGGAGGCGCCTTCGCCCGCCGCCCAGGCGATCCTCGTGCGCGAGGACTCGCCGCTGCGCAGCCTCGGCGAGCTGAAGGGCAAGAAAGTGGCGGTGACCAAGGCGGCCGGTTCGCACTACCTGCTGATCGCCGCGCTGGCCAAGGCGGGGCTGAAGTTCAGCGACATCCAGCCCGCCTACCTGACCCCGGCCGACGGCCGCGCGGCCTTCGAGAACGGCAAGGTGGACGCCTGGGTCACCTGGGAACCCTTCCTCAGCGCCGCCCAGCGCCAGCTGCCGACCCGCACCCTGGCGGACAGCGCGGGCCTGGCCAGCTACCAGCGCTACTACCTGACCAGCAGCGCCTTCGCCAAGGCCCACCCGCAGGTGCTGGAGACCGTCTACGCCGAGCTGGTCAAGGCCGGCGACTGGCTGCGCGCGCACCCCGCCGAGGCCGCGCGAATCCTCGGCCCGCTGTGGGGCAACCTCGACCCGGCGATCGTCGAACAGGCCAACGCCCGCCGCAGCTACCGGGTCGGCCCGGTGCGCCACGACGGCCTGGGCGAACAGCAGAAGATCGCCGACGCCTTCTTCGACGAGGGCCTGCTGCCCAGGCGTGTGGACGCCACCGACGTGGCCGTCTGGCAGCCGGAGCCGCGCGATGGCCAGTGACGCGCGCCATCTGCATCCGCTGGCCGAGCCGTTGCTGGATGCCCGGCTGTTCCCCGTCGACTTCGGCAACCTCACCGCCAAGGTCGAGCGCCTGGCCCGCCGGCTGGCGGAGAACGCGGTGGAGCGCGACCGGCGCGGCGGCCACGCCCGCGCCGAGCGGGAGCTGGTCCGCGACAGCGGCCTGCTGGCCCTGGCGATACCGCAGCGCTTCGATGGCCAGGAACGCTCCTGGCCGGAGATCTACCGCATCGTCCGCCACCTGGCGGCGGCCGACAGCTCGCTGGCCCACCTGTTCGCCTTCAACCACCTTCAGGTCGCCACCATCCTGCTCCACGGCAGCGCCGAGCAGCAGCGCCACTGGCTGACCCGGGCGGTGCGCGAGCGCTGGTTCTGGGGCAACGCCACCAACGGCCGCGACCTGGGCCTGGAACTGACGGCCCGCGAGGAGCATTTCGAGCTTAACGGGCGCAAGTCCTTCTGTTCCGGGGCGCTCGGTGCCGACGCCCTGGTGGTCAGCGCGCCTCGCGGCGGCCCCACCGACCGGGTGTTCCTGATCCTGCCGGCGCAGCGCGAGGGCCTGGCCGTCAACGACGACTGGGACGCCTTCGGCCAGCGCCAGACCGACAGCGGCACGGTGCAGTTCGAGAATGTCTTCGTCGACCGCGCCGAGCTGCTGGTCTCCGGCGGCCAGAGCCCGCGCAGCAGCCTGCGGGTGTGCGTGTCGCAGCTGATCCTCACCCAGCTCTACCTGGGCAACGCCCAGGGCGCGCTGGACGGCGCCCTGCGCTACCTGCGCGAGCAGGCGCGGCCCTGGCTGGGCGCCGGCGTGAGCGAGGCGAGCGAAGACCCCTTCATCCAGAAGCGCTACGGCGAACTCTGGCTGCTCTACCGCGGCGCCCTGCTGCAGGCCGAGCTGGCCGCCGAGCGCCTGCAGCAGGCCTGGGACAAGCCCGCCCTGGGCGCCGCCGAGCGCGGCGAAGTGGCGCTACTGATCGCCGAGGCGCGGGTCGCCTCCGCCCGTGCCGCGCTGGAGATCACCAGCCAGGTGTTCGAGACCATGGGCGCCCGCTCCACCGCCTCGCGCTACGGCTTCGACCGCTTCTGGCGCAATGTGCGGGTGCACAGCCTGCACGACCCGCTGGACTACAAGGTGCGCGACATCGGCCAGTGGCTGACCAGCGGTCTGCCGCCGACGCCCTCGCTCTACTCCTGAGAACCTGCTTACGATCTTTCCGAACCTGGCCAGCCGCCCGGTTTTTCTCCAAGGCGTGGATCTGCACAGCCCGTCATACCGGCGCGGGCCGGTATCCAGTTGCCCGCGCCGAGTCGCCTGTCGGTTTTCTGGACCTCGGCCTGCGCCGGTATGACGAGCTGGCAAGCAAGATTTCAGTAAATACCGTGCTGCTGAAAAGATCGTAAACAGGCCCTGAGCGCCGTCTAGGCGCTCAGTCGCTGCAGCAGCGCCGCACGCTCAGCCGCGCCAGCTGCCGTTCGAGGCCCTGCAGCGGAGCGCTGGCCGGCAGATTCAGGTGCTGCGGCAGGATTTCCTCGCCGCTGCTGACCAGCAGAGCGAAGTGGATGACGTTCTCCAGCTCGCGGGTGTTGCCGTGCCAGGGGTGGGCCTCCAGGGCCGCCTGGGCCTCGGTGCCGATCTGCGGGATGTCCAGCCCCAGGCGCTGGGCGTAGATGCCGAGGAAATACTCGGCCAGCGGCAGGATGTCGCCCGGCCGCTCACGCAGCGCCGGCAGCTCCAGGCGGCCCTCGTTGAGGTAGAGGAACAGGCGCTCGCTGAACTTGCCGGCGGCCACCGCCTGCGCCAGGTCGATGCTGGTGGCGGTCACCAGGCGCACGTTCACCGGGGTCGCCTGGTGGCCGCCGACCCGCTGCACCTCGCGGGTCTCCAGCGCGGCCAGCAGCTTGTCCTGCAGGCCGAGCGGCAGGTCGGCGATCTCGTCCAGGTAGAGGGTGCCGCCGTTGGCCGAGCCGAACCAGCCGGCGCGGCTGCTGGCGGCGCCGGAATAGGCGCCCGCGGCATGGCCGAACAGCTCGGCCTCGCCCCATTGCGGGCTGATGGCGCCGCAGTTGACGGCCACGAACAGGCCGCCGCGCTCGCTCTCGCGATGCACATGGCGGGCCAGCAGCTCCTTGCCGGTGCCGGTCTCGCCGACGATCAGCACCGGCAGCTCGGCGGCGGCCAGCGCGTTGGCCTGCTCACGCAGCTGGCGCGAGCGCGAGTCGACGAACACCAGCGCCTTGGCGCGGATGCTCAGGGGGCTCTTCTCGGTGTCGGCGAAGGTCAGCAGCGACTGCTGGGGAAAGGCGGGGCGGCTCATTGCGATATCTCGTTCGGTGCGAGCCGCCGCGAAGCGGCTCAGATGGGAATGAAGTGGATGCGGCGCCGACGCGCGCGCAGGCGCGTCGCGCGGTCGGCGGGGTTCATGCGCGCATGCGTTCCAGTTGTTCGATCTGCCGCTGCAGGCGGTACAGGTAGGCGAAGCCCTGCTCCCAGCGCTGGTGCCCGGACTTGACGTTGATGTGGCCGGCGCCCGGCAGGATGGCCGGCACGGCGCCCCAGTCGCGGGCCATCTGCAGGACGCGGGGGGCGCTGGCGGCGTGGTCGTTGTCCGAACCCACCAGCAGGCTGGGGAACGGCAGCAGGTCCCGCGAGATGGGGGCGAAGCCACGCAGCGCCTCGGGGCAGTTCGGCCGCTCGACGTCGGCCGGCGCCACCAGCAGCGCGCCGCGCACCTTGCGCAGCAGGGCCAGCGGCGCCTGCGCGGCCCAGCGCGCCACGGTGACGCAGCCGAGGCTGTGCGCCACCAGGATCAACGGCCCGCCGGCCGCCGCCACTTCGCGTTCCAAGGTGGCGACCCAGGCGTGCGGATCGGGATTGTCCCAGTCCGCCTGCTCGACCCGGCGGGCATGGGGCAGGCTGCGCTGCCAGTGGCTCTGCCAGTGGTCGTCGGGCGAGCCCTGCCATCCGGGCAGGATCAGGTAGCGGGTGGTCTGGCTGGCCATGGCTGGGGCCTCCTCGATAGGTTTCGGAGGCCAGTCTAGGCAGGGATGAAACACAAGTTAAGGAATAAGAATTCATTTACTTATTCCTTGAGTGAATTTAAAGACCTTTCGATTTCATCCAAGGCGCTCGATGTAGGGTGCGCCATGCGCACCGCATCCGGGCCACCGGTGCGCATGGCGCACCCTACGCCGATCATCCCAGCACGATGCAGTCCTTGCCCTGCCGCTTGGCCTGGTACATGGCGGCGTCGGCGCGGGCATAGAGGTCGTCCAGCTCGTCGCCCTCGCCGCGCACCGTGATGCCTTGGCTGATGGTCACGCCGAAGGTCTCGCCGTCGTTGCTGAACTGCAGGCGCTGCACTTCCCGCTGCAGGCGCTCGGCCACCTGGCGCGCCTGCTGGGCGTCGCAGTTGGGGAAGATGGCGGCGAATTCCTCGCCGCCGATGCGCCCGAACAGGTCGTCGCGGCGCAGCACGTAGGCGGCGCAATGGGCCACTCGCTGCAGCACGCGGTCGCCGGCCTGGTGGCCATGGCTGTCGTTGATCTTCTTGAAGTCGTCGATGTCCAGCAGCAGGAAGGACAGCGGCCGGCCGCTGGAACAGGATTCGGCGAACAACGCTTCGGCGCATTCGAAGAAATGCCGGCGGTTGCTGGCGCCCGTCAGCACGTCGCTGGTGGCCAGGCGATGCAGCTCGCCCTGCAGGGTCTTCTTCTCGGTGATGTCCTCGGCGATGCCGACGATCAGCGAGCGGCCATCGAACAGGCTCGGCGGGCTGATGAAGCATTTGTCGCTCAGCCAGCGCACCTCGCCGTCGCCGCGGATGATGCGGTATTCACGCTGCTCCACCGAGCCCACTTCCAGCACCGATTGCAGGCTGCGCGCGGCGTACTCCATGTCGTCCGGGTAGATGCTGTTGAGCCATTCGTTGTAGTCGGCCAGCAGCAGCGCGGCGCTGCGGCCGAATATCTGCTCGTAGGCCGGGCTGACGTAGACCATCCGCTGCTGCTCCCAGTCGAACGCCCAGAGCACCGCGTTGAGGCCGGCCAGCAGGCTGCCCACCAGTTGTTCGCGTTCGCGCAGGCGCTCGACCTCGCCCCGGCTGTGCAGCAGGGCCAGGGTGAGGGTCTCGAGTTCGCTCGGAGCCTGTTCGTTGTCGTCCATCGGACGCCGCCTCGTCACGTTCATCGGACAAGACTATGCGCCCACCCGGAGCGCTGGCGATGGGGGAAGCAGGGCGTTGTGACGAGCGGCAGGAATTTCGACGCCACGGTCAAGATCGCGGGAACCCCCGACGGCAATTCGCGGTCTCGCCTCACATAGTCCTGAAACGAATAAATAAATCATTAAATATTCTTTTTAAGACTAAATCGTCTGCCCCTAATATCCGCTCCACGCCCAACCCCGGGCCCCATCCAATGGAGAGCAGAGTCATGAGCGCAACCCTCAGAAGCGTCGAAGGCCAGGACGAAGCCGGCATCCTGCGTGAAATCCAGTCCGCCCTGCAGGGCCTGCGGTTCGGCTCGGTGGAGATCACCGTCCACAACGGCCAGGTCGTGCAGATCGAGCGCAAGGAAAAATTCCGCCTGCAGGCCCAGAACAGCAAGCAGGCCTGATCCAGCGACACCCGACTGGACCACCGGAGGACGCAATGAACCGCAGCATCGAGCAGGCCACGAGCACATCCCGGCAGCGGCCTCGCCACAGTCGGGCGCGAATGCGCCGCTGACATAGAGCCCCCCCGAAGAACGCCAACTCAGAACAACAGCAGATCCGCAATTCTCAGGAGCAGCACCATGTCCATTCGCCGTTTCGCCCTGGCCGCGCTGGCCACCGCCCTGTTCGCCGGCCCGACCGTCGCCGCCACGGAGATCCTCAACGTCTCCTACGACCCGACCCGCGAGCTGTACCAGGAATACAACGCCGCCTTCAACAAGCACTGGACCGCCCAGGGCAAGGAAGCGGTGACCATCCAGCAATCCCACGGTGGCTCCGGCAAGCAGGCCCGCGCCGTGATCGACGGCCTGCGCGCCGACGTGGTGACCCTGGCCCTGGCCGGTGACATCGACGAGCTGTACAAGCTCGGCAAGCTGATCCCCGAGGACTGGCAGAGCCGCCTGCCGCAATCCAGCACTCCCTACACCTCGACCATCGTGTTCCTGGTGCGCAAGGGCAACCCGAAAGGCATCAAGGACTGGGGCGACCTGACCAAGGACGGCGTCGAAGTCATCACCCCGAACCCGAAGACCTCCGGCGGCGCCCGCTGGAACTTCCTGGCCGCCTGGGCCTACGCCCAGCAGCAGTACGGTAGCGAGGAGAAGGCCAAGGAGTTCGTCGAGAAGCTGTACAAGAACGTCCCGGTGCTGGATACCGGCGCCCGCGGCTCGACCATCACCTTCGTCAACAACCAGATCGGCGACGTGCTGCTGGCCTGGGAGAACGAGGCCTTCCTGGCCCTGAAGGAACAGGGTGGCGACCAGTTCGAGATCGTCGCGCCGAGCCTGTCCATCCTGGCCGAGCCGCCGGTGGCGGTGGTCGACAAGAACGTCGACAAGAAGGGCACCCGCGAAGTCGCCACCGCCTACCTGCAGTACCTGTACAGCGACGAAGGCCAGCGCATCGCCGCCAAGCACTTCTACCGCCCGCGCAACGAGCAGGTGGCGGCCGAGTTCGCCAAGCAGTTCCCGCAGCTGAAGCTGGTCACCATCGACAAGGACTTCAACGGCTGGAAGGAAGCCCAGCCGAAGTTCTTCAACGACGGTGGTATCTTCGACCAGATTTACCAGGCGCACTGACGTGCGCAGCCACCCGCGACATGCCCCACGCTGCAAGCGGGCTATCGCTGGTGGCGCCCTGGAAGCCTGTTCACGATCCGGAAACCCGCTGTAGGAGCGGCCTTGGCCGCGAATCGGGGCAAAGCCAGAAGAGCTTCGCGGCCAAGGCCGCTCCTACAATGGCGCCTCTCTTCGCCAGCCAGAGCGCGAACAGGCTCTTACTTGTCGCTTGCAGCTTGAAACTTGCCGCTGAGGTTTTATGTCACGCCGCATTTCCCCCGTCATACCCGGCTTCGGGCTGACGCTGGGCTACACCCTGGTGTACCTCAGCCTGCTGGTGCTGATTCCCCTGGGTGCCATGTTCGTGCATGCCGCCCAGCTGAGCTGGGATCAGATCTGGACCATCATCTCCGCGCCGCGGGTGATCGCCGCGCTCAAACTGAGCTTCTCCACCGCCTTCTACGCCGCCGTCCTCAACGGCATCATCGGCACGCTGCTGGCCTGGGTGCTGGTGCGCTACGACTTCCCCGGCCGCCGGCTGATCGACGCGATGATCGACCTGCCCTTCGCCCTGCCCACCGCCGTCGCCGGGATCGCCCTCACCGCGCTCTATGCGCCGGCCGGCCTGGTCGGCCAGTTCGCCACCGCGCTGGGCTTCAAGATCGCCTACACCCCGCTGGGCATCACCCTGGCCCTGACCTTCGTCACCCTGCCCTTCGTGGTGCGGACCATCCAGCCGGTGCTGGCGGACATCCCGCGCGAGGTCGAGGAAGCCGCCGCCTGCCTCGGCGCCAAGCCGTTCCAGGTGTTCCGCCACGTGCTGGCGCCGGCCCTGCTGCCGGCCTGGCTGACCGGCTTCGCCCTGGCCTTCGCCCGCGGCGTGGGCGAGTACGGCTCGGTCATCTTCATCGCCGGCAACATGCCGATGAAGACCGAGATCCTGCCGCTGCTGATCATGGTCAAGCTCGACCAGTACGACTACCACGGCGCCACCACCATCGGCGTGCTGATGCTGGTGGTCTCGTTCATCCTGCTGCTGCTGATCAACCTGCTGCAGCGCCGCATCGAACGCCCGTGAGGAGGCCGCCATGTCCAGTACGACCCTGACGGCCAGCGCGGCCGCCAACGCCGCCCGCCGCGGCACCGCCACCGGGCGCCTCGCCCTGATCATCGGTGCCTGGCTGGCCTTCGCCCTGTTCCTCCTGCTGCCGCTGTACGTGGTGCTGTCGGAGGCGCTGAAGCTCGGCCTCGGCACCTTCTTCACCGCGCTGGTCGAGCCGGACGCGATCAGCGCGCTGAAGCTGACCCTGCTCGCGGTCGGCATCTCGGTGCCGCTCAACCTGGTGTTCGGCGTGGCCGCCGCCTGGTGCGTGAGCAAGTACGAGTTCCGCGGCAAGAGCATCCTGGTAACGCTGATCGACCTGCCGTTCTCCGTCTCCCCGGTGATCGCCGGCCTGATCTACGTGCTGCTGTTCGGCGCCCAGGGTTTCTTCGGCGAATGGCTGCAGGAGCGCGACATCCAGATCATCTTCGCCCTGCCCGGCATCGTCCTCGCCACCGTGTTCGTCACCGTGCCCTTCGTCGCCCGCGAACTGATCCCGCTGATGCAGGAACAGGGCACCCAGGAGGAAGAAGCCGCGCGCCTGCTCGGCGCCAACGGCTGGCAGATGTTCTGGCACGTGACCCTGCCGAACATCAAATGGGGCCTGATCTACGGCGTGGTGCTGTGCGCCGCCCGCGCCATGGGCGAGTTCGGCGCGGTGTCGGTGGTGTCCGGGCACATCCGTGGTTACACCAACACCCTGCCGCTGCACGTCGAAATCCTCTACAACGAGTACAACCACGTCGCCGCGTTCAGCGTGGCCAGCCTGCTGCTGGCCCTGGCCCTGATCATCCTGCTGCTCAAGCAGTGGAGCGAAGCGCGTCTGTCCCGCCTCAAATCGAATGCCGACGAGGAATAAGTCATGTCTATCGAAATCCGTAACGTCAGCAAGCATTTCGGCGCCTTCCGCGCACTCAACGACATCAACCTGGACATCCACAGCGGCGAGCTGGTGGCCCTGCTCGGCCCGTCCGGCTGCGGCAAGACCAGCCTGCTGCGCATCATCGCCGGCCTGGAGACCCCGGACACCGGCAACATCGTGTTCCATGGCGAGGACGTGTCGCGCCACGACGTGCGTGATCGCAACGTCGGCTTCGTGTTCCAGCACTACGCCCTGTTCCGCCACATGACGGTGTTCGACAACGTCGCCTTCGGCCTGCGCATGAAGCCCAAGAGCGAGCGGCCCGGCGAGAAGGAAGTCGCCGAGCGCGTGCACGAGCTGCTCAACATGGTCCAGCTCGACTGGCTGGCCGACCGCTACCCGGAACAGCTGTCCGGCGGCCAGCGCCAGCGCATCGCCCTGGCCCGCGCCCTGGCGGTGAAGCCCAAGGTGCTGCTGCTCGACGAGCCGTTCGGCGCCCTCGACGCCAAGGTGCGCAAGGAACTGCGCCGCTGGCTGGCGCGCCTGCACGAGGAAGTGCACCTGACCAGCGTGTTCGTCACCCACGACCAGGAAGAAGCCATGGAAGTGGCCGACCGCATCGTGGTGATGAACAAGGGCGTGATCGAGCAGATCGGCTCGCCCGGCGAGGTCTACGAGCAGCCGGCCAGCGACTTCGTCTACCACTTCCTGGGTGACTCCAACCGCCTGCACATCGGCGAGGATCAGCACCTGCTGTTCCGCCCGCACGAGGTCTCGCTGTCGCGCCAGGCGGTGGAAGAACATCGCAGCGCCGAGGTGCGCGACATCCGTCCGCTGGGCGCCATCACCCGGGTGACCCTCAAGGTCGACGGCCAGGACGAGCTGATCGAAGCCGAGGTGGTCAAGGACCACGACAGCCTGGCCGGGCTGGCCCGGGGCGAGACGCTCTACTTCAAGCCCAAGGTCTGGCAGCAGCAACCGAGCGTCTGACCCGTCCCCAGCGCCGCGCGACATGCGCGGCGGTTTCCGCCCACCCCGCCCCGGAGCACCCGCTCCGGGGCGGGGTGGATGCGCGAGTAGCACAGACGCGGACGCGCCGACTTCGCGACATCGAAATTGCGATGTAAATCACTCTTTTGGCTCATCCCTTGCTATTGCAAGCGCAGTAGGCTGTTGCCACCGCGCGGACGGCCTCTGCCAACCGATAGACACGCGCCGACAAGAATAACAAGGAGCGACCGGGGGATGAATCGTAATCCTTTGATTCGATTGATTTTTTCCATCACGTTAGGGATTCTGGCAAGCGTTTCGGCAATTGCCCAGGCAGCCGCCATGACGGCCGCCGAGCAAGTGCAGGTGTATGCCAGTAGAGCCACCAGCAGCCTGTTGCTGGTCAGGGGGGAAGGCTTCCAGGAGGAGTATCTGACTCGCCTGGAGAAGGACATCGCCGATCTGGAGACGGCGGCCCAGGCCGCGATGAGCGCCAGCTCGGAAATACCCGGCCTGACCAACAAACTTGTTACCCAGTTACGCCGGGGTGTTTCCTTTGGCCCCAAAGAAGACAACATGCCCTGGAGCTACCCGCCGGATCTGGCCCAGTCACTGCGTGACCTGCTGACCGTGGCGCGCGCCGTGCCGAACGCCGACCCCCTTGGCGAACTGCCGGCCCAGGTCGAATACCTGGCCGTGCAATACCTCAGCCGCTCCTACATCGGCAGCTTCGAGATCGCCCGCGAGCAGACCGACAACTATGTCGGCCAGGATGAGCGCGTGCTGGTGCCGAAGATCGACCAGGAACTCGGCTCGCTGGAGGGCAAGGGCAACCCCGCGGTGGCCAAGCTCCAGACCCGCTGGAAGTTCCTGCGCGCGGCCCTGCTCGACATGAACAGCGGCAGCAACGCCCTGGCCAGCAGCTCCGGCCGTGCCTTCGCGCCGACCACGGTGGACCGCCACACCCGCTCGATGACCGGCCAGTGGATATCCATGGGCCAGGTCGCCGGCTCGCGCTAAGCGATCACCGACGCATGAAAGAGCCGGGCCTTGCCCGGCTTTTTCATGTCTATCCGCCCATTGGCGTGTTGCAGACACTACAACTGCCCTGCGGAAACGGCCTACCTGCAATATCAATAGGAGCCCTTAGGGTGGTTAGGCCGCAAGCCGTAACCCACCAGCGCAATCGATCGCGGCACCGCCGGCGGGTAATGAGCGGTCAAGCGCCTCTGTCTGACTGAACACTGCAGCTGCCTGTCTCTGGATTCCCGCCTGCGCGGGAATGACGGCTTCGGAAGAAATTCCACCTCTACCTCGTCATCCCCGCGCAGGCGGGGATCCAGAAGGGGTCAGGACACTACAACCTCTAACGGGGATACCGTCTTTTTCATGGCTATGTACCCGTTACATGTTGGTGGCGTAATTCTGCTCTTGTGGGAGCGGTTGGCGGCATTCCGATTGGTCGCGATATTCGCGGATAAATCCGCTCCCACAAGCTGTACAACGACTAACGTGGACAGAGCCTTTTCATGGCCACTCGCCGTAGGGTGCGCCGCGCGCACCGGCCGTAGCCCGGATGAAATCCGGGGGCGGTCTGTCGCCCAGTCGATGACCGAGTGCTCCGACACCCCGCTTTCATCCGGATGGGCGAAACCAAACTTTCATGCAGCTGGGTAAACAGCATGAGCACCGGTGCTGCCGGTTTATCGGTGCGCGCGGCGCACCCTACGATTACGCGCGCACTTCTCGCGCCTGACCCGTTCAGGCCCGACAACCCTCACCCCTGCCGATACTCCCGCGCCGCCTTCAGCAGCCAGTCCCTGAACGCCAGCAGCGCGGCGGACTCGGCCTTGCGTTCGGGGATCATCAGGTAATAGGCCTTGTCGCTGCTGTGCAAAGCCGCCGGGTGAGCCGGCACCAGGCGGCCCTCGGCCAGTTCGCGCTGGATCAGGAACGGCGGGATCAGCGCCACGCCCATGCCGTGGCTGGCCGCCTGGGCGAGCATGGAGAACAGTTCGTAGCGCGGCCCGCCGAGGTCGTGCGGCACGCTCAGGCCCTGGGCGGCGAACCACTGTCGCCAGGCGTAGGGCCGGGTGCTCTGCTGCAGCAGGGGCAGCGCGGCCAGTTCGGCGGCCCCGAGCGTTCCGCCCTTCGGCAACAACTCCGGGCTGCACACCGGCAGCGGCTCCTCGGGCATGAGGAAATGCGCCTCGGTGCCGGACCACTCGGCATCGCCGAAGTAGATCGCGGCATCGAACACCGTGTCGGCGAACAGGAAGGGCCGGGTGCGGTTGGTGAGGTGCACCGTCACCTCCGGGTGCAGGCGCTGGAAGTCCTTGAGCCGCGGCACCAGCCACTGGGTGGCGAAGGTCGGCACCACCGCCAGTTCGATCGCCATCGCCCCCTGCTGGCCCATGGCGGCCAGGGTGTCGCGCTCCACCGCGTCGAGTTGGGCGGCGATCTTGCGGCTGTAGGCCAGCCCCGCCTCGGTCAGCCGCACCCCGCGCCGCGAGCGGCGGAACAGCTCGATGCCGAGGAACTCCTCCAGCCCGGCGATCTGCCGGCAGATCGCGCTCTGGGTCAGCGCCAGTTCGTCGGCGGCCCGGGTGAAACTCTGGTGGCGCGCCGCCGACTCGAAGGCCACCAGGGCGGCGGTGCTGGGAATCCTGCGGCGCATCTATGCCATGACCTCACTCGAAGAAGAATAAAATGCCTGTTCAGGCTATCTCGGAGTGAGTTATTCGCACAACAGCGTGCGAAATCCTCGTTTGCCCCTGGCGGGCGGGCGGCCTAGTCTCTCTCCATCGCCCGGCCACGTGCCGGTTTGTCCTGCCACCGTTTCGAGGATTCGCCCATGGCCGCCAAGGCAAGCTTCAACTGGATCGACCCGCTCCTGCTGGACCAGCAGCTGACCGAGGAGGAACGCATGGTGCGCGACAGCGCCCAGCAGTTCGCCGCCGACAAGCTGGCCCCACGCGTGCTGGAAGCCTTCCGCCATGAGCAGACCGATCCGAAGATCTTCCGCGAGATGGGCGAGACCGGCCTGCTCGGCGCCACCATCCCCGCCGAGTACGGCGGCAGCGGCCTGAACTACGTGTGCTACGGCCTGATCGCCCGCGAAGTGGAGCGCGTCGACTCCGGCTACCGCTCGATGATGAGCGTGCAGTCGTCGCTGGTGATGGTGCCGATCTTCGAGTTCGGCAACGAGGCGACCAGGCAGAAGTACCTGCCCAAGCTGGCCAGCGGCGAATACATCGGCTGCTTCGGCCTGACCGAACCGAACCACGGCTCCGACCCGGGCTCGATGATCACCCGGGCGAAGAAGGTGGACGGCGGCTACCGCATCACCGGCAGCAAGATGTGGATCACCAACAGCCCCATCGCCGACGTGTTCGTGGTGTGGGCGAAGGACGACGAGGGCGAGATCCGCGGCTTCGTGCTGGAGAAGGGCTGGGAAGGCCTCTCCGCCCCGACGATCCACGGCAAGGTCGGCCTGCGCGCCTCGATCACCGGCGAGATCGTGATGGACAACGTGTTCTGCCCGGAAGAGAACGCCTTCCCCGACGTGCGCGGCCTGAAGGGCCCGTTCACCTGCCTCAACTCCGCGCGCTACGGCATCAGCTGGGGCGCCCTGGGCGCCGCCGAGTTCTGCTGGCACACCGCGCGCCAGTACACCCTGGACCGCCAGCAGTTCGGCCGCCCGCTGGCCGCCAACCAGCTGATCCAGAAGAAACTGGCCGACATGCAGACCGAGATCACCCTGGCCCTGCAGGGCTGCCTGCGCCTGGGCCGGATGAAGGACGAGGGCACCGCCGCGGTGGAGATCACCTCGATCATGAAGCGCAACAGCTGCGGCAAGGCACTCGACATCGCCCGCCTGGCCCGCGACATGATGGGCGGCAACGGCATCAGCGACGAGTTCGGCGTGGCCCGCCACCTGGTCAACCTGGAGGTGGTGAACACCTACGAGGGCACCCACGACGTGCACGCGCTGATCCTCGGCCGCGCGCAGACCGGTATCCAGGCGTTCTTCTGACCTGACTCCCCTCTCCCCCCGGGAGAGGGGCCGGGGGTGAGGGTGTCATAGGCGGCGCGGAGCGGCCTGGAAATCCCTCACCCCAACCCTCTCCCAGAGGGAGAGGGAGCTATCCGTGCTTGCCCAAGGAGTCTCGCCATGCCCGGCGCCCTGTCCCATATCCGCGTCCTCGACCTGTCCCGCGTGCTGGCCGGCCCCTGGGCCGGGCAGATCCTCGCCGACCTCGGCGCCGAGGTGATCAAGGTCGAGCGCCCGGGCACGGGCGACGACACCCGCCACTGGGGCCCGCCCTACATCAAGGACGCCGACGGCAACGACAGCCGCGAGGCGGCCTATTTCCAGTGCGCCAACCGCAACAAGCAGTCGCTGACCCTGGACTTCACCCAGCCCGAGGGCCAGCGCCTGGTACGCGAGCTGGCGGCGCAGTGCGACGTGGTGCTGGAGAACTTCAAGGTCGGTGGTCTCAAGGCCTACGGACTGGACTACGAATCGCTGAAGGCGGTGAATCCGCGGCTGATCTACTGCTCGATCACCGGCTTCGGCCAGGACGGCCCCTACGCCAAGCGCGCCGGCTACGACTTCATGATCCAGGGCCTGGGCGGGCTGATGAGCCTGACCGGCAAGCCCGACGGCGAGGAAGGCGCCGGGCCGATGAAGGTCGGCGTGGCGCTGACCGACATCCTCACCGGCCTGTACGCCACGGTCGGCGTGCTGGCCGCGCTGAACGCCCGTGAGCAGGGCGGCCAGGGCCAGCACCTCGACGTCGCCCTGCTCGACGTGCAGGTGGCCTGCCTGGCCAACCAGGCGATGAACTACCTGGCCACCGGCGCGGCGCCCAAGCGCCTGGGCAACGCCCACCCGAACATCGTGCCCTACCAGGATTTCCCCACCGCCGACGGCGACTTCATCCTCGCCGTGGGCAACGACAGCCAGTTCCGCAAGTTCTGCGAGGTCGCCGGGCTTCCGGCTTTGCCCGACGACCCGCGTTTTTCCACCAACAAGGCACGGGTCGCCCACCGCGCCGAGCTGATCCCGCTGCTGCGCCAGGCCACGGTGTTCAAGACCACCGCCGAATGGGTCACGTTGCTGGAGGCGGCCGGCGTGCCCTGCGGCCCGATCAACGACCTGGCCCAGGTGTTCGCTGACCCGCAGGTGCAGGCCCGCGGCCTGCGCGTGGACATGCCCAACTCGATGGGCAGCGTCACCCCGCAGGTGGCCAGCCCGCTGCGCCTGTCCGCCACGCCGGTGGACTACCGCCTCGCACCGCCGCTGCTCGGCGAGCACACCGAGGCCCTGTTGCAGCGCCTGCTCGGCCTGGGCGCCGAACAGATCGCCGACCTGCGCCGCGATGCGGTGATCTGAGCACCTGTTGTCGATCCATCGCAGCAACCTTTGTGAGAGCAACTGCCTTGTAGGAGCGGCCTTGGCCGCGAAGCTTTCCTGCCAGCCCATTCGCGGCCAAGGCCGCTCCCACAAAAACTGCTCTCACAAGGACCGCGCCACACTGGCCGTCCCGCTAAAAAGACCGCTGCCGCCTGCCGTCACGCACGGGGTAACCGTCATCAGCGAGCGGGTATCAACCTGATTCAATTTGCTGATAGTACCTTCGGGCGATACTAAGTCTTGGTTATCCGGTCCTAAGCTGGGGTCACACCAGTCACCCCAAAGCGTGCCACTACGGCGCCGCGGAGCCCCTGACCATGTCCAATAACAACAACGGCTATCCCTCCAGTCTTTCCGCCTGGGTCACCGTGACCATCCTGATGGTCGCCTACGTGCTGTCGTTCATCGACCGACAGATCCTCAACCTGCTGGTCGGCCCGATCCGGCGCGACCTGGACATCACCGACACCCAGATGAGCCTGCTGATGGGCCTGTCCTTCGCGCTGTTCTACACGGTGTGCGGCATCCCTCTCGGGCGCCTGGCGGACACCAAGAGCCGGCGCGGCCTGATCGCCGTCGGCGTGCTGTTCTGGAGCGCGGCCACCGCCGCCTGCGGCATGGCCAAGCAGTACTGGCAGTTCCTCCTGTGCCGGGTCGGCGTGGGTGTCGGCGAGGCGGCCCTGTCGCCCGCGGCCTACTCGCTGATCGCCGACAGCTTCCCGCCGGAGCGCCGCGCCACCGCCATCAGCGTGTACTCCATGGGCGTCTACCTGGGCTCGGGCATCGCCTTCCTGCTCGGCGGCCTGGTGATCCAGTTCGCCTCCGCCAAGGGCGACGTGGTGCTGCCGCTGCTCGGCGAAGTGCGCCCCTGGCAGCTGATCTTCCTCATCCTCGGTGGCGCCGGCGTGCTGTTCACCCTGCTCATGCTGGCCGTGCGCGAGCCGGCCCGGCGCGGCGTCGGCGCCGGCGTGGCGGTGCCGCTGGCCGAGGTCGGCCGCTACATCCGCAGCAACCGCCGCACCGTGCTGTGCCACAACTTCGGCTTCGCCGGCCTGGCCCTCGCCGGCTACGGCAGCGCGGCCTGGATTCCCACGTTCTACATCCGCACCTATGGCTGGGACGCCGGCCAGGTGGGCATCGTCTACGGTTCCCTGGTGGCGGTGTTCGGCTGCCTCGGCATCGTCTTCGGCGGGCGCCTGGCGGACTGGCTGGCCAAGCGCGGGCGCAGCGACGCCAACATGCGCGTGGGCCTCTACGCGGCGCTGGGCTCGCTGCCCTTCGTCCTCGCCTTCCCGCTGATGGGGGATGCGTTCTGGGCCAGCGTGCTGATGGCGCCCACCGTGTTCTGCCTGAGCATGCCCTTCGGCGTGGCACCGGCAGCGATCCAGGAGATCATGCCCAACTCCATGCGCGGCCAGGCCTCGGCGCTGTACCTGTTCGTCATCACCCTTATCGGTCTGGGCCTCGGTCCGACCGCCGTGGCGCTGGTGACCGACTTCGTGTTCGCCGACGACAACGCCCTGCGCTACTCGCTGCTGATCGTCACCGCGATCGCCGTGGTGTCGTCCATCATCCTGCTCTGGCGCGGCCTGAACCCATACCGCGAAAGCCTGCAACGCCTGCAGCAGTGGTCCCTGGGCGCCGCCTGACGGCCCCTTGCCCCAGCCTCGAAAAGCCCCGCCCCGGCGGGGCTTTTTTCTGTCTCCGCATGCGCGGTAATCGACCGACCGCTCGCGGATTTCATCCGGGCTACGACCGGTGCGCGCGGCGCACCCTACGGGCGGCCACACGCAGTGGGTACATCACCTTTCCCTGTCCATGGGGTTTCGCTGATGACCATCCATTCAGGTGGTTTCTGAGCGGCGCAAGCGCCCACCGGGCAACGCCGTTAATACTTTCGGATGACATGGCAAATACATCCTTGGTGCGCTTATGCGCCTGTCATCCGCTGGGTAGGGTGCTGGCAGTTGCACCCCCATTCACGGAGAGCCTCATGACAAAAACAACAAGGCCCGGAATCTTCCAGCCGCACACCCTCGCCCTGGCCATCGCCCTCGGAGCCGCAGCTCCGGCGTACGCCGTCAACTTCAACATCGGGGAAATCGAAGGTCAGTTCGACTCGTCCATGTCGGTAGGCGCCAGCTGGGCCATGCGCAGCGCCGACCGCGACCTGGTCGGCCAGGCCAACGGTGGCACCGGCTTCACCCAGACCGGTGACGACGGCCGCCTCAACTTCAAGAAGGGCGAGACCTTCTCGAAGATCTTCAAGGGCATCCACGACCTCGAACTGAAATACGGCGACACCGGCGTGTTCGTGCGCGGCAAGTACTGGTACGACTTCGAGCTGAAGGACGAGAACCGTCAGTGGAAGGGGATCGACGACCACAACCGCAAGGAGGCCGCCCAGTCCTCCGGCGCCGAGATCCTCGACGCCTTCGTCTACCACAACTACAGCATCGGCGATCTGCCGGGCTCGGTGCGCCTGGGCCGCCAGGTGGTGAGCTGGGGCGAGAGCACCTTCATCGGCAACAGCATCAACGCCATCAACCCGATCGACGCCGCCGCCTTCCGCCGTCCCGGCGCGGAGATCAAGGAAGGCCTGATCCCGGTGAACATGTTCTACCTGTCGCAGAGCCTGACCGACCAGCTCTCCGCCGAGGCCTTCTACCAGATCGAGTGGGACCAGACGGTGGCCGACAACTGCGGCACCTTCTTCGCCAGCGCCGACGTGGTCGCCGACGGCTGCGACGACAACTACAACATCCTCGACGCCAACACCGTCAGGACCCTGATGGGCCTGCAGTCGACCCTCGCCTCCCTGGGCGTGCGCGTCGAGCCGGAAGGCCTGCTGGTCAACCGCGGCGGCGACCGCGACCCGCGCGACAGCGGCCAGTTCGGCGCCGCCCTGCGCTGGATGGGCGACGACGCGGAATACGCCGCCTACTTCCTGAACTACCACAGCCGCACGCCCAACCTGAGCATGCAGAACGCCGGCGCGGCGGACATCAACCGGGCCCTGACCGTCGCCGGCGGCGCCCTGGCGCAGCCGATCCTGCTGGGCCGCGGCAGCTACTTCCTCGAATACCCCGAGGACATCCGCCTGTACGGCCTGAGCTTCTCCACCTCGCTGCCCACCGGCACCGCCTGGCAGGGCGAGATCAGCTACCGGCCGAACATGCCGGTGCAGATCAACACCACCGACATGACCGGCAAGCTCGCCACCACCGTGGCCGGCGCCGCCGCCACCGGCGGCCTGGCGGGCGCGCTGGCCCAGGCCGACGCCATCAGCCGTGGCTACAACCGCAAGGAAGTGACCCAGGTACAGACCACCTTCACCCACTTCTTCGACCAGGTGATGGGCGCCGACCGCGTGACCCTGGTGGGCGAGATCGGGGCCACCCACATCGGCGGCCTGGAGAGCAAGGACCAGCTGCGCTACGGCCGCGACTCCATCTATGGCTCGCCCTACGGCACCAGCGCTTCCAACATCGCCTCCGCCAACGAATACGGCTACCACGGCTTCTTCACCAACACCTCCTGGGGCTATCGCGCCCGCGCGGTGTGGGACTACAGCAACGTGATCGCCGGCATCAACCTCAAGCCCAACGTCTCCTGGTCGCACGACGTGGACGGCTACGGCCCGGTGTTCAACGAAGGCTCCAAGGCGGTCAGCATCGGCGTCGACGCCGAGTACCGCAACACCTACACCGCCAGCCTCTCCTACACCGACTTCTTCGGCGGCGACTACAACCCGATCACCGACCGCGACTTCCTCGCGTTCAGCGTCGGCGTGAACTTCTAATCAGGCTCCACAGAGAATCAGTCAGCATGAAAACAACAAGACAACTGATCAGCGCCCTCACCCTCTCCCTGCTGGCCGGCAGCGTGCTCGCCGCCGTCTCGCCGGAAGAAGCCGCCAAGCTCGGCACCAGCCTCACCCCGCTCGGCGCCGAAAAAGCCGGCAACGCCGACGGCAGCATCCCCGAGTGGACCGGCGGCCTGCCCAAGAATGCCGCGCCCATGCTCCCGGGCGGCTTCCTCGGCAACCCGTTCGCCAGCGAACAGCCCCTGTTCACCATCACCGCGCAGAACCTGGACCAGTACAAGGACAAGCTGGCCGAAGGCCAGATCGCCATGTTCAAGCGCTACCCCGAGACCTACAAGATGCCGATCTACCCCACGCACCGCACCGCGGCCGTGCCGGACAGCATCTACGAGGCGGCCAGGAAGAGCGCCGTGAACACCAGCCTGATCGAGGGCGGCAACGGCCTGAAGGGCTTCTCCGAAAGCCGCAACTACGCCTTCCCGATCCCGCAGAACGGCCTGGAAGTGCTGTGGAACCACATCACCCGCTACCGTGGCGGCAACATGCGCCGCAGCATCGTGCAGGCCGCGCCGCAGGCCAACGGTTCCTACACCCTGGTGCAGTTCGAGGACGAAGTGGCGGTGCCCGGCTCGACCAAGGGCCTGGACCCGAAGAAGGCCGAGAACGCCCTGCTGTTCTTCAAGCAGCGCGTCACCGCGCCGTCGCGCCTGGCCGGCAACGTGCTGCTGGTGCACGACTCCCTGGACCAGATCGCCGAGCCGCGCATGGCCTGGCTGTACAACGCCGGCCAGCGCCGCGTGCGCCGTGCGCCGCAGGTCGCCTATGACGGTCCGGGCACCGCCGCCGACGGCATGCGTACCTCCGACAACTTCGACATGTTCAACGGCGCGCCGAACCGCTACGACTGGAAGCTGGTCGGCAAGCGCGAGCTGTACATCCCATACAACAACTACAAGCTGCAGTCGCCGGAGGTGAAGTACAGCGACATCGTCAAGGCCGGCCACACCAACCAGGACCTGGCGCGCTACGAGCTGCACCGCGTCTGGGAAGTCGAGGCCACCCTGAAGTCCGGCGAGCGCAACATCTACGCCAAGCGCCGCTTCTTCATCGACGAGGACAACTGGCAGATCGCCGTCTCCGAGCACTACGACGGCCGCGGCCAACTGTGGCGCATCGGCCAGGCCATGCTGGTGCAGCAGTACGAGCAACAGGTGCCGGCCTACGCCTTCGAGGCCCTGTACGACATCATCGCCGGCCGCTACCTGGCCATCGGCATGGCCAACGAGGAGAAGAGCGCGCCGCAGTTCGGCATGCCGGCCTCGGCAGTCGACTTCACCCCGGCGGCCCTTCGCAACGCCGGCGTACGCTGAGCTCCATCGCAACGCTGCTCCAACTTGAGGCGACCCCAGTGGTCGCCTTTTTTGTCCGCGACGCACCCGCGGACATCGAATTGGATAAGATCGACCTCTCGCGACAACAACTACAAGAGCCGAGGCCACGACCATGCACCAGAAGGTTCGCGCCCTGCATCCGGCCATGGCGCCCCGCCAGCCGGACCCGTCCCTGCCCCGCCTGCCGGCGGCGCACATCGCCCGTCCGCGCCTGACCCGCGACCTGCTGGCCGGCGACTGCCGCCTGACCCTGGTCTGCGCCCCCGCCGGCTTCGGCAAGAGCGTGCTGCTCAACGATTGCGCGCGCCAGGCACCGATCGGTACCCGGGTGGTCTGGCTCGACCTGCTCGGCCATCCCCACAGTCCCGCCGAGCTGCTCGCCCGCCTGGCCGCCGCCCTGCAGCTGCCGCACGGCGACGGCGAACCCTGCGCCGAACTGGGCCTGCTGCTCGGCCGGGTCGAACAACCGCTGTGGATCATCCTCGACGACTACCCGCGCCAGCCCTGCGCCGAACTGGACGCCTGCCTCGACCGCCTGCTCGAACGCGCCCCGCACACCCTGCGCTGGTGGATCGGCGGGCGCCGCCGGCCGGCCTGGAACCTGCCGCGCCTGCTGCTGCAGGGCGACCTGCAGGAACTCGACGCCCACGCCCTGGCCCTCGACCAGGGAGAACTCGGCCGCCTGCTGCAACAGCGCCAGCAGGTCCTGCCCGAGAACCTGGCCGGCCAGCTGCTGGACAACAGCGAGGGCTGGCTGGCCGGCATCTGCCTGCTGCTGATCGGCGGCACCGCCGACAACCTGGGCCAGCGCCTGGCCGCCGGCACGCCCCTGCTGCTGGAGTACCTCGAACGCGAAGTGCTGGCCACCCTGCCACCGCCGCTGATGCACGCCCTGTTCGTGCTGGCGCACATGCCGCGCTTCTCCGCCGGGCTCTGCGAGCACCTGCTGGAAGAGCACGGCGGCGCCGGCGTGCTCGAACAGCTGCGCCAGCGCCAGCTGTTCCTCCACGGCCTGGACAGCTGCGGCGAATGGTTCCGCCTGTGGCGCCCGCTGGCGACCATGCTCAAGCGCCTGCCCGGCGGCCAGACGCCGCTGCAGGCCCACGTGCGCGCCTGCCAGTGGTTCGCCAACCGCGGCGACGTGCGCGAGGCCGCGGAACATGCGCTGCTGGCCGAGCAGCCGGACGTGGCCGCCAACTACCTGCAGCGCTACGGCCATGGCCAGCTGCTCATCGGCCAGAGCGTCGCCCAGTTCCTGCACTGGCGCGACGAACTGCCGGCCAGCCTGTTCAACAGCACGCCACGCCTGATCACCCTGGCGGCCTGGGGGCTGATCATCTGCACCCGCCTCGACGAGGTGGAAGCCTGCATCGCCGAGCTGGCCCGCTTCATGCCGCAACCCGACGCGCGTCGCCAGCGACAGCTGATCGCCCAGTACCAGGCGGTGCTCGGCGTGCTGCAGCGCCAGGCCGGCCAGGCCAGCGCCCGCCAGCACTGCCTGCAGGCGCTGGAAGTGCTGCACGAATCGGCCTGGTCGCAACGCATCCTCTGCCATCAGGCACTGACCCAGCAGGCCATGGCCGAGCTGGACCTGACCAACGCCCAGCACTACAACCACGAGGGCCTGCGCCTGGCGCGCCTGCAAGGCAACGTGCTGTTCGAGTCGCTGCTGAGCGTCGACCACATCCACCTGCTGGCCATGCTCGGCGAGCGAGAACGCGCCCTCGAACTGACCGGGCAGTGCCTGCAGCTGCTGCAGGACGCCTCCCACCGCGGCCCCGTGCTGGCCCGCCTGCTGCTGCTGCGCGGCACCCTGCTGGTCACCCGGGGCGAAACCGAGGAGGCCCAGGCCATGCTGATCCAGGGCCTGCAGGAAGCCGAGAGCTGCGCGGACGCCTACCTGCTGTTCGGCTACCTCGGCCTGGCCGAACTGGCCGGCCTGCGCGGCGACCCCGACAGCGCGCAGAGCCTGCTGCGCCGCGCCGAGCGGCAGATGCAGCTGCTCCACGTGCCCGAGGTGCGCTACCGGGAAATCCTCCAGCTGGCCAACGGCTGCCTCCTGCTCAACCAGGGCGACGCGGAACAGGCGCATAGCGCCTTCCTGCGGGTGCGCCTGCGCCTGGAGAACGAACAGCTGCTCGCCCCATCGGGCTTCTACGACCTGCTGCCGCGGGCGCGCCTGTACCTGGCCCAGGCCGAACTGGCGCTGGGCGAGACCGCGACCGCCCTCGCCGCCCTGCAGGAATTGCACGACGACTGCCGGCGCAGCGGCCACCACAGCCTGGCGACCCAGGCCCGGCTGTGCCAGGCCGAGGCCCTGCACCTCGGCGGCCGCGTCACCGAGTCCGACGCCCTGCTGCGCATGGCCGTGGACGAGGCCGAGCGCCAGCACCAGATCATGCCGCTGCTGGCCCTGCAACGCCGCCAGCCGGCCTGGCTGAGCCAGCACCCGGCCTGGCGGCCGGGCCTGCTCAGGGCCGTCGCCGCCGAGGCCGGCCACCCCCAGGCGGCCAGCGAATCGCTGCTGAGCAAGCGCGAACTGGCGGTGCTCGGGCTGATCGCCCAGGGCCACTCCAACCAGCAGATCGCCGAACAGCTGTACATCTCCCTGCACACGGTGAAGACCCATGCGCGGCGGATCAACGTCAAGCTCGGCGTACAACGCCGCACCCAGGCCGTGGCCCGGGCCAAGGCGGAGGGCTGGCTGGGCTGAACGCTCCAAGCCCGTTTTATAAGGGTTCTGCCCAAGTTGACCATTGCGGCTGAACTCAAGCCCTTGTGGGAGCGGACTCGTCCGCGAACGGGGCCGACAGCAAAGCTTCTCGGCCAACCGGAATGCCGCCCAGCCGCGCCCATAACAACCTACGGGGACACAACCAAGAAAAACGCTATGTACCCGTTACGGGTTGTAGTGCCCTGACTCATTCTGGGTCCCCGCCTGCGCGGGGATGACGAGGTAGGGGTGGCGTTTCTTCCGAAACCGTCATTCCCGCGCAGGCGGGAATCCAGGGGAAGGCAGCTGCAACGCTCAGATAACGGGGCTTGACCGCGCAACACGTAGCATGGGTTAGCCGCTTCGCGTAACCCACCAGCGGTAGCGCGGTCGATTGCGCTGATGGGTTACGGCTTGTGGCCCAACACCCTACCGGAGCTCCCAGGCAGGCCGCTTCCGCAGGGCAGTCGTAGCGGCTGCAACACGCAACGGGGACACAGCCAAGAAAAAGGCCCCGGGCTTTCACCCGGGGCCTTCCAAAGAGGTCGCTCACCCCGCCGGAAGCGGCCTCATTTCCTGCCTGGAATGGGAAAGGCCTTGAAGGCCTCGCGCAGGATCTTCCTGGCCACATCCTCGGGCCGTGCCGGCGCCACGTCGGTCAGGGCGTCCGGCTTGTCTTCGTCCGCCGCCGGCTCGGGCACCGCCGAATCCTGCCCCAGCCCCTTCTCGACCTCTCGCAGGTCCTCGTCCGAATTCATCTCATGCCTACCGCTTTTTTCTGGAACGTCCGCCGCGCCATCCTATCGCTAAAGACTAGCCGCCGATACGCAACCGGCGACGTCCTCCGACTGGTGACACCCGTGGCACCGGCCCGGAAACGACGAAGCCCGCACGGTGGCGGGCTTCGTCTGCGCTTCGCAGCCGTCCATGGACGGGCTGGAAACTGCGGTCTGGCGCATCCGGCGGGATTCGAACCCACGACCCCTGCCTTCGGAGGGCAGTACTCTATCCAGCTGAGCTACGGATGCGTTGCGGGGCGCAATCATACGCATCCGCTTCGCGGGCGTCCATGCGGGTTGTCGCTCAGAGCTCCTGCATGTCGAAATCGGCCTTGCTCACGCCGCAGTCGGGGCACAGCCAGTCATCCGGTACGTCGGCCCAGGGCGTGCCGGCGGGGATGCCGTCGTCCGGCCAGCCCTTGGCCTCGTCGTAGATCAGGCCGCAGATGACGCAGATCCAGGTCTTCATGCCGGTACCTCCTGGCCGAGCGGGCGCAGGGCGCGGTCGAAGTTCGCCAGCGAGGGGAAGCGCAGGGGCTGCAGGTCGTCCAGCCGACCCAGGTAGTCGCCGTACTGGCGGAGGATGTCCGCGCGCGCTTCCTGGCTGACGTAGGGCACGTGGTAGGCGGCGAACGGCGGCAGCACGCTCATGCCGACGTAGGCCAGGGTGCCGCGCTGCAGCGGGCGCAGCATGGGCTCCCAGTCGCCGTGCACGGCGGCCTCATCGGCGAACATGTGGTCCTGCCCACCGAGGGTGAAGCTGAGCAGCGCGCGCTTGCCGGCCAGGCCGCCGCGGTCGTAGAAGCGCAGGCCGCCGTAGCACACGCCCGACACCAGCACGCGGTCGATCCAGCCCTTGAGGATGGCCGGCACCGAGCACCAGAACAGCGGGAAGTTGAGGATCACCAGGTCCGCCCAGAGCAGCTTGTCCAGCTCGGCGGCGATGTCCGGGGCGAGTTCGCCCTGGGCCTGGGCGTGGCGCTGTTCGAGGGCGTAGACCAGGTAGTCCGGGTTGCTGCGGGTGCGGAAGTCGGCGGCGGTCGCCACCGGGTTCCAGTTCATGGCGTAGAGGTCGGAGACGCGCACCTGGTGGCCGGCGCCTTCCAGGGTGGCGACCGCCAGGTCCTTCATGGCCGTGCAGAAGGACTGCGGCTCGGGATGAGCGTGAACGATCAGGATATTCATCGGGGTTCCAGCGCAAGCGACGGGGGCCGAGCGGCCCCCGGACAGGAGGGGATCAGGCGGTCTGGCGCAGCGGCGCGGTGGCCGGCTTGTTCAGCGGTTCCCAGCGGTTGGCGCGGGCGAAGGTGCCGAAGTCGTTGAAGCGCACGCCCATCTCGCGCATCACCTTGTGCGCCACCGGCGCGGTCATCTGGCGGATGTAGAAGGGCTCCTTGACCACGAAGTGGTGGATGCCGTGGGTGCTGCCGAAGTTGAAGCAGAACGCCTGCAGCGGCCACAGCCACCAGGGGTTGAGCACCTGGGTCTGCTGGATCACGTTGCCCAGCTCGACATCGCCGTAGTAGTGCATGTTGGAGCTGACGAAGTGCAGGCAGAAGGTGCGCAGCACGTTCGGGCCGACCAGCACGACCACGGCGAAGGTGATCACGTCCATCACCGCCAGGGTGGTGGCCGACCAGGCGATCGGGGAGCCGGCTGCGGAGGCGACGAAGTCGACCAGGTGGAAGCCGAGGAACAGGTACCAGGCGCCCCAGTTGAGCAGGCCGAGCGGCGCGTAGCCCTTGAGCGTGCGGCTGACGATCATCTTCTTGCGCTCCCAGGTCTCGGCGCGCAGGAAGCGGATGAACGAGGACATCACGTTGTCGCCGACCATCAGCAGGCGCGCGAAACCCCACGGCTCGCCATTGGTGATGGCGCGCTCCTCGATGTCGGTCTCGGTGCCGGACACCTTGTGGTGGTTGAGGTGCAGGTGGCGGCGGATCCACGGGTTGATGGTGCTCGGCCGGGCCATCCACACCAGGCCCATCATCAGGTTGTGCGGCACGCGCTGCTTGCGGAAGTACATCGAGTGGATCAGGTCGTGCTCCAGCTCGTGGGTCAGCGAGGCGAAGAAGGCGTTGGCCAGCAGGCACGCCCACCAGGCGATGGCGCCCTCGGCGTAGAGCCAGGCGCTGCCGATCATGCCGGCCAGGGCGAAGGTCAGGATGCCGGCGCCGATGGCGTCCTGGTGCTGCAGGATCGGGTAGCGCCGGCGCAGTTCTTCGCCATGCGCCATCACCACGGAGCGGATGTGCGCCGAGCGCTGCTGGTGGGTCGAGGGGGTCGGGTTCATGCACGCATCCTCTGGTTCCGGCGCGATGCGCCGCGGACTGTTGTTGTGTTCAGGCCAGGCTAGAGTGCGCCAGGCCCCGCCGTCCCGCCCGACCGACCGCGCCAACCTGTTGACCGAGAATGCCAACCTGACCCGCACGGGCCTGGCACTTATAATCACCACCCCCTGCCCCCGCCCGGAGCCGAGATGGCCGTCGACCTGGCACGTACCTTTCTGGAAATCGTCCGCTGCGGCAGCTTCGTCGGCGCGGCGGAGCACCTGCACCTCACCCAGGCCGCGATCACCGCGCGCGTGCAGAGCCTGGAGAGCCAGCTCAACTGCAGCCTGTTCGTGCGCAACCGCTCCGGTGCCCGGCTGACGCCCGACGGCGAGGCCTTCGTCGACTTCGCCAACCGCATGGTGATCGCCTGGGAGGCCGCCCAGCAGGAACTGCCGCTGCCGCAGAGCTGCGCCGAGATCCTGCACATCGGCGGCGAGCCGAGCCTGTGCAACCCGCTGATGCTGAAGTGGGTGCTCGCCCTGCGCCAGGCGATGCCGAGGTACGCCGTGCACAGCCACATCGGTGACGGCGTCAACCTGCTGCGCCGGCTGGAACAGGGCGCGCTGGACGCCGCCCTGGTCTACCACCCGCTGTACTGGCAGGGGGTGCAGGTGGAACTGCTGATGGAGGAGAAGCTGGTGCAGGTGCGCAACCCGCACCAACCCGGGCCCTACGTGTTCGTCGACTGGGGCGAGGACTTCCGCCACCGGCACAACGCGGCGCTGCCGCAGAACACCCGCGCCGAGGTCAGCTTCAACCTCGGCCCGCTGGCCCTGCAGTACATCCTCGAATCCGGCGGCGCCGGCTACTTCCGCACGCGGGTGATCCAGAGCTACCTGGACTGCGGCATGCTCGAACTGGTACCGCAGGCGCCGGAGTTCACCTACCCGGTGTACCTGCTGTATTCCCGCGACCGCTGCCCCGCCTCGCTGCGCCAGGCCATCGAATGCCTGCGCGACGTGGTGGCCCATGGCAGCGACTGGTCGCAGCGCTGGGACCCGATGATCTGATGCGGGGCGGATAAAGCCCGCTCACGCGGGTTGCACCCGCCCTACGTGGGGTGATGCCTCTACGACAGATGCTCCAGCAGGTTGCGCTGCAGGGCGGCGATCAGGTCGGTCTGGGTGATGATGCCGACCAGCTGGCCCTGCTCCAGCACCGGCAGGCAGTGCAGGCCCTGGGTGGACAGCAGCGGGATCAGCTCGACTACGTGGGCCTGGCTGTCCACGTAGCGCACCGGGCTGGTCATCAGTTGGCCGACCTGGATGCGCTTGCCCAGGGTCCAGGGCAGGAACGGGCTGACGCCGCGCGGCCGGCTGATCAGATCGACCAGGCTGACGATGCCGACCAGGCGCTTGTCGTCGTCCAGCACCGGCAGGCTGCGCAGGCGGTGGCGGCGCAGCATGGCCAGCGCCTGCTCGCGGCGCGTGGCCGGACCGACGCAGCGCAGGTCGCGGGACATGATCTGCTCGGCCACCATGCGCCCCATGCCGCGCTTGAGCGCGTGGCGCTCGGTGGCGCGGACCAGCCTGGCGAGGTCGTCGCGGGTGATGTCGACGAACTCGCCGAAGTCCTCCAGCGCGTGCTCCAGGTCGTCGTCGGAAATGCCCACGCGCAGCTCCGCCGAAGGGTCGCGCGTGTGGTGCAGGTCGGGGTTGTCGGGCCGCTTCGGATAGCGCACGCCGGTCAGGTTGTTGTAGATCAGCGCGCAGCCGAGCAGGCAGGTGGCGGCGATCAGGATCGGCGGCAGCAGGCCGAAGCCGTGCTGCTGCACGGCAACGCCGCTGAGGTGCACGCACAGCGCCACCGCGCCGGCCGGCGGGTGCAGGCAGCGCAGCAGGCTCATGAACAGCACGCTGAGGCCCACCGCGCCGCAGGCGAGCGGGATCGAATAGCCGAAGCCCTGGCCGAGGCCCACCGCCACCAGGGTGGCCACCAGGTAGCCGGCCAGGAACGACCAGGGCTGGGCCAGCGCCCCGGACGACACGGCGAACAGCAGCACCGACGAGGCCGCCAGGGGGCCGAACAGGTACATCAGCAGCGGCTCCGGGAACAGCTTCAGGCACAGCAGCAGGCTGACCAGCATGCCCAGGAAACAGCCGCAGGCCACGCGCAGCCACTCGCGCGGATGGGTGGCGGGCACCGCCGGGAGGAAGCCGGCAAACCAGATTTTCAGGGAAGTGCGAAACGTCATGGGCAGGTACTGATCAAGAAAAGAGGCCCTGCGACGACGCGGAGGGCCTGAAGACGCCGGGGCAGGCGTCGGGAGTGTCCATCCCTGGACCATGGAACGATTCAGGCATCCAGATGGAAGCCCGGAGGTCGGGAAAGAGGCTCGAAGGGCACCTCGACCAGCGCCTCGCAGCGCCGCCCGGTGTCGCGCTCCAGCCTGCGGGCGGCCGGAGGGTCGTCGGCGAACGGCAGCAGCGCCGCCTGCTGCTGCTCGTCGCGCGCGGGCCGGGCGAGCAGGCAGAAGAGCGTCACCAGCAGGGACAGCAGCGCGGGCACGACGATCATGCCAGCGCCGCCGCTTCGGCCCGCACCGGGTCGCCGCTGCGCACCGTGCACCAGCAGTTCCAGGCCATCAGCAGCATGCCGCTGGCGAACACGCCACCGCCGATCAGCCGCACCAGGTAGCCGGCGTGGCTGGCCTCCAGCGCCTCGACGAAGGAGTAGGTCAGGGTGCCGTCCTCGTTCACCGCGCGCCACATCAGGCCCTGGGTGATGCCGTTGACCCACATGGCGGCGATGTACAGCACGGTGCCGATGGTCGCCAGCCAGAAGTGCGCGTTGATCAGGCCGACGCTGTACATCTGCTCGCGCCCCCAGAGCCGGGGAATCATGTGGTAGAGCGTGCCGATGCTGATCATCGCCACCCAGCCGAGGGCGCCGGCGTGCACGTGGCCGATGGTCCAGTCGGTGTAGTGGGACAGGGCGTTGACGGTCTTGATCGCCATCATCGGCCCCTCGAAGGTGGACATGCCATAGAACGCCAGTGACACCACCAAGAAGCGCAGCACCGGGTCCGTGCGCAGCCGGTGCCAGGCGCCGGAGAGGGTCATCATGCCGTTGATCATGCCGCCCCAGCTCGGCGCCAGGAGGATCACCGACATCACCATGCCGAGGGTCTGCGCCCAGTCCGGCAGGGCGGTGTAGTGCAGGTGGTGGGGGCCGGCCCAGATGTACAGCGCGATGATCGCCCAGAAGTGCACGATGGACAGGCGGTAGGAGTAGATCGGCCGCTCGGCCTGCTTCGGCACGAAGTAGTACATCATGCCGAGGAAGCCGACCGACAGGATGAAGCCCACCACGCTGTGGCCGTACCACCACTGGATCATCGCGTCCGTGGCGCCCGAGTAGAACGGGTAGGACTTGAGCCAGCTCACCGGCGTGGCCAGGTGGTTGACGATGTGGACCATCGCGGTGACCACGATGAAGGCCCCGTAGAACCAGTTGCCCACATAGATATGCCTGACCCGGCGCCGGGCGATGGTGCCGAAGAACAGGTAGGCGTAGACGACCCACACCAGGGTCACCCACAGGGCGATGGGCCACTCCATCTCCGCGTACTCCTTGGAGGTGGTGTAGCCGAGGGGATAGCTCAGCAGCATCGCCACGATCGCCGCCTGCCAGCCCCAGAACACGAAGCTGGCGAGGGAGTCGGAGATCAGCCGCGCCCGGCTGGTGCGCTGCACCACATAGAAGGAGGTGGCGAACAGGGCACCGCCGCCGAAGGCGAAGATGACCAGGTTGGTGTGGATCGGGCGGATGCGCCCGAAGCTCGTCCAGGGCAGGCCCAGGTTGAGTTCGGGCCAGACCAGCTGGGCCGCGATGACGACGCCCATCGCCATGCCCAGGACGCCCCAGAGGAGGGTCATCAGGGTGAACTGACGCACCACGCGGTAGTTGTAGGTGGGTTGGAAATCTTCGACAGGATGCATGACCAGGAACCGGAACACCGACGGAGGGAATGCCCTGTCAGCCGGCCCGCTGTGGTGGCCACTACCGTCTTCCCTCGTGAGGCAGACGGCTTGGCTGACAGAGGCGCGTAGTGTGCCGAGCCGCAAAACTCACAACAAACTAATAATATCTAACATTGACTTCAGTCATTTTTAACTTAAAACCCGGACAGGCGGTCCAGGCCACGGGCGCGGCGGCGCAGCGGTGACGGAGAAAACGGCGAAACGGTTGCCCGCCGCCGCCGTTATTGATTAAAAATCGGCGGCCTGAACCCACGAATACGTTTGTATCCCGTCATTCGCGGTAGGGTGCGCCATGCGCACCGGCCTTTTCCCGGGCCAGCGACGACCCATAACGACAAGCCGTGCCCCACCGACCGCCGCATGCGACGGCCAGGTGGCCCCGGCGAGCAGAACCACAGCCATGCATAGCCCGACCACGACCGTACCCACCACCCTGGCCAGCTGGACCCGCGCCCTGCGCCGGCAGCTCGACGCCCTCGGTCTGGACAGCGCCGCGCTCTGCCGCGAGGCCGGCCTCGACCCGGCCCTGATGGAAGACGCCAACGCCCGCTACCCGCTGGACGCCACCACCCGCCTGTGGCAACTGGCGGTCGCCGCCAGCGGCGACCCGGCCCTGGGCCTGGACACCTCGCGCCACGTCGCCCCCACCACCTTCCACGCCCTGGGCATGGCGGTGATGGCCAGCAGCAGCCTGCGCGAAGTGTTCGAGCGCATCGTGCGCTACCACCAGGTGGTCAGCGACGCGCTGGAACTGAGCCTGCGCGACCTCGGCGGCACCTGCGAACTGCACTTCCGCCTGCCGGCGGACAGCCCGCCGCCGGCGCCCGAGGCGATAGACGCCTTCGCCGCCATCTACGTGCGCACCTGCCGCAACCGCCTGGGCCGCGACTACGCGCCGCTGGCCGTACACCTGCGCCGGCCGCCGCCGGACGACCCGCGGCCCTGGCAGGAGGTATTCCGCGCGCCGATCCACTTCGCCGCCGCCGAGGACGTGCTGTGCTTCGCCAGCGCCGACCTGGACCGGCCGCTGGACGACGGCAACCCGGAACTGGCGGCGCACAACGAAACGGTGCTGCAGAAGCGCCTCGAAGCGCTGCAGCCGGACACCATGGCGCGCCGCCTGCGCCGTGCCCTGGAACAGAGCCTGCCGAACGGCGAGCCGTCCGCCGAGGCCCTGGCCCACGGCCTGCACCTGAGCCTGCGCAGCCTGCAACGGCACCTCAGCGACGAGGGCAGCAGCTACGAACAGGTGCTGGCCGACACCCGCCGCGACCTGGCGCTGAGCCATCTGCGCGAGGCCGACTGCTCGATCAGCGAGATCGCCTACCTGCTGGGCTTCGCCGACAGCAGCAGCTTCAGCCGCGCCTTCAAGCGCTGGACCGGGCAGAGCCCCAGCCAGCACCGCGACGCCCTGCGCGGCTGAGGCGTAGCGCGAGACGAACGGGGCGGCGCGGCACCGCGACACGTTCGTTCTTTATATCGAACACTCCGAACACCTGCGAAGGTGCCGCGCCCGACGCCTCGATGCGTGGCGCCGCCTCGCTTGCCCCGGGGTTGAGCGAGAAATGACCGACGCCCGTTGGTCATTCATTCTTTTTCGTTATTTTGTTGATTTTATCGAACATGACTCTTGCCCTTTGTCTGCGCCGGCCCTAGCATTCGTTTGACATTTCAAACGCCCGGCCCGTCCTGGTCGGCTATCTTCCATCTTCCGACTGCCTGCCTCCGTGGCGCCGCGTGTACAGGAGAACGCCATGCAACTGAAAGACGCCCAGCTGTTCCGCCAGCAAGCCTACATCGACGGTACCTGGCTGGACGCCGACAGCGGCCAGACCATCAAGGTCAACAATCCGGCCACCGGCGAGATCCTCGGCAACGTGCCGAAGATGGGCGCGGCCGAGACCCGCCGCGCCATCGAAGCCGCCGAGAAGGCGCTGCCGGCCTGGCGCGCGCTGACCGCCAAGGAGCGCGCGCAGAAGCTGCGCAAGTGGTTCGAGCTGATCATGGCCAGCCAGGACGACCTGGGCCGCCTGATGACCCTGGAGCAGGGCAAGCCGCTGGCCGAGGCCAAGGGCGAGATCGCCTATGCCGCGTCCTTCATCGAGTGGTTCGCCGAAGAGGCCAAGCGCGTCTATGGCGACGTGATCCCGGGCCACCAGCCGGACAAGCGCCTGATCGTGATCAAGCAGCCGATCGGCGTGACCGCCGCCATCACCCCGTGGAACTTCCCGGCGGCGATGATCACCCGCAAGGCCGGCCCGGCCCTGGCCGCCGGCTGCACCATGGTGCTCAAGCCCGCCTCGCAGACCCCCTTCTCCGCCCTCGCCCTGGCCGAGCTGGCCGAGCGCGCCGGCATTCCCAAGGGCGTGTTCAGCGTTGTCACCGGCAGCGCCGGCGAAGTCGGCGGCGAGCTGACCAGCAACCCGATCGTGCGCAAGCTGACCTTCACCGGCTCCACCGAGATCGGCCGCCAGCTGATGGCCGAGTGCGCCCACGACATCAAGAAGGTGTCCCTGGAACTGGGCGGCAACGCGCCGTTCATCGTCTTCGACGACGCCGACCTGGATGCCGCTGTGGAAGGTGCGCTGATCTCCAAGTACCGCAACAACGGCCAGACCTGCGTCTGCGCCAACCGCCTGTACATCCAGGATTCCGTGTACGACGCCTTCGTCGAGAAACTCAAGGCCGCCGTGGCCAAGCTGAAGATCGGCAACGGCCTGGAAGACGGCACCACCACCGGCCCGCTGATCGACGAGAAGGCCGTGGCCAAGGTCCAGGAACACATCGACGACGCCGTGAGCAAGGGCGCCAAGGTAGTCGCCGGCGGCAAGCCGCACGCCCTGGGCGGCAGCTTCTTCGAGCCGACCATCCTGGTCGACGTGCCGAACAATGCCGCCGTGGCCAAGGAAGAGACCTTCGGCCCGCTGGCCCCGCTGTTCCGCTTCAAGGACGAGGGCGAAGTGATCGCCATGGCCAACGACACCGAGTTCGGCCTGGCCTCCTACTTCTACGCCCGCGACCTGGGCCGCGTGTTCCGCGTCGCCGAGGCCCTGGAGTACGGCATGGTCGGCATCAACACCGGCCTGATCTCCAACGAAGTGGCGCCGTTCGGCGGCGTGAAGGCCTCCGGCCTCGGCCGCGAAGGCTCTAAGTACGGCATCGAGGACTATCTCGAAATCAAGTACATGTGTCTCGGTGGCGTATAAGGCCGCCGGGCAGTGATCCGTGGGTGTCGGGTGACAGGCAGGAGTCGTGGTCACCCGGCGTCGGCGTTTCCGGTGGTGGCACCGGCTGACCCAGCCGACGGCCAGCAGGTAGGCGACAGTTCGATCATCGTTAGCTGAAGCGCCCACCCCGCCCCGTCATCATCCTTGGACCGGGCCGCCCAAGAAGCGGCTTATGAGGACAACATGAGCAAGAACGAATCCCTCCTGCAACGTCGCCAGGCCGCCGTGGCCCGTGGCGTCAGCCAGATCCACCCGATCGTCGCCGAGCGCGCCGAGAACGCCACCGTGTGGGACGTCGACGGCCGCGAGTACATCGACTTCGCCGGCGGCATCGCCGTGCTGAACACCGGTCACCTGCATCCGAAGGTGATCGCCGCCGTGCAGGAGCAGCTGACCAAGCTGACCCACACCTGCTTCCAGGTGCTGGCCTACGAGCCCTACATCGCCCTGTGCGAGCAGATCGCCAAGCGCGTGCCGGGCGACTTCGCCAAGAAGACCCTGCTGGTCACCTCCGGCTCCGAAGCGGTGGAGAACGCCGTGAAGATCGCCCGCGCCGCCACCGGCCGCGCCGGCGTGATCGCCTTCACCGGCGCCTACCACGGCCGCACCATGATGACCCTGAGCCTGACCGGCAAGGTCGTGCCCTACTCCGCCGGCATGGGCCTGATGCCGGGCGGCGTGTTCCGCGCCCTGGCGCCGTGCCCGCTGCACGGCATCAGCGAAGACGAGTCGATCGCCAGCATCGAGCGCATCTTCAAGAACGACGCCCAGCCCCAGGACATCGCCGCGATCATCATCGAGCCGGTGCAGGGCGAGGGTGGCTTCTACGTCAACTCCAAGCCGTTCATGCAGCGCCTGCGCGCCCTGTGCGACCAGCACGGCATCCTGCTGATCGCCGACGAAGTGCAGACCGGCGCCGGCCGCACCGGCACCTTCTTCGCCACCGAGCAGCTGGGCATCGTCCCGGACCTGACCACCTTCGCCAAATCGGTCGGCGGCGGCTTCCCGATCTCCGGCGTGTGCGGCAAGGCCGAGATCATGGACAGCATCGCCCCCGGCGGCCTGGGCGGCACCTACGCCGGCAGCCCGATCGCCTGCGCCGCGGCCCTGGCCGTGATGGAAGTGTTCGAGGAAGAGAAGCTGCTGGAGCGTTCGCAGGCCGTGGGCGAGAAGCTCAAGGCCGGCCTCAACGCCATCGCCGCCAAGCACAAGGTGATCGGCGACGTGCGCGGCCTGGGCTCGATGGTCGCCATCGAGCTGTTCGAGGGCGGCGACCACGACAAGCCGGCCGCCGAGCTGGTCGGCAAGATCGTCGCCCGTGCCCGCGACAAGGGCCTGATCCTGCTGTCGTGTGGCACCTACTACAACGTGCTGCGCTTCCTGATGCCGGTGACCATTCCGGACGAGCAACTGGAAAAAGGCATCGCCATCGTCGCCGAGTGCTTCGACGAACTGGCCTGAGCCCTACCGTCCTGCGTGTCGCCCCTGTGCATGGGGGCGACGCCCGATTCGCCCGAGGCCCCCGCCCGGGCGATTCCCTCCCGACCCGCCTACACGGCGGGTCTTTTTTTGCCCGTGCCCCGAACAGTGTGGGAGCGGCCTCGGCCGCGATCCCGGCTACCGGCAAGCGTCGCGGCCAAGGCCGCTCCCACCGCCCTGGCGACGGCTCGCGCTCAGGCCAGCGCCTCGCGCACGAAGTCCAGGCGATCCTGGCCGAAGAACAGCTCGTCGCCAACGAACATGGCTGGCGCGCCGAACACGCCACGCTTGATCGCCTCGTCGGTGGTGGCCTTGAGCGCGTCCTTCACCTCCTGCTCGGCGATCAGCGCCAGCAGCCGCTGCGGCTCGAAGCCGCCGGACGCCAGCACCTCGCCCAGCACCGCCGGGTCGCCCAGGTTGCACGCCTGCACCCACATGGCCTCGAAGATCAGCTTGAGGAAGGCCTCGAAGCGCTCCGGCATATGCAGCTGCACGGCCGCGGCGGCGCGCATCAGCGGCAGGGTGTTGATCGGGAAGTGCGGGTTGAACTGCATCGGCACCTGGTAGCGGCGGGCGTAGCGGGCCAGGTCCTGCATCATGAAGCGGCCCTTGGCCGGGATGGTCACCGGCGAGGCATTGCCGGTGGCCTGGAACACTCCGCCCAGCAGGATCGGCTTGTACACCAGGGTGGCGCCGGTCTCGGCGCAGAGCTTCGGCAGCTGGGTCCACGCCAGGTAGGTGGTGGGGCTGCCGAAGTCGAAATAGAAATCCACGGTCTTGCTCATCGGGGTGTGCTCTTCTGTTTGTTGTTCACGAAATCGCGGCTGCGCGAGCGGCGATCAGGCTAGGCGGCGGGTTGGGGAAAAAGCGGAGTTGGCTGTAGCCAATGAGCATTTTTCACCGACCTGCCAATAACGCCTCATCGTCGCGCAGCCAGCCGCCTACCACTTCTCCATCCAGGGGCGCAGATCCAGTTCGAAAGTCCAGGCATCGCGCGGCTGGGCATGCAGGAACCAGTAGTTGTCGGCGATGTGCTCCGGGTCGAGGATGCCGTCCTGGTCCTTGCGTGCATAGAGGTCGGGGAAGGTGTCGCGGATGAAGTCCGTGTCGATGGCGCCATCCACCACCACGTGGGCGACGTGGATGTTCCGTGGCCCCAGCTCGCGCGCCATGCTCTGGGCCAGGGCGCGCAGGCCATGCTTGGCGCCGGCGAAGGCGGCGAAGTGGGAGGCACCGCGCAGGCCCGCGGTGGCGCCGGTGAAGAGGATGGTGCCGCGGCCGCGGGTGACCATGCGCCGGGCCACCGCCTGGGCGGTGAGGAAGGCGGAGAAGCAGGCCATCTCCCAGATCTTGAAGTACTTGCGGGCGGTCTCGTCAAGGATGCTGCACGGCACGTTGGCGCCGATGTTGAAGACGAAGGCCTCGATCGGGCCGATGTCGCGCTCGATCCGCTCGACCAGTTCGGCGACCTCCTCCTCCTTGCGCGCGTCGGAGCCGAAGCCGTGGGCCTCGCCGCCCTCGGCGCGGATGCCGTCCACCAGGGGCTGCAGCTTGTCCGCGCTGCGCCGGGTGACGCAGGCGACGAAGCCCTCGCGGGCGAAGCGCCTGGCGATGGCGCCGCCGGTCGCGTCGCCGGCGCCGATCACCAGCACCACCTTCTTGTCATTCTTGTTGTCGCTCATGTCGTCACCTCTTTGATAAACGATCGTTTACTTAACAGACGTTATGCTACGCTTTCGGCACCCGTCAAGCAGGAGTTGTCCCCCATGCGCTATTCCGCCGAACACAAGGCCCAGACCCGCGAGAAGCTGCTCGACGCCAGCGGCAGCCTGGCCAAGTGCGGCGGCTTCGCCAGCACCGGGGTGGACGGCCTGATGAAGGCCATCGGCCTGACCGGCGGCGCCTTCTACGGGCACTTCTCGTCCAAGGACGAACTGTTCGCTGCCATCGTCGAGCGCGAGCTGAGCCGCAGCGCGGAACGCCTCGGCAGCAGCGACGCCAGCCGCGACAAGCTGCAGCGCTGCCTGGCCATGTACCTCAACATGAAGCACGTGCAGCAGCCCTCCGCCGGCTGCGCCATCCCCGCCCTGGGCGCAGAGATCGCCCGCGCCGACGCCGAGGTGCGGGCGACGGCCGAGCACTGGCTGGCCCGCCTGCAGCAGGCCTGGGCGCGGGAACTGGGCGACGAGCAGCTGGCCTGGGCCATCCTCGCCCAGTGCGTCGGCGCGCTGGTGCTGGCGCGGATGATGGCCAGCCAGGAGCGCCAGGAAGAGGTGCTGGCATCCAGTCGAGCATTGATCGCCTCCAGCCTGGGCCAGAATTAGTTCCAAAGTAGTAGGAAATAAGCCCCGAGTATTGACCTAGAGCGCTCGTCGCAGGTGTCGGGTGGCGCTATCCTGACGCCACGTTCAGCATTTCCGGCGCACCACGCCCGCTGTGCCGCGCCACCCGCCGAAATCACCAGGTCAATCACCCGAGGTCCTCATGCCCGCCGCGGTCGCCGTACCGGAAGTCCTCATTGCCGAAGCCGACCCCTGGACCGCCGACCTGCTGACCCAGCTGGTGCTCGATATCCGCAGCGACGCCCAGGTGCAGCGCTTCACCGATGGCCAGGCCGCCCTGCTGCGCTGCCGCCGGCGCCTGCCGGACCTGGTGATCGCCGATGGCGAGCTGCCCGGCCTGGACGGTATCGAGCTGCTCCGCCAGTTGCGGCGCCAGCCGCGCACGCCGGCGCTGCCCTGCATCCTGATCAGCAGCCGGGTCGACGCCAGCAGCGTGCGCGCCGTGCTGCCGCTGGCGCCCGCCGCCTACCTGGCCAAGCCGTTCAACGCCGAGCACCTGCGCCAGCGCCTGGCCAGCCTGCTGCCAGCGGCGAGCAACGAGAGCGCCGCCGCAACAGCGCCGCAGACCGCGAACGACCTCGCCCAGTACCTCGACGCCATGCGCGAGGACGGCGACGGCGCGCCGCTGCTGGCCGACGTGCGCACCGCGGTGAGCCGGAGCCTGCAGGCCAGCGAGACCGACCTCGGCACCCTGGCCCGCGAGTTCGTCCGCGACCCGCAGATCACCGCCCGCCTGATCGCCGCCGCCAACAGCGCGGCCGAGCGCCGCGGCGCCACCTGCCACACCCTGCCCCAGGCGCTGCAGCGCCTGGGCGTGCCGCGCGCACTCAACCTGGTGCTGGGCATGGCCGTGCAGCGCAATGCGCGCCTGCAGGACCCGCGCCTGGCCGAACTCGCCGTCGGCGCCGGCAAGCGCGCCCAGCGCGGCGCCGAGCTGGCCCACTGGCAGGCCGCGCAGCTGCGTCTGGACCACGAGCTGTGCTACACGGCGGGCCTGCTGCACAACATCGGCGAGCTGGCCCTGCTGCGCTGCCTGCAGGACTGGCGCAAGCTCGGCGGCGACTTGTCCGACGAGGAGATCGAGCAGGCCCTGCACCAGCGCTCCGCCGGCTTCGGTTCCGCGCTGCGCATCCGCTGGCGCCTGCCGCTCGGCCTGCGCGAGCTGATCTCGGCCTTCTACGCCCTGGGCGGCGGCGTGTTCTCCCGCGAGGCGCTGGTGCTCAACTTCAGCGCGATGCTGCTCGACCTGCCCGCCGACCAGCCGCCGGAGTCGCTGCTGGACAGCCGGCCGGCGCGCATGCTCGGCCTGCGTCGGGAATTCCTGGCGCGCATCCCCACCCATCTGCTGAGCGAGGCCTGACCCGGCGCGCTACTGCGGCGCCGGCTCGGCCACCGCGTCGGCCAGCTCGGTCAGCGGCCTCGGCCGGTCGATCAGGTAGCCCTGGATGTAGTCGATGCCCAGCTCGCGCAGGCAGGCCCGGGCGGCCTCGTTCTCGACGAACTCGGCGACGGTGCGCAGGCCGAGCTGGCGGGCGATCTGCGCCATGGAGCCGACCATGGCCCGGTTGATCGGGTCCCGCTCGATGCCACGCACGAAGGTGCCGTCGATCTTCAGCAGGTCCAGCGGCAGGTGGCGCAGGTAGGCGTAGGAGGCGAAGCCGCTGCCGAAGTCGTCCAGCGCCACCTTGAGGCCGCGCCGGCGCAGGCGCTCGATCCAGCCGGCGGAGCTGCCCAGCTCGGCCAGCGCCACCATCTCGGTGATCTCCAGGCACAGCTTGGCCACCGGCAGGCGGTGGGTGTCGATCAGTTCATCGAGCAGCTGGTGGAACTCCGGGTCCAGCAGCGACGGTGCGCTGAGGTTGATGTTGACCTGGCCCAGCGCCGCCTGGTGGTGCGGGTTCTGCGCCAGCCACTCGCAGTAGCGGCGCAGCACCCAGCGGTCGATCTGGGCGAGGAAGCCGTAGCGCTCCGCCGCCGGGAAGAACTGCCCCGGCGACACCCACTCGGCGGACTGCGGGTCGCGGTAGCGCAGCAGCACCTCGTAGTGCAGGCCTTCCTCTTCGTCCTGCAATGGGCACACCGGCTGGTAGAACAGCTCGAAATGCTGCTGCTCGAAGGCCTCGCGCAGGCGGGCGATCCACTGCAGCTGGCGCTGGTGCTCGACCAGCGCGCCGTCGGCCGGGTTGAACAGGTGCACGCGGTTGCGCCCCTGGGCCTTGGCCAGGCTGCTGGCGTTGTCGGCCCAGTTCAGCGCCTCCTCCCAGTCGCGCACGCCGGACTCCAGCTCCAGCACGCCGATGCTCACGCACAGGCGGAACGGCCGGCCGCCGTAGCTGAACACGAACTGCTCCACCGCCAGGCGCAGGCGCTCGGCCTGTTCGAGCGCCTGCTGGCGGTCGCAGTCGGCCAGCAGCACGGCGAATTCGTCGCCGCCGATGCGCGCCAGCTCGGCCTGGCTCGGCACGCTGCCCAGCAGGTGGCCGGCCAGCTGGCGCAACAGCTGGTCGCCCGCCGAGTGCCCGCAGAGGTCGTTGACCTGCTTGAACTGGTCGAGGTCGAGCAGCAGCAGGTGGCTGTAGCGCCGGCCGCTGCCCTCGAGGCTGCCCTGCAGCAGGCGCTCCAGCTCGCGCCGGTTGACCAGGCCGGTGAGCGAGTCGTGGGCGGCCAGCCGCGCCAAGCGCTGTTCCAGGGCACGGCGCTCGCTGAGGTCGACCACGATGCCCTCGATGCAGTGCTGGCTGCGCTGTTCGTGCAGCGAGAGGTGTACCCAGCGGGCCTGGCCGTCGGCGGTCTGCAGCTGCACCTCGCCGCTGGCGGTGGACTGCGCGTCGCTGAGCTGTCCACGCAGGCGCTGCCAGTCGCCGGGCGCCAGCAGCCCCTGGATCGGCTGCGCCTGGAGCAGTTCGGCATCCGCCTCGGCACGGCCGAGCAGGCGCAGGAAGCTCGGGTTGGTCTCCAGCAGCAGGCCCTGGCGGTTGCAGCGGAAGATGCCCTCGGCGGCATTGCGGAACAGGCCGCGGTACTGCTCCAGGTTGACGATGGCCTGCTCGCGGGAGGCCAGCAGGGCCTGGCGCACGTCCTCCAGCTGGCGGCCGTTGAGCACGCCGAAGAGGAACACGCAGACCACCGGCAGCCAGGCGTGCAGCACGTCGACCCAGGCGTTGCGCGGCACCACCCCGGCGCGGCTCAGCGAGAGCATCAGCATGAGCAGGATGGCGGCGCTCCAGAACAGCGCGAACCAGCCCGCGTACGGCCGCCGCAGGTAGAGGGCGAGCAGAGTCAGGCCGAGCTGGAACACGCCGGTCGCCAGCATCATCAGGTTCATCGCCTGGGCCGCCTGGCTGTGCCCCTGGCTCAGCAGCACCCACGCCAGCACCCCGGCCAGCCCCACGATCAGCACCCCGCGCAGGTGGCGCGCCACACCCGTGTCGAGGCGCAGCGAGGCGCCGATGAACAGGGTGCTGAAGGCCAGCGTGAGCATGCCGAACAGGTTGGTCTCGAACTGCATGGCGATCGGCCAGTTGCGCCACAGCAGCAGGTTGGTCAGGTCGTTGATCGCCGCCGTGTACCAGGCGACGCTGAGGATGGTCGCGCAGTAGTAGCCCAGGCGGCGGTCCGGCGCGGCGACGAACTTGGCCAGGTGGAACAGCCCCATCACCAGCAGGGCGCCGACGATCAGGCCGTTGTTGAGCCAGGTGGCGGCCAGCAGGCGGTCCTTGTCCGCCGCCGGCACCAGCTTCACCGGCAGGCTGATCGAGGAGGTGCTGCGCACCCGCAGCACCACTTCCTGCTCGCCACGGCCAAGCGTGGGCAGCGGCACCATGAAGGCGCGCATGGGCTCGTCGCGCAGGGCGAAGGGCAGGTGGTCGCCGACCTGGCGATAGAGCGCCAGGCGGTCGTCGACGAACACCCAGACCTGCACGTCGTCGAGGTAGGTGTGGTCGAGCCACAGGTAGAAGCGGTCGCCGGAGTCGCCCTTCAGGCGCAGGCCGAACCACCAGGCGCTGTCGCTCCAGCCCAGGGTGGGAATCCGGTTCAGCGTCCGGCCCTGGTTCGGCAGGCGCTCGCGGGCCTGGTGCAGGGCGAGCTGCTCGGAGGCATCCTCCAGCATGCGCAGGGCGGGCACGGTGTGGCTGTCGACCTGGCGCAGGTCGAGCAGCGGCAGTTCGGCGCGGGCCGTGGCGCACAGCGCCAGGAGCAGCAGGGGCATGAGCCAGCGGAAGACAGACGACATCGAAACGACCTGAACGAACGGGGGTTGGGTACTGGCCAAATGCCTCTTGCCAGCTTAGCCCAAGACGCGCTTCCTGGCCGCCGGCGCGTCGAAGGCGCCGCGTAGTCGACCGGCCGCGCCTACTACAAACCGGGCCTCCCTTGATGCTTTGCGCCACGCGGCGCCTTCATCCGGCCAAGTCGACGAACGGCCATTCACGCGCCGAATGCGGCGCCGTGGGCCGTTCTCCCGCGAACGGGGCATCATCCCAGCAACAACGGCGCTTTGCGGGGACGGCCGGGGAGCCATGGTCACGGCGTGACTTGTAGTTATCAACGAGTACCGCTTCAGAATTTCTTGATGGTCCAGGCAATCGCCTGCAAAATGCCGCGCCCGCACCCTTCCGGTGCGGCTTTGTGCTGATCCCACACACCCGCGCGCCACACGTAGTGCACGGGTTCATTAATACGATCACGCAGGAGAATTCTCAGTGCACATCGGTGTTCCTCTCGAGACCCACGCCGGGGAGACGCGGGTTGCCGCGACGCCCGAAACCGTCAAGAAGCTGGTTGGCCAGGGCCATCAGGTGACCGTCCAGACCGGTGCCGGCGTCAGCGCCAGCATTCCGGACAGCGCCTATGAAGCCGCCGGTGCCAGCATCGGCAACGACGCCACCGCCCTCGGCGCCGACCTGGTGCTGAAAGTGGTCGCTCCGACCGAAGCCGAACTGGCCCACATGAAGACCGGCGCCGTGCTGGTCGGCATGCTCAACCCGTTCTGCAACGACACCATCGCGCGCATGAATGCCCGTGGCATCACCGCCTTCGCCCTGGAGGCCGCCCCGCGCACCTCCCGCGCGCAGAGCCTGGACGTGCTGAGTTCGCAGGCCAACATCGCCGGCTACAAAGCCGTGATGCTCGCCGCCAACCACTACCCGCGCTTCATGCCCATGCTGATGACCGCCGCCGGCACCGTGAAGGCCGCCCGTGTGCTGATCCTCGGCGCCGGCGTGGCCGGCCTGCAGGCCATCGCCACCGCCAAGCGCCTGGGTGCTGTGATCGAGGCTTCCGACGTGCGTCCCGCCGTGAAGGAGCAGATCGAGTCGCTCGGCGCCAAGTTCGTCGACGTGCCGTTCGAGACCGATGAGGAGCGCGAGTGCGCCCAGGGCGTCGGCGGCTACGCCCGCCCGATGCCCGCCTCGTGGATGGAGCGCCAGGCCAAGGCTGTGCACGAGAAGGCCAAGCAGGCCGACATCGTCATCACCACCGCGCTGATCCCGGGCCGCAAGGCACCGACCCTGCTGCACGAGGCGACCGTCGCCGAGATGAAGCCGGGCTCCGTGGTCATCGACCTCGCGGCCGCCCAGGGTGGCAACTGCCCGCTGACCGAAGCCGATCAGGTGGTGGTCAAGCATGGCGTGACCCTCGTCGGCCACACCAACCTGGCCGCGCTGGTGCCGGCGGATGCCTCCGCCCTGTACGCCCGCAACCTGCTGGACTTCCTCAAGCTCGTGATCGACAAGGAAGCCCAGTTCCAGCTCAACCTCGAAGACGACATCGTCGCCGCGTGCCTGATGTGCCGCGACGGCCAGGTCGTCCGCACCAACGGTTAAGGGGAGTACCGGACATGGATATGATTTCCGACGGCATCTACAACCTGATCATCTTCGCGCTGGCCATCTACGTGGGCTACCACGTGGTGTGGAACGTCACCCCGGCCCTGCACACCCCGCTGATGGCCGTGACCAACGCGATTTCCGCGATCGTCATCGTCGGCGCCATGCTGGCCGCCGCCCTGACCGTGACCCCGCTGGGCAAGGCCATGGGCACCCTGGCCGTGGCCCTGGCCGCGGTCAACGTCTTCGGTGGCTTCCTGGTCACCCGGCGCATGCTGGAAATGTTCAAGAAGAAAGCGCCGAAAGCGGCTGCGGAGAAACACTGACCATGAGCATGAATCTGATCACTGTTCTCTACCTCGTCGCCTCGATCTGCTTCATCCAGGCGCTCAAGGGCCTGTCGCACCCGACCACCTCGCGTCGCGGCAACGCCTTCGGCATGATCGGCATGGCCATCGCCGTACTGACCACCCTGGGCCTGATCCACAAGCTCGGCAGCGAGCTGGCGCTGGAAGGCATCGGCTACGTCATCGTCGGCCTGCTGGTCGGCGGCACCGCCGGCTCGATCATGGCCAAGCGCGTCGAGATGACCAAGATGCCGGAACTGGTCGCCTTCATGCACAGCATGATCGGCCTGGCCGCCGTGTTCATCGCCATCGCCGCCGTCGTCGAGCCGCAGTCGCTGGGCATCGTCGCCACCCTGGGCGACGCCATCCCGGCCGGCAACCGCCTGGAACTGTTCCTCGGCGCGGCCATCGGCGCCATCACCTTCTCCGGTTCGGTGATCGCCTTCGGCAAGCTGTCGGGCAAGTACAAGTTCCGCCTGTTCCAGGGCGCGCCCGTGCAGTTCAAGGGCCAGCACTTGGTCAACCTGCTGTTCGGCCTGGCCATCGTCGGCCTGGGCCTGTACTTCACCTTCACCGGTGACATCCGCGCCTTCGCCCTGCTGGTGGCCCTGGCCTTCATCATCGGCGTGCTGATCATCATCCCGATCGGCGGCGCCGACATGCCGGTCGTGGTATCGATGCTCAACAGCTATTCGGGCTGGGCGGCGGCCGGTATCGGCTTCTCGCTGAACAACTCGATGCTGATCATCGCCGGTTCGCTGGTCGGCTCCTCGGGCGCCATCCTCTCGTACATCATGTGCAAGGCGATGAACCGCTCGTTCTTCAACGTCATCCTCGGTGGTTTCGGTGGTGCGACCGAAGAAGCCGGCCCGGCTGGCGCCCAGGAAGCCCGTCCGGTGAAGTCCGGTTCGAGCGACGACGCCGCCTTCCTGCTGACCAACGCCGACACCGTGATCATCGTCCCGGGCTACGGCCTGGCGGTGGCCCGTGCCCAGCACGCGCTGATGGAACTGGCCGAGAAGCTGACCCACCGCGGCGTGACCGTGAAGTACGCGATCCACCCGGTCGCCGGTCGTATGCCTGGCCACATGAACGTCCTGCTGGCCGAGGCCGAAGTGCCCTACGAGCAGGTGTTCGAGATGGAAGACATCAACTCCGAGTTCGGCCAGGCCGACGTGGTGCTGGTGCTGGGCGCCAACGACGTGGTCAACCCGGCCGCGAAGAACGATCCGAAGTCGCCGATCGCCGGCATGCCGATCCTCGAGGCCTACAAGGCCAAGACCGTGATCGTCAACAAGCGCTCGATGGCCAGCGGCTACGCCGGCCTGGACAACGAACTGTTCTACCTGGACAAGACCATGATGGTCTTCGGCGACGCCAAGAAAGTCATCGAGGACATGGTCAAGGCCGTGGACTGATCCACCGCCCGCTCCACGAAAAGCCCGGCCCTGTGCCGGGCTTTTTTGTGGAGAGCCTTTAGGTGCGCACGGCGCACCCTACGGCGTAGCCCGGATGCAATCCGGGGCGGCCCGACGCCTGGCCCCGGATTGCATCCGGGCTACGGCTTCTCCATGCCGGCGGCTGCCCCAGATCAATGGGGCACCGCGACCATCCCTCTAGAATCGCCTCCCCCTTCACGTCCAGGGCGATCCGATGACTCCCGAACTCCTCTCCCCCGCCGGCACCCTCAAGGCCATGCGCCACGCCTTCGCCTACGGCGCCGACGCGGTCTACGCCGGGCAGCCGCGCTACAGCCTGCGGGTGCGCAACAACGAGTTCGACCACGCCAACCTGGCGCTCGGCATCGACGAGGCGCACGCCCGGGGCAAGCGCTTCTACGTGGTGGTCAACATCGCCCCGCACAACGCCAAGCTGAAGACCTTCCTCAAGGACCTGGAGCCAGTGGTGGCCATGGGGCCGGACGCCCTGATCATGTCCGACCCCGGGCTGATCATGCTGGTGCGCGAGCGCTTCCCGCGGATGCCGATCCATCTCTCGGTGCAGGCCAACGCGGTGAACTGGGCCAGCGTGGAATTCTGGCGCCGCCAGGGCCTGACCCGGGTGATCCTGTCCCGCGAGCTGGCCCTGGAGGAGATCGAGGAAATCCGCCAGCAGGTGCCGCAGATGGAGCTGGAGGTGTTCGTCCACGGCGCGCTGTGCATGGCCTACTCCGGGCGCTGCCTGCTGTCCGGCTACATCAACAAGCGCGACCCCAACCAGGGCGCCTGCACCAACGCCTGCCGCTGGAAATACCAGGCCCACGAGGGCCGGGAAAACGAACTCGGCGCCATCGTCCAGGGCTGCCGGCCGACCCTCGGCGAAGGCGCGCCCACCGAGCGGACCTTCCTGCTGGAGGATGAGACCCGTCCCGGCGAGCTGATGGAGGCCTTCGAGGACGAGCACGGCACCTACATCATGAACTCCAAGGACCTGCGCGCCGTGCAGCACGTGGAACGGCTGCTGCGCATGGGCGTGCACTCGCTGAAGATCGAGGGGCGCACCAAGAGCCACTTCTACGTGGCCCGCACGGCCCAGGCCTATCGCCGCGCGATCGACGACGCGATAGCCGGGCGCGGCTTCGACCCACGCCTGATGGACGACCTGGAGTCACTGGCCAACCGCGGCTACACCGAGGGCTTCCTGCGCCGCCACGTGCACGACGAGTACCAGAACTACGAACGCGGCAACTCGCTCGCCGAGCGCCAGCAGTTCGTCGGCGAGTTCACCGGCCAGCGGCGCGGCGAGCTGGTGGAGGTGCGGGTGAAGAACCGCTTCGCGGTCGGCGACCGCCTGGAGCTGATGACCCCGCGCGGCAACCTCAACTTCCTGCTCGGCGCCCTGGAGAAGGCCGGCGGCGAGGCCACCGACGTGGCGCCGGGCGATGGCCATATCGTCTACCTGCCGCTGCCGGAAGACATCGACCTGGACTACGCCCTACTCCTACGCCAGTTGGCCTGAGAGTCTGTTTACGATCTGCTGCGCGTCGGCTAAATGGCGACGAAAAACGGCCTCGGACGCTCATTTACACCACGTAAACTCCGCCTCCTCGGCCCCTTTTCGCCACCATTTATCTCTAGCTCGCAAGATCGTAAATAGACTCTTGGCCGGGCGGCTCCCTATACTGTGCGCCCTCGCAGGAGAGCGAGGGGCCGCGAGCCCCTCCGCCGAAGGCGCAAACTCCCATGATCGCTCAGGCCCAGCACTGCGAGGACTCCATATCAGCCGTCTGGAGAGCGGCCGCTCCGAGCGGCCCACCGAAGGGGCAAGCGGCCACGCCGCACAAACTCTCAGGTACCGGGGACAGGGGGAGAGGCACCGAACGCAGGAGTTCTGTGTGCTGCTCTACGTCTATCTGATCGCCATCACCGCCGAAGCCATGTCCGGCGCGCTCGCCGCCGGCAAGCGCGACATGGACCTGTTCGGCGTCGCCCTCATCGCCTTCGTCACCGCCCTCGGCGGCGGCACCGTGCGCGACATCCTGCTGGGCAACTTCCCGGTCGGCTGGACCCAGCACCCCAGCTACATCTACCTGACCATCTGCGCCGGCCTGTTCACCATGCTCATCGCGCGCTTCATGCACCACCTGCGCCGGCTGTTCCTGCTGCTCGACGCCATGGGCCTGATCGCCTTCACGGTGATCGGCTGCAACGTCGCCCTCGGCCTCGGCTACCCGCTGGCGGTGGTGGTGATGGCCGGGGTGATCACCGGCGTGTGCGGCGGCATTCTGCGCGACATCCTCTGCCACCGCCTGCCCCAGGTGCTGCGCCACGAGCTGTACGCCAGCGTCTCGCTGCTGGTCGCCCTGCTCTACCTGGGCCTGCGCCACCTGGGCGTCGACGAGGACCTCAACCTGCTGGCCTCCTTCGCCAGCGGCCTGGCCCTGCGCCTGGCGGCGATCCGCTGGCGCTGGTCGCTGCCGGTGTTCTCCTACGCGCCGGGCCGCTGGGACGGCTGATCAGAACGCCTGCGCCCGGCTGCGCAGCAGCTCGGCGAGGCGCTCGGCCGGCACCGGTGGGCTGATCAGGAAGCCCTGGATCTCGTCGCAGTGCTGGGCCTTGAGGAAATCCATCTGCGCCTGGGTCTCCACGCCCTCGGCGACCACCTTCAGCTCCAGGCCGTGGGCCATGGCGATGATGGCGCGGGTGATCGCGGCATCCTCGCCGCCGGCGGCCAGGTCGCGGACGAAGGTCTGGTCGATCTTCACGTAGTCCACCGGGAAGCGCTTGAGGTAGCTGAGCGAGGAATAGCCGGTGCCGAAGTCGTCGATCGCCAGCTTCACGCCCAGGTCGCGCAGTTGCTGGAAGGTGGTGATGACGTTCTCCACGTTGTCCAGCAGGTGGCTCTCGGTCAGCTCCAGTTCGAGCAGGTGCGACGGCAGCCCGGTCTCGTCCAGCACCTGGCGCACCAAGCCGATCAGGTTGCCCTGGCGCAGCTGGTGCACCGACAGATTGACCGACACGCGCAGCTCGACCAGCCCCTGGCGCTGCCATTCGCGGGCCTGCCGGCAGGCCTGGCGCAGGACGAACTCGCCGATGGGCGCGATCAGGCCGGTCTCCTCGGCCAGCGGGATAAACTCGCCGGGCGGCACCAGGCCCATGCTCGGGTGGCGCCAGCGCACCAGCGCCTCGGCGGCGTTGAGGCTGCCGTCGGCCAGGCACAGCTTGGGCTGGTAGAACACTTCCAACTGGCCGTCCTCGATGCCCTTGCGCAGCTGGGTCTCCAGCTGCAGGCGCTCCAGGGTGCAGGCCTGCAGGTTGTCGGTGTAGAACTGGAGAAGGTGTTGCCGCCCAGGTGCTTGGCATGCTGCATGGCCATGCCGGCCTGGCTGATCAGCGCGGAGATTTCCCGAGCGTTGTCCGGCAGCAGGGAGATGCCCACCGAGGCGCTGACCACCAGCTCGTGCCCGCCCACGTCCATCGGCGTGCGCAGCTTGGTCAGCAGGCGGCTGGCGGTGCGCGCCAGGGTGGACAGGCTGCCGTAGTCATCGAGCAGGATGGCGAATTCGTCGCCGGCCAGCCGCGCGATGGTGTTGGCCTCGGGCACGGACTGCAGCAGGCGGCGACCCATCTGCCGTAGCAACTGGTCGGCCACCTCGTGCCCGAGGCTGTCGTTGAGCAGCTTGAAGCGGTCCAGATCGACGTGCAGCAGGGCCAGGTGGGTCTCCTCCTGGCGCGCCCGCTCGCCGGCCTCGTGCAGGCGCTCGCGGAACAGGCTGCGGTTGGCCAGGCCGGTCAGCTCGTCGTAGTGCGACAGGTAGCGCAGGCGCTCCTCTGTCTGCCGGCGCTGCGACAGGTCGGAGAAGAAGCCGACGATATGGCTGACCCGGCCGCGGGCGTCGCGCACCACGTTGAGCTGCAGCCACTGGGGGTAGAGTTCGCCGTTCTTGCGCGTCTCCATCAGCTCGCCGCGCCAGTTGCCGTGCCGCTCCAGGTCCTGGCGGATCAGCTGGTACTGGCGGCGGGCATCGCGGCTGCTGATCAGGGTCGCCACGCTGCGCCCCAGCACCTCGTCCTTGCGGTAGCCGGTGACCTCGCTGAACGCCTGGTTGACCGACAGCACCAGATAGACCGCGTCGAGGATGAAGATGCCCTCGCTGGTCGCCTCGAACACCGTGGCGGCCAGCCGCTGCTCCTCGTCCCGGCGCTTGCGCTCGGTGATGTTGCGGCGCGTGCCGAGCATCCGCACCACGCGGCCCTGGTCGTCGCGCTCGACGGCGCGGCCGCGGTCCTCGACCCACAGCCAGCGCCCATCGGCGTGGCGCACCCGGTACTCGACGCAGTAGCCGTCGGTGCGGCCCTTGAGGTGCTCGACCAGGGCGCGCCGCAGCACGGGCAGGTCGTCCGGGTGCAGGCGCGGCTTGAGGTGGCTGAGCACACCCTTCACCTCGCCCTGGGTGACGCCGAAGATGCTCTCCAGATGGCTGTGATGCACCTGATCGGTGGTCAGGTCCCAGTCCCACAGGCCGAGTTCGCTGGCCTCCAGGGCCAGGGCCAGGCGTGCCTCGCTCTTGCCCAGGGCATGGCTGGCGTCGTCCAGCTCCAGGGTGCGCTGGGCCACGCGGATTTCCAGCTCGTCGTGGGCCCTGCGCAGTTCGCGCTCGGCGCGGCGGCGCTGCTCCACCTCGCGGGCCAGCTCCTGATTGAGCCCCTCGGCGCTCTCCCGGGCGTGCTGCAGGCGCTCGATCAGCGCCTGGTTCTGGAAGCGTCGCAGCAGGTTGCGCTCGACCAGCCGGTTGACCTGCCAGGCCACCACACCGAGGCTGAGCAGCAGCAACAACCCCAGCAGGCCGCCGACCCGGTGGTCGTAGTCGTCGCTGAGCAGCAGATAGAGGATGGTCGGCAGCAGGCACGGCAGGGCGAAGGCGAGGAAGGCCGGCAGGCTGACCGCGTAGGCCACGCTGGCGGAGAGGATGGCGGCGACGATCAGGCCGTAGACCATCGCCTGCACCAGGAACTCGTCGCCGGGCACCAGGAAGATCGCCGCGAAGGCCAGGGTCAGGCCGCTGGCGCTGGCGCCGACGAGGAACATCCGCCACCACTGCGGATGCGCCTGGCGCGACGGCAGGGCGGCCGTGAAGGCGGCCATCTGGATCAGCCGCAGCACCGCGAGCAGCACCACCCAGACCAGCCATCCGGTCAGCAGCAGGCTCTGCTGCGGCTGCCACAGCAGGGCGGCGCAGGCCAGGGCGCTGAGCAACATGAACAGGGTCGGGACCTGGGAGCCCTGATACAGCAGGCGAGTCCGCTCCACCGCGATCTCGGTGGCGAACTGCTGGTGGATGACGCGCGACTCCTCCGCCGCGACGCTGGCGGAGCCCCCCCGAGATGCTTGTGTCATAGGCGATGTTCTTGTAATGGAATGCCTGACTTTTTCCCGAGCATACCCGAGCTAGAGGGGTCGCCCAAGCCTGATGGTGGCTTTTTAACAGCTTTGCCCGAGAAATTGCGAACATTCGTTCACTCATCGCGCCTGCCCGTCCGGACGCGCTTTGCCGCGCCGCCGCCCGGCCCGTAGAATGCCGCGATGCATAACGATCCCGAACTCCTCCTCGCTTCCCTCAACGACGCGCAGTGCCAGGCCGTGGCCGCCCCCCTCGGACGCCAGCTGGTGCTGGCCGGCGCCGGCTCGGGCAAGACCCGGGTGCTGGTGCACCGCATCGCCTACCTCATCCAGTTCCTCGATGCCTCGCCGTATTCGATCCTGTCGGTGACCTTCACCAACAAGGCCGCCGCCGAGATGCGCCAGCGCATCGAGCAGATGCTCGGCCTGAGCCCCAGCGGCATGTGGGTCGGCACCTTCCACGGCCTGGCCCACCGCCTGCTGCGCGCCCACTGGCAGGAAGCCGGGCTGGCCGAGAACTTCCAGATCCTCGACTCCGACGACCAGCAGCGCCTGGTCAAGCGGGTGATCCGCGAACTCGGCCTGGACGAGCAGCGCTGGCCAGCCAAGCAGGCCCAGTGGTTCATCAACGGGCAGAAGGACGAGGGCCACCGCCCGCAGCACATCCAGCCGGCCGGCGACCTGTTCCTCGCCACCATGCTGAAGATCTACCAGGCCTACGAGGCCGCCTGCGCCCGCGCCGGGGTCATCGACTTCGCCGAACTGCTGCTGCGCGCCCTCGACCTGTGGCGCGACAAGCCGGACCTGCTGGCCCACTACCAGAAGCGCTTCCGCCACATCCTGGTCGACGAGTTCCAAGACACCAACGCCGTGCAGTACGCCTGGCTGCGCCTGCTCGCCAAGGGCGGCGAGAGCCTGATGGTGGTCGGCGACGACGACCAGTCGATCTACGGCTGGCGCGGCGCGCGGATCGAGAACATCCAGCAGTTCTCCAGCGACTTCCCGGACACCCAGCTGATCCGCCTGGAGCAGAACTACCGCTCCACCGCCGGCATCCTCAAGGCCGCCAACGCCCTGATCGCCAACAACAACGGGCGCCTCGGCAAGGAACTGTGGACCGACGGCAGCGACGGCGAGCCGATCAACCTGTACGCCGCCTTCAACGAACACGACGAGGCCCGCTATGTGGTCGAGTCGATCGAGGCGGCCCTGCGCAAGGACGGCCTCAAGCGCAGCGAGATCGCCATCCTCTACCGCTCCAACGCCCAGTCGCGGGTGCTGGAAGAAGCCCTGCTGCGCGAGCGCATCCCCTACCGCATCTACGGCGGCCAGCGCTTCTTCGAGCGCGCCGAGATCAAGAACGCCGTGGCCTACCTGCGCCTGCTCGACGGCCGCCACAACGACGCCGCCCTGGAACGGGTGATCAACGTGCCGACCCGCGGCGTCGGCGAGAAGACCGTCGAGGCCATCCGCGAGCACGCCCGCCACGCCTACCTGTCCATGTGGGCGGCCATGCAACAGCTGATCGCCAACAAGGGCCTCACCGGCCGTGCCGCCACGGCGCTGACCGGCTTCGTCGAGCTGGTCGAGAACCTGGCCGCCAAGGTGCTGGACATGCCGCTGCACCTGATGACCCAGACGGTGATCGAACAGAGCGGCCTGCTCGCCTGGCACCAGGCCGAGAAGGGCGAGAAGGGCCAGGCCCGGGTGGAGAACCTGGAAGAACTGGTCAGCGCCGCGCGCAACTTCGAGAACAACGAAGACGACGACCTCTCGCCCCTGGCCGCCTTCCTCACCCACGCCTCGCTGGAGGCCGGCGACACCCAGGCCGAGGAGCACGAGGACTGCATCCAGCTGATGACCCTGCACAGCGCCAAGGGTCTGGAATTCCCGCTGGTGTTCCTGGTCGGCATGGAAGAAGGCCTGTTCCCCCACAAGATGAGCCTGGAAGAACCCGGCCGCCTGGAAGAAGAACGCCGCCTGGCCTACGTCGGCGTCACCCGCGCCATGCAGCAACTGGTGCTGACCTACGCCGAGACCCGCCGCCTGTACGGCAGCGAGACCTACAACAAGGTCTCGCGCTTCGTCCGCGAGATACCGCCGGCGCTGATCCAGGAAGTACGCCTGTCCAACAGCGTCAGCCGCCCCTACCAGGCCCCGAGCCGAACCATGAGCGGCGGCTCGATGTTCGCCGGCAGCCAGGTGCCGGAAACCCCCTTCAGCCTCGGCCAGGCCGTGCGCCACAGCCTGTTCGGCGAGGGCGTGATCCTCAACTTCGAAGGCAGCGGCGCCCAGGCCCGAGTACAGGTCAATTTCGCCAGCGAAGGCAGCAAGTGGCTGATGCTGGCGTATGCCAAGCTAGAAGCGGTGTAGCCAGTTTCTCGGACAGCGTAGGTTTTCGTTCTGCTGTGAGAGCGGAAACCTATGCGGCGTATCAGACACTACAGATCGCCTTTATAGAGAGGTTGCCCTAGCTTGCACACAAATATCGCAATCTCAACGAATAGATATACAGCACCCAGCGCTGCTAGATATATCCATCCGCTCGCAACGCTTGGGCCACAATATGTCTCGGTAAGGCATCTGAAGATACGTACAACGACCTTCACCTCACTCCAGAGAGCCGCCAGAACAACAAGCAAGGCGAAGCCGGTTAAAAAGTTTTCCATGAAAGCTTAAAGATTTATGCACAATCGTATTGCTCACAACTTGCCAAGTCCGCAACGGTAGCAGCCCGATAGCAGCCAGACCAATGAAGCCGAGCAAATACATAAAATTGCTAAAAAAGGATGCGCTCATAGATGTATCAACGCCTTACTGCTGATTAACTACGCAACCAAGCCTTGAACCCATAACACCCCTAAACCCAAGCAGAAACTCCAAATAAATAGTTATAAAATATTAGAATGCCTTGTGTTTTCTTGCTGTAGCACAGAGCGCAGCAATTAGCAATATAAATACCGGCGCATTAATCACCATAATCTCAAAAGACTCCGCCCGACTTGTGTAAGATATAAAAACAACAAAAAAGCCTTGCCCAAGAAGTACTCCCTCCTCCAAACCAAACACTCAGAGTGGAAGTTCCACCAAAAAGGAAAGCCAGAGCAACATCATTGCTCAATCCAAAAGCGCACCTCCTGAATCAAGTAATACCTTATAAATAGCCTGCACATCAGAAAAAAATAATGAAATACGAGAGACGAGATAAAGCACCAGAATAGGCACCAACCCCAGCAACATAACTAACAGCATGAGTGCTGCAGACGCAAATTCACCACGAAAACTCAAAACCAAACTAACTATAAGCACTACCAATAGCAGTATGCTTGTAGCTATAAAAAACATATTAGAAACCAGACGCTCGCCGGTATTCAGCCTCACATGGATTACTGCCCCCTCTCTCTCATTCACCACCGCCACATGATGTGAGGCAGGAGCAAAATTGCTCATCTTAGCAATGCGAATCACACCATCAATATCACTAATCCTATATCGCTGCAGAGCCTGCAACCCTTTTACGTCATCATAATTAATTGAAAAACCCAGTGAATACTTAGTCTCACACAGAATTTTATTAATAATAGAAAAATACCAATCAAGCAGTTTAGCCATTATACCCCCAGGTGCACAGGCGATCTTCCGTGGCTTCGGCGCACCGGCGATCACCGAGTGGTGGTTTCTTCTCTGTTTTGTAGGACCTGCTTGAGCATGTGTAGCGACAAGCCATCGTACTGATGTTGCCAAGCTCAGCTTATCTACTGCGAGCTCCAAACTCATCATCGCGGCCGTCAGACTTGCGCATATCTATTTCGCGCAACATAGCTTGAATAATTAGCCCGTATTGCTTTACAGCTTGGCCATCATTCTTTTTCTGGGCCACCTCCATCAGCCTGTCAGCCACTACAAGAGGAGTAATAGCTTTCCCGCTTGTACTAACATAGCCATGATTAGGATCCGCCCCTCTTTCCAATAATGCTTCCACAAAGCCAAGATCCTTAATAAATATGGCAGCAGATAAGGGCGGAGAGTTATTTATCCCATCAGGCGGGCATGCCTCTATCATTTCAAATATTACCTTTCGCCCCCTTGGGTTCGCCCCATGACTCGACTTGGCTAAATTTTTTTCATAGGCATAAATCCACTCACTAACTCCCAGATGCTCATAATAAAACCCACTATCTGAATTCAGTATGAGTATTTTTGACTCACACTCAACCGCAAAATAATCAACATACAAATATGAAAACACCCTTGAAAAACTCGAAAAGAATAATTTTTCAAATACATTCTCAGGCTTTTCTTGAGAAAAATATATAGCGGCCAAATGATTACCATAAGGCAGCATCATAAATACAAAAGACCATATACACACTACAGCGACCAGTGCATAGCATCCCTTCAGCAAAGCTGACTTCAAACTCATAGTCCTGCCGCCTCCTCACGTGCTCTTGTCGCGTCTAGAACCGCCCTAGTTCCTCGACCTAGACCACCGCTATTACCTTTTACCCCCTCTACAGCTGTTTCAGCACCTTTGTGAGCTGTAATAGAAGGATCAACACAAGCCGCATCTCCCCCTATTCCTATACCTGATCCATTGGTTTTCCCAAGAATCTTCTTCAATAGCTTGTCGAACATGCCAAGTCCGCCAACTCCTATTTCTTCATCCTTGCATTGCTCACCAATACCTTCACCTATTGGTGTGCTATTGGGGACGCCGGGTGGTAGAAGCTCCGGATCTACAGGTCTGTACTCAATTTGAGCGCCTCCTGGCCGCAATCCCCATTCCGCTGCAGTCTCCTTCAGCTTTCCCCACCATGTCTGAGTTGGCTCTAAACCCATAGGGTCTACGTCTGCTGTGGGAGACGGGTATTGATAAAGGTGGACTCCTCCGATCAAACCTATAGGATCCTGCGTCACATACCTCCCCAATTCCGGTGCGTAGTACCGATAGCGGTTGTAATACAGCCCACTCTCCTCGTCCCGATACTGCCCCTGAAATCTAATGGGCTGGTCGGTTTCGCCCTGTTCGTGGTCGATGGCGCCCCAGTCGTCCGCCTGGCCCTGCCAGAGGGTTTTTCCCTGTTCGCCCGTGAGTCTCAGCGGGGTACCCAGGTGGTCGGTGTGGAAGCACGCCACGCTCAGGTCTTCTACGGCCGGGCGGTGTTCTTCCGGCAGTTGCAGGCCTTCGCTGGCCAGCAGCCGGCGCACTTCGGCCAGCAGCGGGTCTTCTTCCTGGCGCCGTTGTTCCAGGCGCAGCAGCGGCACGAAGCTGTGGGGTTCGTGCACGGTGGTGCGCAGGCGCTCGTCCGTGGCTTCGGCGCATTGGCGGTCGCCGTCCCAGCCGTACCAGGTGGTGGTTTCTTCTCCGTTCTGCCGGACCTGCTTGAGGATGCGCCGCGACAGGCCGTCGTACTGGTAGCGGGCCTCCAGGGTCTCGCCGTTCGGGTCTTTTCTCTGTAGGTGGCTGAGGCGGTGGGCGCCGTCGTAGGCCAGGGTCAGGATCTCGCCGTCTTGGCTTTTGCGTTCGATCAGGTTGCCGGCCGGGTCGTAGCGGTACTGGGTGCCGTCCAGTTCGCTGATGCGGTTGCTCGGCCAGCTGTGCTGCGGGCCGATGGGCACGCCCTGGCCTTCGCCCAGCAGGTCGAAGTCGGGGTTGTCCAGGTTGGCGTGGACCAGCTGCGACCAGTCGCTCGCCTGGGGTGGTTTGGGAGTGGGGTCCCGCTCCAGCCGGTTGCCCGCCGGGTCGAAGCGGTAGCGTTGATTGTCTTCACCATGCTGGCTGCCAATCAGTCGGCCGCTGTCGTCGTAGCGGTAGGCGATGTCGGGCAGCAGGGTGTCGCCGATGCCGGTCAGTTGCCCGCGTGGGTCGTAGTCGTAGTGGCGGCGCCAGGGATTGCCGGACAGGGGTGTGAGCTGGCTGTCGCTCAGCCGGCCCAGGCCGTCGTAGGTGCGGGTCTGGCTGAACAGCATGTCGGTGCCGTGCTTGAGCCGTGCGTCGCGGCCGATTTCGCGGTGCAGGGCGTCGCGCTCGAAGGCCAGTTCCAGGCCATCGACCAGTACGCCATGCAGGTGGCCAGGGCCGTAGGTCAGCCAGTTGACCGGTGGTGCGTCGCCGTACTGGCTGCTCTGACGAGTGCCCAGGGCGTCGTAGCGGTGGGCCAGGCTGTAGTCCCAGCCGTCGCGGTGGCGCTGGGTTTCCAGGGCCAGGCGGCCAGCCTGGTCGTAGGCGAACAGCACGTCGCTGTCGGGGGTGTGCACGCCGGTCAGTTGGCCGCCTTTGCTCCAGCGGAAGTGTTCGCTGAAGGCTTCCACCTGGTCGGTGGCCGGCAGGTGGCGGGCCAGCAGGCGGCCGTCGAGGTCGTGTTGGTAGCGGGTGATGCGTTCATCGGCCTCCTGGCGCTCGATCAGTTCACCGGCGGCGTTGTAGCGGTAGCGCTGGCGGCGGCCATCGAAGCCCTGTTCCTCGATCAGCCGATCCATTAGGTCGTAGGCGAAGCGGGTCTGGGACTGGTTTTCGTTGGTCAGGACGATCAGCCGACCGGCCAGGTCGTATTCGCAGGCCTGGCTCAGGCCGGCCGGGTCGGTCCGCCGGGTCAGGCGGCCCGCGCGGTCCCAGGCCAGGCGGGTGGTCTTGCCCTGGGCGTCGGTGAGGCTGACCAGCCGGCCGAGGCGGTCGTAGCGGTATTGCTCGCCCGTGCCATCGGCCAGGCGCAGGCCGATAAGTCTATTGAGGCGGTCGTAGTGGCGAACCACCCGCTGGCCCAGGGGATCGCGGCTGGCGATGAGCCGGCCTTGGTCATCGTATTCGTGGTGGGTGGTGTGGCCCGAGCAGTCGGTGTAGCTGACCAGTTGGCCGTAGCGGTTCCAGGCCAGGGTCTTGGCACCGCCCTTGGCGTCGATGATGCGGGTGGGGCGGTCGGGCAGTTGGGGGTGGGTGTATTCGTAGCGGGTCGGTTCGCCCAGCGGGTCAAGGACGCTGAGGAGGTTGCCGCGCTCGTCGCGGGTCAGGGTCCAGCGTCGGCCCTCTGCATCCTGCAGGCCGAGCGGCCAGCCGGTCTCGGGGTCGAGGGTGTGGCGCTGTGAGGCGCCGCCGGGGCTTTGGGTTTCCAGCGGGCGGCCCTCGCCGTCCAGGTAGCGCCGGCTCGTCCGGCCCAGAGCGTCCTTCACTGCCACCAGCCGGCCGAACAGGTCGTGTTCGTATTCGATCCGGCTGCCATCGGCGCGCACGTGGGCGCTCCAGCGGCGCAGGTCGCCTTCGCCGGTGAATGCGTAGCGCTGGCTGCGGCCGAGGTTGTCGGTGACTTCGGTGTGGTCGTCGCGGTAGTGGTAGGTGTGGGTCAGGCCATCCGCCTCGATCTGGCGCAGCACCTTGCCCTGCGGGTCGTGGCGGTCCCATTCGTAGCGCATGTCCACGCCGCCGGGCTGGCCGTGGCCGGTCATCAGGTGGTTGCGCCAGGTGAAGGTGCGCACCACCTCGCCGATGCGGTTGCGCACCTGGCTCAGGTCGCCCTCGGCGCTGAAGTCGTAGCGCACCAGCCAGTCGTTGTCCGGGTGGGCGGGGTCGAAGCCGGCGGGGATCGGACCGGCCGGGTTCGCCAGGATCACGCCGAGCAGGCGCAGGCCATGATCGTTCTCTCGGGCCTCGAACAGGCGCTGGTAGACCAGGGCGTAGCTGCGCCCGGCGCTGTCGCGCACGCTCGACAGCACGCCCTGCTCGCCCCAGCCGAATTCGCTGCGGTAGCCGTTGCGGTCGAAGCTGGCGTGCAGGCGCCAGCGCCCGGCCGGCTCGCGGCGAAAATGCACGAAGCCCTGGCCGGACAGCAGCACGACGGAGCCTTCGTGTTGCTGCACGGCTTCCGGCACGCCGGTCCAGCGCCGGCCCCAGGGCTCGCAGGGCTGGTCCGCTTCGGCGCCGCCACGGCGCATCCACAGCCGCTCGCTGCCGGAGTAGTACGAGGTGCCCGGCTTCAGGGCGGGAAAGGCGATGCGCCGGCCCTGGGCGTCGGTGAGGGTGGTGCTGTCGGTATCCAGCTCCAGGCCCAGCCCCTCGCCGGGCAGGGACCAACCCTGGCCCAGGCTGCCGATACGCCCGTCGCGCGACAGGTAGCCGCGGCTGAAGGCGAAGGGCATCGGCGCCGGCAGGACGAAGTCGGTTTCCGCCGGCAGCAGCTTGGCGCCCAGGATCGGGTTGACCGGGCCACCGACGCTCGGCGAACAGGCGGAGGGCTGGTCGGCCATGCCCACCGCCGTGCTGCCGACGAATACGTTGGGGGAGCCGGTCACGATCACCGCACCCGCCACTTCGTGGCCGATATGCGACACCGGCAGGCCTGCGGATTCACTCATGGGCAAGTCCTTTTGCTCAGTGATTTATAGAAGGCCTGCTTCCGTGCAGGCTCCACGGGGTATCGCTCAAGCGATACCCATACCAGATTGGTAAATTTCAGCCGAACACGACGGACCCGACAATCCGGGCGTGCCGTAAACGACGATCAGGTCTCATCACGAGGCCTGCAACTGCCGGATGGAAACAGGCTCCACCCGTCGGGTCTTTTCGAGGGAGCCGCCAGGCTGGCCATACTGTCCGGCGGAGGTGCCTTCCATGCCCCGCGCCACGCCTTCCGCCGACAAGATCCTCGATACCGCCCTCGACCTGGCCGAGGTCTGCGGCTGGGAGCGTCTGTATCTACACGATGTGGCCGAGGCGCTGGATTGCGACCTGGCCGCTATCGCGCGCCACTACGGGCAGAAGGACGATCTGGTCGAGGCCTGGCTGGACCGCGCCGACCGGGCGCTGTTCGAGCGGGCCAGGGCGGCCGACCTCGCCGCCTTGAGCCCAAGCAAGCGACTGGAGGAACTGCTGGTCGCCTGGCTCGGCGGCATGGCCGCGCACCGCGCCCTGACCGGGCAGATGCTGCTGTACAAGCTGGAGTTCGGCCATATCCACCTGCAGGCCGGCGCGCTGCTGCGGGTCAGCCGCACCGTGCAGTGGTGGCGCGAGGCGGCGCGGCGGCAGAACCTGCATCTGTCGCGGGTCGCCGAGGAAAGCCTGCTCAGCGCGGTGTTCCTGCGCACCTTCGTGCACTGGCTGCGCCACCCCGGAGAAGGCGATGCAGACCTGCGCGCCCTGCTGCGTCGGCAGTTGCGGGGCGGGCCGCTCGCCTGGCTGCTGCGCCGCTGACCGACAGAACCACACGTGCCGCCTCTATACGAGCAGCCCACATAAATCCGGAAACATTCTGCGGCTAGCGGGAGTCCCAACACTGCGGCAGCATGACGCGCGACTCACAACCTCAGCGGGATCACCCCACATGCAGCGTTTTCTCAGCATCGCCCTGGCTCTGTGCCTGGGTCTGACCCTCAGCCTCGACGCCAGCGCCAAGCGCATGGGCGGCGGCAAGTCCTTCGGCTCGGCACCGACCCACCAGAGCCGCCAGGCGGAAGCACCCAAGGCCAACCAGCCCGCGGCCGCCAACAACGCCGCCGGCGCCCAGCGCCCGGCCGCCGCCAGCGGCGCATCGCGCTGGCTCGGCCCGCTGGCCGGCATCGCCGCCGGCGGCCTGCTCGCCTCCATGTTCATGGGCGATGGCTTCGAAGGCTTCCAGATCTTCGACTTCCTGATCCTCGGCCTGATCGCCTTCGTCATCTTCAAGCTGTTCGCCGCGCGTCGCCAGCAGCAGGGCCGCCCGGCCGTGGCCGGTGGCATGCAGCGCGAGATGCCGCAGCAGCAGGCACCTATCTTCGGCAGCGCCGCCCCGGCACGTCCCGCCGTCAAGGCGCCGGCCTGGTTCGACGAGCCACGCTTCATCGAGGCCGGCCGCACCCACTTCCTGGCGCTGCAGCAGCACTGGGACGCGGCGGAGATGGACAAGATCGCCGAGTTCGTCACCCCGCAGATGCTCAGCTTCCTCAAGGAAGAGCGCGCCAGCCTGGGCGACGCCTACCAGTCCACCTACATCGATGACCTCGACGTGCAGCTGGACGGCATCGACGAACTGGCCGACAAGACCGTCGCCACCCTGACCTTCCGTGGCCTGGCCAAGACCTCGCGCTTCGACCAGGGCGAGGCCTTCAGCGAAAGCTGGCGCATGGAGCGCGTCAACGGCGACAACCAGCCCTGGCTGGTCGCCGGCATCCGCCAGAACGGCTGATCCCGAAGCCCCCGGCCGCAACGACCGGGGGCTTTCTCCATCTGCTAGAGTCGCGCCATCTCCCCGCCAGGCGCGCCGCATGCACACCCTCTTCCTCGATACCGAATTCACCCGCCTCACCCCCGACTACCGACTGATCAGCCTGGCCCTGGTCGACCCGGCCGGCGCCGAGTTCTACGTCGAGCTGAACGACGGCTGGAGCCCGGCCGACTGTTCCGCCTTCGTCCACGAGATCGTCCTGCCCCAGCTCGAACCGGCCCGTCACGGCCGCAGCCGGGCGGAAGCCGCCACGGCGCTGCACGCCTTCATTGCCGGTTATGGCGAGGTCGAGATCGTCAGCGACGCCCTGGCCTGGGACTGGCCGCTGCTGCTGGAGCTGCTCGGCGCTCATGGCCTGCCCGGCAACGCCTGCTGCCGCGAGGACAAGAAGCTGCTCAGCGACCTGGCCGAAGGCGACATCCCCCACCACGCCCTGCTCGATGCCCGCCTCATGAGCGGCGCCGAGCAACGCAGGAAACGTTAACCCGCTCCTAGGGCACCGAATCGCCACACAACCGTCATCGTTTCGTCTCCATCGACCGCTAGCGTCGTGGCTCCGTCGCATCCTCAGCAGAAGGAACCGAACCGTGAGCTTCGATGAACAGAACGCCGTGCTTTTTGGCAGCGGCGACGAACTCCCCAGCAACCATTCCGCCAACCCGCACATGAGCGAGCTGATCGACCATCGCCGCCGGCAGATACTCGCCGGTGGCGCCGCCATCGGCGCACTCGGCTTCCTCGGCGTGCTGCCCCAGGTGGCCGAGGCGGCGGGGCCGGAGAAGCCGTTCACCCGGCGCAACCGGCTGCCCTTCGAGGCCATACCGGTGAGCCGCGCCGACACCATCACCGTGCCGCCGGGCTATCGCGCCAGCGTGCTGGCACCCTGGGGCACGCCCATCAGCGGCAACCTGCCACCGTTCCTGGAGGACGCCAGCAACAGCGCCCAGGACCAGGCGGAGCAGGTCGGCATGCACCACGACGGCATGCACTATTTCCCCATCGACGGCCGCCACGGCGGCGGTAAAGACTCCAACCACGGCCTGCTGGTGTTCAACAACGAATACATCGACGCGCCCCTGCTGCACCCCAACGGCCCGACCACCGTGGACGGCAAGCGCACGGTGCCCGACGAGGTGCGCAAGGAAATCAACGCCCACGGCGTGACCATCGTCGAGATCCGCCGCAACCGCCTGGGCGAGTGGGAAGTGGTGCCCGGCCGCTACAACCGCCGCGTCACCGCCGCCACGCCCATGCAGATCCAGGGCCCGGCGCGCGGCAACGCGCTCCTGCGCACCCGCTACAGCCCGGACGGCACCGCCACCCGCGGCACCCAGAACAACTGCGCCAACGGCTTCACGCCCTGGGGCACCTACCTCACCTGCGAGGAGAACTGGGCCGGCTACTTCGCCACCCGTGACGCCGACCAGCCGCGCGAGCTGAAGCGCTACGGCCTGCGCGACACCAGCCGCTTCGGCTGGGAGACCCTGCCGGGCGACGAGTTCGAGCGCTTCGACGCCACCCGCAAGGCCGCCGACGCCCGCGAGGACTACCGCAACGAGCCCAACCACTTCGGCTGGATCGTCGAGATCGACCCCTTCGACCCGACCTCCACCCCGATCAAGCACAGCGCCCTCGGCCGCTTCGCCCACGAAGGCCTGGTCTTCGCGCCGCAGCGCATCGGCAGTCCGCTGGTGTGCTACTCCGGCGACGACTCGCAGAACGAGTACATCTACAAGTACGTCAGCCGCGAACGCTACTTCCCGATCGTGGGCAAGCCCGGCCGCCTGCTGGACGACGGCACCCTCTACGTGGCCCGCTTCAACGCCGACGGCAGCGGCGACTGGCTGGCGCTGGACCTAAAGGACTCGGCCTTCCAGGCCGCCTGCGCCAAGGCCGGGGTGAAGTTCGCCAACCAGGGCGAAGTGCTGATCAACACCCGCCTGGCCGCCGACCTCGTCGGCGCCACCAAGATGGACCGCCCGGAGTGGGGCGCGGTCAATCCGGACAACGGCGAGGTCTACTTCACCCTCACCAACAACACCTCGCGCACCCAGGCCATCGCCTCCAACCCGCGCGTGGCCAACGCCTACGGCCACATCATCCGCTGGCGCGAGGACAGCAGCGACCACTCCGGCAAGCGCCTGAACTGGGACATCTTCCTGCTGGCCGGTCCGCAGGGCGACAGCCGCGACCCGAAGGGCAGGCCGCTGGACGACAGCAACATCCTGGCCAGCCCGGACGGGCTCTGGTTCGACCCGGACGGCCGCCTGTGGATCCAGACCGACATGAGCGGCAGCCAGCTCTCCAGCGGCCCGTTCGGCCACAACCAGATGCTCGTGGCCGACCCGCGCAGCGGCGACCTCAAGCGCTTCCTGACCGGGCCGCTGGGCGCCGAGGTCACCGGCATCAGCGCCACGCCGGACTTCCGCACCCTGTTCGTCAACATCCAGCACCCGGGCGAAGGCTCCACCGCCACCAACCTGCTCAGCGCCTGGCCGGACGGCCCGGGGCGGCGGCCGCGCTCGGCCACCGTGGTGGTCACCCGCGAGGATGGCGGCCGCCTGATGTGAGCCGCCGAGCCCCGGGTTCGCCCGGGGTTCTTCCCTTCCCCGCCGGCTCGCGGTAAAACGCGCCTCCGATCGGCTACCCTCTAGCCGACTCCGTTCCCTCCCCCTGGAGACGCCCGTGGAAGAAGTCATCGATCAGCTGCGCGAACTCAACGAGCCGGTGCCGGTGCCGCTGGAGCTGCCGGAAGAGGAGACCCTGGTGGAAATCCAGGAGCAGATCCTCATCCACCTGCCCTTCGAGCTGCGCGAGTTCCTGCTCAAGGTCAGCGACGTGGTCTACGGCCGCCTGGAGCCGGTCACCGCCAGCGACCCGCATTCCCACACCTACCTGCCGGAAGTGGCCGCCACCGCCTGGGACCTGGGCCTGCCGCGCGACCTGGTGCCCCTGTGCCAGGACGGTCGCGACTACTACGCCGTGGACGTGGAAGGCCAGGTGGTGCTGTGGGACGGCCGTACCGGCGAACTCACCGACGAGATATGGGACTCGGTGTGGCACTGGTGCCGGGACGTCTGGCTGGAGAACTGAGCACCATTCGGCCCGGACTGCATCCGCTAGGGCGGGTGAAACCCGCGTGGGCACACACCTTGGCAAGCCCACCCGCGCTACGGTGAGCCCCGTTCACGCGGGTTTCACCCGCCCTACGCTGTTCGCGCCTTCCAGCTCCAGCAGGTTGAGCAGGAAGCGGGCGAAGTAGATCAGGTCCTGCTCCATGGCATGGCGCGCCGCCTTGGGGTCGCCGGCCTCGATGGCGGCGAAGGCTTCCTCGTGGAAGTCGTTGAGCCGCAGCGACAGGTCGGCGCCGGTGAACAGGCGGTTGAAGAAGGGGCCGATCTGCAGCCACAGCGACTCGATGCTGCGCAGCAGCACAGGGTTGCCGCAGGCGCCGTAGAGACTGAGGTGGAAGCGGCTGTTGGCCTCCAGGTAGTCCTGCACCTGGCGCTGCTCGATGGCCAGGTCCATGCGCTGCACGCAGTCGCGCAGCTCGGCCATGTCGGCGGGGGTCAAGTTGGGCGTGGCCAACTCCACGGCCAGGCCTTCGAGGCCCAGGCGCACCTGGAAGATGTTCTGGTAGCGCTCGCGGGTCATCGCCGGCACCCGCACCGAGCGCTGCGGCTCGCCCTCCAGCGCGCCCTCGGCCACCAAGCGCTGCAGCGCGGCGCGGACCGGCATCGGGCTGGTGCCCCACTGGGCGGCGAGGTCGCGGATCTTCAGCCGCTCGCCGGGCTGGAAGCGCCCTTCGAGCAGGCCTTCGCGAATCCGTTGGTAGAGTCTTTCCTGCAGATTGTCGGCCATGGTGTCAGCGATCTCGTGGCGGCGCAGGCAATTGGCTGAGGGTCAGGGAACAGTCTCGCATCATTTGCTCCTGGTCTTTTGTGATCACATACATAAGGAAAACGGCGTTCCAGACGGCTATTAAACCATCAGTTGCTATTTTTGTGATCACAAAATAGCATGTGCAGAAATTCGAACGAGGTGTTCAGCATGACTGCCAGCGGTATCAGCCCGTCCGCCGTGGAGACCTTCGCCGCCCGCGAGCGCGAGCGCTTCCTCGCCCGCAATCCCAAATCCGTGGCCCTGGCTGAGCGCGCCCGCCACTCCCTGTACGGCGGTGTGCCGATGCACTGGATGGCCGACTGGTCGACCCCGGTGCCGCTGTTCGTCGAGCGCGCCAGGGGCGCGCGCTTCTACGACGTGGACGGCCACGAGTACATCGACTTCTGCCTGGGCGACACCGGCACCATGTTCGGCCACTCGCCGGAGCCCATCGCCAGGGCCCTCGCCGAGCAGGGCGCCAACGGCCTGACCACCATGCTGCCGGGCGAGGACGCGGTGGTCTGCGGCGAGCTGCTGGCCGCGCGCTTCGGCCTGCCGTTCTGGCAGGTCACCGCCACCGCCACGGACTCCAACCGCTACGTGCTGCGCTGGGCCCGCGCCATCACCGAACGCAAGACCCTGCTGGTGTTCGACGGCTGCTACCACGGCACCGTGGACGACGTGATGGTGCGCCACCGCGACGGCGAGACCGTGCCGCGCTCCGGCCTGGTCGGCCAGGCCTACGACCTGACCCAGTACAGCCGCTCGATCCCGTTCAACGACGTCGAGGCGCTGGAGGCCGCGCTGGCGAAGGGCGACGTCTGCGCCCTGCTGTGCGAGCCGGCGATGACCAACATCGGCATGGTCCTGCCGGAACCGGGCTTCATGCAGAAGTGCCGCGAGCTGACCCGCAAATACGGCGCGCTGCTGATCATTGACGAGACCCACACCATCTCCACCGACATCGGCGGCTGCACCCGGCTGTGGGACCTCGACCCGGACTTCTTCGTGGTCGGCAAGCCGATCGCCGGCGGCGTGCCCTGCGGCATCTTCGGCTGCAGCGCAGCCATGGCCGAGGCCATGACCGAGTCGCGCCAGCGCGCCAGCGAAGACAGCCATGGCCACGGCCACAGCGGCATGGGCACCACCCTGTCGGCCAATGCCCTGGCCATGCACTGCATGCGCGCCAACCTGGAGCAGGTGATGACCCCGGCCGCCTACGCGCACATGCTGCCGCTGGCCAAGCGCCTGGCCGACGGCTTCCGCGCGCTGATCGGCAAGCACGACCTGAAGTGGTCGGTGACCGAACTGGGCGCACGCAGCGAGTTCCAGTTCTGCCCGGTGTCGCCGAAGACCGGCGCCGAGGCCGAGGCGGCCTTCCACGACGAGCTGCAGATGGCCCTGCACCTGTACCTGATCAACCGCGGCATGCTGATCACCCCGTTCCACAACATGACCCTGTGCTGCCCAAGCACCACGGAAGCGGACGTGGACAGGCTGATCGCCACCCTGGACGAGGCGCTTGGCGAGCTGCTGGCCATTCCCGGCGCCCGCCTTTGACTCCCTCTCCCTCCGGGAGAGGGCTGGGGTGAGGGAGGCTCGAAACATGCAGCCCTGCCTCGCCTGGATCACCCTCACCCCTAACCCCTCTCCTGAAGGGAGAGGGGAACAGATGCAAGGACATCACCATGCGATTCGCCCATCCCCAGGAAGCCCTCGACTTCCTCGCCGCCCACCCGGAAGTCCGCAGCATCGAGCTGATGCTGATCGACGCCAACGGCATCCCGCGCGGCAAGCTGCTGCACCGCGACGAGCTGCTGGCCGTCTACGAGCACGGCCGGCCGCTGCCCAGCTCGATCCTGGCACTGACCATCCAGGGCGAGGACGTGGAAGACAGCGGCCTGGTCTGGGAAGTGGCCGACGCCGACTGCTGGACCTACCCGCTGCCCGGCAGCCTGACCCTGCAGCCCTGGCGCGCCATGCCCACCGGCCAGCTGCAGGTCAGCATGCACCCCGAGCAGGGCCTGCCGGCCAGCCCGGCCGATCCGCGCCACGTGCTTGTGCGCGCCATCGAGGCGCTCGATGCGGACGGCTACCACCCGGTGATGGCGGTGGAGCTGGAGTTCTACCTGCTGGACAAGCACCGCGACGCCAATGGCCGGCCGCAGCCGGCCGTGCAGGCGAACGGCGTGCGGCCCCAGGCGCCGCAGGTCTACGGCGTGTACGAACTGGAGCAGTTGCAGCCCTTCCTCGACGACCTCTACGCCGCCTGCGAAGTGCAGGGCCTGCCGGTGCGCACGGCCATCTCGGAATACGCCCCGGGCCAGCTCGAACTGACCCTGGAGCACCGCTTCGACGCCCTCCAGGCGGTGGACGAGGGTGTGCGCTACAAGCGCCTGGTCAGGGGCGTGGCGAATAAACATGGGCTGCAGGCCTGCTTCATGGCCAAGCCGTTCGGCGACCAGGCCGGCAGCGGCCTGCACCTGCACGTCAGCCTGGCCGACGCCGAAGGCAACAACCTGATGGCCTCGGAGCTTTCTGACCTTGAAAGCGGGCCCGGCACGCTGTTGAGGCACGCCATCGGCGGGATGATGGCCACGCTCGACGACGCCCTGGCGATCTTCTGCCCCAACGCCAACTCGTTCCGCCGCTTCCAGGCCAACAGCTACGCGCCGCTGGCCAAGAGCTGGGGAGTGAACAACCGCACCGTGTCGCTCCGCGTGCCGGGCGGCCCCGCGCACAGCCGCCACGTGGAGCACCGCATCTGCGGCGCCGACGCCAACCCCTACCTGGCGGCGGCGGCGATCCTCGCCGGCATCCATCACGGCATCAAAAACCAGATCGACCCGGGCGAGGCCATCGTCGGCAACGGCTACGAGCAGGTCCGCGAGACCCTGCCCACCGACTGGCTCACCGCCCTACGTGCCCTGGAAGGCTCCAGCTGGGCACGCGAGGCGCTGGGCGAGGACTTCCTCAAGGTATTCCTGGCGATCAAGTGGGCCGAGTACCGCCAGTTCATGGGCGAGGTGGGCGAGCAGGACTGGCGCTGGTACCTGACCCACGCCTGAGCCACCCGCCACGCGCGGCTCAGCGGGCGGGCGGCTCCGTCCAGGGCAGGCAGCGCAGGCCCCGCTCATCCGCCAGCGGCCCGGCGAAGCAGTAGGCCCGCTGCTCCAGGTTCCAGCTCGCCTTGTGGCCCGGGTAGTAGGGATTGTCCGCTTCCGGCACGGCCTGGCCGAGGCTGGCGAACAGGGCCAGCTTGGCGTCCAGGTCGTGCATCCGCGCCAGGTAGACATGGAAGTTGGGCATCGCGATGCCACCCAGCACCACGCCGATCGGGTTGCGCGCGCGGCGCCACAGGCCCGGCTGCGGCCGCTCGCCTCGCTGCGCCAGCTCGGCGAAGGCACGCGGGTCCAGGCGCGAGTCCTCGGCCACGCGCAGGTAGGCCGGCAGGCTGTCGTTGATCGTCATGTGCCGCTTGTACAGCAGGCTCAGCTGCCAGGCGCCGCCGGCCAGTTCGGCGGTGATCTGCGGGTCGTCCATCATGTGCAGGAAGCCGTTGCCGAGCAGGGCGAACTCGCGCCGCATGGGCATGTGCAGCGAACGCTCCGCCTCGCTCAGCGCCGGCTGCGGCTCGGGCCTGGCGATCAGCCCCTCCCGCACGAGCACCGCCAGGCTGTCGAGATCGCGCCCGAGCAGGCGCCCCAGCATCATCTTGAGGATCAGGTTGTCGGCCTGCGCCAGCCAGGCGCGCAGCCGCGCCACGTCCTGCTGCAGCAGGGCCAGCGCCTCGTCACCGCGGCCCGCGTCCGCCAGGGCCAGCGCCCGGGCGGCGAGCAGCCGGTTGGCCTGGTCGAGGCTGGAGAAGTTGGCCAGCGGCTCGTCCGCGCTCGGTTGGCTGAGGGTGTGGTAGTCGTCCAGGGCCAGCAGCCGCTGGTAGCGCTCCAGCAGCTCGGCATGGCGCGCCAGCAGCTCGTCCAGCCCGGCGCGGTCCGCGCGCAGGCGCTGCAGGCAGTCGCCTTCGGCCAGCGCACACAGCGCCTTGCCGGGCAGGGCGATGCGCGCACGCTCGGCCTCGGCCACCATCGACTCGTGATAATGATGCTGCGCCCGCCACTGGCGATGGGCCTCGAGGATCTGCCGCCCGGCGGCCGCCGTATCCTGGCCGGCGGGGGCGTCGAGGCCCATCAACTGGTGGTAGGCGGCGCTCTCGCCGGGCGCGGCCACCTCCTCCAGCCAGGCCAGGGCCCGGGGATCGAGCGCTTCGTCCCGCGTCCACAGCCAGAGACCCGCGCCCAGCGCAACGACGACGATCAGCAGCCAGCGCTGCCAGGTCTTCACCGCCGGCTCACTCGTGGCCGATGTAGAACAGCAGCTCGCGGCGCTGCGGATGGTCCTTGAGCCAGGCGCGCACCTCGTCGGCGCGGGCCACGGCCTCTTCCCCGGCGATGCGCGCGAAGCGCTCGCGGCGGGCCTGCTCGGCGCTCTCCTGGCGCACGCGGCGCTGCCAGGCCTCGCTGAAGATCGCCGGGATGCTGCGGCTCAGCTGCAGGGCCTTGAGCAGCTGCCATTCGCCGCCGTCCAGCCAGGCCTCGTCGCAGGTGGTGCACAGGTCGAGGCGATTGCTGCGGGTACCGCTGATCTGAAACTTGCTCATCAGCCTGGCGCACTTGGGGCAGGTCAGCGCGTGGGCGCTCTCGTTCAGCGGCTCGGCCTGCAGTTCGCCTTCCGGCGCCTCGTCCTGCGGCGCCCGCTCGGCCCAGTCGCGGTAGTAGAGCAGCGCCACCAGCGTGCCGGAGCACTGCTGGCAGCCGTGGGCGAGCAGGCCTTCGTCGAGGCGGGTGGGTTGCAGGCGCGAATCGCGGCAGACGGGGCATTGCATGGGGACATCCTTTTCATGCGGGAATGGCAGGACGCGACCCTATCCAAGAAGTCCGGCCGGCTCAAGCGGCAGCTGAGCGCGGCGTCACGGATCGGTTAAGCTTGGCCTGTAAACACCGGAGTCCACATGATCGATCTGCTGGATGTACTGCTTCTGATGCTGTTCGCCGCCGGTTGCGCCTGGCTGTGGCGCGGCCACGGCATCCGCGAGCGCGCCCTGGCGCTGGCCAAGCAGCATTGCGCCAAGCTGGACGTGGAACTGCTCGACGGCAACGTCGCCTTCCGCCGCCTGGCCTTCGTCCGCGACATCCGCGGCCAGCGCCGGGTGGCGCGCATCTACGGCTTCGAGTTCACCGTCACCGGCGAGCAGCGCCTGAGCGGCACCGTCAGCATGTACGGCCGCCACCTGGGCAGCATCGAGCTGGAACCGCACCCCTTCCAGCCGCCGTCGCCGGCCGACGACAAGGTGATCCAGCTCGACGACTGGCGCCGCAGCCATCCGCGGCCGAACGACCAGCGCCGGGTCGACTGATCCCTATCCCCGCAGCTCCGCCAGCCGCGCCATCACCAGCCGCCATTCCGGCTCGGCGGCATAGGTCATGGGCCTGCGCAGCAGGCGGCAGCGCCAGCGATGCCAGCGGCGCCCGCGCAATGCCTGAAAACGGCGGCAACCGGCACTGAGCCAGGCAGGATCGAAGCCTTCCCAGGCCCCCGCCGCCACCCAGTGATTGGTCCACAGCAGCGGCGCGATTTCCTCCAGGTAGATGGCGCGCAACTCTTCCACCGGCAGGCCGCTGTCGTGCAGCACGCGGGCGATGTGGCGGTGGTCGTGGTCGTCCAGCTGGTTGTCCAGCCAGAGCGCGGACAGCGCCAGCCACACGTCCTCGCGGCTGGCACCCACCCTCAACCTTCCGGTCGGAGGAAGGCCAGGACCCGCGCGGCGGTGTCCTCGGGATGCTCCTGCATGAAGCAGTGCCCGCCCGGCACCTCGGCGATGGTCACCGCCCCGTTCAGCGCGCTCAGGCGGCGGGCGGACTGGCCGACGAAGGGATAGGTCTGGCTGCCGTAGAGCAGCAGGGTCGGGGTGCTCAGCCTGGCCAGGGACGGCCAGAGGCGGCGGGGGAAGGAGCTGAAGATGTCCACCTCGCGGCTCGGCCGGCACTTCAGCTCGACGCCGCCGGCGGCGGCATCCTTCAGCGCATGGTCGACGTAGGCCTGCAGCGCGGCGTCGCTCCAGCCGCGGAAGATGCCGCGCCCCCGCAGCAGGGAGAAGGCGTTGGCACGATCCGGCCAGTGCCGGCGGCGCGCCTCCGACTTCTTCGCCATCACATTGCGCCGGTGCAGGCCGACCAGTTCGGACAGCGCCATCACACCCATCATCGCCTTGCTGAACAGCACCGGGTCGAGCAGTGTGGCGCGCTGGAACAGTTGCGGCTGGCGGGCCAGGATCAGGCTGGTCAGCACCCCGCCGAAGCTGTGCCCGAGGGCGAAGCGCGGCACCTCGCCGAACTTTTCGCGGCCGGCCTCGAAGGCCTCCACCGCCAGTTCGGCGCTGCGGTTCCAGCCGTGGAAGCGGCCGCCGTGCTCGGTATCGCCGTGGCCCTGCACGTCGCACAACCAGAGGTCGAAGTGCTCGGCCAGCGGCGCCAGCATCGGCTCGTAGGCGCGGCCGCAGAAGCCGTTGCCGTGCAGGAAGTGCAGCAGCGGCTTGCCGCTGGGCGGGGTGTGCCAGCCGGTGAGGGTGAAACCGGCGGAGGTGGGGTGGGACCAGGGATGCAATTGCATGGAAGCGCGCCGCGGCGGAAGACTGCGGCCAGTGTAACGGCGCGCCGGGGGCGCGTCAGTCGGGCAAAGGTGCCGAATATTCGGCGATAAAGGCCTGCAATAGCCGGTTCAGCCGCTCCGGCTGGTCCAGCGGGGTGGCGTGGCCGGAGTCTTCCACCACTTCCAGGCGGGCGTTGCGCAGCTGGCCCAGGTAGGCGCGCTTGTAGTCCAGCGGGGTGTAGTCGCGGTCGCCGCTGACCACCAGCAGCGGCACCTCCGCCTCGCCCGCCGCCGGCAGGGCCGACCAGCCGGGGATGGCACGCATGGCGAACAGGTAGGAGGTGCGGTCGTTGCCGGCGATGCGCTGCGCCACCAGCTCGCGCAGGGCCTGCTGCTCGGGCTTGGGGAACAGCTTGCCGGCCAGCATCCGGGCCAGCGCGGGCAGGCCCAGCAGGCGCACCAGGCCCAGCCTCAGCCAGACCTGGCAGCGCACCTTCCAGGAGTCGACCGGGAAGCTCGGCGCGCTGTTGATCACCACGGCCGCGCGCACCAGCTCGGGGTGGTCGGCGAGCAGCTGGAAGGTCAGCATGCCGCCCATGGAGATGCCCACCGGCAGGCACGGCCCGATGCCCAGGGCGCGGATGAATTCGGCCACGTCCGCGGCCAGTTCGGCCATGCTCACCGGCGCCCGCAGCGGTTCGCTGCGGCCGTGCCCGCGCACGTCCATGGCGATCACCTCGCAATGCGGCGCCAGGTGTTCGATCTGCGGCTGCCAGTCGAGCAGCGAGGAACCCAGGCCGTGCAGCAGCAGCACCGGGTATCCCCGGCCCTGGCGGATATAGGCGAAACGGCCGTTGGGCAAGTCGATATATTCCATTGAAAGTTCTTCCCCACATTATTCGTTGACAATAAAACAGCCTTGCCCGAGCAACTTTCCGATACCGACAAAGTTGCTCTGGCAATCAACTTTTATTTCGCCTCTAGTTCATGTCCCGCTGTTTGCCTTGCCCTGGCAAACCCCCTAGAATCGGGCAGCGCCGTTTCGAGAGCCGATCATGTACAGCATTGCCAGTCCCACCCAGACACGCAGCAAGAAGGCTCTGGAACGCTTCCTCAACGTCGCCGCCGATCTGCTCGCCGACAACCAGTTCGAAGAGACCGGCATTTCCCAGATCGCCCAGTTGGCCGAGTCCTCGGTCGGCACCTTCTACCGCCTGCTCGGCGACAAGGACGTGCTGCTGTACGCCGTGCACGAGCGCTTCGTTGAACAGAGCCGCACCGCCATCGACGGCCTGGTGGCGGACATCGCCGGCGAGGCGGCACCCCTGGAGCGCCAGGTGGAAGCCTTCATCGGTGGCGTGGTAAGCCTCTTCGAAGGCCGCGAAGGCCTGCTCCGCGCGCTGATCCGGCGCAGTTCGATGGACCCCCAGTTCCGCCAGCGCTTCCACCAGCTCAACGCCTACATCGGCCAGACCTTCGGGCGCATCGTGCTGAGCCACCGCGACAGCCTGGGGCACCCGGCACCGGAGCAGGCGGCCGACCTTGGCGCCCACCTGCTGCTCTCCGGGCTGAACTACTTCACCATGGTCGGCAGTCTCGGCGTGACGCCCCGGGAAGTTCTTCCCGCGGAACTTTCCCGGGTGGTCTGCCGTTATCTGCAAGTTGCGCAAAGTTGATCCGCTTATTTGCGCCGATATCAGCGACGACTGTCTCGGCGTAATTGCGCCGGTGTGAAGTCGGTGGGTTTCAGGGCGATATCGAACTGGTCCGCCGGTTCTTCGTTGGACAATATGCCGATCACGTAGCGGCCGCCGATCAGGTCATATACCGCGTCGCCCTTGGTCCAGATCAGCGGCTGGTCGTACAGGTTGAGCGTGTAGGACTCGCCGACGCGCCACAGGTTGTCGCGGTTGTCGTAGTGGTCCACCACCAGGATCTGGTAGCTGTCCTCGTCGAAGTACAGGTCGCGCTGCTTGTACTGGTGGCGCTGGCCGGCCTTGAGGGTGGCGCGCACGTGCCACACGCGGTGCAGCTCGTAGCGCAGCAGGTCCGGGTTGACGTGGCCGGGCTTGACGATGTCGCCGTACTTGTTGGCCCTGGAGGCGAAGCGGTAGCTGTTGTAGGGCACGTACATCTCGCGCTTGCCCATCAGTTGCCAGTCGTACTTGTCCGGCGCGCCGGAGAACATGTCGAAGTTGTCGGTGGTGCGCATGCCCTCGGAGGCGGTGCCGGGCGAGTCGTAGGCCACGTTCGGCGTGCGCCGCACGCGGCGCTGGCCGGCGGCGTAGAGCCAGGCCAGGCGCGGTTCCTTGACCTGGTCGACGGTCTCGTGGACCAGCAGCTCGGTACCCGCCAGGCGCGCCGGCGCCAGCACCGACTGGCGGAAGTAGAACAGCACGTTGCCGTTGTCCTTGCTGGCGTCGCCGGCGTCCTGGTTGAACAGGAACAGGTCCTCGATCTGGGTCATGAAGTAGTTGCCGCTGGCGTGGGGCACGGCCTGGGCGTAGTAGCGCTTGACGCTGTCGCCGCGGTAGCGCACCAGATGGTTCCACAGCACTTCCAGCGCCGACTGGGGGATCGGGAAGGGCGTGGCCACCTTGAAGTCGGCGATGCCGTTGCCGTTCTCGATCAGCCGAGCCGTGGCGGCGTTGCCCTTGATCGCGGCGTACACCTTGTCCGGGTAGGAGGCCGAGCGCCGGGTCGGGTAGACGTTGAGCTTCCAGCTGCCCGAATAGCGTTCGAGCATGGCCAGCTGGCCGGGGCTGAGCTGATCGCGGTACTGCCCGGCGTTGGCATGGGTGATGGTGAACAGCGGCTGGTCGGCCGCGTAGGGGTCCTTGTAGCCGAGCTTGGCGTCGAAGGCGTTCGCGTCGCGGGCCAGGCCGCCGTCCCAGGCGGGGATGGTGCCGGCGGCGTTGCCGGCCTTCTCGGCGCCCAGCGGGGTCAGGTCCTGGCCCAGGCGGGCCGCCTGGTCGGCGGCGACCTGGGCCATGGCCAGCGGTGCGGCCATGAGGGCGGCGGCCAGCAGGGTGATTCTCAGACGGTGCATGGCGTTCCCTCTCAGAAGCTGTACTTGATGTTGAAGGTCAGGTAGTCGCGGTCGGTGCGCTTGTTCGACAGCCCGCCGCCGCTGTAGCCGACGTACTTGGCGCCGACGGTCAGCGCTTCCTGGTAGATCGCGTCCAGGCCCACCGACCAGCTCTGCGCCTCTTCGTCCAGGCCGTTGGTGAGCTGCGGCGCCACGCCGTTGATGCTGTACTGGTAGCCGACGCTGGGCACCAGGTTCACCAGGTTGAACACGTTGGTGTAGGTCAGCTGCAGGCTGGCCTGGGCGCCGTAGGCGCTGCTGGTGGCCTCGTAGTAGTCGACGTCCGACTCCAGGCCCTGCACGCGGCTGGCCACCACCTCGGAGAACAGCACGGCCGAGTCCGCGCCGAGCAGGCCGGTGAAGTTGTAGATGGCCGCCAGCGAGGCCTGGTACATGTCCTTCTCGCGGTAGCCGTCCAGGCGCGTGCCTACCGGCAGCCCCTGCGGGTTGAGCAGGGCAATGGGCAGGTACTCGTTGAGGCCGAGGGCGATCGGGGTGTCCGGCCGGTAGCTCAGCTCGCCGGCGAGGGACAGGCCATTGAAGATGCTGTCGCCGCCGATCGAGGTGTTGAAGCTGATGCCGAACAGGTCGCGCTTCTCCAGGTACTCGGCGTAGTAGCGCGAGCTGCTGGCGTTGGGCAGCGCGCCGACCACCGGCAGCACCAGCGGCTGGCCGACGGTGAGGCCGATCATCGGCACCTGCATGTTGTAGCGCAGGTAGTAGAAGCCCAGCTCGGTGTCGTTCAGCGCCGGCACGTACCAGCGCAGGGCCAGGCCGTACTGGGCGGCGCCATCGGCGTCGATGTCCTTGGCGCGGGGGATGAAGGTGGTGGGGATGTAGCTGCGCAGCAGGTCGTTGACCATGCCCGGCGGCAGGCCGTTGGCCCAGGCCTGGGCCGCGGCCGGGCTGTCGAACGCCATGGCGCCGCCGGCGAGCCCGGTGACCTGTTCCTGCAGCGGCGCGACGGACAGGTATTCGCAGTCCTCGCCGAGCGGGTCGAGGGTGGAGAAGTAGGTGCCGCAGGGGTCGATCTTCGACGCCTCCCAGGCCTTGCCCGGCTGCCAGTAGCCTTCGACCGTGAGGTTGTCGCGCAGCTCGTAGGAGCCGTAGATCATGAAGGTCGGCAGGTAGGCCTCCTTGATCTCGGAGCCGGGCGCGCGCAGGGCGTTGATGTCCACCGGGTTGGTCGCGCCGATGCCGTTCTGGTAGAACAGGCCCTCGCCCCAGTTGATCACCTGGCGCCCCAGGCGCGCGTTGAGGTCGCGTTCGTTGACCGTCCAGCTGCCGTAGACGAAGGCGTCCAGCAGGTCGGCGCTGGAGCCGGCCTCGTCCAGGCCGCCGTCGCTGATCTGGCGGTGGCGGCGGGAGTCGTCCTCCAGCTCGAAGTCGTAGAAGGCGCGGCCGCGGACGAACAGGCCGTGGCGATCCCGGTAGCGCAGGTCCATCTCCGAGACCACCTTGACCATCTCGGAGAACAGGTCGCCCCTGCGGAAGTTGAGGTTGCCGTCGTCGGAGTTGATCAGCGCGGAATTGCTGCCGCTGCCGCCGTTGGCGCGGGCGATCAGCTTGCTGTCCTGCCCCTCCATGCGGTAGCTGACGCCGTAGGACACGGTGGTGTCGAGCGAGGTGGTCCAGTCGCCCGAACGTACCTGAAACGCCTGCGCCACCCCGAGGGGGAGCGCGCCGAGCAGAGCCAGGCCGGCGACCGCCAGGCCTCTTCCTTGATGCATCACGATGACCTCCAGTGTTGTTTTTATCGGAATCGGAACATCGGTTCCGATAAATCTAGACGGCAATCGAAACGGTGGCAAGAGCGGCACGATATTTTTCTGCCAGGGCCTGTCGCGTTTAGCCGCGCCACCTATCGCATGCCGTAATTCTGGCGCCAAATAAACGTGATATTTGCCAGGGCATCGCGTCAAATCCTCCGAGTCCCATCGCCCCACCTCGGAGTCGCTCATGCCCAATCGTTCCGCCCTGATCCTCGCGCTCCTGGGGATGTTCGCCCTCTCCAGCCCCGCCCTCGCCGCCTCCCGCTGCATCGCCAACGCCTCCGGCGCCGCCATCAGCTGCAGCATCCAGACGGTCTCCATCGACTCCGGCAGCGAAGCGCCGCGCAAGGTGGTGTTCCAGGTGCCCACCGGCACCGCTCCCGCCGGCGGCTGGCCGGTCGTCCTGCTGTTCCACGGTTCCCTGGTGCAGGTGAACGGCTTCACCTATACCGCCAACATGCCGTTCGGCGGCCTCTACCAAGGCATGCTGATCCGCGCCCTGCTCGACAACGGCTACGCGGTGATCGCGCCCAACGCGCTGACGGCCGCCGAGGCCTGGCAGACCAACGAGCCGGAGTACGCCTACGACTACGCGCACAGCAACGACCGGCTGTTCTTCGAGAACCTGTTCGCCGCCATGAACGGCGGTCGCTTCGGCAAACTGGACGCCAGCCGCTGGTACGCCGTCGGCATTTCCAGCGGTGGCTACAACACCAGCCGCATGGCCGTGTCCTTCCCCGGCCGCTTCAAGGCCCTGGCTATCCAGTCGGCCTCGTTCGCCACCTGCGTGGGCGCCCGCTGCCAGGTGCCGCAGGAGCTGCCGGCCGACCATCCCGCCACCCTGTTCCTGCACGGCCTGGCCGACCGCGTGGTGCCTTGGAGCAGCATGCAGCCCTACCACGACCGCCTGCTGTACCAGGGCATCGAGACGGCGCTGTACAGCGAGCCGACGGGCGGCCACCAGTGGTTCGCCGCTTCCCCCGCTAAGATCCTCGACTGGTTCCAGCGCCACCCCTGATCCACTGCCCGCCCCGCCTTCGCCGGCGGGGCTCGTTGTCTGAATCAACCGTTGTTGACCCGCTCACCCCCTGTGGGAGCGGACTTGTCCGCGAAGTTTTCCTATCAGCCGCCAGCCGCTCCCACGGGGTCATCGCCCTCGCCAGCAGCACTCGATTGGGACATGGCCTTCCGTTCCCCCTTCGCCGATAAGAGTGATCCACTTCAACTTGACGGAATCGGAATTCCTGTTTCTATTTGACGGACAATCGAACAACAACAACGACGGAGATCACCCCCATGATCGCTTTCCGCACCTTGCTCCTCTGCCTGCTCGCCCTCACCCTGCCCCAGCTCGCCATGGCCGATTCGCGCTGCAGCGAACGCTCCCGCACTCTCCTTTCGCCCGCCAAGGTCAGCTGCCCTCACCGCACCACCTGGATCGACTCCGGCCTGGTCGGCGCCCGCCAGGTGATCTACCAGACGCCCCTGGGCACGCCGCCGGCCGCAGGCTGGCCGGTGGTGCTGATCTACCAGGGCTCGTTCTTCCCGCTCGATGACTTCAGCTACACCGGCAACCTGCCCTTCGGTGGCTTCCACGAAGGCAAGCTGGTGAAGACCCTGCTCGACAACGGCTACGCGGTGATCGCCCCCAGCGCACCGGCCGACCTGTTCTGGCAGACCAACATCCCCGGCCTGGCGCAGGCCTACGAGCTGAGCACCGACTACGACTTCCTCGGCAATGTGCTGGACGCCATCGCCAGCGGCCACTTCGGCCCACTCGACGCCCAGCGCCAGTACGCCACCGGCATCTCCAGCGGCGGCTACAACAGCAGCCGCATGGCGGTGTCCTTCCCGGGGCGATTCAAGGCGCTGGCGATCCAGTCCGGCTCCTACGCCACCTGCAGCGGGCCGCTCTGCGTGGTGCCCGGCCAACTGCCGGCCGACCATCCACCGACCCTGTTCCTGCATGGATTCGTCGATCTGGTGGTGCCCTGGTGGAGCATGGACCTGTACTACGACCGCCTGCTGCAGCAGGGCATAGAGACGGCGCGGCACACCGAGCCGCTGGGCGGGCACGAGTGGTTCGCCGTGTCGCCGGGCAAGATCCTCGCCTGGTTCAACGCCCACCCCTGAGCAACGCTGGCTCCGGCGGGCCGGCAGATCACGCCGGCCCGCGCAAGCAGGCCATCAGCGAGGCGGTCAGTTCCTCGGCCGCCTGCGGCGCGACGAAGATCAGCTCCAGGCGCGAGTCCTTGCGCCACTCGCTGGCGCGCCAGTCGAGCGCCTCGCCGTCCAAGGCGTTGGCCGACCGCCAACCGTCGCCGCCGCGCAGCACCAGCTTGGCGCGGCGCCAGGACAGCGCGGCCAGCCAGGCCTGCACCCGCCCAAGCTCGAACACCTGACCGGGGTGGAAGCGCCAGCCGATGCTCCAGCCCTCGGCCTGCGCCTGCACCTGGCAGATCGGCCGGGCGGGGTCGCGCCAGACCTGCGCCAGCGGAGCGCCGCCCTCCGGCAGTTGCGGCGCCTCGTCGGCCGGGCCGGCGCGCACGGCGCTGCCGGGCAATTCGGCGAAGTCCAGCTCGCCACCTTCGGTCCAGCGCAGCGGCAGGTCTGGCAGCCGTGCCTGCAGGCGCGCCCGGGCCGCCGCGTCCAGCCCTTCCGCCTTGTTCAGCAGCAGCAAGCCGGCCAGCGGCAGCGCCGTCTGCTGGCTGTCGGGCAGCGCCTGGCCCGTCGCCAGCGCCGCCGCATCCAGCACCAGCACCGGCGGTTGCACGGCCAGCACCCCGGCCCAGGGCGCCTCGCCCAGCTGGCGCAGCAGCTCGGCCGGATGGCCCAGGCCGGAAGGCTCGATCAGCAGACGGTCCGGCCGGGCCTGGCGCAGCAGGCGGGCCAGTCCCACCTGGAGCGGCGCGCCACCGACGCAGCACAGGCAGCCGCCGGGAATCTCGGCCATGGCCACGCCGTCCTGACCGCCGGCCAGCAGCGCCTGGTCCAGGCCGATCTGGCCGAATTCGTTGATCAGCACCGCCCAGCGCTCGGCCGCCGGCTTGTGTGCCAGCAGGTGGCGGATCAGGCTGGTCTTGCCGGCGCCCAGCGGCCCGGCGATCAGATGCGTAGGGATGTTGGCAAGCATGGCCTTATGGTGCGGTTTCGCGCGGCGGCGGGAAAGGCTAAAGTCGCCGCACCGATTCAGGAGACGAACGATGCGCGTCATTGCCACCCTGTTGCTGCTGGGCCTCGCCGGCCAGGCCTGGGCCGAGGCCTGCGTGGTGCACAGCGAGGGCCAGGAGCTGGAAGTGAAGCTCTGCCAGCAGAACCGCACCATCCCCGCCAACCTGTTCCGCACCGGCTTCTGCGCGCCGCAGCTGAAGGGCCAGAAGGTCGAGGTGCGTTTCGTCGAGCAGTGCCCCAGCGGCGCCTTCGGCGAGTGCCGCAACGCCCGCGTGCAGGGCACGCCGTACCAGCAGGACATCCACTACTACGGCGTGGCCACCGACGCCCGCTACCTCAAGCCCGCCTGCGAACGGCAGAGCAAGGGCGTCTGGATGGATCGCTAGCCCTAGGCCGCCGCCGCGAACGGATCGGGCAGCAGCGCCCAGCCGGCCGGCCCCTCGGCCATCTCCGCGTCGCTCAGCAGGCAGGCGTCGAGTTCGGCGCGCAGCCGGTCGAAGTCGATGCCCTGGCCGATGAACACCAGTTCCTGGCGGCAGTCCCCCACCGCCGCGTCCCACTTGCCCAGCACCGTGCGCAGGCCTTCCTCGTCCTGCGGCCACTGCTCGCGCGGCACGAAGCGCCACCAGCGCCCGGCCTGGCCGTAGCGCATCAGTCCGCCGGCCTGCGACCAGCTGCCGGCCTCGCGGTAGCGGCTGGCCAGCCAGAAGTAGCCCTTGGAGCGCAGCAGCTTGCCGTTCTCCCACGGGCGGTCGAGGAAGGCGAAGAAGCGCTCCGGGTGGAACGGCCGACGCGCCAGGTAGGCGGTCGAGGCGATGCCGTATTCCTCGCTCTCCGGCACGTGCTCGCCGCGCATTTCCTTGAGCCAGCCGGGCGCCTCGGCGGCCCGGTCGAAGTCGAAGCGGCCGGTGTTCAGCACGCGCTCCAGCGCCACCTCGCCCATGCGCATCGGCAGGATGTCCGCGTGGGTGTTGAGCCGGCGCAGGATCGCCTGCAACTCCGCGCACTGCTCGGCGCCGATCAGGTCGGCCTTGCTGATCAGCAGCACGTCGGCGAATTCCACCTGCTCGATCAGCAGGTCGGTGATGGCCCGGTGATCTTCGTCGCCCAGCGTCTCGCCCCGGCTGGCCAGGCTCTCGGCGGCCTGGAAGTCGCGCAGGAAGTTCACCCCGTCGACCACCGTGACCATGGTGTCCAGCCTGGCCAGGTCGGAAAGGCTCTGGCCCTGCTCGTCGCGGAAGGTGAAGGTCTCGGCCACCTGCAGCGGCTCGCTGATGCCGGTGGACTCGATCAGCAGGTAGTCGAAGCGGCCCTCCCGGGCCAGGCGGCCGACCTCTTCCAGCAGGTCCTCGCGCAGGGTGCAGCAGATGCAGCCGTTGCTCATCTCCACCAGCTTCTCCTCGGCGCGGTTGAGGCTGACGTCGCGCTGCACCGCCTCGCCGTCGAGGTTGATCTCGCTCATGTCGTTGACGATCACGGCCACGCGCAGGCCGTCGCGGTTCCTCAGCACGTGGTTGAGCAGGGTGCTCTTGCCGGCGCCGAGAAAGCCGGACAGCACGGTGACGGGTAGACGGTTCTCCATCGGGGTTTCCTCACAGGTCACGGATATGTCGCTCGCGCCGCTCCTGGCGTTCCTTGGCCTCGACGCAGAGGGTCGCGGTCGGGCGCAGCAGCAGCCGGGCGAGTCCGATGGGCTCGCCGGTCTCCGCGCACCAGCCGTACTCGCCCTGGGCCAGGCGTTGCAGGGCGTCGTCGATCTTGTCCAGCAGGCGCTTCTCCCGCTCCAGCAGGCGCAGCTGCCACTGGCGCTGTTCCTCGGCGCTGCCGGCGTCCGCCGGGTCGCTGGTCGGCTCTTGCTCGCGCAGGCCGGCGAACTCCTCGGCGATACGCCGGCGCAGCGCGTCCCGCTCGTCGAGCAGGCGCTGGCGGAAGAACTGCTGCTGGCGGGCGTTCATGTAGTCGGAAGCGGGCATGGCCAGCAGTTCGGCTTCATCGAGCACGGCGGGAACCTGTCTGGGTATTTCCATAATTGTTATAACATAACATAAATGAATCGAAACACTCGTCCCACCGTCGAACGGCGCCTTTCCCAACCTGGAGGAACACCGTCAGCGGAGCGGCGCTGGATGCCCGCACGCCGGACCGCTACCCTCACCGCATCGCCCGCCGGGGCTTGAACCGCCGGCGCCAGTTCTCGTCCAATAGGCATCCGCACCAACCGAAGCCAGGAACCACCATGCGCCATCTGCAACACATCATGCTCGCCGCCACCCTCTGCCTCGCCGGACACGCCCAGGCGCAGACCCTGGTGGCCACCAGCAACATCATCGTTCGCGCCCTGGATCGCAGCCTGGACTTCACCTCCGACACCACCACCTCGGTCCGCGACATGAAGGTGGTGCTGGCCGCCCGTGACGACGCCGCCAGCTTCGTCGCCAGCCAGGGCGACATCCGCGGCGCCAGCCTTGAGGCGGCGTTCGCCACCCTGCGCGAACAACTGCCGGAAGCCCGCCAAGCCTCCGACCGGCAACTGGCCGAAGCCATACTCGCCCTGTGATTGCGCGCGCCGCGCGCCGGCTGGTCGCACTGCTGCTGGCCGGCATCTGCGCCGGCGCCCATGCCGAACTGCGCCTGAGCCTGGACGCTGGCGGCCTCTCCGCCGCCGAGCGCCAGGCCAGCCAGGCACTGCTCGACCAGGCCGGGGCCGCCCTGCCGCCGAGCTTCGTCCAGCGCCTGGACCGCCAGGTGCGGGTCGACTGGTCCGACGACCTGCCCGCCCACGTCTACGGCCGCCTGACCGGCCCCCGCTCGCTCAGCCTCAACGCCCGCCTGCTGCCACGTCTGCTCGACCCCGCCCAGGCCGATGCCGCCAGCGGCCGCCCCCACGGCAGCCTGCGCCGCGAACTGCTGGCCACCGTGCTGCACGAACTGACCCACCTGTACGACCGCTCCCGCCTGTGGTCCGCGGCCGAGCGCCTGCAGCAGTGGCGCTGCGACGCCGGCCTCGCCAGCGCCGGCCCGGTCGGCCAGCGCGACCTCTGCCGCGGGCAGACCGGGCGCCGCTTCAGCCTCAGCGACGACCCGCGCCTGCTCGACCTGGCCGGCTGGCCGCAGAGGGTCGGGCGCCGCGGCGCCCGCGAGCACGGCAACGGCCAGGTGGCGCGCAGCCCCGACCCCTACGAGCTGAGCAACCCGCGCGAGTTCGTCGCGGTGAACATGGAGTACTTCCTGCTCGACCCGACCTACGCCTGCCGCCGCCCCGGCCTGCAGCGCCACCTGCGCGAGCACTTCGCCTGGCAACCCGCGGCGCAGGCCGAATGCGCCGGCGACTACGCCTACCTCAACGCCGGCAGCGACTTCGGCCGCCAGCCCCTCGGCCGGCTCGACCCGGAGCGGGTCTACGAGGTCGACTACCTGCTCGCCGAACCCAACCAGCAGTGGGCCAGCCGCTGGGGCCACAGCATGCTGCGCCTGGTGGTGTGCGCGCCGGGGCGGCCGCGCGGGCCGGCCTGCCGGCTGGACCTGGACCAGCACCTGGTGCTGTCCTACCGCGCCTTCGTCGGCGATGTGCAACTGTCCAGCTGGGACGGCCTGACCGGCGCCTACCCGTCGCGCCTGTTCATCCTGCCGCTGGCCCAGGTGATCGAGGAATACACCAAGGTCGAGCTGCGCGGCCTGTCATCGGTGCCGCTGCGGCTGTCCCGCGACGAACTCGAACGCCTGGTGCAGCGCGCCGCCGAGCAGCACTGGAGCTACGACGGCGACTACTGGTTCCTCTCCAACAACTGCGCGGTGGAGACCCTCAAGCTGCTGCGCAGTGGCACCGGCCGCCGCGAGCTGCAGGACCTCGACAGCATCATGCCCAACGGCCTGCTGGACGTGCTCGAGGCACGCGGGCTGGCCGACCGCAGTGTGCTGGCCGACCCGCGCGAGGCGCTGCGCCTGGGCTATCGCTTCGACTCCTTTCGCGACCGCTACCAGGCCATGTTCACGATACTGCGCGAGCGCCTGGACGTGCCCCAGCGAGAGGTAGAGGAATGGCTGGCGCTGCCCCCCGAGCAGCGCCGCGAGTGGTTCGCCCGGGCCGACCTGCGCGCCGGCGCCGCCCTGCTGCTGCTGGAACAGGCCGCCCTGCGCCGCCAGCTGCTGCTGGCCCAGGAGCAGCTCAAGCAGCGCTACCTCGGCGCCCGCGAGGACCGGCTCGACGGGCGCTTCGCCGAGGCCGACGCCACCCTGCGGCAGATCCTCGACAACAGCGGCTTCCTCAGCCGTCCGGCGGAGCTGCTGGACGCCGGCTACGGCCTGCCGCAACCGGGCGAGTGGCAGCAGCTGGAAGCTGCCAGCGCCGAACGCCAGTCGCGCCTGCGCCAGCTGACCCACAGCCTGGACCAGGAAGTGCGCCGCCTGCTGGAGCCGGAGCTGGTGGCGCAGATCGAGGCCGGCGAGGCCAACCTGGAACAGCTCGGCAACCACCTGCGCGCACTGCACAAGGCCAGCGGCGGGCTGGTGCTGCCCTGATACCAGACCCTCGTAGGGTGCGCCATGCGCACCGGGTGCCTCGATGGCCGGTGCGCGCGGCGCACCCTACGGTTACCCGCGCGGACGGTCCCGCCTGCTTACAGCCGCTCCTCGTCCTCTTCGGGCAAGCCTTCGTCGAGGCGCAGCCAGGGCAGGCGGCTGCCGGTCCAGATGTGCCGGTCGGCCGGCGCCTGCTCGGGGTGGTCTAGGCTGGCCACGGTGATGTCCAGGGTATCCGGGCTGTGGCTGGTGAAGAGGGTCAGGTGGCAGCCGCAGTGGGCGCAGAAGTAGCGGGTGCAGCTGGCCGACGAGGCGTAGGCCGCGGCGCTGCCGTGGGTCCAGCGGAACCCCGCCATGGGCAGGGTCAGCCAGGTGGTGACGATGCCGCCGGTGGTGCGCCGGCAGATCGAGCAGTGGCAGTGGGCGATGTCCCGCAGCGGCGCCTCGAAGGCGTAGCGCAGCCGGCCGCAGTGGCAGCCGCCGGTGTGGATCTCGGTCATGGTGACTCCTTGTTGGGCATTCACCCTGGCGCTCTAGGGCGCGGTTGCCCATCATGGCAGGGTTTTTCCTCGCGGATGTCGTCGTGACCGCTCTCCTGCAATCGCTCTGGCCCCTGTTCGCACTGATCGTCGGCGGCTACTTCCTGCGTCGCCGCGACTTCCCCGGCGAGGCCTTCTGGCCGGCCGCCGAGCGGCTCAACTACTTCATCCTCTTCCCGGCCCTGCTGTTCAGCAGCCTGGCCAGCGCCCCGCTGGACAACCCGGCGCTGCCGCGCCTGGCCCTGGCGGTGCTGCTCGGCCTCGGCGGCGGCTGGCTCGGTCTGCTGCTGATGCGTCGCCTGTGCGGCTGGCCGGCGGCGCGCTTCGGCGCCTTTACCCAGGGCCTCCTGCGCTTCAACACCTACCTCGGCCTGGCCGCCATCGGCAGCCTGTACGGCCAGCCCGGCCTGGTGCTGGCGGCACTGCTGCTGGCGCTGATGGTGCCGGCGGTGAACGTGCTGTCGGTCTGGTCGCTGAGCGCCGGGGGCGAGGTGAGCGTCGCCGGCCTGCTGCTGCCGATCCTGAAGAACCCGCTGATCCTCGCCTGCCTGGCCGGCGTGCTGGTCAACCTGCTGGGCATCGGCCTGCCCGGCGGCAGCGACCGCCTGCTCGGCCTGCTAGCCGCCGCCAGCCTGCCGCTGGGCCTGCTCTGCGTCGGCGCCGCGCTGCGTCCGCAGGAGCTGAGCGGGGAGAAGGCTGCCCTGGCCTGGAACTGCGCCCTGCGCCTGCTGGCCATGCCGGCGCTGGCGCTGCTGGTGGCCCGCCTGCTTCACCTGCCGGCGATGGAAAGCGCGGTGCTGGTGCTGTTCTTCGCCCTGCCGACCGCGCCCACCGCCTACGTGCTGACCCGCCAGCTCGGCGGCGACGGCCATCTGATGGCCGGCATCATCACCCTGCAGACCCTGCTCTCCGCCCTCAGCCTGCCGCTGGTCCTCGCCCTGCTCGCCTGAACCGCACATCGGCCGGGACCAACCAATGCCGAGGCGACCGGTCGTAAACCACACACCGACCGGCGACCGGTGTCACAGACGGAATTTTCACGCAAAGCCGGATAGAATCGCGCGCGCCCCGCGTGGCCTCCGAACATCCGCACAAAGGAATTCATAATGGAATGGCTGACCAACCCGGAAATCTGGGTTGCCTTTCTCACCCTGACGGCCCTGGAAATCGTCCTCGGCATCGACAACATCATCATGATCGCCATCCTGGTCGGACGCATGCCGCCGCACCTGCAGGCGCGCACCCGCTTCTTCGGCCTGGCCCTGGCGATGGTCACCCGCATCGCCCTGCTGCTGTCGATCACCTGGATCATGCAGCTCACCAACGACCTGTTCCACCTGTTCGGCCAGGGCATCTCCGGGCGCGACCTGATCCTGTTCTTCGGCGGCCTGTTCCTGCTGTGGAAGAGCACCACCGAGATGTACCACGGCCTGGAAGGCGAGGACGAGGCCGGGCAGCAGCCCAACGGCGCCGCACGCAACTTCATCGGCACCATCATCCAGATCGCCATCATCGACATCGTGTTCAGCCTGGACTCGGTGATCACCGCCGTCGGCATGGTTTCCCACGTGCCGGTGATGGTCGCCGCGATCATCGTCGCCGTGCTGGTGATGATGCTGGCCGCCGGCACCATCAGCGACTTCATCGACAAGCACCCGTCGCTGAAGATGCTGGCCCTGGCCTTCCTGGTGGTGGTCGGCACCGTGCTGATCGCCGAAGCCTTCGAGGTCCATGTGCCGAAGGGCTACGTCTACTTCGCCATGGCCTTCTCCCTCGGCGTGGAAGCCCTCAACATCCGCATGCGCGTACTGCGCGGCCGCAAGGAAGACCCGGTCAAGCTGCGCAAGGACATTCCGGGCGAGTAAGCCGGAGCGTGGACAAGGAAACGGGGCCGAATGGCCCCGTTTTTTCTTGGCGATGTCCCCATTGCCCGTACCCTGACTTGCAGGCACGGGCGGGCGGCGAACCGCTTCAGCCGCGAATTTCGCGGCCAATCGGAATGCCGCCCAGCCGCTCCCACAAGGAGTGCAACACGTAACGACGATATGGCTTTTTTCTTAGCTATGTCCCCGTTGCGTATTGCGCGGCCAGCCCCCTCTATCTGAACGCGGTAGCTGCCTGCCCCTGGATTCCCGCCTGCGCGGGAATGACGAGGTAGAGGTGGAGTTTCTTCCGAAACCGTCATCCCCGCGCAGGCGGGGATCCAGAAGGGCTCAGGGGCACTACAACATACCAACGGGGACATAGCCTTTCCTTGCCTACTCGACGAAGCGCTCGCCGCGGAAGGTGCGCCGCGGGTTGCCCCGCTCCAGCCGGTGGTGCCGCAGCCGCCGTTCGGCGCGCAGGCGGTCGTCGGCCTGCTCGGCGCGCTCGGCCAGGCGCCGGGCGATCAGCAGCAGGGCCAGGCGCTTGTTGGCGTGCTGGCTGCGCTCGCTCTGCACCTTGACGCTGATGCCGCTGGCCAGGTGGGTGGCGCGCACCGCCGAGTCGGTGGTGTTGACGTGCTGGCCGCCGGGCCCCGAGGAGCGCAGCGTCTCGAAGCGGATCTCGCTCTCCAGGCCGACGGCCGGCGCTGCGAAGCGCGTGCCGCCGAAGAACCAGTTCTTGCGCCCGTGGTTCGGCCGGTAGGGGCTGGCGCAGATCCACAGCAGCGAACCGCTCCAGGCCTCCGCCAGCGCCTCGGCGCCGTCGCCCTGCAGGGCCACCAGCGCCGAGCGCAGGGTGCCGCGCGCGGCGCCGCCCTCCTCTTCCAGCACACGCAGTTCGACTTGCGCGGCCTCGGCCTCCAGCGCCAGCCGCCGCACGGCCTTGGCCACCGCCAGCGCGCATTCTTCCGGGCCCTGGCCGGCCGACAATTGCAGGAGGATCATCAGCAGCACCCTCCCCGCGTCTTGTAGGTCAGCACCGGCTTCAGCCGCGCCAGCACCCGGACCAGGCCGGCGTCGCGCAGGGCGCCGACCACCGAGTCGATGGCCTTGTAGGCCTCCGGCGCCTCCTCGTAGATCAGCGCGCGGTCGGCGCAGATCACCCGGCTGCCCAGCGCAGTGCGGGCCAGCTGCTCGACGCTGTAGCGCGGCGCCAGGCGGTCCTTGCACTCGCTGCGCATCCACTTGCGCCCGGCGCCGTGGGCCAGGGACAGCAGGCTGCGCTCGTCGGCGACGGGCTCGACCAGGTAGCTGAAATCGCCACGCGAGCCGGGGATCACCATCACGCCCTGGTCCGCCGGCGTGGCGCCCTTGCGGTGCAGCCAGCCGTCGCGCCCGTCGATGCGGGCCGGCGACACCAGGTTGTGGTTGACGTCCAGCACGGCCTCGCCGTCGGCGCGCAGGCGCTCCAGCATGCGCCGGGCGATCAGCTGGCGGTTGGCCTCGGCGAAGCGCAGGGCGCCGTCGTGCCGGGCGAGGTAGTGCGCGCACGCCTCGCCGCCCGCCTCCAGTCCGGCATGGCTGAACAGGTCGACCTGCTCGCGCAGGATCGCTTCGCCCAGGCCGCGCGAGCCGCTGTGCACCAGCAGGAGCAGGTGCTTGCGGCAGAGGCCGAGGCGCTCCAGCGCCGCGTCGTCGTAGCTCTGGTCGAGCTGCTGCAGCTCGGCGAAGTGGTTGCCGCCGCCGATGGTGCCCAGCGAGCGCTCGTGGCCGCAGGGCGGCAGGCCGAAGGCGGCGACCGCATCCGCCCAGTCCTCGCCGAGCGGCGCGTCGAGGTTGCCCAGGCGCTTCTCCAGCTTGTCCAGGTGCAGCCTGGCCGTCGGCATGTCGGTGCGCCACAGCGCCATGCCGCAGCCGATGTCGTTGCCGACCAGCGCCGGATACAGCCGGCTGGTGGAAAAGAACGCCGCGCCGACCGGGTAGCCGCGCCCCGGGTGCAGGTCCGGCATGCCGGCCACCCGTTGCATGCCCGGCAGGCGAGCGGTGGTTTCGAGTTGCTGGATCGCTTTGCCTTCGATCCAGGTGTCGTCCGCGGCGATCAATACGACGCCGTCGGACAGATTGCGGATGCAATTGCCCATGGTCCAATCCCTATGGGTTGAAACGAAAAGGTTGGGAGTGGCAGGACCGGGCCGGGTGAAGCGCGCCGCAGCGGAAGGCGGCGGAGGGAATCAGACCAGACGCGACCTGCAAAGGGTGATCAGCTGTTGCATGATGTGCCTCCTTTGCTGTCGGTTGAGGGAAGAAGGCGCGCATCCTAGGCCGATTGACAGAACCCTGCAAGAGCGCCGCATTCCATGGAGCTGAATATGGCCGATCAGGACCTTGCCGAACTGCTGCACCAGCAGGCGATGAACCTGCACGACGAAGGCGACGAAGACCTCGCGCTGCAGACCTACCACCGCGCCCTGGAACTGGACTGGTCCCGGCCGAGCACCCACTACAACATCGGCCTGATCCACAAGTACCGGCGCGAGTGGGCCGAGTCGCTCAAGCACAACCGCCTGGCCGTGGAGCTAGACCCGCAGGACGAGGCGAGCAACTGGAACCTGGCCATCGCCGCCACCGCCCTGCGCGACTGGCGCACCGCGCGCGAGGTCTGGCAGCGCCTGGGCCTGAAGATCGACGCGGGTGACACGCCGATCGAGGCCGACTTCGGCATGACGCCCGTGCGCCTCAACCCGGACGAGAAGTCCGAAGTGGTCTGGGCCCGGCGCATCGACCCGGTGCGGGCGCGCCTGATCAACATCCCCTACGCCGAATCCGGCGCCTGCCACGGCGACGTCTTCCTGCACGACGGCGCAGCCGTCGGCCACCGCGAACACGAAGGCCGGGAGTACCCGGTGTTCAATGCGCTGGAGCTGTTCGAGCCCTCCGCCGACAGCACCTACGAGGCCAGGCTGCGGGTCGGCGACCAGGCCGACGTCGAGGCGCTGATCACCCTGCTGGAGGAGCGGCAGATCGCCGTCGAGGACTGGTCGCGCTCGGTGTACATCCTCTGCAAGCAATGCTCCGAGGGCACGCCCCACGAGCACCACGACGCACCGGCGGCGAGCCCGCAGCAGGAGCCGGGCAACGAGCGCCTGGTGGCCATCGCCGGCCCCGACGAGGACGCCATCCGCCAGGTGCTGGCCGAATGGAGCGACGACTCGCGCAGCCTGCTCGAACTGGAGTGCACGCTGGCCGCCGATGAGTTCGAGGAAGACTGAATCCCTAGAAGAGATCCAGCTGGCCCGGTGGCCCGGCCATCGGAGCCTCCACCGGGCGCTCGGGCTCGGCGGCACTGACGCCCAGCCGCTCGGCCAGCCCGGCCGCCCGCTCGGCGCGGGTGTTCACCGCGTCGCAGAGGCGCGCCGCCAGGCCCCAGATTTCCACCTTGCGCTTGGCCCGGGTGATGCCGGTGTAGAACAGCGCGCGGGTCAGCAGCGGGCTGGGGCCTTCCGGCAGGACCAGCAGCACCTCGGCGAACTCCGAGCCCTGGCTCTTGTGCACGGTCATGGCGAAGGCGCTGTCGTGGCTGGGCAGGCGCGCCGGGGCGAAGGCGCGGAAACCGTCCTCGCTCTCGAAATGCACGCGCAGCCCGTACTCGGACGCCAGGCAGATGCCGATATCGCCGTTGAACAGGCCGAGGGCGTAGTCGTTCTGCCGCACCATCACCGCGCGGCCGGGATACCAGCGCTCGCGCTCGGGCAATGACCAGCGGCGCTTGATCCGCGCTTCCAGCGCCTCGTTCAGGCCGCTCACGCCCCACGGCCCCTCGCGCTGGGCGGTGAGCGCGCGGAAGGCGTTGAGGGCGGCGAAGGCCGCGGCCGGGTCGCCCTGGCGCGCCGCCTGCAGGTAGGGCCGGTAGCCCTGCTCCAGGCGATCCAGCAGCGCGGCCTGTTCCGGCTCGGCCCGCCAGGCCAGGTCGGCGCGGCCCTCGCGCAGCAGCTCCAGGGTGCCGGTGGCGTCGCCCGCGTTGATCCGCCGCGCCAGCTCGCCGATGCCGCTGTCGGCGGCGAAACGGTGGCTGTGGCTGAGCAGCACCACGGCATCGCCCAGCGCCGAGCGCGGCGCCTCGACCGGCACGTCCTGGCCGGTGATACGGCGCAGCTCGGCGGCAGCCGCGGCGTCGAAACCGCGCCCCTCGCACAGCTCGGCGAACACCGCGCCGGCCTCCACCGCCGCCAGCTGGTCCTTGTCGCCCAGCAGGATCAGTCGCGCCTGGGGCGGCAGGGCGTCGACCAGCTTGGCCATCAGCGCCAGGTCGACCATCGACGCCTCGTCCACCACCAGCACGTCCAGCGCCAGCGGCCGCGCCGCGTCGTGGCGCACGGCCGGGCTGTCGCCACGGCTGCCGAGCAGGCGGTGCAGGGTGCGCGCCTCCTCCGGCAGCAGCGCCTTGAGCGGGTCGGCCAGGGGCAGGTCGGCCTTGGCGTTGCGGATGGCCTCGGCCATCCGTGCCGCGGCCTTGCCGGTGGGCGCCGCCAGGCCGATGGCGAGCCGGTCGCCGCCGGGCTGCTCCAGCAGTGCCGCCAGCAGGCGCACCACGGTGGTGGTCTTGCCGGTGCCGGGGCCGCCGGAGATCACCGCCAGGCGTCGGCGCACGGCCTGGGCCGCGGCCAGGCGCTGCCAGTCCGGCTGCTGCTGGTTGAAGGCGAACAGCCGCGCCAGGCTGGCGGACAGCGCCGCCTCGTCCACCTCGGGCCGGTCGGCGGCGCGGGCCAGCAGCCGCTCGGCCAGCTGCTGCTCGTAGGCCTGGTAGCGCGCCAGGTACAGGCGCTGGCCCTCCAGGATCAACGGGGCGAACGCGCCCGGCCCGGCCACCAGCGCGGAGCCCTGCAGGCGGGCACGCAACTCGCCCAGCGCGGGCAGCGCGAAGTCGAACTCCGGCCAGGGCCGGCGGCCGGCCACCCGCGCCAGCGGCAGGCACACGTCGCCGCCGGCCAGCGCCTCGCAGCACAGGGCGGCGCAGGCCAGCACGGCTTCGTCCGCCTGCGGCTCCAGGCGGCGCAGGCTGTCGAGCAGGGCGCGCTCCAGCGGGCCGAGGGGCAAGGCATGCAGGGTCATCGGCGACGCCCCTTGTGGTGGGAGCGGCCTTGGCCGCGATGCTCCCGTGCATGCCGGATCGCGGCCAAGGCCGCTCCCACCTGGCTCATATACCCTCCGCGAACAGACCATCCAGCGCATCCAGCAGCGCGCCGGAGGGCCGCGCGAAGTACACGCCGGCCTCCGGCATGCCGCGCAGGAACAGGTAGAGGGCGCCACCCAGCCGATCGTCGGCGAAGCCGGCCAGGCGACTGCGCAGGAAGCGGCGCAGCGCCACCAGGTAGATCAGGTACTGCAGGTAGTAGTGCTCGCCGGCGATGGCCTGCTCCAGGCGTTCGGGGGTGTAGTGGGCGACGGTCGGGCCGAGCCAGTTGGACTTGTAGTCGAGGATGTACCAGCGCCCGTCGTGCTCGAAGGTCAGGTCGATGAAGCCCTTGAGGAAGCCGCGCAGCTCGTCGAACTGCAGGCGCTCGGCGGCCAGGCGCATGGCCGGCGGCAGGCCGTGGGCGGGGTCGGCGAGCAGGGCGCGCAGGCGCTCCACGTCGAGGTGCTGCACCGGGAAGGTGAAGCCCAGCTCGGGCAGCCGCCGGGTTGGGTCGAGATCGGCCAGGCGCATGCCCCGGCCGTCCAGGTCGCAGTCCAGCACCCGTTGCAGTTGCGCGATGGCGATCTCGGCCCAGGTCGCCGCGTCGATGCCGTGGTCCTGCAGGGCGGCCGGCACCAGCTGCTCCAGGCTGCCCTTGCCGCGCACCCAGTCTTCGAGGATGGCGTGCAGGCAGGTGCCGGCGCGGGCGCCGCGGGGGAAGGCGAAGAAACCGACGCCGGGTTCGCTGGCGGCCGGCATGGCCAGGCTGTCGCGGTCCGGCGCCTCCATGTGCATGCCGGCGGCCAGGCCGGAGAAGCTGCCGATGCGCCAGGCGCTGTGCAGGCTGCGGGTGAAGTTCTGCAACGCCTGGGGCGGCTCGGCGCGGCGCTCGCCGCTGGCGCTGGCCTCGTCTGCCAGCAGCGGCAGGCGGGCGATCAGGCTGTCGCTGCTTCCCGCCAGGGCGTCCAGCTCGGCGGCCAGCGCCGGGCCTTCGCCACCAGCGAGATGCGCCGCCAGTTCGCCCAGGGCGTCGGCTCCCGCCAGTTCCCGGCCGTGCAGCAGCCAGGCCAGGGCGCTGCTGTGCAGGCCCTCGTCCGCCAGCGAGCCGTCCTTCTTCGGCCTGGGCAGCGCGGCCGGCCCCCAGTGCAGCCACAGGCGGTCACGGGCGCGGGTCAGGGCCACGTAGGTCAGGCGCAGCTTCTCGGCGAAGGTCTCGCGCCGCGCGGCCTGCAGGCGCTCGTCCAGGCGCTCGCTGCCCAGGTCGAGCAGCGGCTGGCCGTCCTCGTCGTGGCAGCGGGCGCTGTCGGTGTGCTGGCCGAGCAGGCGGCCGTCCCACAGGAAGGGGCAGAACACCAGCGGGTATTCCAGGCCCTTGGAGGTGTGGATGGTGACGATCTGCACCCGCTCGGCATCGCTTTCCAGGCGCAGCAGGGCGTCCTCGCCGAGGCCCTCGCTGCCGCGCTGGCCCTCGAACCAGGCGAGCAGCGCCTCCAGCCCGGGGCGCTGCAGGCTCTCCGCCTGGAGCAGTTCGGCCAGGTGCAGCAGGTTGGTCAGCCGGCGCTCGCCGTCGAGGCCGGCCAGCAGGCGCTCGGCCACCCGCTCCTGGTCCAGCCAGGCCCTGAACACCCGCATGAAGCCGTGCTGCTGCCACAGCTGGTGGTACTGCTCGGCGGCGGCGCGCTCCTCGTCCCAGGCGCGTTCGTCGTCCTGGCAGCGGGCGATCTGCGCCGCGTCGCGCCCCAGCAGGCGGGTCGCCAGGGCGTAGCGCAGCACGCCTTCGCGGCCCGGCTCAGCGTAGGCGGCCAGCACCGCCGCCAGCTCGCCGGCCTCTTCGCTGTGCCACACGCTGTCGCGCCCCCGCCGCACGCTGGGCACGCCACGGGCGGCCAGCTCGGCGGCGACGCTGGCGGCCTCGCGATGATTGCTGACCAGCACCGCGATATCGCCGCCTTTTAGCGGAATTCTGTCGCCATCTTCTTCGAAATAGGCCTCGTTTCGCGCGCTGGCGGCGAGCAGCGCGGCGATGCGCCTGGCGCTGTCCACCGCGGCCAGTTCGCCGGCGCGGCCCTTGGTCAGCGGCTCGTCGCCGAGCCAGACCAGGCCCAGCGGCGCGGCGCCTTCCCACACGGGCAGCACCAGCCGCGCGCGGGGCTTGCGGCCGGCACTGACCGGCGGGTAGTCGAGGCCATCCTCGGCGAACGGCTGCGGGCGGGCGAACAGCAGGTTCAGCGCGGCGATCAGCTCGGCCGTGGAGCGGTAGTTGTAGGGCAGGTCGTACTGCCGGTCGGCGTCGCCTCGGGCCTTGAGGTAGGTGGCGAGGTCGGCGCCGCGGAAGGCATAGATCGCCTGCTTCGGGTCGCCGACGAAGCACAGGTCGCCAGGCGAGCCGCTCGCCACGCCCGCCATCTTTGGGTAGATGCGATCGAAGATCGCGTACTGGATCGGGTCGGTGTCCTGGAATTCGTCGATCAGCGCCAGCGGATACTGCTCGCGCAGGCGCGCGGCCAGGTCTTCGCCGGCCGGGCCTTGCAGCGCCTCGTGCAGGCGGTTGAGCAGGTCGTCGAAGGCCAGCAGGCGCTGGGCCGCCTTGCGCCGGGGTAGATCGACGTTGAGCCGGTCGAGCAGCTCCACCTGCAGGGCGACCAGCTTCCGCCGCCCCGCCGGGCCGGCGGCGGCCAGCGCCTCGGCCAGCGCGTCCAGGGCCTCGGCCAGTTCGCACCGCGGTGCGTCGTAGCCCTTCTTGCAGGCCTTGGCCAGCGCCGCCGCACCCAGCTTGGCCAGGCCGTCCGGCGCATCGAACAGCGCCGCCGGGTCGGCGAAGTAGGCGTCCAGCTCGGCCGACCACAGCGGCAGCTTGGCCGTCTTGTGGGTGCTCTGGCTGAGGCCGCCGTGCTCGACCAGAGTTTCCACCCAGGCATGGCCCGCGTCGCGCCACAGCTCGGCCGCGCGCTGCCAGGCATCGCTGGCGGCGCCCAGTTCGGCGCCGGCGCCCGTGTCCCGCGGCTCGACCCGCAGGTAGGGCTTGCCCAGGTGGCCGCGCAGGGCCTGGCGCAGGGTCGCCGGGGTGATCCTGGCCCTGGCGAGGAAGCGCGCCCAGGCCGGGTCGGCCTCGGCCAGCACGTGGCGCCAGGCGTCGCCGAGCAGGGCGTCGAGCACCTCGCGGTCGTCCTGGGTCAGCTCGGCGTCGAAGTCGCCGCCGGCCTCGAAGGCCGAGTCCTGCAGGGCGCGCTGGCAGAAGCCGTGGATAGTGAAGATGGCCGCCTCGTCGAAGCCGTGCACGGCCAGCAGCAGGCGCCGCCGCGACGCTTCGTCCGGGTGACGGCGGTGCAGTTCGATCAGGAAGGCGTCGTCGCTGGCGCCACCCTCGTAGAGCGCCAGCAGCTCGGCCAGGCGCGCGCGGATGCGCTCGCGCAGCTCGGCGGTGGCGGCGGTGGTGTAGGTGACCACCAGGATCTGCCCGACCGACAGCTGCCGCTCCAGCAGCAGGCGCGCGTACAGCGCGGTCAGGGTCCAGGTCTTGCCGGTGCCGGCGCTGGCCTCGATCAGCGAGCGGCCGGCGAAGGGCGAGTCGTGCAGGTCGAGGCCGTTCATTCGCCGTCCCCCTCGCCTGTCGCCAGCGCCTTCAGCGCCGGCCCGAGCAGTTGTTCGGCAAGCTGCTCGAAGCGCTCGCCGAGCGGGTCGCGCTCGCGGAGGGCCAGGGCGTACCAGGGGTCCTCGCACTCGCCGGCCAACGGGCTGAACTCGGCGCCGAGCCAGGCGGCGCGAGCGTTGTCGCGGGCGGCGTCGCGCGGTTCCTTGCGGCTCCTGGCGCTGGGCGTGCACAGGGCGCGGGCGAATTCGTAGCTCGTGCGGGTGATGAAGGGCAGCGGCGTGCACAGGGCCTCGCGGTAGGCGGCCAGCCAGGGTTCGAGCAGCTCGCGCGCGTCCGGCTGCGGGCCGAGCTGCCAGTCGCCGCCCGGCGAGACCAGCAGGCTTTCGCGGGCGATGTCCGGGGTGGCGCCGAGGTTCAGCAGCAGGTGGCGCAGCCAGAAGCCCGGCAGGTCCCAGGCGCCGGGGGCGCCCAGACGCCAGTCGAACAGGCCGTGGGCGGTCACGCCGTCCAGCCAGCCGTGGACGCGCACGCCGGCCAGTTCGACATCCACCAGCAGCGGCTGCGGCGCCTCCAGCGGGCGGGCCTCGAACAGGCGCGGGGCGAAGGCCCGCACCGGACCGCGCATCTTGCCCCACAGGGCATGCCCCAGTTCGCCGGGTGGCAGCCAGCCGGCGGCGCGGGCGATGCGCCGCTCCTGCTCCTCCGACCAGCCGCGCTCCACCGCCTGCAGCGCCAGCTGGCGCAGGCCGCGCTTCGCGGGGCCTTCCAGGACGAAAGGCTCGTCGCCGGCGATGGCCTCGTCGGCATCGGCCAGGCGCAGGCCCAGGCGCTGTTCCAGCAGGAAACGCGCCGGGTGACGGAAGCACTGCAGCAGCTGGCTGGGCTCGATCACCCGCCAGTCGTCGTCCGGCTCGGGCAGGCGCGCGACGAAGGGCGGCGGGTCGAGCGCCGGCACCTCGGCGAGACGCTGGGCCGCGCGGAACCAGGCGGGCGAGAAGCCCCGGCGGGCGCCGCCGGCCTCGAAGTTGCCGGGGGCGAACGGCTGCAGCGGGTGCTCGACGGTGATTGCGGCACTCGCCTTCTGCTCTCGTGGGAGCGGCCTTGGCCGCGAAGCTTCTGCGCAATCCGGATCGCGGCCGAGGCCGCTCTCACAGGGAACCGCCACGGCGGTGAGATCGACGGCCTCCAGCAGTTCGCTGACCAGCACCGAGGGCGGCAGCTCGGCGTTGTCCCGCGGGTCGCGGCCGACGTAGCTGAGGTACAGGCCGTCGCGGGCGCTGAGCAGGGTTTCCAGGAACAGGTAGCGGTCGTTCAGCCGCCGCGCGCGGTCGCCACGGCGCGGGCGGCGGGCGATCAGGTCGAAGCCGGCGACTGGCGTGCGCCGCGGCAGGGCGCCATCGTCCAGGCCGAGCAGGCAGACCAGGCGGAACGGCAGGCTGCGCATCGGCACCATGGTGCAGAAAGTCACCGCGCCGGTGAGGAAGCCCGAGGCGCCGCCGCCGTTCTCCAGCGCCGCGCCGAGCTGCTGGCGCACCAGCGCCAGCTCCAGCGGTCGCCCGATGCCCGCGTCCTGGGCCTGCCGCCCCAGGGCGGCACAGGCCTGGCTGAGCAGGAGCAGGGTGTCGCCGGATTCGCGCTCGTCGAACAGCGCGTCGATCATCCCTTGCAGGTCCAGCGCCCAGTCGGCCAGCGGGCGCGGCCGCTGCAGGCCCTCGGCCAGCCGCGCCAGGTGGTCGACGAAGGCGCACAGGCGGCCGAGCAGCTGGGCGCGGGCGCCTTCCAGGGCGTCCAGCGGCAGGCTGTCACCGAGCAGCGGAACGCCCGCGCCGGCCAGCTGCGGTGGCGCGGCGAAGCCGAGCAGCAGGCGGTCCAGGCCCTGGCGCCAGGTGAAGGCGTCCTCGGCCGGCAGGTCCAGCCGCGCGCGGTGCTCGCCGTCGCGCCCCCAGCGCACGCCGGCCTGGCGCAGCCAGTCGCGCAGCAGCGGCAGGTCCTCGCTCTCGATGCCGGCGCGGCGGGCGATGGCCGGCTGTTCCAGCCAGGCCAGCACCTCTTCGGCGGCGAAGCGGCTCTCGGGCAGGCCGAGCAGGCCGAGGAAGGCCTCGATCAGCGGCGTTTCGGCGCGCAGGCTGCGGTCGGCCAGGCTGTAGGGAATGTACGGGGCGCCCACCCGCCCGCGCCCGCCCGTGGTGGTGGCGAACACCGCCTCGATGTAGGGGGCGTAGCGCTCGATGTCCGGGGTCAGCACCACCACCTGGTCGGGGCTCAGGGTCGGGTCGGCGGCGAAGCGCGCCAGCAGCTGGTCGTGGAGTATCTCCACCTCGCGCAGCGGCGAATGGGCGATGTGCAGTTCCAGAGAACGGTCGTCGTCGCGCAGTGGCAGGCGCTCGTCCGGCGCGCGGGTGCGCAGGCGCAGGATGTCCTGCTGCAGGGCGTGCAGCAGGCTGTCGTCGGCCAGCTCCGCGTCCTGCGGGTAGATGCCGTGTTCCTCGGCGATCAGGCCGAACAGGCTGTCGAAGAAGTCGCGGCCCTGCTTGCCCAGGCTGGCCAGCAGCGGGTGGCCGACGTCGAGGTACCAATCGTCAGGGGCGAGCGGCGGAGAAGCTGCTGCGCTTGAGTAGGCGTCGTTAAAACCAGGCTCCTCTGCGCTCGCGACGCTTCCCGCTCGCCCGCCGAAGGATTGCTGCGCCAGCTCGCGCACATCACGAATCTCGCCCCAGGCCTCGCGGCACGGGTTGAGGGCGAAGATCACCACCTCGGTGTGCCGCGCCAGGCCCTCCAGCACCCGCAGATGGTGCGGCGGCAGCGAGCTGATGCCGAACACCAGCAGGCGCTCCGGCAGGCCGTCGAGGGGTGCGGCGCCGTGCAGCCGCGCCAGCAGCTCGCCGAGCAGGCGCGCGCGGTGCGGGTGGCCGTCCCGGGTCAGTTCCTGCCAGAGCAGCGCCTGCCAGGCCTCGTCCGCACCCAGGTCGCACAGCTCGCCGCGCTCCCAGGCGGCCAGCCAGTCGTCGCGGTACAGCAGGTACTGGTCGAACACGTCGGCGATCTTCGCCGCCAGGGCCAGGCGGCGGCGCTCGTCGCCGCCCTCCAGGTAGCGCCCCAGGCGCTCGGCGCGGGCCAGGTTGGCCGGCTCGCAGAGCCAGTCGTAGAGGCGCCAGGTCATCGCCTGCGGGTTGAAGGCGGACTGCTCCGGCAGCGTGCCGAATACCTGCCGCGCCAGCCCCCAGACGAAACTGGACGGCAGTTGCACGTCCAGGTGCATGGCGATGCCCTGCTCGCGGGCCAGCTGCAGGGTCAGCCAGCGGCCGATGCCCTGGCTCGGCACCACCACCCGCGCCGGCGCCAGCACGTCCGCCTGCGGCTGGGCGAGCAGGCGGCAGGCGAGCAGGCCGAGGGTTTCCAGGTCGGGGGCGTGATAGAGGCTGAGCATGGTCGGGCTAGCGTACCAGAGCCCGGGGGGCTTGGCCGTCGGAGCCGTCGGGATTGATCTCGCTCAGCCCGCCGCGCGACAGCGCGGCTATCCTTGCGTCAGCCTTTTTCCCCGGACCTGCCCATGCACGAGAACACGCCCGATACCCTGGACATCTTCGACTACCTGCAGCGCATGCAGGCATGCGACGCCTCCGACCTGTTCCTCAGCGTCGGCGCGCCGGCCCACGCCAAGGTGGACGGCCACAGCCAGCCGTTCGACGAGCGGGTGCTGGTGGCCGGCGACGTGCAGCGCATGGCCTACCAGCTGATGAGCCAGAAGCAGGCGGTGGAGTTCGAGCGCGACCTGGAGCAGAACCTGGCGGTGAGCCTGCCGGGCACCGGTCGCTTCCGGGTCAACGTCTACTACCAGCGCGGCGAGGTGGCGATGGTGGTGCGGCTGATCCGCAGCCAGATTCCGGGCTTCGAGGCCCTCGGCCTGCCGCGCCTGCTGGAGAAGCTGTCGATGCAGGACCGCGGCCTGATCCTGGTGATCGGCGCCGCCGGCTCCGGCAAGTCCACCACCCTGGCGGCGATGCTCGACTTCCGCAACCGCCACCGCGGCGGGCACATCGTCTGTATCGAGGACCCCATCGAGTTCCTCCACCAGCACCACAAGTCGATCATCGACCAGCGCGAGGTCGGCCTGGACACGCGCAGCTTCGACGACGCCCTGCGCAACGTGCTGCGCGAGTCGCCGGACGTGATCATGCTCGGCGAAATCCGCGACGCCGCCACCATGCAGCACGCCCTGCACTACGCGGAAACCGGACACCTGTGCATCGCCACCCTGCACGCCACCAGCAGCAGCCACGCCATGGAGCGCATCGTGCGCTTCTTCCCCGACGAGGCGCGCAAGCAGGTGCTGGCCGACATCGCCCACAACCTGCTCGCGGTGATCGGCCAGCGCCTGGTGCCCGGGCTGAAGCAGAAGCGCGTGGCGGCCGTGGAGGTGATGCTCGGCACGCCCTACATCCGCGACCTGATCCAGCGCGACGAACTGGACCAGCTGCGCGAGGCCATCGCCCGCGCCGCCGAGCAGGGCCTGCAGACCTTCGACCAGCACCTGTTCAGCCTGCTCGAACAGGGCCGCGTGACGCTGGCCGACGCGCTCAAGTTCGCCGACTCGCGCACCGACCTCGGCCTGCGCTTCAAGCTCGAGCGCGGCTTCTCCGCTGACGACGCCGAGCGCAAGGTGCTGCGCGACGGTTGAGCCGACGGACGGCGGCGCCGGGCTTGATCCGGATCAATGGCCATCTGCCACCCCGCCCGTAAGGTAGCCTTCACCCAACCTCCATCCCGGGATCGCCACTGTCTCTTATACA
>NZ_BPFX01000001.1 GCF_019655855.1 Pseudomonas paralcaligenes | reverse complement strand
TGCGATTGACATGTAAATCTGTACGGTTTTTGTGCATGCGTGTCGGCCGGGGGCCTCCCCGGCGCGGGATAGCACGCCGGCCAGGGCGGGAGGTCAGCCCGGCAGGGTGCCGGTGTAGCGGGCGCGGTGGCGGATCAGCGGGTGCTGGTTGTACTGCTCGCAGGCGTGGGCGATCCAGCCGATCAGGCGGGCGACGGCGGCGAGGGCCAGTTCCTGGCCGCCCAGGTTGAGTTTGCGGCCGACGAAGCTGACCAGCAGGATGAACTCCGCCGGGTGCTGCACCAGTTCCTCCGCCACCTGCATCGCCTTGAGCAGGCGCAGGTAGTCCGGGTCCTCGGCGAACATCGCGTCGAGGGTCTTCTTCAGGTTGATGGCGCGCGGGTCGGCGACGCTGTGCACATGGTGCGCGGTATGCGCGATGGCGCAGAAGCCGGGGATGTCGCCGCCCTGGCTGTAGTACTGGAGGATCGGCTCGGCCGGGTCCTTGGCGTTGCAGATGTCCTCCAGCAGGTGGCTGACCGCCTCGTTACGGCCGTAGGCGACGCGTCGCCCGCGCGCCGTGGCCAGGCCGGTGATCGCCGCGTAGTAGGGGGTGATGCCGGTGTTCGCCGCCGCTCGCACGCTGTAGGTGGAGTGGTCCAGCTCGTGGTCGATGCACAGGATCAGCATGCGCCGGATCAGGTCGGCGAAGCGCTGGTCGACGCCGCACGACGAGGCGATGAATTCGTGCAGCGGGCGGGTGTCCGGTGCCGTCGCGCCGACCACCAGCGCGGCGAGCCAGCGCACCACGTCGGCGCCGGTGCGCGCGTAGCCTTCCGGCGACAGGTCGAAGGCCTTGGGGTTCTCCCGTTCCACCAGGGGGGACAGGGCGATGGCCTTCTCGATCACCGTGGTGTGGCCGTACAGCTCCAGCAGCTGCGGCACGCCGGCCGGCATGTGCGGCAGCGCGTCGCCGAATGCGCCCGGCACCTGCCAGAACATCTCCGCCACTTCCTCCACCGTGGCGGTTTCCACCAGTTCGTTGACGTCCCGGCCGCGGTAGTACAGGCCGTCCTCGGTGAGCAGGGTCAGCGAGCTGTGGGAGTCCGCGCCGCGCTTGCCCGGCGCGCCGTCGCCGCCGTTGCGCGAGCCCTTGACCAGGCGCTGGATGTCCGCCGCCCAGTAGCGCCGCTTGCGCGAGCCCTCGATCTTCACCGAACGGATGTTCTTGCGGCCCACGTAGGCGTACAGGGTCGGCAGGTTGACGCCGAGCAGGCCGGCGGCCTCCTCGGCGGAGAGGTACAGCTCATCTTGGTTGGCCATGGCGCCCTTCAGGTAGACGTTTTCAGTACAGATTTACCGATGTTAGTCGACTGTTTACATTCCTGTAAATCATTGCTGCGAGGCGTCTATGTAGGCCCTTCCAGCGCTTGCCCGCTTCCCCTGTCAGAGGTCAATCCGATGAAGTCCACCCATCTCCTTTCCCTCGTCCTGTTGCTGCCCCTCGCCGCCCAGGCCGACGACACCGGCCTGCACTCCATCGGCCTGGGTGTGTCCGCCGCGCAGAGTGTCTATGCCGGCGAAGGCAGCTCGGTGTCGGCGCTGCCGCTGCTGCACTACGAGGGCGAGCGTTTCTTCGTGCGCGGCATGACCGGCGGCGTGCACCTGTACGAAGGCGAGGGTTTCGGCCTGGATGCCATCGTCGCCGGCCGCTTCGACGGCATCGACGCCGACGACTTCGGTCGCGCCGAACTGGCCGACAACGGCATCGACCGCGACCTGCTGGAAGACCGCGACAACGGCCTCGACCTCGGCCTGCGCGCCACCTGGAAGGGCGCCGCCGGCGAGCTGCGGGCCACCGCCCGGGGCGATGTCAGCGGCGCCAGCGACGGCTACGAGCTTGAGCTGGAGTATGGCTATCCGTTACGCCTGGCCGATGCCACGCTGACGCCGTCGCTGAGCGTGAGCTACCTGTCGGACAAGCTCGCCGACTACTACTACGGCACCCTGGGCGACGAGGAGGCGCGCGGCGTGGCGCGCTATCGTCCCGGCAGCGTGGTGGTGCCGGGCGTGGCGCTCGGCCTGGCGCAGCCGCTCGGCGAGCGCTGGTTGCTGAATGCCGAGGCGAGCTACCGGCGGCTGCCGGGGCGCATCGGCGACAGCCCGCTGAGCGAGGGCGACTCCGGCGTGGCCGGCGTCAGGGTGGGGCTGTCCTGGGTTTTCGACTGAAAGATGTACGAAAAAAATACAGATTTACGTATATGTGATCAATGTGTACTTTTCGCTTCGTCGTGCATCCGGGCAGCCCCGCTGCCTGATGCGCGAGCCCCTACCTGAACGCTTCTGATAACAAGGACAAGAGAATGGCTTGGGTTGGTTTCGCGATGGTCTCGGTGTTCATGCTGCTGATCCTCACCCGGCGGCTGTCGGCGATCGTCGCGCTGATTCTGGTGCCGGTGGCCTTCGGCCTGGCGCTCGGCCTCGGGCCGGAACTGGGCAAGATGATCATGGACGGCGTCCTCAAGGTGACGCCGACGGCGATGATGCTGATGTTCGCCCTGCTGTACTTCGCGGTGATGTTCGACGCCGGCCTGTTCGAGCCGGCGGTGAAGCGGATCATCCGCTGGGTCGGCGACGACCCGCTGCGCATCACCCTGGGCACCGCCGCGCTGGCGACGATCATCTCGCTGGACGGCGACGGCGCGACCACCGTGCTGGTGGTGGTCACCGCCTTCCTGCCGGTGTACCTGCGCCTGGGCATGAACCCGCTGATCCTGGCGGTGATGCTGCTGCTGACCAACACGGTGATCAACATCGTGCCCTGGGGCGGGCCGACGGCGCGTGCCGCCAGCGCCCTGCACGTGGACGCGCTGGAGGTGTTCCTCGGCCTGATCCCGGCCATGCTGGCCGGCCTGGCGTACGCCTTCGCCGCCGCCTGGTGGCTGGGCAAGCGCGAGCGCCGGCGCCTCGGCTGGGTGGCCGGCCAGGCGCTGGCGGCGGAGCCGGCACAGGAGCGCGAGGCCAAGGCCAGCCACCGGCCGCGGCTGTTCTGGGTCAACCTGGCGCTGACCCTGGCCCTGGTCGCCTCCATGGGCCTGGGCATTGCCCCGCTGCCGGTGCTGATGATGGTCGGCCTGGCCCTGGCCATGGTGATCAACTACCCGCGCCTGGCCGACCAGCGCGAGCGGGTCGCCGCCCATGCGGAGAACGTGCTCAACGTGGTCGCGCTGATCTTCGCCGCCGGTGCCTTCACCGGGATTCTCAGCGGCTCGGGCATGGTCGACGGCATGTCCCAGGCCTTCCTCAACGTGGTACCGGAGGGCTCCGGGCCCTACATGAGCCTGATCACCGCGCTGGCCGCGATCCCCTTCACCTTCGTCATGTCCAACGACGCCTTCTTCTTCGGCATCCTGCCGATCCTCAACGGCGCCGCCGGGCAGTACGGCGTGGACCCGCTGCACATCGCCCGCGCCTCGGTGCTGGGCCAGCCGGTGCACGCCCTGAGCCCGCTGATCGCGGCGCCCTACCTGCTGGTGGGGCTGCTCAAGCGCGACATGGGCGAGCTGCAGCGCCACTGCCTCGGCTGGGCGCTGGGCAGCTCCGCGGTGCTGATCCTGGCGGCGCTGGCGACCGGCGCGATCCTCTAGAACCACGCACCCGTGAACCACCACGCCCCCGTCGTCCGCGACAGGGGGATGGGCGGCGGCTTGCCGCGAGAAACGTAGGAAGAGAGACGCAATGAACAGGCAATCCCCGCGCAAGGTCCTGGTGACCCAGCGCTTCTTCGACCCCGACAGCCTGGCCTACCTGCGGAGCCAGGGCTGCGAGGTGAGCATCGCGCCGCTGTCGGAGCGGCAGGGCGACGGCGACCTCGACGAGGAGCAACTGCTGGCGCTGCTGGCCGATGCCGACGCCTGGATCGTCGGCCACGCCTGGGTCACGGCCCGGCTGCTGGCCGGGTTGCCACGGCTCAAGGTGATCGCCCGCCGGGGCGTCGGCTACGAGCGGGTCAACGTCGAGGCGGTGCGCGCCAGCGGCAAGGTCGCCACCATCGCCGTCGGCGGCAACGACGCCAGCGTCGCCGACCACGCCATCGCCATGATGCTGGCCCTGGGGCGCCTGGGTGAGGCCAAGGCGCGCATGGTCAGGGGCGACTGGGCCATCGCCCTGGGCCGCGACCTGTATCGCAAGACCGTCGGCATCGTCGGCCTGGGCCGCATCGGCCGCGGTGTTGCCAGGCGCCTGGCCGGCTTCGACGCCGAGGTGCTGGCGTATTCGCCCAACCCGGACTGGGAGTACGGCCTGGAGGCCGGCGTGCGCTTCGTCGACCTCGACCGGCTGCTGTGCGAGAGCGACTACGTGACCCTGCACGCCCCCCTGCTGGAGGACACGCGCTTCCTGATCGACGCTGCCGCCCTGCGCCGGATGAAACCCACCTCCTACCTGATCAACACCGCCCGCGGCGGCCTGGTCGACGACCGCGCGCTGCTCCAGGCGCTGCAGGACGGCGTCATCGCCGGCGCCGGCCTGGACGTGTTCCTCAGCGAGAACGACCCCCTCTACCGGCCCACCACCGAGGCGCTGCTGGCGCTGCCGAACGTGGTGGCCACCCCGCACAGCGGTGCTTCGACCCATGAAGGGCTGCAGCGCACCAACCTGATCGCCGCGCAGTGCGTCGTCGCCGTGCTGAACGGCGACACGCCGCCAGCGTCCTGCGTCATCGCCGATGGGCGTGGCCACTTTCCAAGCGAGGAATGACCCATGGAAAAACCGATAAAAGTACTCGTCCCCACCGGCTGCATCGGCTCCGGCATACGCCTGGACCTGTTCGAGCAGGCCCTGCTGGAGAAGCCCGACGTGATCGCGATGGACGGCGGCTCGACCGACTCCGGCCCGCACTACCTGGGCACCGGCAAGACCAAGGCGTCGCCCGCCGTGCTCAAGGCCGAGCTGCTGGTGTACATGAAGGCGCGCGCCGCGCTGGGCGTGCCGCTGATCATCGGCAGCAGCGGCACCTGCGGCTCCGACGCGGGCGTGGACCTGCTGCGCGGCCTGTGCCTGGAAGTCGCCGCCGAGCTGGGGCAGACCGTGAAGATCGCCGCCATCTATGGCGAGCAACCGGCCGCCACGGTGGTCCAGGCGCTGGCCGACGGTCGCGTGCTGCCGCTCAACCCGGTGCGGCCCATCGACCAGGCGCTGGTCGAGCGCTGCTCGCGCATCGTCGCGGCGATGGGCGTGGAGCCGTTCATCCACGCGCTGGAGCAGGGCGCCGAGGTGATCGTCGCCGGCCGCGCCACCGACACCGCGGTGCTGGCCTGCCTGCCGATCATGCGCGGCGCGCCGGCCGGCCCGGCCTGGCACGCGGGCAAGATCATGGAGTGCGGCGCCCAGTGCACCACCACCCCGGCCGACGCCCTGGTGATGGCCGAGATCGACGACCGCGGCTTCACCATCACCGCCCTCGGCGAACAGGCGCGGCTCACCCCGCGCTCGGTCATGGCGCACATGCTCTACGAGAACAGCAACCCGCTGCTGCTGGTCGAGCCGGGCGGCGCGCTGAACGTCGAGGCGGCCACCTACACCGCCGTGTCCGAGCGCAGCGTGCGGGTGGAAGGCTCGGTCTGGGAGCCGAGCGAGCGCTACACCGTGAAGCTGGAAGGCGCGGCCCCGGCCGGCTACCAGTCGGTGCTGCTCAGCGTGGTGCGCGGGCCGGAATACATCGCCCGCTTCGACGAGTGGCTGGCGCTGCTGGACGGCGTGATGCGCCAGCGCATCGAGAAGAACCTGGGCATCGGCCCGGCGGACTACGACCTGCAGTTCCGTGCCATCGGCAAGAACTCGGCGCTGGGCGAGCTGGAGCGGCAGGTCGGCCAGCCGGTGGAGATCGGCGTGCTGGCCATCGCCACCAGCCCCGAGGCCTCGCGCACCCAGGACATCCTGGCCCTGCTCAACCCGTACATGCTGCATTTCCCGCTGCCCGAGGACAAGGACCTGCCGACCCACGCCTTCCCGCTGTCGCCGGCCTCCATGGATCGCGGCCTGATCTACGAGTTCGTGCTCAACCACGTGATGGTGGTGGCCGACCCGCTGGCCCCGTTCCGTTTCGACATCACCACCGCAGGAGCCTGACCATGATCCATTCCCAGGGTTACGAAATCCGTTCGAAAAGCGCCGGCCCGTTCTGGCTGACCTTCGACATCTTCTGCGCCGACGCCGAGACCTTCCGCAACCTGTGCGCCGACCCGCACCTGAGCGGGCAGGCCATGGCCACGATGTTCCGCAGCGACCCGGAGCAGGTGCGCATCTTCCACGTGGCGCCGCTCAACGTGATCAAGATCAGCCTGCCGCGCCCGGTGGTCCAGGGCTCGGTGGCCGACCGCGACATGCACGGCGCGCAGTGGGGCTACGTGCTGACCGAGGAACTGGCCCGCGTGGGCGCCTGAGCCAAGGCTCTGATCTCGCGGTTCCCTGTGATTTCCGCTCGGATGGCAACGATGGGGACGCTCCCTCACCCCAGCCCTCTCCCAGAGGGAGAGGGGGCTTGATCGGAGTTGGAGTCGGCACCGAGCCCCATTGATACCTCGGACCGACTCCCTCTCCCTCCGGGAGAGGGTTGGGGTGAGGGACCGCTCTCCACCGCAGACGCCCCATCACATCCCGCGGCCGCCCCCACCCACGCGCGAGAACCATCATGACCCGCCCCAGAACCCTCTACGAGAAGCACATCGACGCCCACACCGTCTGCACCCTGGACGACCACGGCCACGTGCTGCTCTACATCGACCGCCAGGTGGCCAACGAATACACCAGCCCGCAGGCCTTCAGCGGCCTGCGCGAGGCCGGGCGCCAGGTGTGGCGGCCGGCCGCCACGCTGTGCGTGGTCGACCACGTCAACCCCACCGCGCCCGAGCGCATCGCCGCCATGCCCGACGCCGGCGGCGCGCGCCAGGTCGCCTACTTCGAGCAGAACTGCCACGACTTCGGCCTGGAGCTGTTCGGCGTGCTGGACCGGCGCCAGGGCATCGAGCACGTGGTGGCGCCCGAGCAGGGCTTCATCCTGCCCGGCATGGTGGTGGCCGCCGGCGACAGCCACACCACCACCTACGGTGCGCTGGGCGCCTTCGGCTTCGGCATCGGCACCTCGGAGATCGAGCACCTGCTGGCCACCCAGACCCTGGTCTACAAGAAGCTGCGCGGCATGCGCGTGACGGTGCGCGGCGAACTCGGTCCGGGGCTCGCCTCCAAGGACATCATCATGGCGCTGATCAGCCGCATCGGCGCCGCCGGCGCCACCGGCTACGCCATCGAGTTCTGCGGCCCGACCATCGACGCCCTGAGCGTCGAGGCGCGCATGACCATCTGCAACATGGCGGTGGAGGCCGGCGCCCGGGGCGCCTTCATGGCGCCGGACGACAAGGTCTTCGCCTACCTCAGGGACAAGCCCCGGGCGCCGCGCGGCGCATTGTGGGAACGGGCCGTCGAGTGCTGGCGCGAGCTGCGCAGCGACCCGGGCGCCCGCTACGAAGTTGAGGTGGAGCTGGACGCCGCCGCGCTGGAGCCGATGGTGACCTGGGGCACCAGCCCCGACCAGGCCGCGCCCATCGGCGGCCGGGTGCCGGACCCGGCGGGGGAGGCCGACCTAATACGCCGCCAGGACCTGCAGCGCGCCCTGCGCTACATGGGCCTGGAGCCCGGAGAGCGGCTGGCCGACATCCGCATCAGCCACGCCTTCATCGGCTCCTGCACCAACGCGCGCATCGAGGACCTGCGCGACGCGGCGCGGGTGGTGCGTGGGCGCCGGGTGGCCGCGCACGTGCGCGCGATGATCGTGCCCGGCTCCACCCAGGTGCGCGACCAGGCGGAAGCCGAAGGCCTGGCCCGGGTGTTCCGCGAGGCCGGCTTCGAATGGCGGCAGTCCGGCTGCTCCATGTGCCTGGCGATGAACGACGACGTGCTGGCTCCCGGCGACCGCTGTGCCTCCAGCACCAACCGCAACTTCGAGGGCCGCCAGGGCGCCGGCGCGCGCACCCACCTGATGAGCCCCGCCATGGTCGCCGCCGCCGCCGTCAGCGGCCACCTGGTCGACGTCCGTCACCTGCTTCCGGAGGCCTGAGATGCAGCCGTTCACCACCGTCAGCGGCATCGCCGCGCCCCTGCTCGCGGCCAACGTCGACACCGACGTGATCATGCCCAAGCAGTTCCTCAAGGGCATCGACCGCAGCGGCCTGGACCGCGGCCTGTTCTTCGACCTGCGCTTCCTCGCGGACGGCGTGCCGAACCCCGGGTTCGTCCTCAACCAGGCGCCCTGGGACCGGGCCTGCTTCCTGGTGGTGGGGCCGAACTTCGGCTGCGGCTCCAGCCGCGAGCACGCGGTGTGGGGCCTCAAGCAGCTGGGCTTTCGCGCGCTGATCGGAACCAGCTTCGCCGGCATCTTCTTCGACAACTGCCAGCGCAACGGCGTGCTGCTGATCCAGCTGGCGGAGGCCGAGCTGCAGCGCGTCGGCCGCGTCGCGAGCGATCCGGCCGGCGCCGCGATCAGCGTCGACCTGCAGGCCCAGCGGATCGACCTGAGCGACGGCACGCACGTGCCCTTCGACATCGACCCGCTGCGCAAGCAGGCCCTGCTGCTGGGCCTGGACGCCATCGGCAGCACCCTGCGGCGCACCGAGCAGATCCGCGCCTTCGAGGCCGCGCACCTGCACGCCAACCCCTGGCTCGCCTGAGCCGCAACGACGGAGACTCCCCATGTCCGAAGCGACACTCGCGCGGCGCATCGCCCGCTACGCCTGCGGCCTTTCCTTCGCCGACCTGCCCGAACCGGTGGTCGCCTGCGTGCGCCGGCGCTTCGTCGACAGCCTGGCCTGCATCCTCGGCGCCTACGGCGCGCGCCCGGTGGAGGCGGCCATCGCCGTGGCCGCGCAGGCGCCGCAGCCGGCGTCCACGGTGTTCGGCACCGACCTGCGCACCACGCCGGAACTGGCCGCCTTCGCCAACGGCGCCATGGTCCGCTACCTGGACTACAACGACGGCTACATGGGCCGCGAGCCCGGTCACCCGAGCGACAGCATTCCCGCCTGCCTGGCGCTGGCGGAAGCGGAAGGCGCGTGCGGCGCCGAGCTGGTCACCGCCATCGTCGTCGCCTACGAGATCCAGATGCGCCTGCAGGACGCTGCCAGCCTGAACAAGCGCGGTTGGGACCACGTCAACTACATCAACGTGGCGATGGCCGCCGCTGCCTCGCGCCTGATGCAGCTGGACGAGGCGCGCACCGAGCAGGCGATCAACATCGCCCTCGGCGCGCACCTGGCGCTGCGCCAGGTGCGCTCAGGCACGCTGTCCGACTGGAAGGGCTGCTCGGCGGCCAACGCCGCGCGCAACGCCCTGTTCGCCGCCAGCCTGGCGCGCCACGGCATGACCGGGCCGGCGCCGGTGTTCGAAGGGGAGATGGGCTTCTTCAGGCAGGTGACGGGCACATTCGAGCTGGACGTCGAAGCGTTCGGCAACCGGCAGAACGGCGACTTCGCCATCCTCCGCTCGCTGACCAAGACCTTCCCCACCAACGGCGAACTGCACACCGCGGTGTGGGCGGCCATCGACCTGCGCGGGCGGATCGCCGACCTCGACGCCATCACCGCGATCCGCATCGAGACCTCGGAGTTCAACCGCCGGGTGCTGGCCGACGCCGAGAAGTGGCGGCCCACGACCCGTGAGACGGCGGACCACAGCCTGCCCTACAACGTGGCCCGTGCCTTGCTGGACGGCGACATCACCCTCGACTCCTACGCCGCCGAGCGCATCGCCGATCCGCGCGCCATCGCCCTGATGGGCGTCACCACGGTGGACGAGGACCCGGCGCTGACCCGGCTGTTCCCCGGGCACCTGGCGAACCGGGTCCGGGTGACGCTGGCCGATGGCGAAGAACTCGCCAGCGAGGTGATCGACGGCCCCGGCTCGCTGCTGAGGCCCATGGGCGACGAGGACTTCGAGCGCAAGTTCCGGCGCATGGCGGCGGCGCACATCGACCGCCCCGCCCAGGACGCCGCGCTGGCGTTCGTCGCCGCCCTGGAGTCGCGCACGGACTACCGGCCGCTGTTCGCCGCCATGCGCCCGCGCGCCAACCCCGTGTGATCCGCAGGGTGCGCCGCGCGCAGCGCATGCCCCATGCGTGGCTCAGAAGCTGCCGCGCAAGGTGAGCATGTAGTTGCGCGGCGCGCCGTACCAGTTGCCCCTGGCGCTGCTGTTGACCGTCTGGTAGTAGGTCTTGTCCAGCAGGTTGTTGCCGTTGAGCGCCGCCGTCCAGTGCTCGTCGATGCGGTACTCGACCAGCGCGTTCCACACCGCGTAGCCGGGCTGGGTGTAGTCGTAGCTGTTGGTGCTGGGGCTCAGCGAACCGTCGCCGAGGCGCCGCTGGACATTGCCGCTGACGTAGTTGCGGCTCTGGATCGTGGCGCCCAGCCCCAGCTTCCAGTCGTCCAGCCCGCCCGGCAGCTGGTAGGTGGTGAAGAACTTGAACAGGTGCTTGGGCGTCTGTGTGCTGATCGGCTTGCCGACCGCCGTGTCGTCGCCGACCTTGCGCTGTTCGTTGATGTTGAAGGTGTAGCCGGCGGTGAGCTGCCAGCCCGGTGCCAGCTCGCCGGAAATCTCGGTGTCCAGGCCCTTGCTGACGATTTCCCCGCCCGCGACGTAGCAGCAGTTGTTCGACGAGGAACCCTCGTAGTACAGCTGGATCGCGTTGTTCTCCTGCTGGGTGTAGTAGAGCGCCGAAGACAGGTTCAGACGGCCGCCGAACAGTTCGCCCTTGGCGCCCACCTCGTAGGTGTCGCCGGTGATGGCCTCCAGGGGTGCGAAGGCGCGATCCAGGAATTCGGTCTGGGGTTTGTAGATCTGCGCGTAGCTCGTGTACAGCGACCAGGCCGGATTCAGCTCGTAGACGATGCCGCCATAGGGCGTGAGGATGCCGCTTTCGCGCCCGCCGTTCTTGCGGTCGGTGCCGAACGCCGGCACCAGTACGCTCACCGTGTTGGCGAAGTCCGAGTAGCGTGCGCCGACGATCAGCTTCAGCGGGTCGGCGAGGTGCAGGCGCAGGGTCGAGTACGCGCCGCTCTTGCGGATGTTCCAGTCGGGGTTCTCGTAGTACAGCGGCGGCCTGGCCGGCTTCGGCAGCGCGCCGATGTCGGTGGTGAAGATGTCGACGGGCACCGCCGACTCCCAGTCGCTGTGATCGGAATAGCTGCGCTTGATATCGGAATAGTCCACGCCGAACAGCAGTTCGTGGCTCCGGCCGAATGCCGCGAAGGCGCCCTGCAGGTTGGCGTCGAACAGGTCCTGGTCGTTGGTGTAGCCGCGGATGAAGCGCTGGAAGTTGGTGCCGGCGAGGTCATCGGGATTGATCGGCTGCTCGATCTGCCCGAGGTCCTGTTCGGTGTCGTAACGACCCCGGGTGAAGCTGGCGTTGATCTTCCAGTCGTCACCGAGGCGATGGTCGGCCTTCAGGAACGCCTCGGTCTTCCTGTAGTTGTTGCTGGACCAGTCCGCCGAGAGCTTGGTGCTGCGCGACAGGCCCAGCGGATCGCCGGTGGTGAAGCGCGGCAGACCGTTTTCCCAGTAGCCATCCATGTCGCGCCATTCATAGGTGCCGCCCACGCTGACCTGGGTGTCCGGTGTCAGGTCCGCCTCCAGCACGCCGTACAGCACGTGCTTCTCGCTGTCCGCGCCGTCGTAGAAATAGCGCTTGTCCTCGTGCGAGGCGGCCAGCCGGCCGCGCAGTGCGCCGTCGAAACCCAGCGGGCCGGTGACGTCGACCTCGGTGCGGTAGTTGTCCCAGCTGCCGGCCGAGGTGGCGAACTTCAGCTGCGTCTCCGCCAGGGCGCGCTTGCGCACCAGGTTGATCGCGCCGGCGGGTTCGCCGGTGCCGCCGAACAGGCCGTCGGAGCCGCGCAGCACCTGGATGTGGTCGTAGGCGGTGGTGTCGGCCAGGGTGTCGTAGGTCTGCTCGCGGTAGGCCGGTGCGCCGCCGTCGACCTGGATGTTGGTAAGGTTGAAGCCGCGGGAGAGGATCATGGTGTTGGCGTCGTTGCCGCCGACCAGGGTGATGCCGGTGGTCTGGTCGAGCACCTGGGCCAGGCTGGTCAGGCCCTGGTCTTCCATGCGCTGGCGGGTGATCACCGAGACCGACTGGGGTGTCTCGCGCAGGCTGTGGGGCGCCTTGCCGCCCACGGTCACGGCGCCGGTGGTGTAGGAGCCGGTGTGCTCGGTCAGGCCGCCGAGCGAGGCGGTGCCGGTCACGCTGGTGGTGGACAGCTCCAGCGCGCCCGGTTCTTCGGGCAGGCGCTTGAGGATGAGGGCGCGCGGCCCGCTGAAATCGAAGCCGAGGCCCGTGCCGGCGAGCAGCTGGGCCGCCGCCTGCGCCGGCTGGAATTCGCCCTGCACGCCCTGCGACTGCACGCCCCGGGCCAGCTCGGCGGCGTAGCCGACTTCCCAGCCGGTCTGCGCGCTGAACTGGTTGAGGGCGCTGGCCAGCGCCTGCGGCGCGATGTCGAAGCGCTGTACGGCGTCGTGCCGGGTGGCGGTTTCGGCGGCGGCTGGCGCGGCGACGGACTGGCCGCTGCCGAGGCTGACGGCGAGCGCCAGCGCACTGCAGCCGAAGACGGTTCTGAGAGCGAATACCTGCATGGGAGCCTCTGGGCTGGGAATGATATGCAACTGCGAACGCCTTGACGGGTTGGCCGGAGCGAACCCGTAAAACTTTTTCGCGACTGTGTTGCAGCTCCGTCAGCGGAGGATCATTACCCCACCCGGCAGGCGAGTCAGGTCGGCGCCGCAGATGCGCGCCAGGGCGGCGATCACCCCGTCGGGGTCGTCCAGCCGGTAGTTGCCACTCACCTGGCGCCGGCCGACATCGCCCAGCAGCAGGACGGGCGCCCTGCGCTGGCGCCGCAGTTCGTCCAGCACCTCGGCCAGCGGCCGGTCCTGGAAGATCAGCCGGCCCTCTACCCAGCCGTTGCGTTCGGCACCGCCTTCGGCGTGCTTGGCATCGAGGCGGCCGTCATGCAGGCGCTGCCAGTTGCCGGCGGCCAGCAGGCTGGTGTCGTGGCCCGCGCCGCTGAGCAGCACCCGGCCCTCGTCCACGGCCACGGTGACATCCTCGTCGCGCAGGCTGACGCCGAAGCGCGTGCCGACCACTTCCACCCGCGCCCGCTCGGCCTGGATGCGCAGGGGCCGTTGGCTGTCGTGGAAGGCCTCGACGTAGAGGTCGCCCCGCAGCAGGCGGATGCTGCGCTGGCCGTCGTCGATGCGGGCGCTGATGGCGCTGTCGGCACCCAGCAGCACGTGCGAGCCGTCGGCCAGGGTGATGCGCTGGCGCTCGCCCGCGCCGGTCAGGTGATCGGCCTGCCAGCGCATCGGCAGGTCGCCCAGCCAGCCGCCGAGGGCGAGCAGCACCACGGCGGCGCTGGCCAGCGCCGGCCAGCGGCTGCGGCGAGGGGCAGGGGCGGCGTGCAGGTCGAGTTCCAGGGCCTGCAGTGCCCGTTCGAAGTCGCTGGAGCCCCACAGGCCTGCCACCCGCTCGTAGGCGCGGGCGTGCCCGGGGCTGGCCGCCAGCCAGGCCTCGAAGCGTTGCTGCTCAGGCGTCGGCAGCGGGCCGTCCAGGCTGCGGGTGAACCAGTCCAGGGCCTCTTCTTCGGCGCGGGCGTCGTGCTCAGTCATCGCTGCGCCCCCAGTCGGTTCCCTTGAGGCAGGCTGCCAGGGCAAGACGAAGATCCTTTTCCACGGTGCTCAGAGATACATCCAGTCGCTTGGCGATTTCGCCCTGGGTCAGCCCATGCAGGCGGTGGAGCAGGAGTATACGCTGCTGCCGCTGCGGCAGCCGTGCCAGCACCTGCTGCAGGCGCTGCCACTGCTGCTGGCCGAGGGCGTGGGATTCCGGCCCCGGCAGGGGCGTGGGCACCGCGGCGACCTGCGCGGTGTCGTCCGGCGGGCATTCGTAGCGGCGCCTGCTGCGCTGGCTGCGCAGGTGGTCGAAGGCCAGGTGCTGGGCGGTCTGGTAGAGGAAGGCGCGCAGGTGCCGGACTTCCCGGCTGGGCAGCGCCTGGGCGACCTTGAGGTAGGCTTCCTGGGCCAGGTCCTCGGCCAGGCTGGCGCAGCCGACCACCCGGGCGAGCATGCGCACGAGGACCGTGCGCTGGTCGATGAACAGCTCATCCAGCTCCTTCTTGTCCGCGTCCGCCACCATCCCGTGCCCCCGAATCAAAGCGCGCGCATGCTAGCAGTAAACAAGAATCTCTCGCATTCGAATTTTTCCGGACCGCTGTGCCCGCATCATTGCGGGAGCGGACGCGTCTTCTCGTAGCGCACGTCGCGTTCGTCCACCCGGCAGGCGAACGTCCAGCCCTGGCGCAGGTAGAAGCCGTTGGCGCGGATGTGCTCGTGGCCGTCGGTGACCAGCCAGATGCGGTCGTGGTGCCGGAACAGTGCCCGCTCCGCCTCGTCCATCAGCAGGCGGCCGAGGCCGTGGCCCTCGAACAGCGGGCGGACGAACAGGGCGAACACTTCCCCGGCCTCGGCGTCGACCATGGCGAAGCCCGCGGCCACGCCGTCCAGCTCCGCGATCCAGGCGCAGGGGCCGCTGCGCACGGCCTCCGCCAGGGCGGCGGCGGTGATGCCCAGTTCGGCCAGCTGCTCCATCGACAGGTGGTTCTGGGTGACGCTGGTGCGGATGTCGAACAGGGTGTCGATGTCGGCCTCGGTGGCCGGTCTCAGCGTTGCGCTCATTTGTTTCTCCATGTGTGCGGCGGGGCCCCTCTGGCTGGCGGCGTCGGATGAACGCTCAGGGGCCGGCCTCAGCGGCCGTGCGGCCCGGGCGTGAATCCTCCTCGGCGTGGCGCCGGGCGGGAAATGAACCCTATCCGGCGTTCATAAGCTAGTTCCTAAAGATTATTGGAACTGGTTTTTTTATATCTCCTAGCTTTGCCTTCACCGGATCACCGGACTCTCCGTTCAACCCTGAAGCCGCCCGTGATCCGGCCCGCCATGATGGCCGACACGTGCTCACGAGGTCTGCCATGCCCACACGCTTCGAGTCCTCTACGGCCGCGCTCGCCTCGTGGCCTGGACCGGCCGCCCGCCAGATGACCTGGCACGCCTGAAGGGTTCGCACGACACCGACGACGCAAGGCGGAGCGCCTTGTTCGATTCATTTCTACGAGGGACTTTGCAATGAAGCTGAAAACCCTGATCGGCGCTGGCGTGCTGGCGCTGGGCGCGTTGTGGCAGGCCGCCGCGAGCGCCGCCGCGAGCGATGTGCTGGTCACCACCGACTGGCTGGAGAAGCACCTCGACGACCCGAGGGTGCGGGTGATCGAGGTCAGCGTGGTGCCCGGCGTCTACGAGCGCGGGCACATTCCCGGCGCGGTGAACTTCGTCTGGCACAGCGACCTGGTCGACCCGGTGCGCCGCGACATCGCCAGCCAGGAGAACTTCCAGGCGCTGCTGCGCAAGGCGGGTGTCTCCGCGGACACCACCACGGTGCTGTACGGCGACAACAACAACTGGTTCGCCGCCTGGGGCGCCTGGGTGTTCGACGTGTACGGCGTGGAGAACGTCAAGCTGCTGGATGGCGGCCGGGTCAAGTGGGAGGCCGAGAAGCGCCCGCTGGACAACCGGGTCAAGACCCCTGCGGCCGGCGACGTGGTGGTGAAGGCGGCCAACAAGGAGCTGCGAGCCTTCCTGCCGGACGTGCTGGCGGCGGCGGAGAAGCGCAGCGACGTGCAGTTGGTGGACATCCGCTCGGCCGACGAATACAGCGGCAAGGTCTTCGCGCCCCAGGGCGTGCAGGAGCTGGCCGTGCGCGCCGGCCACGTGCCGGGCGCGGTCAACGTGCCCTGGGGCCAGGCGGTGGCCGCCGACGGCACCTTCAAGTCCGCCGAGGAGCTGAAGAAGGTCTACGGCGCGGTGGGCATCGACGGCAGCAAGCCGATCATCACCTACTGCCGCATCGGCGAGCGCTCCAGCCACACCTGGTTCGCGCTGAAGAAGATCCTCGGCTACGACGTGCGCAACTACGACGGCTCCTGGACCGAGTACGGCAACGCCGTCGGCGTGCCGGTGGTCAACCTGGCCGGCACCGTCTGGGGCGGCAAGTAACCACGCCCGGGTGGGCGTCCCCGGACGCCCACCGTAGGGTGCGCCGCGCGCACCGAACGCTTCTGACCTGATCGCACCATCCTCTTTTCCTGTCGGAACTCTCCCATGTCCACCACCTCCGCGCCTTCGCCCGCGTCCCTCGCCCTGGCGGTATCGCTGGCCGTGCTGGCACTCCTGCTGGCGGGCGTCTGGCGGCTGTCCGGCCCGGACAGCGAGAGCCAGGCGCTGGGCCTGTCGCTGCTGGGCGGCGCGCTGTTCGGCCTGCTGCTGCAGCGTTCGCGTTTCTGCTTCTTCTGCGTCACCCGCGACTTCCTCGAACAGCGCAGGCCGGACGGACTGCTCGGCGTGCTCGCCGCGCTGGCCGTGGGCAGCCTGGGCTACCACGCCGTGTTCGGTGCCTTCCTGCCCGATCCGCTGGGCGGGCGCCTGCCGCCGGACGCCCACGTCGGGCCGCTGAGCTGGGTGCTGGCGCTGGCCGCCACCCTGTTCGGCATCGGCATGGCGATTTCCGGCTCCTGCATCAGTGCCCACCTCTACCGGCTGGGGGAGGGCGCGTTCGCCTCGCTGCTGGCACTGGTCGGCGCGCTGATCGGTTTCGCCCTCGGCTTCATGGCCTGGAATCCGCTGTACCTGGCGAGCATCCAGTCCGCCCCGGTGGTCTGGCTGCCCGCCTGGCAGGGCTACGGGGTTTCCCTGCTGCTGCAGCTTGCGGCGCTCGGCGGCCTGGCCGTCTGGCTGCTGCGCCACCGCCAGCCGTCGGAGCCGGCGCGGCCGGGGATACGCGGCCTGCGCCAGCTGCTGTTCGGCCAGCGCTGGCCGACCTGGGTGGGCGGCGTGCTGATCGGCTTCCTGGGCACGCTGGCCTACCTGCGGGTGGCGCCCCTCGGCGTCACGGCGGAGCTGGGCAGCCTGGCACGCACCGCCGCCGATGGCCTCGGCCTGCTGCCGGCGCGCATGGAGGGGCTGGACGGCTTCGCCGGCTGCGCCACGGTGGTCAAGCAGGCCCTGCTGTCGAACAACGGCCTGTTCATCCTCGGCTTGGTGGCGGCGTCCTGGGCCAGCGCGCTGGCGGCCGGGGACTTCCAGCCCCGTCGTCCGACCGCCAGCGAGCTGCTGCGCAACCTGGCGGGCGGCGTGCTGCTCGGCCTGGGCAGCATGCTGGCGCTGGGCTGCACCGTCGGCACGCTGCTGTCCGGGGTGATGGCCGGGGCGCTGTCAGGCTGGCTGTTCGGCCTGTTCTGCCTGCTCGGCATCTGGCTCGGGCTGGTGCTCAGGCGCGCCTGGCCCTAGGCGCTGTACGAAAAGTGCCTGCGCTCGGTGATGCTTCGTTAAAAACGGGTTCGCCTGACCTTCGCTCGACGACTTCTCGTACAGACCCTAAGACCCGGTAAAACAGTACCTTCGACCAGTGGTCCCGGGCGCCCCGATGTGGTGGCATAGGCCCGCGCTCGTAGGGGTACCGCAACCATGACAAGAACGACTCCACTGCTCGGCCTGATGTTCGGCCTGGGCTGCCTGCCGGCCGAGGCCGCCGACACGGTGCTGAGCCTGCCCAGCCAGGTGATCCTCGGCAGCTCCAGCGACAGCGAGGACCTGCGCCAGCCGCTGGCCCGCACCACCCTGGTCGGCGCCGAGCTGCAGCCGCAGAGCCTCGGCGCCAACCTGTCCGAGCCGCTGCAGCGGGTGCCCGGCCTGCTCGCCCTGAACCGGCAGAACTACGCTCAGGACCTGCAGATTTCATCCCGTGGCTTCGGCGCCCGGGCCGGCTTCGGCGTGCGCGGCGTGCGCCTGGTGCAGGACGGCATCCCGCTGACCATGCCCGATGGCCAGGGCCAGCCGGCGCTGTTCGACCTCGACGGGCTGGACCGCCTCGACGTGCTGCGCGGCCCGCTCAGCAGCCTCTACGGCAACGCCTCCGGCGGCATCATCCAGGGCTTCAGCGCCAGCCCGGCGGCCGAGCCGACCCTGAACAGCCGCAGCGCCGTGGGCAGCGACGGGCTGTGGCGCTCGCGCCTGCGCTACGGGCAGCGCTACGACGCGCTGGACATTAGCGCCAACATCGCCCGCCTGGAAACCGACGGCTACCGCGACCACAGCGAGACCCGCCGCGACAGCGGCAACCTGCGCCTGGGCTGGGAGATCGACGCGGACTCCAGCCTGACCCTGCTGTTCAACCACCTGGACCAGCCGCAGACCCAGGACCCGCTCGGCCTGACCGACGCCCAGTGGCGCGCCGACCCGCGCCAGGCGGTGCCCGTTTCAAGCACCTTCGACACGCGCAAGAGCGTGCGCCACGACCAGCTCGGCATGAACTACCAGCGACAGCTGAACGACAGCGACAAGCTCACGGTGATGGCCTATGGCGGCCAGCGCTACGTGCAGCAGTACCAGGCCTTCTCCGGTGCCGATGCCTTCGCCGCCGGCGGCGTGGTGGAGCTGGAGCGGGACTTCGGCGGCGGCGAGCTGGGCTGGACCCGGGAGACGCGGGCCTTCGGCCTGCCCGTGGAGCTGGCCGCCGGCCTGGTCTACGACTACCAGGGCGAGCGTCGCCGGGGCTTCGTCAACCAGCGCGGGCACAAGGGCCAGCTGAAGCGCGACGAGTTCAACGCGGTCGACAGCCAGGAGGCCTACCTGATCAGTACCTGGCAGCTGGCGGAGGACTGGAGCCTGACCGCCGGCCTGCGCCACAGCCGCATCCACTTCGACTCCGGGGACGACTTCCTCGCCGACGGCCGCGACGACAGCGGCTCGGTCCGCTACCGGCGCAGCAACCCCGCGCTGGGCCTGAGCTGGCGCTGGACCCCGGAGCTGAGCCTGTACGCCGCGCTCGGCCAGGGCTTCGAGACGCCGACCTTCCAGGAGCTGGCCTACCGCCCGCAGAGCAGCGGGCTCAACCTGGGGCTGAAGCCGAGCCTGTCGCGCAACGCCGAGGTCGGCATGAAATGGCGCCACGCCTCGGGCCGGGCCGACCTGGCGCTGTTCGAGAGCCGGGTGCGTAACGAGATCGTCCCCGGCGAGAGCCAGGTGGGCACCGACCGCAGCACCTACGCCAACGCCGGCCGCTCCCAGCGGCGCGGCCTGGAGCTGGCGCTGGAGCAGGAGCTGGGCATGGGCTTTCGCGCCTACCTGGCGTACACCTACCTGCAGGCGCGCTTCGACAGCTACCGGGGCGCCGACGGCAGCGACCTGGCGGGCAACGACCTGCCCGGCGTGCCGCGCCACAGCGGCTACGCCGAGCTGGCCTGGAACCCGCTGGACAGCGGCTTTTCCACCGCCCTGGAAGCGCAGGGCATGAGCCGCCGCTTCGCCGACGACAGGAATAACGCCGAGGCGCCCGGCTACGTGGCATTCAACTGGCGCGCCAGCTACCGCTACCACCTGCGCGGCCTGGAGCTGGAGCCCTTCGTCCGGGTGGACAACCTGGGCGACCGCGCCTACGTCGGCTCGCTGATCGTCAATGCCTCGGGCGGCCGCTACTACGAGCCGGCGCCGGGGCGGCAGTGGCTGACGGGGCTCGCCCTGGAGTACCGCTGGCACTGACCGCGCAGCGCGTCGCGGCGATCAGCCCTCCACCGGCTGCAGCGCGCGCCAGGCCACCCGGTTGCGGCCGTGGTGCTTGGCCCGGTAAAGCTCCTCGTCGGCGAGGTTGAGCAGCTCGGACGGGTCGCAGCGGTCGCTGCCGCAGATGCTGATGGCGCCGATGCTCACGGTCAGCACCTTGCTGGTCTCCGACCGGCTGTGGGGGATGTTCAGGCCGATCACCGCCTGGCGCAGCTTCTCCAGCAGCGGGCCGGGGTCCTCGCAGCCGGGCAACAGCAGCACGAACTCCTCGCCGCCGTAGCGCGCCGCCAGGTCATAGGGGCGCCGGGTCGACTCCTGCAGCGCCCGGGCCACGGCCACCAGCGCCTCGTCGCCGGCGGCGTGGCCGTAGTGGTCGTTGAACGGCTTGAAGAAGTCCACGTCGAGCAGTGCCAGGCTGAGGGCGCTCTTGTCCCGGCTGGCCTTGCGGCAGGCGGTGAGCAGGGCCTCGTCCAGGGTCCGCCGGTTGGCGATGCCGGTCAGGCCGTCGAGCCGGGCCAGGCGCTCCAGGGTGCGCTCGGCGTCGCGGCGCACGGTGATGTCGTGCAGGGTCAGCACCGCGCCCTGATCGGGGTCGTCCACGTCCATCGACTTGAGCTGGATGGTGAACCAGCGGGTGCTGCCGTCCTTCTTCACCAGTTCCGCGTCGCCGATGTAGGTGCCGCCGCACAGCAGCACCGGGATGAAGAAGGTCGCCTCCTGCTCGAAGGCGTGCTGGCTGGGGAACAGCAGGCGGGTGGAGCGGCCCGTCAGCTCGCGGTTGGCGTAGCCGAACATCTGCTCGAAGCTGGTGTTGCAGCGCAGGATGGTGCGGTCGCGGATGAAGGCGATGCCGGTCAGGGAGTTGTCGAAGATCGCCTGCTGTTCGAGCAGCGCCTGGTCGAGGAAGCGCGTGCGCCGCTGCACCTCGTCCTCCAGCTGCTCGCGCAGCTCGACTTCCTTGCGATGGTATTCCTCGAGGCGCTCCTGGGCCTGCTCCAGGGTGGAGGCCAGGGTGCTCAGCTCGTCGCCGGCCTGGCGCTCGCCGGGCGTCATCAGTTGCAGGGGCGCGCCGGGGCCGGGGCGATAGGCGCGCAGCAGGGTGTTGAGGCGGGTCAGGCGGCGGCTCACCAGGTGGTGGACGAGCAGCAGCAGCGCCACCGACAGCACCAGGGTCTTGAAGCCCTGGGTGAGGGCGACTACCAGCCCGCGGTCGAGGGTGCGCTGGTAGATCAGCGCCATGTCCGGCAGCACCCGCAGGTGGCCGAGCTGCACGGTGCGCGGGCCGACGTCGAATGCCAGTGGGTAGGTCATCACGTCCCGGTTGCCGTCGACGCGCTGCCCGAGCGCCACCCGCACTTCCTCGTTGCGGCCGTAGAGCACCTCGGCCCCGGCCACCCAGGGCGAGCCCGTCAGCCCGCTCAACTGCGCTTCCACCAGCGGCCGGTCGAAGTTCCAGGCCGCCGCCGCCAGCCCCTGGCTCTGGCTCTGGCCGACGAAGCTCAGGTGTTCCTCCAGGTCGGCCAGGTCGCGCTTGTAGTCGAGGTACAGCTGCACGGAGATCGCCAGCAGGGCGTTGGCCGCGCTGATGATCAGCACCCAGGCGAGCAGCCGCCTGGCCAGGGACCGCCGGGGCGCCTCAACGCCCGTCGAAGGGGTGCTGTTCGAGGAGGGCTCGTTCATAGTGTTCTCGGTCTTCGCGGGCGGTGAACTCGATCACCTTGTCTGTCCAGGGCGGACGCGGGCCGGCCAGCCGCAGCTGCTGGTCGATGTCGCGGATCACCCGTTCTCCCCAGGCGCCGCGCGCGCAGGCGACGTGGCCGAGCATGAAGGGCGGGTCCTCGGTGAGGGTGAGTCCCTGCACGGCCACGTCCTGGCCGTCCGGTTGCTGGCGGCGATACCAGCCGAGTTCGACCGGGTAGGCGAACAGGTAGTCGATCCAGCCGGCGGTGAGCTGCTGGAAGGGCGCGTTGAACTTGACCCCGGCCTTGAGCACGTGGGGCTGTGGCCCCAGCTCTTCCAGCGCCGCGCTGATGGCGGGGGAGTAGCCACGGCGCTCGCTGATCGCCGTCACCAGCTGGTCGTCGCGCAGCAGCCGGCGCACGTCGATCCGGCCCTGCGGGTCCAGGTAGGGGCGCAGGCGGGGCAGGCGATCCTGGCGCACCAGCACCTGCTGCGAGGCGAGGAGTACCACCGGCCGGCTGAACAGCATGGAGCGTTCGCGGCCGGGCATCTTCAGGGTGGTGGGGTGGCAGACCGGCTCGCCACGCTCCATCAGGGCATAGGTGCGGGCGAAGCTGGCCACCTCGAACTGGTGCTGGTACTGCGGCAGGTGCGCCTGCAGGTAGCGCAGCATGTCGTCGTGGATGCCCTGCCCGGGCAGTTCCGGGCCGACCTCGGTGAACGGCGGGAAGTCGTTGATCAGCCAGCGCAGCCGCTCGCCCTCGGCGTTGGCGCCGCTGGCCAGCAACAACAGGCAGCATCCCAGAACTGGCAGCTTCACCGCGCCGACTCCCGAATAGAGGCACATAGCCACTAAAGTAAAGCAGGAGTTCGGCCGCCAGCCACAGTCGGCGCGGCTTATTGAGAGAAAGGCCTCAGTGCGAGGGCGAGCGGATCACCTGCGGCCCGATGGCGGCCAGGTCGCGGCAGCCGGTCAGGGCCATGGCCACTTCCAGCTCGGCGCGCAGGATCTGCAGCACGTGGGCCACTCCCGTGGCGCCGGCGGCGGCCAGGGCGAACACGTAGGGCCGGCCCACCAGCACGGCGTCGGCGCCCAGGGCCAGCGCCTTGAGTACGTCGCTGCCGCGGCGGATGCCGCCGTCCAGCAGCAGCGGTATCCGTCCCTGGATCGCGGCGGCCACTTCCGGCAGCGCGTCGATGGTCGCCGGCAGGCCGTCGAGGGTGCGCCCGCCGTGGTTGGACACGATCAGCCCGTCCGCGCCCGCCGCCAGCGCCCGCTCGGCATCGAGGCCGCTGGTGATGCCCTTGAGCAGGATCGGCAGGCGGGTCAGGCCGCGCAGCCAGGCCAGGTCGTCCCAGGTCGGCGCCGCCGCCAGCAGCGGCCCGCCGAGCAGCAGGCCGCCGCCGGCCGGCGCGCCACCCTGCAGCGGTCGCATACCGCGCAGGTTGACCGCCTCGATGCTCTCGGGCAGGGCGAAGCCGGCGCGCTGCTCGCGGTTGCGCATGCCGCTGACCGGCGCGTCCACGGTCAGTACCAGAGCCTGGTAGCCGGCCGCCTCGACACGCCGCACCAGCGCGGCGGTGAAGTCGCGGTCGGCCTGGATGTAGAGCTGGAACCACAGCGGCGTCTGCGCCTGTTCGGCGATCGCCTCCAGCTCGATGCTGGCCTGGGTGCTGACCACCATGCCGGCGCCGAAGGCCGAGGCGCCCACCACGCTGGCCAGCTCGCCATCGGGGTGGGCCAGCTTCTGGTAGGCCACCGGGGCGAGGAAGATCGGGTGGGCGAAGTCCTGGCCGAACAGGCGCAGGCGGGTGTTGCCGCCGGACAGGTCGGCCAGCACCTGACCGCGCAGGCGCAGGCGCTCGAAGGCGGCGCGGTTGTCGGCCAGGGTCAGTTCGTCGGTCGCGCCGCCAGCGATGTAGGCCCAGGCCTGCTCGCTCATGCGCTCGCGGGCGAAGGGCTCGTAGTCGGCCACCGCGGCGATGCTCGGCGGGATCTGTTGCAGCTTGGGCAGGGACATGTCGGCTCTCCGCGTGCGCTCAGGTGTGCGACCACTGGCGCAGCAGGTTGTGGTAGACGCCGGTCAGGCGGATCAGCTCGGGGCTGTCCGGCAGTTGCCGGCGCAGGGCCTGGATACTGTCGTCCAGCTCCAGCAGCACGGCGCGCTGGCTGTCCTCGCGCACCAGGCTCTGCACCCAGAAGAAGGCGGCCAGGCGCGCGCCGCGGGTGACCGGCTCGACCCGGTGCAGGCTGCCGCTGGGGTAGAGCGCCAGGTGCCCGGCCGGCAGCTTGGCGCGCTGGCTGCCGAAGCTGCTCTCGACCACCAGCTCGCCGCCGTCGTATTCGTCCGGGTCGCTGAAGAACAGGGTGGCGGAAAGGTCGGCGCGAATCCGGTGCGGGGTGCCCGGCACGCTGAAGATGGCGCTGTCGATGTGGTTGCCGTAGGTGCCGCCGTCCGCGTAGCGGTTGAAGCGCGGCGGCATCACCTTGAGCGGCAGCGCGGTGGCGATGAAGCGCGGGTTCTGCCCCAGCTGGGCGAGGATGAAGTCGCCCAGCTGCTGGGTCAGCGGGTCGTCCTGGCTCAGCTGCTGGTTGGCCTTGGCGCTGGCCGCCATCTGCCCGGCGGTCTGCCGGCCGTCCTGCCAGTCGGCCCGCTCCAGGGCGGCGCGGCACTGGCGCAGCTGCTCGGGCGTCAGTAGATCGGGAATGTCCAGCATCATGGGCGAAGGTCTCCGGGGCAGGCGGCTCGGGTGATTCTAGAGAGGCCGGCGGCACTATGACAGACGCCGTGGCGCTCCCGTGGTGAAGCAAGAGGCTATGTCCCCGTTACGTGGGGAGCGACTGGGCGGCACTCCGATTGGCCGCGAATTTCGCGGATGAATCCGCTCCCACAAGGCATGTAACAACCAACGGGGACATGGCCAAGCAAAACGCCCCGGCCGCTCGCGCGGCCGGGGCGTGGTTACCTGGCTCGACCGATCAGAAGTGGAAGTCGGCGCTGAGCAGGTAGGTACGCGGGTTGCCCAGGAATACGCGGGAGCCGTTCCAGTTGGAAGAGCTGGCGTATTCCTCGTCGGTGATGTTCTCGACGTTTAGGCGCAGGTCGAGGTTCTCGTTGACCGCGTAGGAGGCCATGGCGTTGAAGATGGTGTAGCTGGGCAGCTTGCCGTAGCGACCGTTGGGGATGATGCGGTTGGCGTTGTCCGGGCGGCCCAGGTAGGAGGAGTCGCTGTGCTGCAGGCCGCCGCCCAGGGTCAGGCCGACCGGCAGGCGATAGGTGGTCCACAGGTTGGCGGTCATCTTCGGCGAGAAGGCCAGTTCGTCACCGTTGGTACGCAGCGCGGTATCGTAGTCGGCCGGGCTGGCGCGGCGGCGCACGTCATCCAGGTAGGCGCTGTGCTTGCGCTCGCTGTCCATGAACACGATGCCGCCGTACACGTCCCACGCGTCGGTGATCCTGCCGGTGGCGCCCAGTTCCAGGCCCTTGACGATCTGCTTGCCGTGGCCCTTCAGGCTGTCGGCGGTCTCGCCTGCGTCGCGGCCGGTGATCGGTACGTCGCGCTTCTCGCTGTAGAACAGCGCGGCGGTGGTGCTCAGGCGGTTGTCGAAGAAGTCCCACTTGGTGCCCAGCTCGTAGCCGACGATCTTGACCGGGTCGGCGCCTTCGACGAAGCCGGGGAAGGCGTTGTCGCCGGTGCGCGAGATGTCCGAGTCGGACAGGTAGGAGCCCGGCGGCGTGGTGGAGACGCCCGCGGCGGCGTAGATGCTGCCGTTCTGCGCCGGCTTGTAGACCAGGCCGACCTTGCCGCCGACGGTGAATTCGGTGTCGTCGTGGCCGTCGATCGAGCCGGCCGGGGCGCCGTCGGCGGTCTCGCTGTCGATGCGTACCCGGTAGTTTTCCAGGCGCATGCCGGCGGTCATCTGCCACTGCTCGTTGAACTCGACCGTGTCGTAGACGTAGAGCGCCGCGGTGTCGATCCTGACGTCGTTGGTCTGGGTGGCCGCCGGGCTGAACGCGCCGGTGCGGTTGTAGTCCGGGTCGAACAGGTCGGTGGTGCCGTTGCGGGTGCCGTAGCGGTTGGCCTCGGACTCCTCGCGGGTCAGCTCCAGGCCGGTGGCCAGGGTGTGCTTGACCGAGCCGGCGTGGAAGGTGGCGGAGAGGTTGGTCAGGTTGGTCAGGCTGGTGTTGGTGCGGTCGTAGAACTGGGTCTGGGTGGCGACCGAGCGTGGAGCGGTGAAGCCGGTCGGCACGGTGAAGCGCGCCTGGCGGTCGACCCGCGCCCAGCGGGTCTGGTTGCTCAGGGTGACGCCGTCGGACAGGTCGTGCTCGAAGCGTGCCAGCAGGGAGTCGACGGTGGTGTCGTCGTAGTCCGACTTCAGCCCGTAGAAGTTGTCGCGGTCGGCGCCGGAAGTCGCCGAGCTGTAGGGCTGGCTGCCCTTCATGCCATGTACCATGGCGGCTGGCACGCCGAAGTCCGGACGGTCGTTCTGCTCCACATGCTCGTAGGCGAAGATCGCGCGGGTCTCGGTGCCCAGGCCGAAGGCCAGCGACGGCGCGATGCCCCAGCTGTTCTCCTCGGCATGCTCGCGGCCGGCCACGCCGCTGTCTTCCAGCATCAGGTTGAGGCGCACGGCGGTGCTGTCGTTGAGCACCTGGTTGGTGTCCAGGGTGGTGCGCTTGCGCGCCTCGGAATCGTAGTCGTCGAAGCCGTAGCTGACGCTGCCGTTGATGAACTCGCTCAGCCCCGGGGTCTTGGTCGCCATGTTGATGTAGCCGCCGGCGCCGCCACGGCCGTTGTCGGCCGCCGGGCCCTTGACCACTTCCACCTGCTCGATGTTGAACACGTCGCGGCTGTAGCTGCCGGAGTCGCGGGAACCGTCGACGAAGATGTTGCCGCTGGTATCGAAGCCACGCAGGCTGAAGTTGTTGGAGTTGGTGGAGAAGCCGTTCTCGCCGGCCTCGAAGCTGATGCCGGGGGTGTTGCGCAGCACGTCGGTCAGGTTGCGCGCGCCCTGCTCGCGATAGAGGCGCTCGGGGATCACGTTGATCGTCTGCGGAGTGTTCAGCAGGGGCGCGGTCTGCTTCGGCGAGGACGCCTTGTCGACCTTGTAGCCCCGGTCCTGCTGCCCGTGGATGGTGATGTCGCCCAGCTCCACCGCCTGCTCCTGCGCCATGGCGAATTCCGACGCCAGGGCAAGGCCGATGGCCGAGGCCAGCAGGCGACGCTGTGGAAGGGCTGCACGCTTATTATCGTAGTTGCTCACGAGAATCACTCCTGATTGAGACAGGGCGCGATAGTAGTTGAGATTCACTCTCGATCGACATTTACGAATCATTTACAGGGAACTTGTTTGTAACAAAATGGTCCAAGCGCGCCTTTTCGGTCGGATGGATTTGCCGGCCTAGAGCCCGTGGGGCCTGTTCATGGAAGGGACACATCTAACCGAATGCTCAAGTTCTTGTTTCGGGCGGGGAGGGTGATTGCGGCGGGGCTGATCGCAGAGTGGGGAAAGTGCGGTGTGGGTCGATCCGGCTCAGAGACGAAACAGGCGCTTGCGGCAATGCCGAGCGCCTGGACTTGACCGAGTTCTATTGAGGAGCGCCCTCACTCACCCGTCTTATTCATTCCCCGGGTAGTTCAAGCGCACATGCGCTAGAGCACCACGCGAGACAGGCTTCAATGCGTATTGAATGGATCTTCCAGAGGCGTATTGGGCTGAGTAAGCGGCCAGCTTGCCGTTGGCAAAGTGGAGTTTCTCTTCTGCGCCCTCTTCATCGTTCAGCCGGAATTCACCCTCCTCGATCTTGGCGGAGTGCGCGTGCCCGATAAGAAAGGCCGAATATTGCAGTTCCGGATCGATTTTTGGATCACTGCTCCAGAAAACATATGCCAGATCGGTGTCACCGATCCCCATGAACCGACCCTTCACAAGCTCGAAGAAGAGAATGCCTTCGCATGGATCGGTTGATTGCTCCACGGCATGACACCTGGGGTCTGCTACTTCGTACAGGCCGATGTAGTCTTCTAAATCCGTTTTCTGCGTGGTTGCGCAGGCACTCAATACAGAAACGGCCAAGATCAGACCCATCGACTTCAGTAATGCGGGCAAGCGTGAGTCTTTAGGGTTTTTCACCATCATTCCCCTTTCGATAAAACTGTCTTTGCCGGAGCGGGGCGATATCAGCGCGCAGCCTGGCCGCAGTCAATTATCGAGGGTGTTTCTGTGAGGGGATCGACATGTGCCGGTCTTTGGCAGGGGATTAAAATGCCGATTCCAACATCTGTGATCGTGGGCGCCAGGCTTCCGGATACAGAAACTTGAGGTGCGGGACTTCATGCCACATGCCCTGATCATTCCCATGGCCGCGCACGTCGCGCTCGCTGCATTTCTCTATGCGCTGCTCACTGCCGCACGAGCGCCTGCCATATGGGGAATCGGTCGCCGTGCCGATGGCAGCAATCCGTGGGCGGCCGTCGAGCCGCGCATCGGCGCCAACCTGTCCAACCAGTTCGAGTGGCCGCTGTTCTTTCATGTCGCGTGCCTGCTGCTTATCCAGCTCCAGTCGTCGAGCCTCGCTGCCCTGGCACTGGCCTGGGTATTTGTCGCGGGGCGGGTCATGCACAGTGCCGTGCAGATATTCACCCGCAATGTCCGGCTCCGGGGTGTCGTGTTCACGGTCAACTTTCTTGCGGTGCTCGGCCTCTGGGTATTCGCTGTACTGGCTGTTGGCAACGGCTCTGCCAGCTGACAGTTCATATCGGCGGCATATCCCGATGGGGTGTCGATTGATCGGAATCCATGTATTGCGAGGCACCGATGAAGTTCTGCTACACGCTCGATGAAAAAGAGGTCGTCAAAGCCATGCAATTACATGGAAAGGGGACAAGAAAAGTCCTTGCAGTCCTGATTGCCCTGGGCCTCGCGATCATTGCGAGCGGCGCCGTTGCGGGTCATATCTATCTAGCCCTGGCTGCCGTCGCCTGTGGCGCGCTGGGCTATTTCGCGGTGCTCCATCTGACGATACCGTTCAACGCCCGGAAGCAATTCAGGGAGAACCGCGCCATTCGCAACGAGATAGTGGTGGACGCCACCCAGGATGGCGTGAGTTTCACGAGCGACTCTGGCGAAAGCCGGTTGCAGTGGAGCGACATCCATAGGTGGAAGGGCGGGAATGGCATCTACCTGCTGTATGTCACGAGCCACATGTTCCACATCGTTCCTGCCCGCGCCATACCGGCCGAGCCCCAGTGGGTCGAGCTGCTCAGCACCCATGTCGGACCGGGACGGGTATAGGCGGCACGCTGCGGCTACCCGAGCGGTCCCGAACCCGACGCGGATTCGCCGATCATAGCGCTCGTCAGGCGATATCCGTTTCTGCGGCCCGCGCGCTAGGATCGGGTATCCGTCGACAGACCGATCGCCAAGGCGCTCGGCGCGGTTCCGGAGGGCTTCGCTAGGCCGGCCCCGGGGCCGCGAGGCGTCCGTCCGGGGAAAACAGCATGAAGCCGCTCAAGCTGAACCATACCCAGGCTGCCAGCCCCAGCCCGTCGTTCGTCACTCTGCTGCAGCACTTGCTGTGGAGGAGCGGCGGCGATTTTGCCATCCGCCTGTGGGATGGCACCGAGCTGCGCAGCGCCCCTTCCCAGGTCCCCCGTTTCACCCTGGTCTGCCGCACGCCCGCGGCGCTGCGGGCACTGATGCTCGGCGGCGATCCGCTGCGGCTGGCCGAGGCGTACCTGCGCGACGACCTCGATATCGAAGGCGATCTGTTCGCCGCGATCGCACTCAAGGACCGCCTGCAGGATTTCCGCCCAGCCTGGCACCAGCGCCTGCGAATCGCCCTGCATACGCTGATGCTGCCCCGCGCGGGTGGTTCGGACGCCGCGCCCGGCTATCGCCAGCGCGTGAGGCGCCACACCCCGCGGGAGAACCGCGAGGCCATCGCCTTCCACTACGACCTTTCCAACGACTTCTACGGTCTCTGGCTGGACCCGGCCATGGTGTATTCCTGCGCCTACTTCGAGCGGCCCGACGCGAGCCTGGAGCAGGCCCAGCAGGCCAAGCTCGAACACATCTGCCGCAAGCTGCTGCTGCGCCCCGGCGAGCGCCTGCTCGACGTCGGCTGCGGCTGGGGCGCGCTGGTCATCCATGCGGCGCAGCACCACGGCGTGCACGCCCACGGCATCAGCCTCAGCCGCAACCAGCTGGAGGTGGCCCGCGAGCGGATCGCCCGGGCCGGCCTGGAAGACCGGGTGACGGTGGAGCTGCGCGACTACCGCGAACTGGAAGGCGAGGGGCGCTATGACAAGATCGCCAGTGTCGGCATGTTCGAGCACGTCGGGCTGCGCCGGCTGCCGCTGTACTTCGCCACCGTCCGGCGCTTGCTCAAGCCCGGTGGGCTGTTCCTCAACCACGGGATCACCAACGCCACCGAGGGCTGGCGGACCAGCGCCGGAACTCGTTTCATCAACCGCTACATCTTTCCCGACGGGCAGCTCGACACCATCGGCAACATCCAGCGGGCCATGGAGGTCGCGGGCTTCGAGATCGTCGACGTCGAGGCGCTGCGCCGCCACTACGCGCTCACCCTCCGGCAGTGGATCGCGCGCCTGGAGAGCCACCACGACGAGGCCCTGCGCCATGTCGACGAATCGACCTACCGTGCCTGGCGGCTGTACATGGCCGCCAGCGCTCTGGAGTTCGAGTCCGGCGGCATCGGTATCTACCAGATCCTGGCCAGCGGCCGGGCGGACGGCACCTGCGAGCAGCCCCTGACCCGCCGCCACCTGTACCGCTGATACGGCCTGTACCGCGAGCCGAATGAGCGGCCCAGGCCCGCAGACGGCCGGGCCCTATCCGAGCAGGAAAAGCGACAGCGCCAGCGGTGGCGCGGCGATGCTCAGGGGGACGATGAGGCGAGGCCGATAGCTGAGCAGCAGCATCTGGGCGGCGGCCGCCAGAGTGAGGGCCGATGCCCAGAGTGCCAGGCCGATCGTGGGGCCGAGGCGAGTGGCGGCGGGGGCGACGGCGCAGGCCAGCAACGACCAGCCGAGCAGGCGCAGCAACATGCGCCTGGCTGTCGTCGTCTTGTTGCTCAGAACCTGTTCGTAGTGGCGATCGATGGCTAGGCAGAGTGCCCCGAAGCCACTGAAGCAGAGGGCCAGGCAGAGTTCGATCATGTCGCGATCTCCTGGCCCGACCGAGCCGGCCGAGGCTGGCGTTGCCTGCCCTGGATGGGCTGGTGCCGCGCGACACCCACGGCGGCGTAGGCCAGCAGTGCTGCCACGGTCAGCAGGGTCAGATCCATCCCGGCCACCAGCCAGTGGCCGTCGGCCACGGTTGCCAGCAGGCCGCTGTGTGGCAAGGTCAGGCCGAACAGGGGGAGGCCGGCGAACAGGATGGCGGCGAACAGCAGTTGCTCGATCCAGGCGCGCTTGTGGGTACGCAACAGCGGGTGCAGCAGGCTCAGCGCCCAAGCCAGGAAGAACGTGCGTATTTCCCAGTCGGCGCGTTGCTCCAGCCCCGCCGGCAGCAGGCGATTGGCCCAGAAGTAGGCTGCGATGGCCAGGGGCAGGCCCGCCACGGTGCCGATATTGAGCACCTCCACCAGGCGATGGCCCTTCGGGGTATGCCCGAGCTTGCGTCGTTCCGGCAGGCGCTTGACCACCCAGAGCACCAGGCCGGTAGCGATCATCGCTGTGCCGAGCAGGCCGCTGAGGAAGAAGAACCAGCGCAGCGGTGGGCCGGCAAAGCGGATCAGGTGCAGGCCGGTGAACACGTTGTACGTGGCGCTGGCGGCGTTGATCGTGGCTGGTGGAGGGCTCGGCAACGGCTCGCCGGTCACGCCATTGAAGCGCACCCGTTCGCCGTTGCCGCGTTCGAGCAGGCTGTCGCCGCCGCGCTGGCGAATCTCGACCACTGCGCGGCTGGTGCCGGGGGCGGTCACCTGGATGCTGGCGGCCCCTCGGTGCCAGTCGCGTTCCGCCCGGGCAAGAAGGGCGGCGATGTCTGCCATCGGCGCGGCCTCGGCGGGAGCGCGGCTACGCTCGTTCGCCCCGCCGCGTTCTCCGCCACGGCCCCCGGCCTCGTTGAAGAACGCCTGGCGGTCGCCACGGTAGGCACTTTCCACTCCCCACGGCATGAGCATGAACATCAACAGCAGCAGGCCGCTGTAGGTGATCATGAAGTGGAAGGGCAGTGCCAGGACCGCCGTGGCGTTGTGCGCATCCAGCCAGGAGCGTTGTCCCTTGCGCGGGCGGAAGGTGAAGAAGTCCTTGAAGATCTTCTTGTGCGTGATCACGCCGCTGACGATGGCGACCAGCATGAACATGGTGGCCACGCCGACGATCCAGCGGGCGAGTTCGCGGGGCAGGCCGTAAAGCTCGAAGTGGAAGCGGTAGAGGAAGCTCCCGCCGCGGGTCTCGCGCACCTGCAGCGGCTCTCCGGTCGCCGCATCCAGGACCAGCCGCGTGCCGCCGCCCTTGCCGATGCGTTCGCCCTGCTCGAACCACTGTACCTGCATCGCGGCGTTGCGCTCGCCGGGCAGGGTCACGTTCCACTGCGCGGCATCGGGTGCTACCCGCGCGAGCGTATCCAGGGCATGGCGGGCGCTCGTGTCGTCCGGCCTGGACGCATGCTGCTCGGGCTTCATCCAGAAGCTGATTTCCTCCTGGAAGAAACTCAGGGTGCCGGTGAGGAACACGGCGTAGAGCAGCCAGGCCAGGAGCAGGCCGGTCCAGGTATGCAGCCAGGCATTGGCCTGGCGAAAGCCCATGGGCTTCATGGCGTCGCTCCTCGTAGCAGCAGATGCAGCGCCGGTATCGCGCAAAGCGCGCCGGCCACCAGCCAGGCGCGTAATGCGCTGGGGGCGGAGAACGCCCAGATCACCAGGGCGCAGTACAGCGCGAACGACAGTTGGGTGGCGGCCAGCACCGCCTGCGGGCGAGGTAGTGGTAGCGCTAGGGCAAGGCTTGCCGCGCCGAGCGCCGCGAACAGGTAGCCGCCGGCGATCGCGAGCAGGGCGCGCGCGGCGATGCCCAGCCGATGACGTGCAGGTGGGGAAAGGAGGGCGTCAGGCCGGTGCATGGGGCACACCTGCATGACAGAAAGCCTGTTGCCGCCGGGACGATGAGAGGGAGCGTGGTATCCACATGGTATCTATTCGAAATGCTAATCGTAGTAATTTGATATGGTGTTCAGGTTCAACTATCCCAGCCCTGGCTGACCCAAGGCTGACGTGCGCGCGGTAAATGTCATGAAGTTGCTTGTCGTCGAGGACCACCCTTCATTGCGGGATCTGCTGCTGAAGCACTTGCAGCGCAGCGGTTTCGTGGTCGATGTCGCGGAGCACGGCAAGCAGGCGCTGGCGATGCTCGCGCTCAGCCGCTACGACGCGATGCTGCTCGATCTCGGTCTGCCCGACATGGATGGCCTGGCGCTGCTTTCCGCACGTTCATCCACCCGCAACGCCGACCTGCCCTGCATCATCCTCACGGCCTGCGATGCGCTGGAGCAGCGTATCGCCGGCCTGGATGCCGGCGCGGACGACTACCTGCTCAAGCCCTTCGAGATGGCGGAGCTAGAAGCCCGCCTGCGCGCGGTGCTGCGCCGGCCCGGGCAGCGCGCCGAGCGCCGCCTGCAACTGGGCAACCTGAGCTTCTGCCAGGAAAGCCGCGACGCCCACGTCGATCAGCGCCCGCTGCTGCTGTCGAAGCGCGAGATGGCCCTGCTCGAAGAACTCCTGCGCAGCGCGCCCCGGGTGGTGATCAAGGATCAGCTCGAGGAGCGCGTGTACGCACTCAGCGAAGCGGTCACGCCGAACGCGATCGAGGCGCTGGTGTCGAGGCTGCGGCGCAAGCTGGCGGAAGCCGGCGCCGACAGCGGCATCGAAACCCTGCGCGGGCTCGGCTACAGGTTGGCGCCGAGCCCGACCTGACTCTCCTCAGAAGCTGAGCGATACGCCCACGTTGAGGCGCCGACCGTCCAGAGTCTTGCCGTAGTCCTCGTTGGAAATGTCCTTGTCGAACACGTTGTACAGGCCGGCGTAGACATCCAGGTGCTTGTTCACCCGGTACAGCCCGCCGAGGTCTACCAGGGTGTAGGCCGGGCGCTGCTCGAGGTCCTCGTCGGAGACGGTCTCGCTCTTGTAGCGGGCCTTGGTCCACAGGTTCAGGTTGTCCGTCGCGCGCCAGTCCAGGCCGACGTTGAACATGTGCTTGGGCAGGTTGTTGAACGGTTTGCCGACGTCGTCCGGCGAGGCTTCCGACTCGGTGATCTCGCTGTCGGAGAAGGTGTAGTTGGTCTTCAGGTCCACCCTCTCGCCAAGCGGCATGTTGAAGAAGAGTTCCACGCCACTGAGTTCGGCGGCGTCCTGGTTGACGTACTGGTTGATGGTCTGCCGGGGAGCGATGCCGTTGACCGTGCAGGTCGGCGCCGAGGCCGGGCTGGTGCAGTACAGGCGCTTGTCGATCTTGTCTTCGAACTCGGTGAAGAACACCGTCGCGCCGGAGCGGATGCCGTTCACGGCGTCCCACATCAGGCCCAGCTCGTAGTTGATGCTGCTCTCGGGCTTGAGATCGCTGTTGCCCATGTCATAGGAGCGGCCACGCCCCGCGTTCTCGACGATGCTGCTGTCGGCCTGCTTGAGCGAGGGCGCCTTGTAGCCGCCGCTGACCCCGCCCTTGAGCACCCACTCGTCGCTGAAGCGATAGACGCCGTACAGGCGCGGAATGATTTCCTCGCCGTAGTGCTCGTTCTCGTCGTAGCGCAGGCCGGCGGTCAGCGAGAAGGCATCGGTGAGGTAGTACTCGTCCTCGATGAACAGGGCGCGCTGCCAGCGCTCCAGCTCCATGTCCGCGCCATAGAAACGGCCCTGGTCGTGCTCGATGGTTTCCCACTTGTACTCGCCCCCCACGGTGATCGTGTGGCGCTCCAGGGGGATGACGGTCTTGCTGTTGATCAGGTCGTTGGAGTAGGTCGATTCGGAGCTGCCGTTCTCGATCTCTTCCTTGGCCGTGGTGGCGAAGGTGGTGGTGCGGATATTGTCGCCCCAGTTCAGGTCATGGGTGATGCCGTAGTGGGTGCGGACATTGTCCATGTCGCCCGCCGCGCCGCTTTTCTCGGTACGCTCGTTGTCGCTTTCGTTGCGGCCGGCCTCGAGCTGGAAGCTGTGCATGTCGTTGAGCACGATGTCGAGCAGCGCCGTGTTGTCGACAGCGGTCTTTTCCGGGTAGCCGCCGACGATCTCGTCCTCGTCCCGGTGATGACGCGAGCCGTACACGCTCAGCGCCAGGTGTTCCTGCACCAGCGGGCCGCTCAGGTAGTAGCGCGCTTGGTTGGCGCCGCCGGCGTCGCCGTCCTCGTGCAGCAGCCTGTCGTAGCTGACGGTGCCGGACCATTCGCGGGCGGTGGCCTTCTTGGTGATGATGTTGATGACCCCGGCCAGCGCGCTGGAGCCGTAGAGTGAGGACATCGGTCCGCGGATCACCTCGATGCGTTCGATGGCGGACATCGGCGGCAGCCAGCCGAACTGGGTCGCGCTGCCGAAGCCGTTGTAGTAGGCCTCGCCGGAAGCCCCCAGCGGTTTGCCGTTGACCATGAACAGGGTGTACTGCTCGCCGAGACCGCGGATGTTGATCGAGGTGCTTTCCAGCTTGCCGCCGGCGCCGCCTTCGATGGAGACCCCGGGAATGTCTTGCAGGGCGTCGGTCACGTCACGGTAGTATTTGCCCTCCAGTTGTTCCTTGCCGATCACGGTGATCGACGCCGGCGCCTCGATCAACTGCTGCTCGTAGCCCGATGCGGTGACCACGATGTCGTTGAGGCTGAGCCCTTCGGCGGCGTCTTCGGCCAGGGTGAGCGTCGGCAGAGCGGCGGTCGCCAGAGCCAGGGCCAGTGGGCGGAAACGGTGTGAGCGATTGACGTGATGCATGAGTAGCAGACTCCCCCATGAAAATAATACAAATGATAAGTAATCTCATTTTTGTGGGCGGCGACTATGCCACCGCTTGCTGACGACAAGCTGACGGGAAGCGGTCGCTCGGTACGGCGCAGCCTGCGCGGGCGCATGCTGGTCGCGCTGCTGCTGGTGTTCGTCCTGGGCTTCGCCAACCTGGCTGTGCATCTCTATGGCACCCGTGACGAGTTGCGCCGGGCCGTATTGGCCATCCAGGCGAGGGCGGTCAGCGAGGACGTGCGGGGCGCGGAAGATATGCAGCGCCTGCCGCGCAACTACGCCGGGGGAGAGCTGGGCTACACACTCTATTCGGCGGACGGCAAGGTGCTGTGGTTTTCCGAGAACCTGGACAGGCCCCGGCGCTTGCGCACCGTCATGCTCGAGCGTGAGAGCAGCTGGTGGCGCTGGAGTCCCTTCGGGGGAGAGGTGATCAATGTGCCGGTGCGCCTCGCCGACGGCACGATCCTGATGGTCACCCGCAATGACGCCCAGGAGCGCTCGACGATCGACGACCTGCTGCTCGATCGGCTGCGCCAGAGCCTGGTGATCATGCTGCCGCTGGGGCTGGTTTCGGTATCGCTGATCCTCTGGTTGCTGCACTGGACGCTGCGTCCGGTGCGCCGTGCGGCACAGCTGGCAAAAGGCATCGGGCCGCGCCATCCCGCCCGCCGCATCCCGCTGGCCGACCTGCCTGGCGAGATCCACCCGCTGGCGGAGGCGGCCAACTCCGCGCTGGACCGACTGGCGGCCGCCTATGCCGCCGAACGACGTTTCGTCGCCGATGCGGCCCATGAGCTGCGCACGCCGCTGACCGTGCTCGACCTGCGCCTGCAGGATGCCAGGGATAGCCAGAATCCCGACTGGCCGGCTCTCGAACAGGAAATGCGCCAGATGCGTCGCCTGGTCACCCAGTTGCTCGAACTGGCGCGCCAGGATGGCGCCTCGGCGGAGCAGGGCGGCGCCCCGCGCGTGGCCAAGGTTTCACGCATGGCCCGGGAAGCCGTCGCGGCACTGCTGCCCCTGTTCGAGGCGCAGCAACGCACCATCGAAGTTGAGATCGAGGATGGTCTGCTCTGTCGCGGCAACACCGACGAGTTGCGCGACGCACTGACGAACCTGCTGGAGAACGCACTGGTCCACGGCGCAGGCGATGTGCGGCTGACGCTATGGCAGGAGAAGGACTCGGTGATTCTGGAAGTGGGCGACCAGGGCCGGGGCGTGCCGAAGGAGGATCAGGAGGCGATGTTCCAGCGTTTCCGCAAAGGTCGGCAGAGCAGCGGTGGGACCGGGCTGGGGCTGGCCATCGTCCGCCGTATCGTGGAAAACGCGAACGGGACCGTCGCGTTCGTCGATGAGCGGCCAAGCACCTTGCGTATCGAGCTGCCTCGCGCTTGATGGCATGAACCAACCTCCGGGCAACGGGTGCCCGGAGGTTGTCACAGGTCACTCCAGCAGCTGTTCGAGGCTCGGGTCGCGGATCACGCGCTGTATTTCCTGCGGCTCCGCATTGCCGGGCAGCGCCATCTTCAGCTTCATGCCGGCGGCTTTCCGGCAGGCGTTCACGCCGTCCGCGTAGATGCCGCTCATGTCGCATTTCCACTGATAGAAGTTCACCAGCCCGCCCGACATCTGGAGGCTGTAGTCCGTGCTCCGGGTACCCGGGGTGAACGCATGGCCTGCCGGGATGTTCTGGAACCACTTCATCCATTCAGGCGAGCCCACCGCCGGCGGGTCCGCCTGGAACAGCGGATTCATGATCGCGGTCTGCGGCGCTTCGGCGGTCATGTGGCAGCTCAGGCAGGAACTGTTGGGGTTGTCCACCGGGCCGTTGAGGCGACCGTTCCAGCCCAGGTGGGTCGGCGGCAGTTCCTGGGTGTTGGCATTGATGGCGGTCTGTTGCAACGCGGTGTTGATCTTGGTGACCGTCGGCTCCGGGTTGGTGAATTCGTTGCTGGTGACCTCCGGATCGTTACCCCACATGATCCCCACCGGCACCAGGTTGTCCCAGCCGGCCTTGCCGGTCTTGGCGCCGTTGTACTGGAAGGTGCCGAAGATCCAGCCGGTCTCGCTGATGCGGGTGTCGCGCACGGCGATGTCCATCTGGATCAGGGCGACTTCCTTCACCTCGCGGTTGGCGGACGCGAAGGTCTCGGTGATGTAGCCCTGCCACAGCACCGGGTTGGCCAGGAATGGCACTGTGCTGCGGTCGATGTCGGCGAACAGCGCCTTGCACACCACGGTGCCGTTGGCGAAGCTGTTGGGCTTGGAGGTGTAGCTCGGGTCGGGGTTCTGCGGGTCCTTCCAGACCTGGCCGATGGTGTAGGCGCCGATGTCGTTGTAGATGCCCACCGCATAGGTCTGGCCGGTTTCGGTCTGTTCGGCCGCCAGCTGCTTGACCTGGATCTGCGCTTCCTTGGTCAGCCCGTGGATGCCTTCGCGCCCCAGCGGGCCGTAGTGCTGCCAGGGCATGTGGTACCACGGCCGCACCTTGTTGTTCTGCACGTACCAGTCGGCCTCGACGTTGCCTTCCAGGCAATAGTCCTTCACGGCGTCCATGTAGGCGCGCCAGGTTTCGAAGTTGTTGTCAGGCTTTTCCGGCAGCTGCTTGAAGAACTCGGGCAGCGTGTCCTTGGGTGGGGTGGTGGGGTAGTCCTGGCTGAGGACGAAGGAGGGGCCCTTGTAGTCGTCCGGCGGCGCGTAGCCATAGTCGGGGTAGGTTCCGGCCTGGACCGCGACGCTGAACAGGGTGGCCGTCACGGCCAGTGCAGCAGGCTTTCCATGGTGCTTCATGTCGATCATCTCCTTGATAGGGCGAACGCCTGGCATCGTTCGGGCACGTGCCCGTGGACGCAGGGTCTCCTTTTTATTTTTCTGGGGGCTCGGTTCTGGCCGAGACCGGCTTCACGGGTGAACTGGGTAGCGGGTGGTTTACCTCCTCGGCAGCGCCGGACGAACCAATGCGCTCAAGCCCCGGCGATCTGCCCGGGATGAGGGAAAGGGAGAGAGTGGAGGGTGTGCGGGGGGACGCGAGGGATGCTGCATGTCGACTCCTGTCGATCGCTACCGTTCTTCCTTGCTATCAGGTGTAGGTCATTTCCAGGAAAGCGCCATCCTTTTCAGCACAATTCGTGAATACGGATTGGCGTCGGCCCGACTCACCTTGCGTCAGTCAGGGACCGTCCACTGTTGTGGCGGCAGTGGGTCGATGTGGCATCGCCGCTGCGCCAGCGCGCCCTTGGCCCATTGATGGGCGCGCCGTGGTCCAGACAGTTTGTGCCAACCCGCTGGAGCAGAAGCCATTGGGGCGCATGTCCCGGTCGATCCGCTATCTGTTCAATTCGTAGGCGCACATGTTGACCGTCGCGGCCAGGTTCAGCGATTCGATGGCGCCACACCCCGGGATGGTGAAGGGCCGGGCACCCAGGGCGGCCAGCTGCTCGCGGGGCACACCGCGCGCTTCGTTGCCGAACAGATAGCAGTCGGACGTCCTGAAGCTGGGGGACTGCAGGCTGTCGCCATTCATGTCCAGGCAGGCGATGCGCTCGAAGCGCGTACGCAGGGTGTCCAGCTCCACATCCAGCTCCATGGGCGCGTGGAAGATGGCGCCCATGCTGGAACGCACGACCTTGGGGTTATACGGATCGACGCTGCCGGGGCTGAGCAGGCAGCGGAAATTGCCGAACCAGGCCAGGGTGCGCAGGATGGTGCCGAGATTGCCCGGATCCTGGATTTCGTGCAGGTAGATGGCGCGCTCGTTGGCTGCGGGAGCCGGTTCGGCCGTCGCCGGCATCGGCACCAGGGCGATGATGCCCTGCGGGGTCCGGGTGTCGGCGATCTGCGCCATCTGCCGGTCGCTGATCACGTGGGTCTTGAACGGGCTCTGCCAGTGCTCGTAGGCGGCGGTCACATACAGCTGGCTGCACTGCAGCAGCGGATTCTTCAGGGCCGCTTTCTGCAACTCCAGCAACAGATGCTCGCCCTCCACCAGAAAATGCCCGAACTCGGCCCGGTACTTCTTCTGGTGGAGCTTCTTGATGTCGTCGAGTTTCATCAGCGCGGCGCCCGGTCGCTCTGCGTTTCCGCGGACAGAAGCGACCTGGCCACTGCCTCGGCGACCTTGATGCCGTCCACGCCCGCCGACAGGATGCCGCCCGCATAGCCGGCACCCTCGCCGGCCGGGTACAGGCCGCGCAGGTTGAGGCTCTGCAGGGTCTCGTGATCGCGGGTGATGCGCACAGGGGAAGAGGTGCGGGTTTCGATGCCGGTGAGCACCGCATCGTCGCGGTCGAAACCGCGTATCTGCTTGCCGAATGCCGGCAGCGCCTCGCGGATGGCCTCGATCGCGTACTCCGGCAGCGAGGGCGCGAGATCGCCCAGGCGCACGCCGGGTTTGTAGGAGGGCTCCACCTCGCCGAACTCGCTCGACGGCACGCCGCGGATGAAGTCGCCGACCAGTTGCGCGGGCGCGCAGTAGTCGCTGCCGCCCAGCTGGTAGGCGCGCGATTCGAGGCGCTCCTGGAACTCCACGCCTGCCAGCGGGCCGCCCGGGAAGTCCTGCTCGGGGTTGATGCCCACGACGATGCCGGCATTGGCGTTGCGTTCGTTGCGCGAGTACTGGCTCATGCCGTTGGTCACGACGCGCTCCGGCTCGGACGTGGCCGCCACCACCGTGCCGCCGGGGCACATGCAGAAGCTGTAGACGGCGCGACCATTCCTGGCGTGATGCACCAGCTTGTAGTCGGCGGCGCCGAGTTCCGGATGGCCGGCGTACTTGCCCAGCCGGGCCTCGTCGATCAGGCCTTGCGGGTGCTCGATGCGGAAGCCCACGGCGAAGGGCTTGGCCTCCATGAACACGCCCTGGCGGTGCAGCATGCGGAAGGTATCGCGGGAGCTGTGACCCAGCGCGAGCACGACATGGCGGCTGCGGAGGGTTTCGCCACTGGCCAGCACCACGCCTTCGAGCTGGCCGTCGTCGATCAGCAGGTCGGTCACCTTGCTCTCGAAGCGTACCTCGCCGCCGAGGGCGATGATTTCCTCGCGCATGGCGGCGACCACGCCGGTGAGGCGGAAGGTGCCGATGTGCGGCTTGCTCACGTACATGATCTCTTCCGGCGCGCCGGCGCGAACGAACTCATGCACCACCTTGCGAGCGTAGAACTTGGGGTCCTTGATCTGGCTGTAGAGCTTGCCATCCGAGAACAGGCCGGCACCGCCCTCGCCGAACTGTACGTTGGATTCCGGGGTCAGGACCTTCTTGCGCCACAGTGCCCAGGTGTCCTTGGTGCGGCTGCGTACATCCTTGCCGCGCTCCAGCACGATGGGTTTGAAGCCCATCTGTGCGAGCAACAGTGCAGCGAACAGTCCGCAGGGACCAAAGCCCACGATCAGGGGCCGCTCGCTCAGATCGGCGGGCGCCTGCCCCACGGGGTAGTAGCGGGTGTCCGGGGCTGGGCGCACATTGTGGTCATCGGCGAAGCGCGCCAGGATGGCCGCCTCGTCGCGGGCCTCCAGATCGATGATGTAGATGAACAGGATGACGCTGTTCTTCTTGCGGGCATCGTAGCTGCGCTTGAAGACGGTGAAGTTCAGCAGATCGGCGTCGCCGATACCCAGGCGCTTGACGATGGCCTGGCGCAATTCGTCGGCGGAGTGATCGAGGGGCAGGGACAGTTCGTTGATGCGAATCATGGCGGTAATCCTGGCCGGTGAATCCGGCAAAGGAAGCAACTGAGAGGGGGAAGGCGTGAATTGTACCCGCCGCCGCCGGGACCTGTCAGGCTGGTCCGACACGCGCTTGGGCAAGCGGGTGAAAGCCCTAGGAAATCCCGTCATTCCCGCGCAGCCTGGAATCCATGCGCAGGTCAGGACATAGCGTCCCTGGGTCCCCGCCTTCGCGGGGACGACGGGGCGTTGCGCGCACGCCTGCCCGGCGGATACAGCCTGCGCGGTGTTATCGGCTTATAATCGCTGCCATTTCGCGTCCAGCGTTTGCCGCGCTGGTCCGCCTCCCACCTTGGATGTCCCCTGGCTCTCACATGAAACGCTCCAAAAGCAGCAGCCGCTGGCTGAACGAACACGTCAACGACCCCTACGTCAAACGGGCGCAGAAGGACGGCCTGCGCTCCCGCGCCAGCTACAAGCTGATGGAGCTGAACGAGAAGGACAAGCTGATGCGCCCCGGCATGCTGGTCATGGACCTTGGCTCGGCCCCCGGCGGCTGGTCGCAGGTGGCCGGCAGGATCGTGGGCGAGAAGGGACGGGTCATCGCCAGCGACATCCTGCCGATGGACCCGCTGGACAACGTCGACTTCATCCAGGGCGATTTCACCGACGACGGCGTGTTCCAGCAGATTCTCGACAAGCTCGATGGCAACCAGCCCGACCTGATCATCTCCGACATCGCCCCCAATATCAGCGGCGTCGCCGCCGCCGACCAGGCCGCCTCTATGTACCTGGTCGAACTCGTCCTCGACATGGTCCGACAGGTGCTCAAGCCCAATGGCAACTTCGTGGCCAAGGTGTTCCAGGGCGAAGGCTCCGACGAATACCTGAAGGACGTTCGCACCTCGTTCGAGAAGGTGGTGATACGCAAGCCAGAGGCGTCGCGGCCGCGGTCGAGGGAGGTCTATCTGGTGGCCAAGGGATTCAAGGGATAAGGCGCCTGCATTCCTTAGGGGCGTTTGAGCGAGAGCGATAGCCTGGGGCCGCCTGCCGGTTGTACCTCCATCCGCGACTGTTATTCGGCCACGCGGCTCGATAACCATGTTCGGGCATACCAGCGGATGGTGGCGTGCAGCTGTGCATCTACAGCAAGACCGAACAGACCAGGGCATGCCCTACGGCCACCTTAGCCAGCCACTTCATCTCAGAACGGTGGGAACGTCCTCACCCTGCTGAAAATCCTGGGGCACTCCAGCCTGGCTATGACCATGCGCTACGCGCACCTGGCTCTAGAGCATCTGGCGGAAGCAGTGAAACTGAGTCCGTTGGCAGGCGTGACACTTTCGGAGCATTCGATGGGGCTGGAAAGCAAAAGCCCCTGATCTTCTCTAGGAAAATCAAGGGCTTATGCTGTTCTGGTTTGGTGGAGCCGGGGGGATTTGAACCCCCGTCCGCCAGCTCTCCGCTATCGGTTCTACATGCTTAGCCATCTCTACTGAGTTAACTCCGTGCGGCCCGAGTGGCAGGGCGCTTGGAGCGAGCTGCATGAGTTTTAGCCGTTACACCTGCAGCGAGCTTGGCGGCGATCCTGTTCTATCTGACTGACCAAATCTTCGGGTTTACAGGCATCCCCTAGGGTCAGCTGGCGCCCTTAGGCGGCCAGAGCGTAGTTGTCGTCGTTGGCAACTATGAAGTTGTGGCAGCGGATTTACGAGAACTGTCACCTACTCGGCATGCCCCTCAAGTTTTGCTACCGGCGTCGAATCCTAATCGGCCCCAGAACGGGTCTTGCGAGGTTGGACGCGCAGTGTACGGCAAAGGTTCATCAGCGTCGACCACCGGCTGCCGCTACAATGCCCGACCGGCACCGTCGCTCGTCGAGCCCGTGCCATCCACATCTGAGCAGATTTAGAGGACGACGGATGCCGACCGCACCGCTCAAGCCCTTGCGCCGCTGGATCTGGCGGGCCTTCCTGCAGAGTTCGCTGATTCCGCTGGTGCTGGTGGAGTCGGTACTGATCGGCGTCTATCTCTACACCAACGAATCCATCCGCGAGTCCCAGGTCGGCTACCTGCAGACCAGCGCCCTGCAGGATCTGGGCAGCGCCGTGCGCCGGGAAGGGCAGGTGATAGATGGCCGCCTGCGCGCCATCGAGACTCAGGTGGGCATCTACCAAGATGCCGTGGCCGAGGCGCTGGGCGACCAGCGCTACGAGCCGGACGAACTGGAACGCCGGCGCCATACCAGTACGCCGGAGGGGGTGTTCTACAGCCGCAGCGACGACGGTCGCGCCGCCTCCTTCTATTCCGCCAGGACCGCCGGCCAGGACCGCGAGAAGGCCCTGCGCCTGTCGCGGGTGGATTCGCTGATGCGTTCGATCCGCCAGGCCGACCCGTTGGTGGCGGCGGTCTACTTCAACAGCTGGGACAGCTACAACCGCATCTATCCCTACTTCGACGTGCTGCAGCAGTACCCGCACGACATGGACATCCCGAAGTACAACTTCTATTACCTGGCCGACGCCCGACACAATCCCGAGCGGCGCCCGGTATGGACCGAGGTCTACCTCGACCCGGCGGGCCAGGGCTGGATGATGTCCGCCATCGCCCCGGTCTACCGCGGCGACTTCCTCGAGGGCGTCGCCGGCCTGGACGTTACGGTGGGCCAGATGCTCGCCGAGATCGGCAACCTGCAGGTGCCCTGGCAGGGGTATGCGCTGCTGGTGGGGCGCGACAACGCGATCATGGCGCTGCCCGCCGCGGGCGAGAAGGATTTCGGCCTGCGCGAGCTGACCAGCTATTCCTACGCCGAGGCCGTCAGCCGCGAGGTGCTCAAACCCGCCGACTTCAAGCTGGACCGGCAGGAAGGGCTGCGGCCGCTGCTCGACATCATGGCAACCCGGCCCCATGGTGTCGTCGAGGTGCAGCTTGGCGGGCGCGGCCAGCTGATGGCCTGGAGCGAGATTCCGCAGACCGGCTGGCGCCTGATGCTGGTGGTGGACGAGGCGAACATCTTCAGCGAGACCAACCGTTTGGCCGAGCAGTACCAGATCATTGGCTACCTGCTGATCGCCGGCCTGGTGTTTTTCTACCTGCTGTTCGGCACCTGGATGTGGCTGCGCTCGCGGCGCTTGAGCGACGAGCTGGCCCAGCCCATCACCGGTATCGTCGGCATGATGCGCAGTCTGGCGGTGGGCGACTACAAGCCGGCGGCCCCGCCGACGGTGATCGCCGAAATGGCCGAGATGGCGGTGGAAGTGGAGCAGACCGGCCGCCAGTTGCAGGCCAGTGACGAGAGCCGCCGGCATGCCCAGCGCACCCTGGAGCTGGTGCTCGAGAGCACCACCGAGAGCCTCTGGGAGGTCGATGCGGCCAGCCTCAGCATCCGCATCAGCGACCGCTTCGTGCGTCGCTTCGGATTGCCCACCGACTGCATGCCCTTCGCCGAATTCAATCTGCGCGTCCACCCTGACGACCTGCCCCGGGTGCGCCACCTGAGGCTGAGCATGGCCGACGAGGGGGCAGTGGATTTCTTCGAAGCCGAATACCGCTATGCCGATGCCCAGGGCCGCTACACCTGGCTGCTGAGCCGCGGCAAGGTAATCGAGCGCGACGCCGAAGGTCGTGCGATGCGGGCGGCGGGCACGCATGTCGACATCACCCGGCTCAAGCAGGTGCAGGATGAGCTGCGTCGCACCAGCCTGGAGGCCCAGGCGGCCAGCCAGGCCAAGAGCCGCTTCCTGTCCAGCATGAGTCACGAACTGCGCACGCCGCTCAACGCTATCCACGGTTTCGCCCAGCTGATCGAGCTGGAGGCCCAGGACCGACCCGAGCGCAACCAGGAGGTGGAGTACGCGCGGGAGATCGTCCTCGCCAGCCGCCATCTGACCTCGCTGGTGGACGACATCCTCGACCTGTCCAGCATCGAGAGCCGCCAGCAGCAACTACAGCTGCAGCCGGTGGATATCGGGCCGCTGCTGCGCGGCTGCGCGGAGCTGATCCAGCCGGAGGTGCAGCAGCGCCGCCTGCAGCTGCAGGTGCAGGCCGAGGCGAACCCGCCGCTGTTCGTCATGGCCGATCCGCGGCGCCTGCGCCAGGTGCTGCTCAACCTGCTGTCCAACGCGATCAAGTACAACAGTCCGCAGGGCCTGATCCGGCTGGGCTACGAGGTGCGCTCCGGCGGGGTGCGGCTGTGGGTCGACGACAGCGGTTCGGGGCTCGATGCCGAGCAGCAGTCGCAATTGTTCCAGCCGTTCCAGCGCCTGGGACGGGAGAACTCCAGCATTCCCGGCACCGGTATCGGCCTGGTGCTGTGCCGCGAGCTGGCCGAGCTGATGGGCGGCGAGATGGGCGTCACCAGCGAGGCGGGCATGGGCAGCCGTTTCTGGATCGAGTTGCCCAGCGCGGCCGAACCGCCGGTCGAAGGAGGCAGCGAAAGCACTGCGGAACCGCCGCCGCAGCGGCCCCTGGCCCGGCTGCTCTGTGTCGAGGACCATCCGGCCTGCATGAAGGTGCTGCAGGAGGGGCTGCGGGAAATGGCCGTGGTCGACGGGGCGGGCTCGGTGCGCCGCGCGTTGCTGCTGCTGGCCGAGCAGACCCCGGCGCTGGTGCTGCTGGACCTGGACCTGCCGGACGGCAATGGCCTGGAGGTAGTAGCCCACATGCGCGGTGATCCGCGCCTGGCCGATGTGCCGGTGCTGGTGGTGAGCGCGGCGGTCGACGAGGAACTGCTGGCGGAAGCCCGCGCCAAGGGCGCGCAGGCCTGCCTGCTCAAGCCCGTCGATCTCCAGCAGCTACGCCAGCTGGTGCTGTCGCTGCTCGGCCGGCAGGGCTGACTACTCGCTGGCCTGGAGGAGGTTGAGCGCCTGCTCCAGCACCTTCACCGATTCCTCGTGGTTGCCGGCCTGATGCAGTTCCTCTCCCTCGGCGCGCAGGCGCTGTACTTCCGCCAGTACCTCGGGGTCGGCGGGCGGTTCGGTCTTGAGCAGTTGATCGATCCTGGCCATTTCCTGGGGGCAGTGCATGGCATGGAGCGGGGTGCTCAGCAGCAGGGCGGCGAGCAGGATGGCGGTGTGGCGCATGATCGACCTCCAAGGATGGTGGAGGCCTGAGTATAGGCGGGGCTGGAGCGGGTAACGGCGGAGCCCGGAGGCCCCGCCGGCGCACATCAGTTGGCGCCGCCGCCTTCGCCGCCCGAGTCGGCCTTCTGCAGCAGCATCAGCGCCTGGTCGGCATTGGAGGCGCAGTCTTCGGTCCTGCCGGCGGCCTGATCGTCCTTGGCCTTCTTGTGCAGGTCTTCGACCTGGGTTTTCAGCGGATCGGTCAGGGTCGCCTTGGTGGTGACGGCGTCATCCAGCTTCTGCAGGTTGACGGTGCACAGGTCGTTGGCGAACACCGGCGCGGCCATCAGGGCGCAGGAAAAGAGCAGGGCAGTACGTTTCATTGAGGTGGTCCTCTTCCGTCCTATTGGGGCCCGGTGGCTCGCTCGCGGTTCGGCGAAGCGGGCAGTCCGGTCGCGACGAGCGCCCTGTCGGGGCGGCGCGTGGCGAGCCAGCGCTTCCGGGATGACAAGGGGCCCGTTGCCTCGGGCCCTGATCGATGGACTTTTACCGTCGCGCCGGGGTTCACCTTTTCTTGCGGACGGCCTCAGTGCGCGGAGGCACGGGGGCGGGTGACGCGATCCACCAGATACACCAGCCCGTGGTAGTCGATGCCGCTGTGGGTGGACAGGCCGATCTCGCAGGTGCGGCTGGTGGAGATGCCTTCCTCGCAGATTTGCACCGCGTCCTTCAGCGAGCGTAGCGAGTGGGCGTTCAGTTCCGGCGTGGTGAAGCCCTTGTCGCCGGCGAAGCCACAGCAGTGGATACCCTCGGGGATCACCACTTCCCTGGCGCAGCGCCTGGCGATGTCGATCAGCCCCTGAGCCTCGCCCAGGTGTTGGGTGGAGCAGGTCACGTGCACCGCCACCGGCTTGTCCTGCGGTGTGAATTCCAGGCGCTCGAACAGGTGCTCGCGGATGAACTTCACCGGATCGTGCAGGCGCAGCCGCGAATCGAGGCCGTCCTGGACCAGGCGCAGGGTGCAGGGGCTGGTGTCGCAGTAGATCGGGTCGAGGCCGCCGCGGCTGGCCTTGAGCAGCGCGTCGACCAGCTCCTGCTTCTTGCGCTCGGCCTGCTCCGGGTAGCCCTTGGAGGCGAACGGCTGGCCGCAGCAGAGGTTGTCCGCGTCCTCGGGGAACACCACCTGGAAGCCGGCCTTTTCCAGTAGGCGGCGGGTCTTGTCGATCAGCGGCGTCTGCTCGGCATCGGCGGAGGCCGGGCCCATGGCGCGCGAGATGCAGGCGGCGAGGTAGACCACCCGTGGCCGCGTATCGTTGCTGAACGCCGGCAGGTCGAGGTTGCGCACCGGCTGCGGCATGGCCGGCGTCCACTGCGGCACGCGCCCGGCGCTGGCCTTGTGCAGCAGGGCCGAGGTCTTGCTCAGCAGCGGCGCGCCCATCAGCATGCGCGCGCCGTTGGCCACGTGCAGCATGACCCGTGCGCCTTGCAGGGTGCGGTGGAAGTGTGCGGCCAGCCAGTCGGCGCTGCGTCCGTGTTCGGCATCGCGGGCGCGCAGCTTGCGCACCAGGTCGCCGGTGTTGATGCCCACCGGGCAGCGCTGCGAGCACAGGCCGGTGGCGGCGCAGGTATCCACGCCCTGGTAGTGGTAGCCGGCTTCCAGTTCCGTGGTGTCGATGCCCGCACGTTTCCTGGCCTGGATATCGCGCCAGATGACGATGCGCTGGCGCGGTGTCAGGGTCAGCCCCTTGGACGGGCAGACCGGCTCGCAGAAGCCGCACTCGATGCACTTGTCGACGATCTCGTCGGCGGCCGGCAGCGGCTTGAGGTTTTTCAGGTGGATCTGCGGATCTTCCGACAGCACCACGTCCGGGTTGAGGATGCCTAGCGGGTCGAACAGGCGCTTGATGGTCCACATCAGCTGGTAGGCCTCGCTGCCCCATTCCAGCTCGACGAAGGGCGCCATGTTGCGCCCGGTGCCGTGCTCGGCCTTGAGCGCGCCACCGAACTCCACTGCCACCAGCTGCGCCACGTCCTGCATGAAGGCCTCGTAGCGGGCCTTCTGCTCCTCCGTGTCGAAGCCCTGGGTGAAGACGAAGTGCAGATTGCCCTCCAGGGCGTGGCCGAACAGGATGGCCTCGTCGTAGCGATGCTTCTCCAGCAGCTCGATCAGGCGGTTGACGCCTTCGGCCAGGCGCTCCACCGGGAAAGTGACGTCCTCGATGATCACCGTGGTGCCGGTCTGGCGCACGGCGCCGACGGCGGGAAAGGTTTCCTTGCGGATCTTCCACAGCTGGTTGTAGACGACCGGGTCCTCGCTGAAGTCGACCTGCTTCTCCACCGGGAAGTGGGCGATGGAGGCCATGATCTGGCCGATCTGTTCGTGCAGCAGCGACTGGGTCGCGGCGCGCGATTCGATCAGCAGGGCGCAGGCGCCGCCCGACAGGCTCTGCACCCATTCGGGCATGCCCTTCATGTTCTCCACCGAGCGCAGGCTGCGTCGGTCGAGCAGTTCCACGGCGGACACCGGCTGGCGCTTGAGCAGCGGCACGGCCTGGCAGCAGCTCTCCACGTCGGGGAAGACGATCAGCGCGCTGGCCTTGTGCGGATGCTCCGGCACGGTGTCGTAGGTCACTGCGCTGATAAAGCCCAGGGTGCCCTCGGAACCGACCATCAGGTGGTTGAGGATGTCGAGCGGCTCGTCGAAGTCGACCAGCGCGTTGAGCGAGAAGCCGGTGGTGTTCTTCAGCCGGTACTTGTGGCGGATCTTGTCGGCCAGTGCGGTATTGGCGCGGGTCTGCCGTCCCAGCTCGGCCAGGGTGTCGAGCAGCGCGCCGTGGCGGACGCGGAAGGCTGCGATGCTGGCGGCGTCCTCGCTGTCCAGCACGCTGCCGTCGGCCAGCACCACGCGCAGGCCGGCGAGGGTCTTGTAGCTGTTCTGCGCCGTACCGCAGCACATGCCGCTGGAATTGTTGGCGACGATGCCACCGATCTTGGCCGCGTTGATCGAGGCCGGGTCGGGGCCGATCTTGCGTCCCAGCGGTGCCAGCCAGGCATTGGCCTGGGCGCCGATCACGCCGGGCTGCAGGCGGATCTGCGCGCCGTCTGCGCGGATGTCTTTGTGATTCCAGTTGTCGCCGAGGACGATCAGCACCGAGTCGCTGATGGCCTGGCCGGAGAGGCTGGTGCCAGCGGCGCGGAAGGTCACCGGTACCCGCTGGGTGCTGGCCAGTTCGAGCAGGCGCACCACCTCGGCCTCGGATTCGACCCGCACCACTAGCTTGGGAATCAGCCGGTAGAAGCTGGCGTCGGTGCCGAAGGCCAGGGTCGACAACGGGTCATCGAACAGGCGCTCGCGCGGGATCAGGCGGTGGACTTCGGCGAGGAAGGCGGCGGGCAGGCTCATGCGTGCTCCATTGACGATCACGGTAGGTGCGGGCCGCTTGTGGCGGCCCTGCTTGTTATTGTCGGCTACACCGGACGGGCTTGCCCGCCTGGCTGCGCTGCGGCGCGGGTGTGCGCCGGCAGCGTTTCCGCGCCCGGGTAGGGCGTGGAAGGCTGGGCGTCAGACGCCCTGTTCACGCACCAGCGAGTCGCGGCTGATATCCGCGATCGACTTGGCGCCGGTCAGGACCATGGCCACGCGCATCTCCTTCTCGAACAGGTCGAGCAGGTTGCCCACGCCGGCACCGCCGGCGGCGGCCAGGGCGTAGACGAAGGCGCGGCCGAGCATTACGCCGTCGGCGCCGAGGGCGAGCATGCGCACCACGTCGAGGCCGGTGCGGATGCCGGAGTCGGCGAGGATCTTCAGCTCGCCCTTCACCGCGTCGGCGATGGCCGGCAGGGCGCGGGCGCTGGACAGCACGCCGTCGAGCTGGCGGCCGCCGTGGTTGGACACGACGATGCCGTCGGCGCCGAATTTCACCGCGTCGCGGGCGTCTTCCGGATCGAGGATGCCCTTGATCACCATCGGGCCTTCCCAGAACTCGCGAATCCACTCCAGGTCCTTCCAGGAGATCGACGGGTCGAAGTTGGCGCCGAGCCAGCCGATGTAGTCGGCCAGGCCGGTGGGATTGCCACGGTAGGTGGAGATGTTGCCGAGGTCATGCGGCTTGCCCAGCAGGCCCACGTCCCAGGCCCAGGTCGGGTGGGTGACGGCCTGTAGCATGCGCCGCAGCGGCGCGTTGGGGCCGCTCATGCCGGAATGGGCGTCGCGGTAGCGCGCGCCGGGGGTGGGCATGTCGACGGTGAACACCAGGGTGGTGACGCCGGCGGCCTTGGCCCGCTCCAGGGCGTTGCGCATGAAGCCGCGGTCTTTCAGCACGTAGAGCTGGAACCACATGGGCCGGTCGATGGCCGGTGCCACTTCCTCGATCGGGCAGACCGAGACGGTGGACAGGGTGAAGGGAATACCCTTGGCCGCCGCCGCCTTGGCCGCCTGCACCTCGCCACGGCGGGCGTACATGCCGGTCAGGCCGACCGGGGCCAGGGCCACCGGCATGGCCAGCTTCTCGCCGAACAGCTCGGTTTCCAGGCTCAGCTCGGACATGTTCTTCAGCACGCGCTGGCGCAGGGCGATGCCGGCCAGGTCCTCGACGTTGCGCCGCATCGTGTACTCGGCGTAGGCGCCGCCGTCGATGTAGTGGAACAGGAACGGCGGCAGCTTGCGTTGCGCGGCGGCACGGTAGTCGGTGGAGGCTGAAATGATCATGGGCGTCTCATCGTGGTGTGCTTGTCAGTGTGCGGCGGTTCGCCTCTTCCAGCGTCATCCCCGCGAAGGCGGGGACCCAGGTAAACCATGGCTGGTCTGGCTGGGCTCCCGCCTTCGCGGGAGCGACGGCTTGCGGGGTCAATGCACCAGCATGCCGGTCAGCCAGTAGGCCTGGACCAGGGTGATCACGCCGACCATGGTGGCGAAGATCAGGCTGTGCTTGAGGGTGAAGCGGAACAGGTCCGATTCCTTGCCGACCATGCCGGTGGCGGCGCAGGCCACGGCGATGGATTGCGGCGAGATCATCTTGCCGGTCACGCCGCCGCTGGTGTTGGCGGCCACCAGCAGGGTGTCGTTGACCCCGATCTGGTGCGCGGTGGTGGCCTGCAGCGAGCCGAACAGGGCGTTGGACGAGGTGTCCGAGCCGGTCAGGAACACGCCCAGCCAGCCGAGGAACGGCGAGAAGAACGGGAACAGCGAGCCGGTACCGGCCAGGACCAGGGCCATGGTGGTGGACATGCCGGAGAAGTTGGTGACGAAGGCGAAGGCCAGCACCATGCCGATGGACAGGATCGGCCACTTCAGCTCGATGAAGGTCTCCTTGAAAGTGGTCAGACCAGTTTTGAGGTTGATCTTCAGGATGATCATGGAGATCAGCGCGGAGAAGAAGATCGCGGTACCGGTGGCGGAGATCGGGTCCAGCTTGAACACGGCCGGGATGGCGGTGGGGGCGGCGACGATCGGTGCGACCTTCATCACCAGCTGGTCCAGGTGCGGAATGGCGAACAGGAAGACGAAGCTCTCCAGCGCGCCACCCGGGGCGAACAGGGCCTTGAACGGCTTGAGGGTCCAGATGGTGACCAGCACGGTCAGCACCAGGAAGGGCGACCAGGCCTTGAGGATCTGGCCGAAGCTGTAGGGCGACGGGGTGGCGCCGCTCTTGCCGCCGAAACCGCCGGCCACCGCGGCACCGCCGGAAACGCCGACCACTTCGCTGTCCTCGGCGCGGCGAGGGCTCCAGACCTTGAGGAACAGGGTCAGGCTGATCAGGCTGACCAGGGCCGAGGTGATGTCCGGCAGTTCCGGGCCGATGAAATTGGAGGTGAAGTACTGGGTGACGGCGAAGCTGCCGCCGGCGACCAGGGCGGCCGGCCAGGTTTCCTTCACGCCTTTCCAGCCGTCCATCATCGCCACCAGCCAGAACGGTACGATGATCGACAGCAGTGGCAGCTGGCGGCCGGTCATGGCGCCGATCTTGAAGGCGTCGATGCCGGTGACCTGGCCGGCCACGGTGATCGGGATGCCCAGCGCGCCGAAGGCCACCGGCGCGGTGTTGGCGATCAGGCACAGGCCGGCGGCGTACAGCGGGTTGAAGCCGAGGCCGACGAGCAGGGCGGCGGTGATCGCCACCGGTGCGCCGAAGCCGGCTGCGCCTTCGAGGAAGGCGCCGAAGGAGAAGCCGATCAGCAGCACCTGCAGGCGCTGGTCGTCGGTGATCGACAGCACCGAGCTGCGGATCACCTCGAACTGGCCGCTCTTGACCGCGAGTTTGTAGAGGAACACTGCGGCGACGATGATCCAGGCGATCGGCCAGAGGCCGTAGGCGAAGCCATAGCCGGCGGCGGCGAAGGCTTTTTCGGCCGGCATGCCGAAGGCGAAGATCGCCACCAGCAGCGACAACGCCAGGGTGATGGTGCCGGCGATGTGGCCCTTGAGGCGGAACACGGCCAGCGCCAGGAAGAAGAAGATGATCGGAATTAGTGCGGCGAGCGCCGACAGGCCGAGGCTGCCGAGCGGGGTGTAGATCTGTTGCCAGGTTTGCATGCGGGTGGCTCCCTAATTGTTTTTGGAGGTGCCTCGGCCCGGGGAGCGTCAGGCTTTTGGCCTGGCGGCAGAGTCCGGTCCTCTCGATCCAGTTTTCGCCTTAATTGGTATTACCAATTTACAAAAGCGATGGCTCAGGGTAAAAGCCCTGCTTGTGCCATGTCAATTTGCCCGCCTTCGACTTTGGTCGGGTGGGGTGGGCGAAAGACCAGGCTTGTCGGGAGGTATGGGGCTGGGTAGGCTGCCGCCGCAATCACCGCGGACAGCGAGCCGGATGCTTGCCACGCGGCAAACGAACAGGATGGAAACTGGTATGACATTCGGTCAGGTGCGACAGCGCCGTCTGTCGGACGACATCGTCAGCCACCTCGAGTCGATGATCCTCGAGGGCACGCTGAAGGCTGGCGAACGCCTGCCGGCGGAGCGGATTCTTGCCGAGCAGTTCGGTGTGTCCCGCCCGTCGCTGCGCGAGGCGATCCAGAAGCTGGCGGCCAAGGGGCTGCTGGTCAGCCGTCAGGGTGGCGGCAACTACGTGGCGTCGGAGCTGGGCTCGACCTTCAGCGATCCGCTGCTGCACCTGCTGGAAAGCAACCCCGACGCGCAGCGCGACCTGCTGGAGTTCCGCCACACGCTGGAGGGCTCCTGCGCCTACTACGCGGCGCAGCGGGCCACGCCAGTCGATCACGAGCGCCTGCAGGCGGCCTTCGACGAACTGCAGCGCTGCTATGCGCCGGACAGCAAGGCCAGCCGGGCGGAGGAGGGCGCGGCCGACGCGCGCTTCCATCTTGCCATCGCCGAGGCCAGCCACAACGCGGTGCTGCTGCACACCATCCGCGGGCTGTTCGACCTGCTCAAGCACAACGTGGTGACCAACATCGGCGGCATGTACCTGCAGCGCAGCGAGACCCGTGACCGTCTGCGCGAGCAGCACCAGGCGCTGTTCGAGGCGATCATCGAGCGGCGCGCCGACGAGGCGCGCGACCTGTCGCATCATCACATCCACTACGTGCAGGAAGTGCTGGCCGAGGCGCAGCAGGAGGCCAAGCGGCTGGAGCGGGCGCAGCGGCGCCAGGGGTTGTAGGGTGGGCTTGCCTGCGAACGGGGCTGGCCGGTAGCTTCGCGGCCAAGGCCGCTCCCACGGAAAAAAGGGCGGATGATCCGCCCTTTTCTATTCTTCCTTGCCCTTGCTGCGCATGGCGCGCTGGACCTCTCGGTCGGCGTCGCGCTCTTTCTCGGTATGGCGCTTGTCGAAGTCCTTCTTGCCCTTGGCCAGAGCGATCTCGCACTTGATCAGGTGGGCTTTCCAGTAGATCGATAACGCCACGCAGGTGTAGCCCTTCTGCTGGACCGAGCCGAACAGCTTGTCCAGTTCGCGTTTGTTTAGCAGCAGCTTGCGGGTGCGCGTCGGGTCGGCGATGACGTGGGTGCTGGCGGTCTTCAGTGGGGTGATGTGGCAACCCATCAGCCAGGCTTCGTCGTCTTTCAGCAGGATATAGCTGTCTACCAGTTGCGCCTTGCCGGCGCGCAGGCTCTTCACTTCCCAGCCGGACAGGACCAGGCCGGCCTCGAACTTGTGCTCGATGAAGTAGTCGTGCAGCGCCTTCTTGTTAAGCGCGATGGTCCCGGTGGGGTGTTTCTTCTGTTTGGCCATAGGGCGCGCATTATAGGGAGTCGCCGCGCCCGTGGCGACAGGTACGCTTGAGGGGGCTGGTCGAATTCCGCACAATGCGCGCTCCGTGGCGCCGGCAGGCCGGCGCGGCAGTTCAGGAATCCAAGGCTGATGAGCACCCGTATCCAACGCTCGGCCCTGTTGCCTTATCCGGCGCAGGCCCTCTATGACCTGGTCAACGATGTGGCCGGCTACCCGAAGTTCCTGCCCTGGTGCTCGGCGTCGGAGGTGCTGGAGTCCAGCGAGAGCGAGATGCGCGCCACCCTGACCGTGGCCAAGGGTGGCATCAGCCAGCAGTTCACCACCCACAACCTGCTGGTGCCCAATACCTCCATCGAAATGCGCCTGGTCGAAGGCCCGTTCTCCCAGTTGCATGGTCTGTGGGAGTTCAAGGCTCTCGGTGAGAAGGCCTGCAAGATCAGCCTCGATCTGACCTTCGATTACGCCGGCCCGCTGGTCAAGGCGACCCTTGGCCCGCTGTTCACCCAGGCCGCCAACACCATGGTCGACGCCTTCTGCCAGCGGGCCAAGCAGCTCCATGGCTGAGGAGATCTCCATCGAGGTGGTCCATGCGCTGGAGGGGCGGCAGAAGCTGCTCGGTCTCAGGGTGCCGGCCGGCACCACGGCGCGCGAGGCAGTGTTGCGCTCGGGAATGGACGCTCACTTTCCCGGTATCGAACTGGCTCAGGTATCGCTGGGCATCTTCGGCAAGCTGCTGGCCAGGCCCGAGGAGCGGGTGCTGGAGGAGGGGGATCGGGTGGAAATCTACCGGCCCTTGATCGCCGACCCGAAGGAAGTGCGCAAGGCGCGCGCGGCGCGGGCCAAGGCGGCGCGTCAGGACGATTGAGGCTCCCGTTAGTGGTGCGCTGTGTACACCGGGGCATGGACTGGCTCTGGTGCGCACGGCGCACCCTACGACGGCATATACAGAATGTGAGACATGGCCATGAAAAAGCCCGGCATTGGCCGGGCTTTTCGTTGCAGCAGATTACTGCGGTTGCGGGTCCAGCGGCTCCGGGATCGGCACCGGGATCGGTTCGGCGGAGTCCACTTCGTCCTGGATCTGCTCCAGCAGCGAGCCCGGTTTGGCCGGCTCTTCCGCGGGCTGTTGAGGCTGCTGATTGACGCTGGTGCTGCTGCCTTCGCCCATGATCGCCTGGTCGCGGCTGACGCCCGGCATGAAGTCGCCGGCCAGGCCGACCAACTGGTCGTTGCCGTCGAACACCAGGCTGACGCGCTCCTGATAGCGCTGACGCCCGCCCGGCTGGATGCTGTACAGGTAGTCCCAGCGATTGGCGTGGAGGGTGTCGGTGATCATGGGGTTGCCCATGATAAACCGCACTTGCCGTTGGGTCATTCCGGGCTTCAACTGGTCTATCATGTCCTGCGTAACGACATTGCCCTGCTGGATGTCGATCTTGTAAACCCCGGGAAACGAACAGCCGGCGAGTGCGAACAGACCCACGAGGGTGAGGCTGGGCAGCAAGAGCTTGGTGTTTTGCATCGGTGGGTGACTTCCACTATCTTGGCTGGGCAAATTAAACTCCGATCATACCCGCATTAACGGGAGCTGCGAAGCAGCAACCACGAGAAAGCAGACCATGGTTGAAAACAACGAACTGCGTAAAGCCGGCCTCAAGGTCACCCTGCCCCGCGTGAAGATTCTGCAGATGCTCGATTCGGCCACCTCCGGACAGCGCCACATGAGCGCGGAGGATGTGTACAAGGCCCTGATGGACGCGGGCGAGGACGTGGGCCTGGCCACCGTCTACCGCGTACTGACCCAGTTTGAGGCTGCCGGTCTGGTCGAGCGCCACAATTTCGACGGCGGCCATGCCGTGTTCGAGCTGGCCGATGGCGGCCATCACGACCACATGGTCTGCGTGGATAGCGGTGAAGTCATCGAGTTCTTCGACCCGGAAATCGAGAAGCTGCAGAAAGACATCGTCAAGCAGCACGGTTTCGAGCTGGTCGATCACAATCTGGTGCTGTACGTGCGCAAGAAGAAGTAGGCGCAGGTTCGGCCCGGATAGAAAAAAGGCGCCCTTCGGGGCGCCTTTTTCGTTTCGGTTCTCTCAGGCCTGGGCCTTGGTCACCATCTTGCGCGCGTGGGCCAGGGACTCCTCGGTCAGGTCGACGCCGCCGAGCATGCGGGCGATTTCCTCGACCCGACCCTCCGGCGCCAGGCCGGTCACTGCCGTCTGAGTGCTTTCCTTGCCACGGGCCTTGTGCACGAACAGGTGCTGGTGGCCCTGCGCGGCCACCTGGGGCAGGTGGGTCACGGTCAATACCTGGCCGCGCTCGCCGAGGCGGCGCAGCAACTGGCCGACCACCTCGGCGGTGGGGCCGCCGATGCCGACGTCGACTTCGTCGAACACCAGGGTCGGCACCCGCGAGGTCTGTGCGGTGATCACCTGGATCGCCAGGCTGATGCGTGACAGTTCCCCGCCCGAGGCGACCTTGGCCAGGGGTTTCAGCGGCTGGCCCGGGTTGGCGCTGACCAGGAACTCCACCTGCTCCAGGCCGTGGGGCTGCAGTTCTTCCGCGTTGCCGGCCTGCAGCTGGATGCTGAAGCGGCCACCGGGCATGCCCAGGGTCTGCATTTCCGTCTGGGCGGCTTCGGCCAGTCGGCTGGCGGCCTGCTGGCGCAGGGCACTCAGCTCGGAAGCTTTTTCCTGATAGTGGCGGGCGTAGGCGGCCAGTTCCTCGCCCAGACGCTCCACCGCCTCGTCGTCGGCGTTGAGGCTTTCCAGTTCCTCCAGCAGGCGCTGTTGCAGTTCGGCCAGCTCGAAGGGTTGCACCCGGTGCTTGCGCGCCAGGTTGTAGATGGCATCCAGACGCTCTTCCAGCAGTTGCTGGCGCTGCGGGTCGGCGTCGAAGTGGTCGAGGAAGCGGTTCAGTTCGCCGACCGCTTCCTCCACCTGGATCTGCGCACTGGCCAGCAGGTTGGTCGCTTCGCCGAGGGCGCCGGGCTGACTGCTGAAGGCCGTGAGGCGATTGAGGCTGGCGGTGAGGGCGGAGAGCACGTTGCCGGCATCGCTCTCGCTGCACAGGTCGAGCACCTGGCGACAGGCGCCGAGCAGCTGTTCGGCATTGCTCAGGGCCTTGTGCTCCTGCTCCAGCTGTTCCAGCTCGTTGTCGCCCAGGGCCAGGTTCTCCAGTTCTTCCAGCTGGTAGCTGAGCAACTGGTGGCGGGCGCGCTGCTCGTCACTGCTGGAGGAAAGGCGTTGCAGCTCTTGGCGCGTCTGGCGCCAGCGCTGGGCCGCCAGCTGGACCTGGCGTGCCAGTTCCTGGCTGCCGGCGTACTCGTCGAGCAGGCGGCGGTGGGTGTCCGGCTTGAGCAGCGACTGGTGTTCGTGCTGGCTGTGGATGTCGATCAGCAGTTCGCCCAGGGCCTCGAGATCGCCGAGCGGGCAGGGCGTGCCGTTGATGTAGCCGCGCGAGCGGCCCTCGCTGGTGATGACCCGGCGCAGGATGCACGGGCCGTCGTTGTCCAGGTCGCGCTCGGCGAGCCAGGCACGGGCCTCGGCGATGTCCTCCAGATCGAAGCTGGCGAGGATGTCGGCCTTGTCGGCGCCGGGGCGTACCACGCCGCTGTCGCCGCGATCGCCCAGGGCCAGGCCGAGGGCGTCGAGCATGATCGACTTGCCGGCGCCGGTCTCGCCGGTGATCACCGTCATGCCGCGTTCCAGTTCGAGGTCCAGATGTTCGACGATGGCGTAGTTGTGAACGGACAGGTGCACCAGCATGGAGAGCGCTCCCAGAAAAGTTTTGCTGGCTATTTATACAGTGTTTTGTTTTGTCCCGGCAATAACCCTTGAAACCGTGCGACCGGCCCCCATATAGGCGGCAAGAAGCGCGGGCCATGACCCGCCGACGTTATAGACAGGAGGAACCAATGGCAGACGAACAGACCCTGGACACGACGAACCCGGAAGAGCAACTGGCGCCCGAGGCGGCTGCCGGTGACGAGCTGGCTGCCCGCGTGCAGCTCCTCGAAGAGCAGCTGGCCGCGGCTCAGGACCAGTCCCTGCGCGTGGCCGCCGATCTGCAGAACGTGCGTCGTCGCGCCGAACAGGACGTGGAGAAGGCGCACAAGTTCGCCCTGGAGAAGTTCGCCAACGACCTGCTGCCGGTGGTCGACAGCCTGGAGCGCGGCCTGGAGATGAGCAGCGCCACCGACGAGGTGAGCAAGGCCATGCGCGAAGGTATCGAGCTGACCCTCAAGCTGTTCCACGACACCCTCAAGCGCTACCAGCTGGAGGCGGTCGATCCGCATGGTGCGCCGTTCAACCCGGAACACCACCAGGCGATGGCGATGGAAGAGAGCACCCATGTCGAGCCGAACACCGTGCTCAAGGTGTTCCAGAAGGGCTACCTGCTCAATGGCCGCCTGCTGCGCCCGGCCATGGTCGTGGTGAGCAAGTCGCCGACCACGCCGCCGCCCTCGATCGACGAGCAGGCTTGAAATCCGCCGGGCCACCCCCATTTCTGAGTCAAGCGTTTTATTGCTGCCGCCGCCCTAGAAACGAGGCGTCGGAAAATCCAAAGTTTCGGGAGAACATTCATGGGCAAAATCATCGGTATCGACCTGGGGACCACCAACTCCTGCGTCGCCATCCTGGAAAACGGTAACGTCAAAGTCATCGAGAACGCCGAGGGCGGTCGTACCACCCCGTCGATCATCGCCTACACCAACGACGGCGAGATTCTGGTCGGCCAGTCCGCCAAGCGTCAGGCTGTGACCAACCCGCACAACACCCTGTACGCGGTGAAGCGCCTGATCGGCCGCCGCTTCGACGAAGAAGTCGTGCAGAAAGACATCAAGATGGTCCCCTACAAGATCGCCAAGGCCGACAACGGTGACGCCTGGGTCGAAGTGAAGGGCCAGAAGATGGCGCCGCCGCAGATTTCCGCGGAAGTGCTGAAGAAGATGAAGAAGACCGCCGAGGATTACCTGGGCGAGGCCGTGACCGAGGCGGTGATCACCGTGCCGGCCTACTTCAACGACAGCCAGCGCCAGGCCACCAAGGACGCCGGTCGCATCGCCGGTCTGGACGTCAAGCGCATCATCAACGAACCGACTGCCGCGGCCCTGGCCTACGGCATGGACAAGGCCAAGGGCGACCACACCGTGATCGTCTATGACCTGGGTGGCGGTACCTTCGACGTATCGGTGATCGAGATCGCCGAAGTCGACGGCGAGCACCAGTTCGAGGTTCTGGCCACCAACGGCGACACCTTCCTCGGTGGTGAGGACTTCGACCTGCGCCTGATCGACTACCTCGTCGACGAGTTCAAGAAAGAGTCCGGCATCGACCTGAAGGGCGATCCGCTGGCCATGCAGCGTCTGAAGGAAGCCGGCGAGAAGGCCAAGATCGAGCTGTCCTCGGCCCAGCAGACCGACGTCAACCTGCCGTACATCACTGCAGACCAGACCGGTCCGAAGCACCTCAACGTGAAGATTTCCCGTGCCAAGCTGGAAGCCCTGGTCGAAGACTTGGTCGCCCGTACCATCGAGCCGTGCCGTATCGCCCTGAAGGACTCCGGTCTGGATGTCGGTGGCATCGACGAAGTGATCCTGGTCGGCGGCCAGACCCGCATGCCGCTGGTGCAGCAGAAGGTCGCCGAGTTCTTCGGCAAGGAAGCGCGCAAGGACGTCAACCCGGACGAAGCCGTGGCCATCGGTGCCGCCATTCAGGGCGCCGTGCTGGCCGGTGACGTGAAGGACGTGCTGCTGCTCGACGTATCCCCGCTGACCCTGGGTATCGAGACCATGGGTGGCGTGATGACCGCGCTGATCGAGAAGAACACCACCATCCCGACCAAGAAGTCGCAGGTGTTCTCCACCGCCGACGACAACCAGAGCGCCGTGACCATCCACGTGCTGCAGGGCGAGCGCAAGCAGGCCGCGCAGAACAAGTCGCTGGGCAAGTTCGACCTGGCCGAGATCCCGCCGGCTCCGCGCGGCGTGCCGCAGATCGAGGTGACCTTCGACATCGACGCCAACGGCATCCTGCACGTAGGCGCCAAGGACAAGGCTACCGGCAAGCAGCAGTCCATCGTGATCAAGGCCAACTCCGGCCTGTCCGACGACGAGATCGAGCGCATGGTGCGTGACGCCGAGGCCAACGCCGAGGAAGACCGCAAGTTCGAGGAACTGGCCGCGGCCCGCAACCAGGGCGACGGTCTGGTCCACGCCACCCGCAAGATGCTGACCGAGGCCGGCGACAAGGCCACTGCCGATGAGAAGGCGGCCATCGAGAAGGCCATCGGCGATCTGGAAGCCGCGCTGAAGGGTGACGACAAGGCCGAGATCGAAGCCAAGATCAATGCCCTGTCCGAGGCCACCACGCCGCTGGCGCAGAAGATGTACGCCGAGCAGCCGCAACCGGGCGCTGCCGCCCAGGGCGCGGATGAGGCCAAGGACGCCGGTGACGACGTGGTCGACGCCGAGTTCGAAGAGGTCAAGGACAACAAGTAAGCTCCCGCTTACTGAGGTGCCAGCCGGCCGGGCCTTGCCCGGTCGGCGATTCTCCGCGCGGGGGCTTGCTCCCGCGTTGGCGTGTCTGGAGCCTGGGAATCAAAGGTGTTGAGGATTTATGGCCAAACGTGACTATTACGAAGTGCTCGGTGTGGAGCGCGGCGCCAGCGAGGCGGACCTGAAGAAGGCCTATCGCCGCCTGGCGATGAAGCACCACCCTGACCGCAACCCGGACGACAAGGCGGCGGAAGAGAAATTCAAGGAGGCCAACGAGGCCTACGAAGTGCTCTCCGATGCGGCCAAGCGTTCGGCCTACGACCAGTACGGCCATGCCGGCGTCGATCCGAGCATGGGCGGCGGTGGCGGCTTCGGCGCAGGCGGCGCGAACTTCTCCGATATCTTCGGCGATGTGTTCAGCGACTTCTTCGGCGGCAGCCGTGGCGGCGGCTCGCGTGGCGGCGCTCAGCGCGGCAGCGACCTGCGCTACACCCTCGAGCTGGATCTGGAAGAGGCGGTGCGTGGCACCACCGTGACCATCCGCGTGCCGACCCTGGTCGGCTGCAAGACCTGCGATGGCACCGGTGCGAAGAAGGGCACCAGCCCGGTGACCTGTACCACCTGCGGCGGCATCGGCCAGGTGCGCATGCAGCAGGGCTTCTTCTCGGTGCAGCAGACCTGCCCGCGCTGCCATGGCAGCGGCAAGATGATCACCGACCCCTGTGGCAGCTGCCACGGCCAGGGGCGTGTGGAAGAGAGCAAGACCCTGTCGGTCAAGGTGCCGGCCGGTGTCGATACCGGCGACCGCATCCGCCTCTCCGGCGAAGGCGAGGCGGGCTCCCATGGCGGGCCGGCCGGCGACCTGTATGTGGTGGTCAACGTGCGCGAGCACCCGATCTTCCAGCGTGACGGCAAGCATCTGTACTGCGAGGTGCCGATCAGCTTCGCCGACGCGGCGCTGGGCGGCGAGCTGGAAGTGCCGACCCTGGACGGCCGGGTCAAGCTGAAGATTCCGGAAGGCACCCAGACCGGCAAGCTGTTCCGCCTGCGCGGCAAGGGCGTGGCCCCGGTGCGTGGCGGCGGTGCCGGCGACCTGATGTGCCGGGTGGCGGTGGAAACCCCGGTCAACCTGGACAAGCGCCAGCGCGAGCTGCTGGAAGAGTTCCGCAAGTCGCTGGAAGGCGACAGCTCCCACTCGCCCAAGGCCAGCGGCTGGTTCGAAGGCATGAAGCGCTTCTTCGGCGATCTCTAGGAGCCGCCTACGGTCTGCTGCGTGTCGGCCAGGCGTCGTTGAAAACGGGCCGGGATGCGGCGTCTCGGAATGCTCATTTACTACTTGTAAACTCCGCTTCCTCGCCGCTTTGACCAGCCATAGGCTGTTACTAACGTAGCGCCTAGCCTGGCTCTAGCTCGCGAGATCGTAAGCAGGCTCTAAGGAATAGGTTATGCAACGTATCGCAGTGATGGGCGCCGCCGGGCGCATGGGCAAGATCCTCATCGAGGCGGTCGGTCAGGCGGAAGGCGCGCAGCTGACCGCCGCCATCGACCGCCCGGACAGCAGCCTGATCGGCGCCGACGCCGGCGAGCTGGCAGCGCAGGGCAAGATCGGCGTGGCGCTGGTCGGCGACCTGAATGCCGTGCTGGATCGGTTCGACGTGCTGATCGACTTCACCCACCCCTCAGCGACCCTGAAGAACCTCGAGGCCTGCCGTCAGGCGGGCAAGGCCATGGTCATCGGTACCACCGGCTTCTCGCCGGAAGAGAAGCAGCTGCTGAGCGAGGCGGCCAAGCAGATCCCGATCGTCTTCGCCGCCAACTACAGCGTGGGCGTCAACCTGTGCCTGAAGCTGCTGGACACCGCCGCCCGCGTGCTGGGTGACGATGTGGACATCGAGATCATCGAGGCGCATCACCGGCACAAGGTGGACGCGCCGTCCGGCACTGCGCTGCGCATGGGTGAGGTGGTGGCCAATGCGCTGGGGCGTGATCTGCAGAAGGTCGCGGTCTACGGTCGCGAGGGCCAGACCGGTGCCCGCGAGCGCGAGACCATCGGTTTCGCCACCGTGCGTGCCGGCGATGTGGTGGGCGATCACACCGTGCTGTTCGCCGCCGATGGCGAGCGCGTCGAGATCACCCACAAGGCTTCCAGTCGCATGACCTTCGCCAAGGGCGCGGTGCGCGCGGCGCAATGGCTGCAGAGCCAGCCGGCCGGCCTTTATGACATGCAGGACGTATTGGGACTGAACTGAAATGCCTGAACGGTCCATGCAAGCTGTGGACCGAAAAGGGCTTTTCCTGTAAGCTTCCCGCTTTAGTGTGTCCACTAAAAGTTACGCAGAATGAATCAGATAAAGAAGCGGGGTGACGGTCAATACGTCATCCCGCTTTTTTACAACCTGCGTTTGTGCAAGTTTCAGATCTAAGGGAGGTCTTCTTGACTAAGCCAGCCATACTCGCCCTTGCCGACGGCAGCATTTTCCGCGGTGAAGCCATCGGGGCCGACGGCCATACCATTGGTGAAGTGGTGTTCAACACCGCGATGACCGGCTATCAGGAAATCCTCACCGATCCCTCCTATGCCCAGCAGATCGTCACCCTGACCTATCCGCACATCGGCAACACCGGCACCACGCCGGAAGATGCCGAATCCAGCCGCGTGTGGGCCGCCGGCCTGATCATTCGCGACCTGCCGCTGACTTCCAGCAACTGGCGCAACAAGCAACCGCTGGACGAGTACCTGAAAGAGAACGGTACCGTCGCCATCGCCGGCATCGACACCCGCCGCCTGACCCGCATCCTGCGCGAGAAGGGTTCGCAGAACGGCTGCATCCTCGCCGGCGACGATGCTACCGAGGAGAAGGCCCTGGAGCTGGCGCGCAGCTTCCCCGGCCTGAAGGGCATGGACCTGGCCAAGGTGGTCAGCTGCACCGAGCGCTACGAGTGGCGCTCCAGTGTGTGGAACCTGAAGAGCGACAGCCATCCGGAAATCGCCGCCAGCGAGCTGCCCTACCATGTGGTCGCCTATGACTACGGGGTCAAGGTCAACATCCTGCGCATGCTGGTCGAGCGCGGCTGCCGCCTGACCGTGGTGCCGGCGCAGACTCCGGCCAGCGAAGTGCTGGCGCTGAACCCGGACGGCGTGTTCCTCTCCAACGGCCCTGGCGACCCCGAGCCTTGCGACTACGCCATCGCCGCGATCAAGGAAGTGCTGCAGACCGAGCTTCCGCTGTTCGGCATCTGCCTCGGCCACCAGCTGCTGGCCCTGGCCTCCGGCGCCAGGACGGTGAAGATGGAGACCGGTCACCACGGTGCCAACCATCCGGTGCAGGACCTCGACAGCGGCGTGGTGATGATCACCAGCCAGAACCACGGTTTCGCCGTGGACGAGGCCAGCCTGCCAGCCAATCTGCGCGCCACCCACAAGTCGCTGTTCGACGGCACCCTGCAGGGCATCGAGCGCACCGACAAGGTGGCCTTCAGCTTCCAGGGCCACCCGGAAGCGAGCCCCGGCCCGCACGACGTGGCCCCATTGTTCGACCGCTTCATCGAAGCCATGGCCAAGCGCCGCTAAGCCCCGCCGACTGATCCAAGGATTCGAGTAAAGAACATGCCAAAACGTACAGACATCAAAAGTATCCTGATCCTCGGTGCCGGCCCTATCGTCATCGGCCAGGCCTGCGAGTTCGACTACTCCGGCGCCCAGGCCTGCAAGGCCCTGAAGGAAGAAGGTTTCCGCGTCATCCTGGTGAACTCCAACCCGGCCACCATCATGACCGACCCGGCCATGGCCGACGCCACCTACATCGAGCCGATCAAGTGGGCCACCGTGGCCAAGATCATCGAGAAGGAGCGCCCGGATGCCCTGCTGCCGACCATGGGTGGGCAGACCGCGCTGAACTGCGCGCTGGACCTGGAGCGCCATGGCGTGCTGGAGAAGTTCGGCGTCGAGATGATCGGCGCCAACGCCGACACCATCGACAAGGCAGAGGACCGTTCGCGCTTCGACAAGGCGATGAAGGACATCGGCCTGGCCTGCCCGGTTTCCGGCATCGCCCACAACATGGAAGAAGCCTACGGCGTGCTGGAGAAGGTCGGCTTCCCCTGCATCATCCGTCCGTCCTTCACCATGGGCGGTACCGGCGGCGGCATCGCCTACAACCGTGAGGAGTTCGAGGAAATCTGCGCGCGCGGCCTGGACCTGTCGCCGACCAGCGAACTGCTGATCGACGAATCGCTGATCGGCTGGAAGGAATACGAGATGGAGGTGGTCCGCGACAAGAAGGACAACTGCATCATCGTCTGCGCCATCGAGAACTTCGACCCGATGGGCGTGCACACCGGTGACTCGATCACCGTGGCCCCTGCGCAGACCCTGACCGACAAGGAATACCAGATCCTGCGTAACGCCTCCCTGGCGGTGCTGCGCGAGATCGGCGTGGAAACCGGCGGCTCCAACGTGCAGTTCGGCATCTGCCCGAACACCGGCCGCATGGTGGTGATCGAGATGAACCCGCGGGTGTCGCGTTCCTCCGCGCTGGCCTCCAAGGCCACCGGCTTCCCGATCGCCAAGATCGCCGCCAAGCTGGCCGTGGGCTACACCCTCGACGAGCTGCAGAACGACATCACCGGCGGCCGTACCCCGGCCTCGTTCGAGCCGGCCATCGACTACGTCGTCACCAAGATTCCGCGTTTCGCCTTCGAGAAGTTCCCGAAGGCCGACGCTCGCCTGACCACCCAGATGAAGTCCGTGGGTGAGGTCATGGCCATCGGTCGTACCTTCCAGGAGTCCCTGCAGAAAGCCCTGCGCGGCCTGGAGGTGGGCGTCGCCGGCTTCGATCCGAAGCTCGACCTGGCCGACCCGGAAGCCGAGAGCACCCTGCGCCGCGAACTGACCGTGCCGGGCGCCGAGCGCATCTGGTACGTGGCCGATGCCTTCCGCGCCGGCAAGACCGTCGCCGAAGTGTTCGACCTGACCCGCATCGACGAGTGGTTCCTGGTGCAGATCGAGGACCTGGTCAAGGACGAGGAGCGGGTCAAGACCCTCGGCCTGTCGTCCATCGACCGCGACCTGATGTACAAGCTCAAGCGCAAGGGCTTCTCCGACGCGCGCCTGGCCAGGCTGCTCGGCGTCACCGAGAAGAACCTGCGCAGCCACCGCCACAAGCTGAAAGTGCTGCCGGTGTACAAGCGCGTGGACACCTGCGCCGCCGAGTTCGCCACCGACACTGCCTACATGTACTCGACCTACGAGGAAGAGTGCGAGGCCAACCCGTCCGGACGCGACAAGATCATGATCCTCGGCGGCGGTCCGAACCGCATCGGCCAGGGCATCGAGTTCGACTACTGCTGTGTGCACGCGGCACTGGCGATGCGCGAAGACGGCTACGAGACCATCATGGTCAACTGCAACCCGGAAACCGTCTCCACCGACTACGACACCTCCGACCGCCTGTACTTCGAGCCGGTCACCCTGGAGGACGTGCTGGAGATCGTCCGCGTCGAGCAGCCCAAGGGCGTCATCGTGCAGTACGGCGGCCAGACCCCGCTGAAACTCTGCCGTGCCCTGGAAGAGGCCGGCGTGCCGATCATCGGCACCAGCCCGGACGCCATCGACCGTGCCGAAGACCGCGAGCGCTTCCAGCAGATGGTGCAGCGCCTCAACCTGCGCCAGCCGGCCAACGGCACTGCGCGCAGCGAGGACGAGGCCCTGGCTCACTCCAAGGCCATCGGCTACCCGCTGGTGGTGCGTCCGTCCTACGTGCTGGGCGGCCGGGCGATGGAGATCGTCTACCAGGAAGAAGAACTCAAGCGCTACATGCGCGAGGCCGTGAAGGTCTCCAACGACAGCCCGGTGCTGCTCGACCACTTCCTCAACTGCGCCATCGAAGTGGACGTGGACGCGGTGTGCGACGGCGAGACCGTGGTGATCGGCGCGATCATGCAGCACATCGAGCAGGCCGGCGTGCACTCCGGTGACTCCGCCTGTTCGCTGCCGCCGTACTCGCTGCCGGGGCACATCCAGGACGAGATCCGCGAGCAGGTCAAGAAGATGGCTCTGGAACTCGGCGTGGTCGGCCTGATGAACGTGCAGATGGCCGTGCAGGGCGAGGACATCTTCGTCATCGAAGTGAACCCGCGCGCCTCGCGGACGGTGCCGTTCGTCTCCAAGTGCATCGGCGAGTCGCTGGCCAAGGTGGCCGCCCGCGTCATGGCCGGCAAGAGCCTGGCCGAACTGGGCTTCACCCGGGAGATCATCCCGCCGTTCTTCAGCGTCAAGGAGGCGGTGTTCCCGTTCGCAAAGTTCCCGGGCGTCGACCCGATCCTCGGCCCGGAGATGAAGTCCACCGGCGAGGTGATGGGGGTCGGCGACAGCTTCGGCGAGGCCTTCGCCAAGGCCCAGCTGGGCGCCAGCGAGATCCTGCCGAACGCGGGTGTCGCCTTCATCAGCGTCCGCGAGGATGACAAGGCGCAGGCCGTCGAGGTGGCTCGCGACCTAATCGCTCTGGGCTTCGAGGTGGTCGCCACCGCCGGCACGGCCAAGGTGATCGAGGCTGTCGGCCTGCCGGTGCGCCGCGTCAACAAGGTGACGGAAGGCCGTCCGCACGTGGTCGACATGATCAAGAATGACGAGGTCACCCTGATCATCAACACCACCGAGGGTCGCCAGTCCATCGCCGACTCCTACTCCATCCGTCGTAACGCCCTGCAGCACAAGATCTACTGCACCACCACCATTGCGGCGGGGCAGGCGATCTGTGAGGCGCTCAAGTTCGGTCCCGAGAAGACCGTGCGCCGGCTGCAGGATCTGCATGCAGGAATCAAGGCATGAGCAAGTTCCCCATGACCGTCCAGGGCGCGCGCGCCCTGGAAGAAGAGCTGAAGAACCTCAAGATCGAACGCCCGAAGATCAGCCAGGCCATCGCCGAGGCGAGAGAGCTGGGCGATCTCAAGGAAAACGCCGAATACCATGCCGCGCGTGAGCAGCAGGGCCTGGCCGAGGCGCGCATCCGCGACATCGAGGCCAAGCTGTCGAACGCTCACATCATCGACGTCACCACCGTGCCGCGTACCGGCAAGGTGATCTTCGGTACCACCGTCGACATCGCCAACTGCGATACCGACGAGACCGTGACCTACCAGATCGTTGGCGAGGACGAGGCCGACATCAAAATCGGCAAACTGTCGGTCAGCTCGCCCATCGCCCGCGCCCTGGTGGGCAAGGAAGAGGGTGACGTGGTGGCGGTGAAGACCCCCAGTGGCCTGGTCGAGTACGAGATTGTCGAAGTCCGCCATATCTAAGCGTCTGCCGCGCGCGGGCATGGCCGCCTGGCAGCTGGCCCAGACCTTCTGGGTCGGTGGCCTCTGGCTGTTTCACTTCGTCGTGTTGCCCGCGCTGGAGAAGATGGGCTTTGCGCCGCTGTTGATCCAGGAGGTCAATGCGGCGCTGAGCCCGCTGCTGATCGGCTTCGCCGGTTTCTGCGTGCTGCTGCAGGGCGCGGTGGTGGTGCAGGCCGAGGGGCTGAACAGCCTGTGGCGGGATCTGCGTGGCCAGGTGCTGCTGCTCTCGCTGGCCATGGTCGTGGCGTTCTTCGCCGTGCGCCACTGGGAACTGGGCGCCGAGCGCTGGATGCTGTTCAGCTATCTGGTGATGGCCGTCTGCGGCCTGGTCCTGGTGCTGCAGCCGCTGCCGGGGCGGCGTAGCGATTGAGCCGATACCGCTATCAGGCCTGATAGCGGTGGATGTTGGACAGGTTCTTGTTCGGCTTGGGGTTCCGGCGGTAGACCAGGGCCATCTTGCCGATCACCTGGACCAGTTCGCAGCGGCCGGCGGCGGCCAGTTCGTCGATCAGGGCGCGGCGGTCGTCGCGCTCGGTCAGGCGGAACTGCACCTTGATCAGCTCGTGGTCGTTGAGCGCGCGCTCCAGTTCGGCCAGTACGCCTTCGGTCAGGCCATTCTCGGCCACGGTCAATACCGGTTTCAGGTGGTGGCCGATAGATTTGAAGTGTTTCTTCTGTTCGTTGGTAAGCGCCATAATCTGACCCTGTTGCTAGGAAAGCCGGTTCCGCTCGATGGGGCGGCTGGAGCCACTGCCCACTCCGATGCCGGTGCGCCGGTCGAAAAGCGGCGTAGTCTACCCGAGCCGACTCGGGCGTGCCCGTTTCTATTCGAGCGAGGAGCCTCGGTGACCCGTTCCAAGACTAGTCCGTGCCGGCTGAAAGAGAACATCCTTGAGGCGCGCAGACTCCCGGGCCTCGACTCCACCAGGGCGACTTCGCTGGTGCAGCTTGCAAGGCGATCGGCGGCAATCCGGTGGGCCTTGTGTTTTCCCGCGTGGCCCCCATATGAGTGGTGTGAGTACGGCCGGCGCGAGCAGTGCCTGCTGGCCCGTGGCTATCGCGGCGCCTAGACTTGAACTGGCGGGGGCGGAGCCCGGTCCGATGATCGAGGTCTCATAAAGGGTTACAGACGGTTCCTGCCCCGGAGCAGGGGTTGTGTAGTAAGTTAGGTTGGTAAATCCACCAGCCGTCATGCGGAGCGCGTTTCAGGACGGGGCTCGCTTCAGAGGGTAGCGAATTGAACGACATGGCAAAGAACCTGATCCTGTGGCTGATCATCGCAGCCGTCCTGGTCACGGTGATGAACAACTTCTCCAGCCCCAGCGAAGCCGGCAAGCTGAACTACTCCGAATTCATCCAGCAGGTCCAGGAAGGCAAGGTCAGGCAGGTCACTGTCGATGGCTACATCATCAGCGGCAAGAATCTCGACGGCACCACCTTCGAGACCGTCCGCCCGGCCATCGAGGACCGTGGTCTGATCAAGGACCTGATCGACAACAACGTCGAGATCGTCGGCAAGCAGCCGGAGCGCCAGAGCATCTGGACCCAGCTGCTGGTGGCCAGCTTCCCGATCCTGGTGATCATCGCCGTATTCATGTTCTTCATGCGCCAGATGCAGGGCGGTGGCGGTGGCCGCGGCGGTCCGATGAGCTTCGGCAAGTCCAAGGCACGCCTGCTCTCTGAAGACCAGGTCAAGACCACGCTGGCCGACGTCGCCGGTTGCGACGAGGCCAAGGAAGAAGTCGGCGAGTTGGTCGAGTTCCTGCGTGACCCGGGCAAGTTCCAGCGCCTGGGTGGTCGCATCCCGCGCGGCGTGCTGATGGTCGGCCCGCCCGGCACCGGCAAGACGCTGCTGGCCAAGGCCATCGCTGGCGAGGCCAAGGTGCCGTTCTTCACCATTTCCGGTTCCGACTTCGTCGAGATGTTCGTCGGTGTCGGCGCCAGCCGTGTGCGCGACATGTTCGAGCAGGCCAAGAAGCACGCTCCGTGCATCATCTTCATCGACGAGATCGACGCCGTCGGTCGCCATCGTGGCGCCGGCCTGGGTGGTGGTCACGACGAGCGCGAGCAGACCCTCAACCAGTTGCTGGTGGAGATGGACGGTTTCGAGATGAATGACGGCATCATCGTCATCGCCGCCACCAACCGCCCGGACGTGCTGGACCCGGCTCTGCTGCGTCCGGGCCGCTTCGACCGCCAGGTGGTGGTCGGTCTGCCGGATATTCGTGGCCGCGAGCAAATCCTGAAAGTACATATGCGCAAGGTGCCGGTGGGCGACAATGTCGAGCCCGCGGTCATTGCGCGCGGCACTCCGGGCTTCTCCGGTGCCGACCTGGCCAACCTGGTCAACGAGGCGTCGCTGTTCGCCGCTCGCGCCAGCAAGCGCCTGGTGGAAATGAAGGAATTCGAGCTGGCTAAGGACAAGATCATGATGGGCGCCGAGCGCAAGTCCATGGTCATGTCCGAGAAGGAGAAGCTCAACACCGCCTACCACGAGGCCGGTCACGCCATCGTCGGTCGCCTGGTGCCGGAGCATGACCCGGTCTACAAGGTGTCGATCATTCCGCGCGGCCGCGCCCTGGGCGTGACCATGTTTCTGCCAGAGGAGGATCGCTACAGCCTGTCCAAGCGTGCTCTGGAAAGCCAGATCTGCTCGCTGTTCGGCGGCCGCATCGCCGAGGAGATGACCCTGGGCTTCGATGGCGTCACCACCGGTGCGTCCAACGACATCATGCGCGCTACCCAGATCGCCCGGAACATGGTGACCAAGTGGGGCCTGTCCGAGAAGCTCGGTCCGCTGATGTACGCGGAGGAGGAGGGCGAGGTGTTCCTCGGTCGTAGCGCCGGCAGCCAGCACACCAACGTGTCCGGCGAGACCGCCAAGCAGATCGACCAGGAAGTGCGCCGGATCATCGACGAGAGCTACTCCACGGCGAAGCGCCTGCTGGAAGAAAACCGCGACAAGCTGGACATGATGGCCGACGCGCTGATGAAGTACGAGACCATCGACTCCGAGCAGATCGACGACATCATGTCCGGGCGTGCGCCTCGCGAGCCGCGCGACTGGCAGGGTGGCTCCGGCACCCCGACGCCGAAGGAGCAGGTCGAGCGTCCCGAAACTCCGATCGGCGGTCCGGCGGGCGAACACTAAGGTTCACCGATGACCGTTATGCAGTACCCGACCCGACTGTCCTGTGGCAGTCGGGTTCTTGACCTTTCCGTGTCCCATGTCATGGGCATTCTCAACGTCACTCCCGATTCCTTCTCCGACGGCGGCCGTTTCGCTGCGCGTGACGCAGCCTTGCGCCATGCCGAGCGGATGGTCGCGGCCGGCGCGACGCTGATCGATGTCGGGGGGGAGTCCTCTCGCCCCGGTGCTCGGCCTGTTTCTCCGGTCGAAGAACTGGAGCGTGTCGCGCCGGTGGTCGAGGCCATCGCCGCGGAGCTGGACGTGGTCATTTCCCTGGATACCTCGACGCCCGCCGTCATGCGCGAGGGCGCTCGGCTGGGAGCGGGGCTGATCAATGACGTGCGCGCCCTGCGTCGTGACGGTGCTCTCGAGGCGGCGGCCGACACTGGTCTGCCGGTTTGCCTGATGCACATGCTCGGCGAGCCCGGGACCATGCAGCAGGACCCTCGCTACGACGACGTGGTGGGCGAGGTGTGCGCCTTTCTCGAACAGCGCATGGCGGCCTGTGTCGAGGCTGGTGTCGCGCGCGAGCGGATCGTTCTTGATCCCGGATTCGGTTTCGCCAAGACTCTCGATCACAACCTGAGCCTGTTCAAGCATCTAGACGTGGTGCGCGCGCTTGGTCGGCCGTTGCTGGTCGGCGTGTCGCGTAAGAGCATGATCGGTCAGGCCTTGGGGCGCGAGGTGCATGAGCGCCTGTACGGCGGCATCGCCCTGGCGGCCCTGGCGGTGGCAAATGGCGCCTGTATCCTGCGCGTCCACGACGTCGCGGAAACCGTTGATGCGGTGCGTATGATCGCCGCGGTGCAGGCAGCAGAATAAGTAGTTGGAGTGATCATGAGCAGAAAGTATTTCGGTACCGATGGTATCCGCGGCCATGTCGGCCAGTTCCCCATCACTCCGGAGTTCATCCTCAAGTTGGGCTGGGCTGCTGGGATGGCGTTCAGGAAGCAGGGCAAGTGCCGCATCCTGATCGGCAAGGACACCCGGATTTCCGGCTACCTGTTCGAGTCCGCTCTCGAGTCCGGCCTGCTGGCCGCGGGCGCCGACGTGATGCTGCTCGGCCCCATGCCGACGCCAGCCATCGCCTACCTCACCCGAACCTTCCAGGCGGAGGCGGGCATCGTCATCAGCGCTTCGCACAATCCGCACCATGACAACGGCTTCAAGTTCTTCTCGGGGCTCGGCACCAAGCTGCCGGACGAGATCGAGCTGATGATCGAGGAGCTGCTCGACCAGCCGATGACCGTCGTCGAGTCGGAGCAGCTCGGCAAGGTCACCCGCATCAACGACGCGGCTGGCCGCTACATCGAGTTCTGCAAGTCCAGCGTGCCCAACCACACCAGTTTCGCCGGCATCAAGGTGGTGCTCGATTGCGCCCATGGCGCGACCTACAAGGTGGCGCCCAGCGTGTTCCGCGAGCTGGGCGCGCAGGTTTCGGTGATCTCCGCCCAACCCAATGGCCTGAACATCAACGACGCCTGCGGCTCGACTCATGTCGAGGCGTTGCAGGCCGAGGTGCTGGCCCAGCAGGCCGACCTGGGAATCGCCTTCGATGGTGATGGCGACCGGGTGCTGATGGTCGACCACACCGGCGCCGTGGTCGATGGTGATGAACTGCTGTACATCATCGCCCGTGATCTGCACGAGCGCGGCAAGCTCCAGGGCGGCGTGGTCGGCACACTGATGAGCAACCTGGGGCTGGAGCTGGCGCTCGGCGAGCTGGGCATTCCCTTCGTGCGTGCCAAGGTCGGCGACCGCTATGTGATGGCCGAGCTGCAGGGGCGTGGCTGGCAGCTTGGCGGCGAGAACTCCGGGCATCTGGTCTGCTGCCAGCACACCACCACTGGCGATGCGATCATCGCCGCGCTGCAGGTGCTGATGGCGCTCAAACGCTCGGACAAGACCCTGGCCGAGGCGCGCCTGGCGCTGCGCAAGTGCCCGCAGGTGCTGATCAATGTGCGCTTCAGCGGCGACGTCGATCCGGTGAGTCACGTAGCCGTGCAGGATGCCTGTTCGCATGTCACCGAGCGTATGGCGGGGCGCGGTCGCGTGCTGCTGCGCAAGTCCGGTACCGAGCCTCTGGTGCGGGTGATGGTGGAGGGCGACGACGAGGCGCAGGTCCGTGGCTACGCCGAGGAACTGGCCAAGGTCGTCGCCGAAGTCTGTGCCTGATTCGGCTTGCTAGTGCATAAGCTCTTGGGTAACATCTGCGCCCACTTTGAACGACGAGGTCTGGCATGCGTCGCCCCCTGGTAGCTGGTAACTGGAAAATGCACGGTACCCGCGCCAGCGTCGCAGAGCTGATCAAGGGCCTTCGTCAACTGGCGTTGCCGAGTGGTGTCGAGGTGGCGGTGATGCCGCCCTGTCTGTACATCACTCAGGTCCTGACCGGGTTGGAAGGCAAGGCCATCACGGTGGGTGCGCAGAATAGCGCGGTCGAGCCCATGCAGGGCGCGCTGACCGGCGAGATCGCGCCGAGCCAGTTGGCCGATGCGGGTTGCAGCATGGTGCTGGTCGGGCATTCGGAGCGTCGCCTTATCCTTGGCGAGCGTGACGAGCAGATCAGCCGCAAGTTCGCCGCGGCTCAGTCCTGTGGCCTGGTTCCGGTGCTATGCATCGGTGAGTCGCTGGAGCAGCGCCAGGCCGGCAAGACGCTAGAAGTGGTCGCCGAGCAGTTGGGCAGTGTGATCGAAGAGCTGGGCGTAGGTGCCTTCGCCCGGGCTGTGGTGGCTTACGAGCCGGTCTGGGCCATCGGTACCGGTCTGACCGCTTCGTCGCAGCAGGCCCAGGAAGTACATGCAGCCATCCGCGCTCAACTGGCGGCGGAGAATGCCGAAGTGGCGCGTGGCGTAAGAATTCTGTATGGCGGCAGTGTCAAGGCCGCCAATGCTGCCGAGTTGTTCGGCATGCCGGATATCGACGGGGGGCTCATTGGTGGGGCTTCCTTGAACGCAGATGAGTTTGGCGCGATCTGTCGTGCCGCAGGAAACTGATAAATGCTGGAAACAGTCGTAATCGTCGTACATCTGTTGGGCGCCATCGGTGTCGTCGGCCTGGTATTGCTGCAGCAGGGCAAGGGCGCGGATGCTGGAGCCTCCTTCGGCGCTGGCGCCTCGGGCACCGTATTCGGTAGCCAAGGTTCCGCTACCTTTATGAGTCGCTTTACTGCTATACTCGCTGCGGTTTTTTTCATTACCAGCTTGGGTTTAGCCTACTTTGCTAAAGAAAAAGCTGATAATCTGACGCAGGCTGGTCTGCCGGATCCGGCGGTTCTGGAAGTGCAGCAGGAGAAGCCGGCGGTAGAAGATGTTCCAGTGCTCGAAGAACAAAAACCGGCAGCCGACAAGGCTGACGTACCTCAGGTTCCAGAGCAGCAGTAATACCCTCTTTGCCGAGGTGGTGGAATTGGTAGACACGCTACCTTGAGGTGGTAGTGGCCATAGGCTGTAGGGGTTCGAGTCCCCTCCTCGGTACCATATTTCGGTGAGGCCCGCAGGTTCTGCGGGCCTCGTCGTTTCCAGGGGTTCGGTTGACCCTAGTGGTCAAGGCCCGTATACTCTTGGCCCAGCTTTGGCGCGGGGTGACGGTCCGACAGCTTTTCGGGCTCTCTGATCGATGCTGGTTCACCGGCACCGTGCCAGTAGTAAAAAAGCCCCTTATCAGGGGCTTTTTGCTAGCTGACAGTCCGCCATCCGGTTCGGGTGGCTCGATGGATGGGCGTTTCGCCCATTTTTTATTTCTACGGCATGCGCGGAGGGCTTCGGGTGTCGAGCAAGCTGGAACAGTTGCAGGCCATGTTGGCCCCGGTGGTCGAGTCTCTCGGCTACCAATGCTGGGGAATCGAATTCATCTCCCAGGGGAGGCATTCCCTCCTGCGCGTCTATATCGATCATGCCAACGGCATCCTGATCGACGACTGCGAGGCGGTCAGCCGCCAGGTCAGTGCCGTGCTGGATGTCGAGGATCCGATCAGCAGCGAGTACACCCTCGAGGTGTCGTCGCCCGGCATGGACCGGCCGCTGTTCACCCTCGAGCAGTTTGCCGGGCATGCCGGCGAGCAGGTGAAGATCAAGCTGCGCTCGCCCTTCGAGGGGCGACGCAATTTCCAAGGCCTCCTCCGTGGTGTGGAGGAGCAGGACGTGGTGCTGCTGGTGGATGACCACGAATTCCTGTTGCCGATCGATCTGATCGACAAGGCCAACATTATTCCCCGTTTTGACTGAGACGCGGATCCCGCGGATCCAATGGATTGCGAAAGGCGAGGCGTACGATGAGTAAAGAAGTACTGCTGGTTGTAGAGTCGGTCTCCAATGAAAAGGGTGTGCCGGCCGCTGTAATTTTCGAGGCGCTGGAGCTGGCTCTGGCGACTGCGACAAAGAAACGCTTCGACGATGAAGTCGAGCTGCGTGTGGCGATCAATCGTCAGACCGGCAACTACGAGACTTTCCGTCGTTGGGAGGTGGTTGCCGAGGATGATCTGGAAAATCCGGCAGCCCAGCTGACTGTTGAAGAGGCCCAGGCACGCGAGCCCGGTGCCAAGCTCGGCGATTTCGTCGAGGAGCCGGTCGAGTCCATCGAATTCGGCCGCATCGCCGCGCAGACTGCGAAGCAGGTCATCGTGCAGAAGGTGCGCGAGGCCGAGCGGGCCCAGGTGGTTGATGCCTATCGCGAACGCGTGGGCGAAATCATCTCCGGCACTGTGAAGAAGGTCACCCGCGACAGCGTGATCGTCGACCTCGGCAACAACGCCGAAGCGCTGCTGGCCCGCGAAGACATCATCCCGCGCGAGACCTTCCGCGTCGGTGCCCGCATGCGTGCCCTGCTCAAGGAAATCCGCACCGAGAACCGTGGTCCGCAGCTGATCCTGTCGCGCACCGCGCCGCAGATGCTGATCGAGCTGTTCACCATCGAAGTGCCGGAAATCGCCGAGGGCCTGATCGAAGTGATGGCCGCCTCCCGTGATCCGGGATCGCGCGCCAAGATCGCCGTGCGTTCCAAGGACAAGCGCATCGATCCGCAGGGCGCCTGCATCGGCATGCGCGGTTCGCGTGTCCAGGCCGTCTCCGGCGAGATCGGTGGCGAGCGCGTGGACATCGTGCTGTGGGACGAGAACGTCGCCCAGTTCGTGATCAACGCAATGGCGCCGGCCGAAGTGGCCGCGATCATCGTCGATGAAGATACGCATGCCATGGACATCGCTGTGGCCGAGGACAATCTCGCCCAGGCCATCGGTCGTGGCGGCCAGAACGTGCGTCTGGCCAGCCAGCTGACCGGCTGGACGCTGAACGTGATGACCGAGGCCGACATCCAGGCCAAGCAGCAGGCCGAGACCGGCGACATCCTGCAGAACTTCATCGACGAGCTGGATGTGGATGAAGAGCTGGCCCAGGTGCTGGTCGAGGAAGGTTTCACCAGCCTGGAAGAAATCGCCTACGTGCCGATGGAAGAGATGCTCAGCATCGACGGTTTCGACGAGGACATCGTCAACGAGCTGCGTGCCCGCGCCAAGGACCGTCTGCTGACCAAGGCCATCGCCACCGAAGAGAAGCTGGCTGATGCCCAGCCCGCCGAAGACCTGCTGTCCCTGGATGGCATGGATAAGACCCTGGCCCAGGAGCTGGCGGTTCGTGGCGTGGTGAATCGCGAAGACCTGGCCGAGCAGTCCATTGACGACCTGCTCGACATCGACGGCATGGATGAAGAGCGTGCCGGCAAGCTGATCATGGCCGCTCGAGCCCACTGGTTCGAGTAAAGCGGTAGCGGCCTGAGGAGAGAAATGCATGACGCAAGTCACGGTGAAAGAACTGGCCCAAGTGGTCGATACGCCAGTGGAGCGCCTGCTGCAGCAGATGCGCGAGGCAGGTTTGCCCCACACCAGCGCCGAACAGGTGGTAACCGACAACGAGAAGCAGGCCCTGCTGGCTCACCTCAAGGGTAGCCACGGCGAAAAGCTGGAAGAGCCTCGCAAGATCACTCTGCAGCGCAAGACCACCACTACCCTGAAGGTTGCCGGTAGCAAGACCATCAGTGTGGAAGTGCGCAAGAAGAAGACCTACGTCAAGCGCAGCCCGGCCGAGATCGAGGCCGAGAAGCAGCGCGAGCTGGAAGAGCAGCGTGCCGCCGAAGAGGCTGCCCGTCTGAAGGCCGAGGAAGAAGCGCGCAAGCAGGCCGAGGTCGAAGCCCGCAAGCAGCAGGACGCCGCTGCCCTGGCATCCGTTGCTCCCGCGGCGGAAGCGTCCCCGGGCGCAGCCGTGGCTGCCGAAGCCGCTCCTGCCGCCGCCAAGAAGGAAGAGCCTCGCCGCGTCGAGAAAGAGAAAGAGAAGCCGGCACGCAGTGACGACGACGAACGTCGCGATCGCAAGCATGCCCAGCATCGCCCGACTCTCAAGGACAAGGCCCCGACTCCTCGTGTCGCTCCGCGCAGCACCGACGAAGAAGTCGACGACTACCGTCGTCGCGGCGGTCGCATGAAGCCGAAGAAGCGTAACCAGCACGGGTTCCAGAGCCCGACAGGACCTATTGTGCGTGAAGTAGCGATCGGCGAGACCATTACCGTTGGCGACCTGGCTGCCCAGATGTCGGTCAAGGGCGCCGAAGTGGTCAAGTTCATGTTCAAGATGGGCTCCCCGGTGACCATCAACCAGGTCCTGGACCGCGAGACCGCGCAGCTGGTCGCCGAGGAAATGGGCCACAAGGTCAAGCTGGTCAGCGAGAACGCTCTCGAAGAGCAGCTGGCCGAATCGCTGAAGTTCGAAGGCGAGGCCTTCTCCCGTGCGCCGGTCGTGACCGTGATGGGCCACGTCGACCATGGCAAGACCTCCCTGCTCGACTACATCCGTCGTGCCAAGGTGGCAGCGGGCGAAGCCGGCGGCATCACCCAGCACATCGGTGCCTACCACGTGGAAACCGACCGCGGCATGGTCACCTTCCTCGATACCCCCGGCCACGCTGCATTCACCCAGATGCGTGCTCGTGGAGCCCAGGCGACCGACATCGTGATTCTGGTGGTGGCGGCCGACGACGGCGTCATGCCGCAGACCCAGGAAGCCGTGCAGCACGCGAAAGCGGCTGGCGTGCCGATCGTGGTCGCGGTGAACAAGATGGACAAGCCGGAAGCCAACCCGGACAACATCAAGAACGGCCTGGCCGCTCTGGATGTGATTCCGGAAGATTGGGGCGGCGATGCGCCGTTCGTGGGTGTCTCGGCGAAGGCCGGTACCGGTATCGATGAGTTGCTGGAGGCCGTGCTGCTGCAGGCCGAAGTGCTCGAACTCACCGCCACTCCGTCGGCCCCGGGCCGTGGTGTCGTGGTCGAATCGCGCCTGGACAAGGGCCGTGGCCCGGTGGCCACCGTGCTGGTACAGGACGGCACCCTGCGTCAGGGCGACATGGTCCTGGTCGGCGTCAACTATGGCCGCGTGCGTGCCATGCTCGACGAGAACGGCAAGGCCATCAAGGAAGCCGGTCCGTCCATCCCGGTCGAGATCCTCGGCCTGGACGGCACGCCGGATGCCGGTGACGAGGTGACCGTGGTCGCCGACGAGAAGAAGGCCCGCGAAGTGGCCCTGTTCCGTCAGGGCAAGTTCCGCGAAGTGAAGCTGGCCCGCGCTCACGCCGGCAAGCTGGAAAACATCTTCGAGAACATGGGCCAGGAAGAGAAGAAGACGCTCAACATCGTCCTCAAATCCGACGTCCGTGGCTCCCTGGAGGCGCTACAGGGCTCGCTCAGCGGCTTGGGCAACGACGAAGTGCAGGTGCGCGTGGTCGGTGGCGGCGTCGGTGGTATCACCGAGTCCGATGCCAACCTGGCGCTGGCCTCCAACGCGGTGCTGTTCGGCTTCAACGTGCGTGCCGATGCCGGCGCGCGCAAGATCGTCGAGGCCGAAGGCCTGGACATGCGTTACTACAACGTGATCTACGACATCATCGAAGACGTCAAGAAGGCCCTGACCGGCATGCTCGGCAGCGATGTTCGCGAGAACATCCTGGGCACCGCCGAAGTGCGTGACGTGTTCCGTTCGCCGAAGTTCGGCGCCGTCGCCGGCTGCATGGTCATCGAGGGCACCGTTCACCGCAACCGTCCGATCCGCGTACTGCGCGACGACGTGGTGATCTTCGAGGGTGAGCTAGAGTCGCTGCGTCGCTTCAAGGACGACGTCGCCGAAGTGCGTAACGGCATGGAGTGCGGTATCGGCGTGAAGAGCTACAACGACGTCAAGGTCGGGGACAAGATCGAAGTGTTCGAGAAGGTCCAGGTGGCTCGTACCCTGTAAGGGACGGCCCGCAACACCGGACGCCCGGCCCCGCATCAGCGCGGCCGGGCGTTTGCCGCTTTTGAGCCCGCTGGCCGTGTCGGCGGGAGAGGTAGGAAAAATGGCCAAAGAATATAGCCGCACCCAGCGCATCGGCGATCAGATGCAACGCGAGCTGGCGCAGTTGATCCCGCGCGAGGTCAAGGACCCGCGCCTGGGTTTCGTCACCATCACCGCCGTCGATGTCAGCCGTGACGTCGGCCACGCCAAGGTGTTCGTCACCCTGATGGGCGAGAACGACACCGACAAGATCAAGCTCAACCTGGAAGTGCTCAACGATGCCGCCGGCTACCTGCGCATGCTGCTGGGCAAGGCGATGAAGCTGCGCAGCGTGCCGCAGCTGCATTTCCACTATGACGAGAGCATCTCGCGCGGCGCCCATCTGTCGGCGCTGATCGAGCGTGCGGTTTCCGAAGACAGCAAGCACCAGGACGATTGAGCGTGGCCCAGGTAAAACGTATCCGCCGCAATGTCAGCGGCATCCTGGTCCTCGACAAGCCGCGCGGCATGAGTTCCAACCAGGCCCTGCAGAAGGTGCGCTGGTTGCTCAACGCCGAGAAGGCCGGGCACACCGGCAGCCTCGATCCACTGGCCACCGGCGTGCTGCCGCTGTGCTTTGGCGAGGCCACCAAGTTCTCCCAGTACCTGCTGGATGCCGACAAGGGCTACGAGACCGTGGCCCAGCTGGGCGTCACCACCACCACCGGCGATGCCGAGGGTGAGGTGCTCGAACGCCGCGAGGTGACCGTCGGTCGGGACGCAGTGGAGGCGCAGCTGCCGCGTTTCCGTGGTGAAATCAAGCAGATACCGCCGATGTATTCGGCCCTGAAGAAGGACGGCCAGCCGCTGTACAAGCTGGCACGGGCCGGCGAAGTAGTGGAGCGCGAGGCGCGATCTGTTACTATCGCGCGCCTGGATTTGCTGGGACTGGAGAATGCGCAGCTGCGTCTCTCCGTCGCCTGCAGCAAGGGCACCTATATCCGTACCCTGGTGGAGGATCTAGGTCGCGAGCTGGGCTGTGGCGCCCATGTCGCCGAGCTGCGTCGCACCCAGGCCGGGCCGTTCGGCCTGGCACAGACGGTGACGCTGGAAGAACTGGAGCGCGTGCACGCCGAAGGCGGCAACGAGGCGCTGGATCGCTTCCTGCTGCCGTCGGACAGTGGCCTGGAACACTGGCCGCTGCTGCAGTTCAGCGAGCACAGCTCGTACTACTGGCTACATGGCCAGCCGGTACGCGCCCCGGAAGCGCCGAAGTTCGGCATGGTCCGGGTGCAGGATCACAACGGTCGCTTCATCGGCATCGGTGAAGTGAGCGAAGACGGGCGCATCGCGCCGAAGCGATTGATCTACACCGGCACCTGATGCCGTTGGAAAGTCCCGGGCTCTGGTCCCGGGCAACTGATTCGGTCGAATGACCGGAACCGCGGGCGAATTCGTTCGGGCGCGGCCAAGAGGGTGGCTGTCAACAGGCGCGGTCATACCTCTATTTAAAACACGGGAGTCGCTCCCGGCCTGTTCACTCTAGGAGCCCATTACCATGGCACTGAGCGTTGAAGAAAAAGCCCAGATCGTTAACGACTACAAGCAAGCTGAAGGCGATACCGGTTCTCCGGAAGTGCAGGTTGCCCTGCTGACCGCCAACATCAACAAGCTGCAGGACCACTTCAAGGCCAACGGCAAAGACCACCACTCGCGTCGTGGCCTGATCCGCATGGTCAACCAGCGCCGCAAGCTGCTGGACTACCTGAAGGGTAAGGACACCAGTCGTTACAGCGCCCTCATCGGTCGCCTGGGTCTGCGTCGCTAAGACGTACACCTGAAGTGAGAAGCTGGAAGCTCGGAGTCGCAGGTCGGTTGATACCGGCCCGTGGCTTCGGCCTTCCAGCTTCTGGCTTTCTACAGAGCGGAATTTGAAGCCCGTTCAAAAACCGGTTCCGACGAGCCGAGTTCTGAACAGGTTTCAGGGGCAGTAGACCCCTGTTGCAGCAGTTTCCCCCAAGGCAACAAAGAGAAGGAAAATACCGTGACTCCGGTTATTAAAAAGTTCCAGTTTGGTCAGTCGACCGTCACCCTCGAAACCGGGCGCATTGCCCGTCAGGCCTCCGGTGCCGTCCTGGTTACCGTGGACAACGATGTCAGCGTGCTGTGCACCGTGGTTGGCGCCAAGCAGGCCGATCCGGGCAAGGGCTTCTTCCCGCTGTCCGTGCACTACCAGGAAAAGACCTACGCTGCCGGCAAGATCCCTGGCGGTTTCTTCAAGCGTGAAGCGCGTCCTTCCGAGAAAGAGACCCTGACCTCGCGCCTGATCGACCGTCCGATCCGCCCGCTGTTCCCGGAAGGCTTCCTCAACGAAGTGCAGGTCATCTGCACCGTGGTTTCCACCAGCAAGAAGACCGATCCGGACATCGCCGCGATGATCGGCACCTCGGCCGCTCTGGCCATCTCCGGCATTCCGTTCGACGGCCCGATCGGCGCCGCGCGCGTGGCTTTCCACCCGGAAACCGGCTACCTGCTGAACCCGACCTACGAGCAGCTCAAGGCCTCCAGCCTGGACATGGTCGTGGCCGGTACCAAGGACGCCGTGCTGATGGTCGAATCCGAAGCCAAGGAGCTGACCGAAGACCAGATGCTGGGCGCCGTGCTGTTCGCCCATGACGAGTTCCAGGCCGTGATCAAGGCCGTTGGCGAACTGGCTGCCGAAACCGGCAAGCCGCGCTGGAACTGGACCGCCCCGGCCGAGAACACCGCTCTGCTCAGCGCCATCAAGGCCGAGTTCGGCGAGGCCATCTCCCAGGCCTACACCATCACCATCAAGCAGGATCGCTACAACCGCCTGGACGAGCTGCGCGACCAGGTCGTCGCCAAGTTCTCCGGCGAAGAAGGCCAGCCGTCCTCCGGCGAAGTCAAAGACGCCTTCGGCCTGATCGAATACCGCACCGTGCGCGAGAACATCGTCAACGGCAAGCCGCGTATCGACGGTCGCGACACCCGCACCGTACGTGGCCTGAACATCGAAGTCGGCGTGCTCGACAAGACCCACGGTTCGGCCCTGTTCACCCGTGGCGAAACCCAGGCCCTGGTGGTTGCCACCCTCGGCACCGCCCGCGACGCGCAGCTGCTCGACACCCTGGAAGGTGAGAAGAAAGACCCCTTCATGCTGCACTACAACTTCCCGCCGTACTCGGTCGGCGAGTGTGGTCGCATGGGTGCCACCGGTCGCCGCGAGATCGGCCACGGTCGCCTGGCCCGTCGTGGCGTAGCCGCCATGCTGCCGGCTGCCGACGAGTTCCCGTACACCATCCGTATCGTCTCGGAAATCACCGAGTCCAACGGCTCGTCCTCCATGGCTTCGGTCTGCGGCGCTTCCCTGGCCCTGATGGACGCCGGTGTGCCGATGAAGGCACCGGTTGCCGGTATCGCCATGGGGCTGGTCAAGGAAGGTGACAAGTTCGCCGTACTGACCGACATCCTCGGTGACGAAGACCACCTGGGCGACATGGACTTCAAGGTTGCCGGTACCGCCAACGGCGTGACCGCGCTGCAGATGGACATCAAGATCCAGGGCATCACCGAAGAGATCATGGAGATCGCCCTGAACCAGGCCCTGGAAGCGCGCCTGAACATCCTCGGCCAGATGAACAAGGTCATCGCCCAGTCGCGTACCGAGCTGTCGGCCAACGCCCCGACCATGCTGGCGATGAAGATCGACCAGGACAAGATCCGCGACGTCATCGGCAAGGGTGGCGCCACCATCCGTGGTATCTGCGAAGAGACCAAGGCCTCCATCGACATCGAGGACGACGGCTCGATCAAGATCTTCGGCGAGACCAAGGAAGCGGCCGAGGCTGCCAAGCAGCGCGTGCTGGCGATCACCGCCGAGGCCGAGATCGGCAAGATCTACGTCGGCCGCGTCGAGCGCATCGTCGACTTCGGCGCCTTCGTCAACATCCTGCCGGGCAAGGACGGCCTGGTGCACATCTCGATGCTGAGCGATCAGCGCGTCGAGAAAGTCACCGACGTGCTGCAGGAAGGCCAGGAAGTGAAGGTTCTGGTGCTGGACGTGGACAACCGCGGCCGCATCAAGCTGTCGATCAAGGACGTTGCCGCCGCCGAGGCTTCCGGCGTTTAAGCCTTAAGCTTCGCAGCGAGAAAAGGGCCCTACGGGGCCCTTTTTTCGTTCTGGGAATCCGCCTGGCGTCATGAGCCGCAATGGACGGCACCGATCCTTGCAATCTGCACGGCCGATTTGGCCGCTTGCGGCATTTTGCATGCCAGACTGAGCGTGTATATTTTTTAACTAACTGATAAATAAGGGAAAAATTTTAAGATCAGGCTGGCACAGCGCTTGCGATATCTCTTGTGCAAGCGCAGCCAGGAGTTGGCTGCGAATACTTCAGAAGAAGCAATCAGGAGTGGATCGCCATGAAAAAGTCGTTCAACAAGTGGACTCTTGCCGCTGTTACTGCCGCCGCCATGGGCCTGCCGCTGGGCAACGCCGCCTTTGCAGAAGAACCCGCTGCGCCGCAGCCGCTGCAGCTGGCGGCCAACGAGACCGTCAATGACGCGGAAGAGGCGGTCACCGACACCTGGATCACCAGCAAGGTGAAAGCCAGCTTCCTGGCCGATGACAGCATCAGCGGCCTCGACATCAAGGTAGAGACCAACCAGGGCGTGGTATCGCTCTCCGGTGTGGTGCCGACCGATGCCGAGCGTGACCTGGCCGTGGAAAAAGCCAAGACCATCAAAGGCGTGAAAGCCGTTTCCGCCGATGGCCTGAAATCCACCGAATAACCTACTGAGCTGCCGGTCCGGCAGTGATCTGGAGGCAATTTCATGAATTCCGATGTCATCAAAGGCAAATGGAAGCAGCTCTCAGGCCGTATCCAGGAGCGCTGGGGCAACCTGACCAACGACGATATGGATATCGTCGAGGGCCATAGCGAATACCTGGAAGGGAAGCTGCAGGAGCGCTACGGCTGGACCAAGGAACGTGCCCAGCAGGAAGTGCGCGACTTCAGCAGCAAGCTGTAGCGAGTGCGCTGGCAAAAAGACCCCGACACTCTCGGGGTCTTTTTGCTGTGTGCGATCCTGAAAGGCTGGAGTTCGGGTCTCCAGAGACCATGTCCGATGTTCGCCGGGTTTTCGGCCTGTAGGGGTGGTTCCGGAATGAGCCCACGGCTGTAAACATCTGACGGAGAAACATTTTTTCAGAGGAAAAGGTTGACAGCCCTTCCTCTTTGAGTAGAATGGCGGCCGCGGGATGGAGCAGTCTGGTAGCTCGTCGGGCTCATAACCCGAAGGTCGTCGGTTCAAATCCGGCTCCCGCAACCAATTTGAAAGGCCACTCGAATGAGTGGCCTTTTTGTTTTCTGTCGATTTGATTTCCTGATCAAATCAACAAAATCGATTGACAGAACTCTATCAGTGAGTAGAATGGCGGCCGCGGGATGGAGCAGTCTGGTAGCTCGTCGGGCTCATAACCCGAAGGTCGTCGGTTCAAATCCGGCTCCCGCAACCAATTCCCCTCAGCTGTATTTCTCCAGTCGCCTCCAGCCTTGTACCAGAACGGGGTTTTCAGGACGGCGACCACGCCATACTTCTTCCGCCAGACCAGCTTCGGGTAACGATATCCCGTTCCCCCGGCGCTTCGACTCGTCCCGCCCCCTAAGCCAGCACCCATGCTGGCGGTTGTGCACAGCGATGATGCACCTTGTCAGACTGCTGTCACAATGTCTCGTAACTGCTTGATTCTTCGTGATCATTTTTCAACTATATGAAAAATAAGGTATTTTTCATTGGTGAAAAAAGCACCAGTTTGAGGAAGAGCCACGGACAGTGGGGGATGAGAAAGGTTTCCACCAACTTGTCCACGTAGTTATCCACAGCTTCTGTGGATTTCTAGAGTCATTGTTCTAGAGCGTTTTTGCGCGTGTTTGGCAAGTCTTTACCCGGCGAAAAAAGAGAGTAGAGTGGCGCGCCTCGAAGCCAGCCCCCTGCCTCCATGAAGTCTCGCGTTTCAATTGCCGCTCAGCATCAGCCCGGTTCTGGCAACCGCCTGCCGGTTCGCCTGGCATTCTGGCTCCTGGATCGTCCCCGACTGGGTCATCACTCCAGCATCAAGCACTTCGCCGGCCGTCTGCTCAAGCAGCCGGCCCGTCAGGGCGTGGTGGCTGCCCAGAGCCGGCTCGGCCAGTTGCTGTGCCGCGACTGCGGCAATGCCCGTGATCGTCGCATCGGCCTCGAGCTGCTGCGCCAGGCCGCGCGCGCCGGCGATGCGCGTGCCCAGCTGGAACTGGGGCGTCTGCACTGCCAGCCGCAGCAGGCGCGTCACTGGCTGGGACTGGCCGCCGCCCAGGGCTCGCAAGAGGCCGCGCGCCTGCTGCAGCGCCTCAACCCCTGACGACCGCGCGGGTATACTGCCGGGCATTCCGAACCGACAGTGAGCCCGCCCGTGCCTCTTCCTTTCGTCCTCGACCCGACCAACCTGCTGCTCGGCCTTTTGCTGGGCGCCGTGCCGCTGGCGCTGCTGCTCTGGCGCCAGCAGCGCGGGCTGGCGGCGCAGGCCGCCGAGCGGCTGCTGCTGGAGGAAAGGCTGAGCCAGGCGCGCCTGGCCCAGGAGGGGCTGAGCGCCCAGCTCGACGGTGCCCTCGACGATCTGCGCAATCAGCAGCAGGAGAGCACCCGCCAGCAGGCCGAGTTGGCTGCCCTGCGCCGGGAAAGCGAGCTGCTCGGCCGCGAGCGCGAGTCCGCCCAGGCGGCAGCGCAGGCGTGGAGCGTCGAGCGCGAGCGCAAGGAGAGTCAGCTGCGCGAACTGGAGAGCCAGCGCGCCGCCCTGTCCGCCGAGCTGCGCGAGCAGCAGGAAAACCACCAGCAGCGCCTGAGCGACCTGCAGGCCGCCCGCGACGAGCTGCGCGCGCAGTTCGCCGAGCTGGCCGGGAAGATCTTCGACGAGCGCGAGCAGCGCTTCGCCGAGACCAGCCAGCAGCGCCTGGGCCAACTGCTCGACCCACTCAAGGAGCGCATCCAGGCCTTCGAGAAGCGGGTCGAGGAGAGCTACCAGAACGAGGCGCGCGAGCGCTTCTCCTTGGGCAAGGAACTGGAGCGTCTGCAACAGCTCAACCAGCGCCTGGGCGAGGAGGCCACCAATCTGACCCAGGCGCTGCGCGGCCAGAAGACCCAGGGCAACTGGGGCGAGCTGGTGCTGGAGCGGGTGCTGGAACACGCCGGCCTGGAGAAGGGGCGCGAGTACCAGACTCAGGTCAGCCTCAAGGGCGCCGATGGCGTGCGCTTCCAGCCGGACGTGCTGATCCAGCTGCCTGGCGACAAGCAGGTGGTCGTCGATGCCAAGGTCAGCCTGACCGCCTACCAGGCGATGATCGCCGCCGAGGACGAGGCGGTCCGCGCCCATGCCCTGAAGCAGCACGTGGTGAGCCTGCGCAGCCACCTGCGCGGCCTCTCGGTGAAGGACTACCAGCGCCTGGAGGGCCTGCACAGCCTGGACTTCGTGTTGCTGTTCGTGCCCATCGAGGCCGCCTTCGCCGCCGCTCTGCAGGCCGATCCCGGTCTGTTCCAGGAGGCCTACGAGCAGCACATCGTGATCGTCAGCCCGACCACCCTGCTGGCGACCCTGCGGGTGATCGACAGCCTCTGGCGCCAGGAGCGGCAGAGCCAGAACGCCCGCGACATCGCCGAGCGCGCCGGGCAGCTGTACGACAAGTTCGTCGCCTTCATCGCCGACCTGGACGAGGTCGGCAACCGCCTCAAGCAGCTGGACAAGGCCTACGACGCCGCGCGCAACAAGCTCTGCGAGGGCCGCGGCAACCTGATCAACCGGGTCGAGACCCTCAAGCTGCTCGGCGCCCGCGCCAGCAAGAGCCTGCCGCCCGAGCTGATCGAGCGTCCCTCCGGCCTGTCGCTGCTCGACGAGGCCGACGCCGACGAGCAGCCGCTACAGCAGTAGCGCGCCGAGGCCGACCAACAGGCCCAGCAGCATCACCGGCACGGTGTGCAGGGCTAGCGCGCGGCCGCCGATCAGCACGATCAGCAGCGCCTTGACCAGGCTGTTGCTCAGCGCCGCCAGGTAGATGCCGCGCACCGCCAGTTCCGGCGCCAGGTCGCTGTGGGCGCTGCGCGCCAGCGACAGGGTGATGGCGTCCACGTCGGTCATGCCGGAAAGGATCGATACGCCATAGATGCCGGCGTCGCCGAAGGTTTCCCGCGCGCCCTCGATGAGGAACAGGATCAGCACCAGCAGGGCGCCGAAGCGCAGCGCCGGGCCCAGCTCGAAGGGGTTCTTCAGCGGCGGCTCCAGGCCTTCGGTGGCCTCGCGTCCGGCGCGCAGGTAGCAGGCCAGCGCGCCGCCCGCGTACACCAGTGCCGCCAGCGACAGCGGCAGGATCAGTTCCGGCAGCAGCGCGCGATTGACCAGGCCGACTTCCAGCAGCACCCGCGGGAACATCAGCGCCGAGGTGGCCAGCAGGGCGCAGGCGAGCAGGGCGTGCAATGCGCGGTTGTGGTGCAGGCGCGACAGGGTCATGGTCATGGCGGTGGAGGAGACGATGCCGCCGAGCAGGGCGGTGACCAGCAGGCCGTGGCGGGTGCCGACCAGGCGTACGGCGACGTAGGCGGCGAAGCCGATGGCGGCGATCAGCACCACCATCCACCAGGTGGTGTAGGGGTTGAAGGCCTGCCAGGGGCCGTAGCCCCGGTCCGGCAGCACCGGCAGCAGGACCAGAGAGATGAACAGCAGTTTCAGCGCGCCGGACAGTTCCGCTGCCGAGAGCCGGCGCAGGCCCTGGTGCAGTGGTTCCTTGAGACTCAGCAGCAGGGCCACCGCCACCGCGCCGCCGGCGGCCACCGCCCGGCCGTGGCTGAACACCAGGCTGCCGAAGACGAAGGTGAGGATCAGCGCGACCTCGCTGGTCAGGCCCAGGTCGCCGCTGCGCAGCGCCTCGCCCAGGTAGCCGGCCAGGACCAGTGCGCCGACCAGCATCAGCAGGCCGACCCAGGCGGCGACGCCGAAGCGCTCGCCGAGCAGGGCAGCCAGCCCACCGAGCAGGCCGACCAGGCCGAAGGTGCGGACCCCGGCGATCAGCTGGTCGTCGTCACCGTCGCGGGCGCGCCAGCCGCGCTCGGCGCCGATCAGCAGGCCGACGGCGAGCGCGGTGGCGAGGTCCAGGGCGAGTTCGGCGGCTGGTGGCATGGCGGTGTCCGCGAGGGCTGGGTGCCGCCATTCTAGACTGGCCGGGGTGCCTCCGGCTGCGCTGGATCAAGCCACGTCGACCAGGATCACCTCACTGTCCTCGAGGGCGGTGACGCGCACCAGGTCCTCGTCGGCCACGGCCACGCCGTCGCGCGCCTCGGCCGTCATGCCGTTGACCTCGATGCGACCCTTGGCGGCCACGAGGTAGCCCTTGCGCAGATGGCCCAGCGGATACTCGGCGTTCTGCCCGGCGGCCAGGGTGGCGGCGGCGAGACGGGCGTCGGCGCGGATGCGCAGGGCGTCCTCGTCGCCGGCGCGGCCACTGGCCAGGACCACGAAGCGGCCGGCGCGCTCGCCCTTGGGAAAGGGCCTGCTGCCCCAGGACGGCGCCTCGCCCTGCTGGTCGGGGAGGATCCAGATCTGGAAGATGCGCGCGGTCACGTCCTCCCGGTTGTACTCCGAGTGGGCGATGCCGGTGCCGGCGCTCATCACCTGCACGTCGCCCGCCTCGGTGCGGCCCTGGTTGCCCAGATTGTCGCGATGGCTGATGGCGCCTTCGCGGACGTAGGTGATGATCTCCATGTCATTGTGCGGATGCGGCGGGAAGCCGCTGCCGGCGGCGATCTCGTCGTCGTTCCACACCCGCAGGCGGCCCCAGTTGACGCGCTCGGGGTCGTGGTAGCCGGCGAAGGAGAAGTGGTGGCGGGCGTTCAGCCAGCCGTGGTCGGCATGGCCCAGGGTGGCGAAGGGGCGTACTTCGATCATGGTGAAAACTCCGTTGCCGGTGGCGCTGGAATGCGCCGCCGGGGATGGAGGCATGATCTATCGACTATGTTGCGATAAAAAGCGCAAAAATCCGCTTCTACCTATCCTGTTATTGGATTGGTAGAGCGGGTGAAGCCCGTACTCCATATATGAAGGGGAGCAGCACAAGGCTCGCGGGTTTCACCCGCCCTACAGTCAGTTCAGGGGCAGGTGGCGGCTGATCAGGGCGCGCAGGGCGGCCGGCTTGACCGGCTTGGCCAGGTAGTCGAGGCCGGCGGCGTGGACCGCGGCGACCAGCTCCGGCCGGGCATCGGCGCTGATCACCACGCCCGGCAGCGGCTGGCCCATGCGCGCGCGCAGCCAGGCCATCAGCTCGGTGCCGGTGTCGCCCTCGTCCAAGTGGTAGTCGACCAGCGCCAGTTGCGGGCGCACCGACTCGTCCAGCAGGTGTTCGCATTCCAGGCGGTTGCGCGCCGTCCACACCTGGCAGCCCCAGCGCGACAGCAGGCTGTGCATGCCGGCGAGGATGCTGTCCTCGTTGTCGATGCACAGCACCTGGGCGCCGCCCAGGGCCTGAGTCGGGGTCTCGACGCCCGGTTGCGCCACCGCCGAGGCGGGGCCGCGCACCAGCGGCACGCGCACGCTGAACACGCTGCCCTTGCCGGGCCAGGAGCGCACCTCCAGATGGTGCCCCAGCACCCGGCACAGGCCGTCGGCGATGGCCAGGCCCAGGCCCAGGCCTTTCTCGGCGCGGGTCTGGTGGCTGTCGAGGCGCTTGAACTCCTCGAAGATCACCTTGCGCTTGTCCTCGGGAATGCCCGGGCCGCGGTCCCACACTTCCAGGCGCAGGAACTCGCCGTCGCGGCGGGCGCCGAGCAGGACGTGGCCGCGGGCGTAGCGGAAGGCGTTGGTGAGGAAGTTCTGCAGCACCCGGCGCAGCAGCCGGGGGTCGCTGTCGATGCGCAGGCGGCACGGCACCAGGCGGAAATCCACGCCCTGTTCGTGGGCCAGCACCTTGAATTCCGCGCCCAGGGCGTCGAACAGCTGGCCGAGGGGGAAGTGGCTGCGCTCGGGGGTGATGCGCCCGCTTTCCAGGCGCGAGATGTCCAGCAGGTCGGTGATCAGGTCCTCGGCCGAGCGCAGCGAGCTGTCCAGGTGGCGCACCAGTTCCTGCGCCTCCCGCGGCAGGGCTTCCTGCTGGTGGGCGAGGGAGGCGGAGAACAGTCGGGCGGCGTTCAGCGGCTGCATCAGGTCGTGGCTGACGGCGGCGAGGAAGCGGGTCTTCGACTGGTTGGCCGATTCGGCGTTGGCCTTGGCCTCGCCCAGCTCCTCGTTGAGCTGGGACAGTTCGCGGGTGCGTTCGAGCACGCGCTGTTCGAGGCTCTCGTTGACTTCCTTGAGGTCGGACTCGGCCTGGCGGAAGGCGGTGATGTCGGTGAAGCTCATGACGAAGCCGCCGCCGGGCATCGGGTTGCCGATCAGCTCGATGACCCGGCCGTTGGGGAACAGCCGCTCGGAGGTATGGGCCTTGCCCTGGCGCATCCAGAACAGGCGCTTGGCCACGTGCTCGTCGACGTCGCCGGGGCCGCACAGGCCGCGTTCGGCGTTGTAGCGGATGATGTCGGCGATCGGCCGGCCGACGCCGATCAGCCCTTCCGGGTACTCGAACAGTTCCAGGTAGCGGTGGTTCCAGGCCACCAGGCGCAGGTTCTGGTCGACCACGCTGATGCCCTGGGTGATGTTCTCGATGGCCCCCTGCAGCAGCGCCCGGTTGAACTGCAGCACCTCGCTGGCCTCGTCGACGATGCGTACCACGTCCTCGACCTGCATCTCCCGGCCTTCGATGGCGGCCCGCACCACGGCGCGGGTGCTGGAGGCGCCGAGCACGCCGGCCAGCAGGCGCTCGGTGTGGGCGATCCACTCGGCGTCGGCGTTCTGCGTGGGGGTGAACGGGCGGTCCTGCTGGTAGGAGAAACGCACGAAGCTCTGCCGCGCCCGTTCCTCGCCGACGAAGCGCGCGGCCAGCGCCATCAGGTCGGCCACCTGCACCGCCAGCAGGTTGCGCCCGCTGGGCTTGGCGCCGGTGTCCAGGCCGATGAAACGGCCAGCCTGCCAGTGCTCGGACACCCGCGAGCGGGAGAACCAGGACACCGAGGCGAACAGCAGCCAGTTGCCGGTCAGCGACAGCACCACGCCACGGGTCAGCGGGTCCACCTCGATGCCGATGGGGTAGTAGAGCAGTTCCGGCAGCAGCGGGAAGCTGTCCAGCGACCAGCGCAGGCCGCCGGCTACCAGCGGCAGGACCAGGGTGTAGAACCACAAGGTGCAGCCGGCGGCCAGGCCGGCGAACACGCCGCGGCGGTTGGCCTGCTTCCAGATCAGCGCGCCGATCATCGCCGGCGCCAGCTGGCTGATGGCGGCGAACGATAGTTGGCCGATGGTGGCCAGGCTGGCGTTGGTGCCAAGCAGGCGGTAGCAGACGTAGGCCAGCAGCAGGATGACCACGATGCTCACGCGCCGGGCGCTGAGCATCCAGTGGCGGAACGCCTCGAACGGCCGCTCGGCGTTCTGCCGGCGCAGCAGGGCCGGCAGCAGCATGTCGTTGCAGACCATGGTCGACAGCGCCACGGCCTCGACGATGACCATGCCGGTGGCCGCCGAGGCGCCGCCGATGAAGGCCAGCAGGGCCAGCGCGGGGTGCGCCTCGGCCAGTGGCAGGCTGATCACGAAGGAGTCCGGCTGCACGCCGGGCGACAGCAGCAGTTGCCCGGCCAGGGCGATGGGCACCACGAACAGGGCGGCGAGGATCAGGTAGATGGGGAATACCCAGCGTGCCTGGCGCAGGTCGCTGGCCTCGATGTTCTCCACCACGGCGACGTGGAACTGGCGCGGCAGGCAGATGATGGCGGTCATCGCCAGGCCGGTCTGCACCAGCATCGCCGGCCAGCTGAAGGTCTGCGACCAGAAGCCTTCGAGGGCCGGCGCCTGGCTGGCACGGGTGAAGAGGTCGCCGAAGCCGCCGAACAGGCCCCAGGTGACGAACACGCCGACGGCGAGGAAGGCGAGCAGCTTGACCAGCGACTCGAAGGCGATGGCCAGCACCATGCCGCGGTGGTGTTCGGTGACGTCCAGGCTGCGGGTGCCGAACAGGATGGTGAACAGGGCGAGGATCACCGACACGATCAGCGCCGTGTCCTGGCCGCGGGTCGGGCTGGGCGTGGTGCCGACCAGCAGGTTGACGCCGAGCACGATGCCCTTGAGCTGCAGGGCGATGTAGGGCAGCACGCCGACCAGGCAGATCAGCGCCACCACCACGGCCAGGCTCTGCGACTTGCCGTAGCGCGCGGCGATGAAGTCGGCGATGGAGGTGATGTTTTCCTGCTTGCTGATCGCCACCATCTTCTCCACCACCCAGGGGGCGAAGAGCAGGACGATGATCGGCCCGAGGTAGATCGGCAGGAACGACCACAGCTCCCCGGCGGCCTGGCCGACCGCGCCGAAGAAGGTCCAGCTGGTGCAGTACACGGCCAGCGACAGGCTGTAGACCCAGGCACGCAGGCGCGGCTTGAGCGGGGTGCGGCGGCGGTCGCCGTAGAAGGCGATGGCGAACAGGATGGCCATGTAGGCCAGGGCGACGAAGGCGATCAATCCGCCGGACAGCGACATGCGAACTCCGCGTGTGGGGCATGGTCAGCAAGACCATGGAATAGTGAGATTAGTCTCGCATGCGGCGTTCGACTCGTCAGGCCGACCATGGTCGCAGCCTGCTTGAGTCGCTCATGAACGCCTGATAGCGTGGCCGGCCGTGGTCGCTTTACCGGAGTTCGCGTCATGTTCAAGCCCCAACCCGTCACCCTTCAGCAGGGCGCCCTGCGCCTCGATCCCCTGGTCGAGAGCGACCTGCCGGGCCTGCTGGAACTGGCCGAGGCCAACCGCGAATCCCAGCAGTACATGAGCGGCACCGTGCGCCCGGACTGGTACCGCAGCGCGCTGTCCGACCAGCGCGAGCAGCTGGCGGTGGTGTTCGCCATCCGCCTGGCCGGCGAGCTGGTCGGCACCACTCGCTTCTTCGATTTCAACCCGGCGCTGCCGGCCGCCGAGATCGGCTCCACCTGGCTGGACACCCGCCAGCAGGGCACCGGCCTCAACGGCATGATCAAGTACCTGATGCTGCGCCACGCCTTCGAGGAGTGGCAGCTGGTGCGCGTGCAGCTCAAGACCGCCGCCAGCAACCTGCGTTCGCAGAGCGCCATCGCCAAGCTCGGCGCCCAGCGCGAGGGCGTGCTGCGCAACCACCGGCGCCTGGCCGACGGCCGCCTCGACGACACCGTGATGTACAGCATCACCGACCGCGAGTGGCCGCAGGTGAAGGCCGGCCTGGAGGCGCGCTTCGGCGCCTGAGGCATGGCCGGCGGCGAACGCACCCGCTTCTGGGAGAGCCGGGCGCTGACCGGCGTCGAGCTGCTGCATGCGCGCTACATCGAGCAGCGCTTCTCACCACATGTGCACGAGGGCTTCGTGTTCACCGTGATTGAGGGCGGCGCCCAGCGCTTCCGTCATCGCGGCAGCGACCACCTGGCGCCGGTCGGCAGCATGGTGCTGATCAACCCGGACGAGGTGCACACCGGCTCCAAGGCCCACGAACAGGGCTGGTGGTATCGCGGCTTCTACCCGGCGCCGGCGCAGGTGCAGGGGGTGCTGGAGGAACTCGGGCTGGCCGCCGGCGGCATGCCGTCGTTCGGCGTCAGCGTGTTGCAGGACGTGGAGTTGCACCAGGCGTTTGGCCAGCTGCACCGCCTGCTCGACAGCGATGCCAATGCCCTGCAGCAGCAGACCGCCTGGCGCGAGGCGATTCTCCTGCTGTTCCAGCGCCACGCGCGGCTACCCCAACCGGCCGAGCCCGGCCACGAGCCACGTGCCGTGGCCCTGGCCAAGGACCTTCTTGCTGCGCGCCTGGGCGAGCCGCCGTCGCTGGAAGAGCTGGCCGCGCAGGTCAACCTTTCTCCCTTCCACTTCGCCCGGGTGTTCCGCCGTGCCACCGGCCTGCCGCCGCATGCCTGGCTCAAGCAGCGCCGCCTGGAGCAGGCCCGGGCCCTGCTGCGTTCCGGCTGTGCGCCGCTGCAGGTGGCGATGCAGCTGGGGTTCGCCGACCAGAGCCACCTGAGCCGGCAGTTCAAGCAGAGCTATGGGGTCAGCCCTGGCGAGTACCGCCGAGCCTGTGCCGGTCTCTGAAGGCGACGGCGCAATATCGTTCAAGACGGCGGAACCGGTCGTCGACTAGCCTCCTGCGCTCAAGGAGGCTCCATGACCCGTCGACACGAATTCCTGCAGGGCCTGCGCGACATGCTGCCGATGCTGCTCGGCGCCATGCCGTTCGGCATCATCTACGGCAGCCTGGCCGGCGCCGCCGGTCTCACCCCCTGGCAGACCATCGGCATGTCGGTGCTGGTGTTCGCTGGCTCGGCCCAGTTCATCGCCATCAGCCTGTTGGGCGGCGGTGCGACCCTGGCCGTGCTGTGGCTGACGACTCTGGTGGTCAACCTGCGCCATGCCCTGTACAGCGCCACCCTGCAACCCTTCGTCCGCCACCTGCCCAAGCACTGGCGGGTGCCGCTGGCCTTCTGGCTGACCGACGAGGCCTTCGCCGTGGTCCAGCATCGCTATGCCGAAACCGATGCCTCGCCGAACAAGCACTGGTACTTCCTCGGCGCCGGCCTGGCCATGTACGGCAACTGGCTGGCCTGCACCCTGATCGGCCTGGTGTTCGGCCGGGCGGTGCCGAACATCGGCGCCTGGGGGCTGGACTTCGCCATGCTCGCCACCTTCATCGGCATCGTCGTGCCGATGCTGCGCAACCGTCCGCAGGTGGCGGCGGCGCTGGTGGCCGCCGGCACGGCCCTGGCCTGCCACGGGCTGCCCTACAAGCTCGGCCTGATGGCCGCGGCCGGCGCCGGCATCGTCGTCGGCGTGGTGCTCGAACGTCGCTACCGCCTGCTGCAGGATGAGGTGTTCTGATGGAAAACTGGATACTGATCCTCGGCATGCTGGTGATCACCTTCGCCACCCGCTACAGCCTGTTCGCCTTCCCCAATCTGCGTTTCCCGCCGTTGGTGCGCCAGGGCCTGCACTACGTGCCTACGGCGGTGCTCACCGCCATCGTGGTACCCGGCATGCTGCTGCCTGACGGCAAGACCTGGGCGCTGGCCTGGGACAACGCCTACCTGCTGGCCGGGCTGATCACCATCGCCATCGCAGCGCTGACCCGCCACCTGCTGGCGACCATCGGCGGCGGCCTGCTGGTGTTCTTCCTGCTGCGCTGGTGGCTGGGACAGATGCCGATCTGATTCCCCTCTCCCTCTGGGAGAGGGGCAAGGGGTGAGGGAATTTCAGGCTACTCCGCGTCGTTTATTCCACCCTCACCCCAGCCCTCTCCCGGAGGAAGAGGGAGAACGGAGTGCGACTTGGGGTGTGGCTTTGTCGGGGGAGGATGCTGTCAAATGAAGGACGGCCCGCTCGGCCTCCACCAGGTACAAGGACGATGACCCAACACTCGCAATTCGCCCTGCTCGGCACCCGGCGCTTCCTGCCGTTCTTCGTTACCCAACTGCTCGGCGCGTTCAACGACAACGTGTTCAAGCAGTCGCTGATCCTCGCCATCCTGTTCAAGCTCAGTGTCAGCGCCGACCGCGATCTGCTGGTCAACCTCTGCGCGCTGCTGTTCATCCTGCCGTTCTTCCTGTTCTCCGCCCTCGGCGGCCAGTTCGGCGAGAAGTTCGACAAGGACCGGCTGATCCGCGCGATCAAGCTGGCCGAGATCGTGATCATGGTGGTCGGCGCCACGGGTTTCCTGTTCGACGACCTGTTCCTGATGCTGGCGGCGCTGTTCGCGATGGGCACTCACTCGGCGCTGTTCGGCCCGGTGAAGTATTCGATCCTGCCGGCCGCGTTGCGCGAGGAAGAGCTGGTGGGCGGCAACGCGCTGGTGGAGATGGGCACCTTCCTGGCCATCCTCGCCGGCACCATCGGCGCGGGGCTGCTGATGTCCGGCGAGGGCTACCGCATGGCGGTGGGCGTCGCCATCGTCGTCACCGCGGTGGCCGGCTACCTGGCCAGCCGCAGCATCCCGCGCTTCGCCGCGGCGCTGCCGCAACTGCAGGTGGACTGGAACATCTTCCGCCAGTCCTGGCAGATCATGCGCCTGGGGCTCGGCCAGCGCCCGGCGGTGTCGCGCTCGCTGATCGGCAGTTCCTGGTTCTGGTTCCTCGGCGCGATCTACCTGACGCAGATCCCGACCTTCGCCAAGGAACTGCTGCACGGCGACGAGAGCGTGGTGACGCTGATCCTCACCGTGTTCTCGGTGGGCATCGCGCTCGGCTCGATGCTCTGCGAGCGGATGAGCGGGCACAAGGTGGAGATCGGCCTGGTACCGTTCGGCTCGTTCGGCCTGTCGCTGTTCGGCATCCTGCTGTGGGCCACGTCCAGCGGCTTCCCGCAGGCGGCGGTGACGCACGATTGGCTGGGGCTGCTGAGGATGGGCGAGGCCTGGTGGGTGCTCGGCTCCATCCTCGGCCTGGGGGTGTTCGGCGGCTTCTATATCGTGCCGCTGTACGCGCTGATCCAGTCGCGCACCGAGGAGCACGAGCGGGCGCGGGTGATTGCCGCCAACAACATCCTCAACGCGCTGTTCATGGTGGCGGCGGCGTTGGTGTCGATCCTCTTCCTCAGCGTCGCCAAGCTGAGCATCCCGCAGCTGTTCCTGGCCATCTCGCTGATGAACATCGCGGTGAACCTGTACATCTTCAAGATCGTCCCCGAGTTCACCATGCGCTTCCTCATCTGGATGCTCAGCCATTCGATGTACCGGGTGCGCCACCACAACCTCGAGGCGATCCCGGACGAGGGCGCCGCCGTGCTGGTGTGCAACCACGTGTCCTTCGTCGATGCGCTGCTGATCGGCGGCGCGGTGCGCCGGCCGGTGCGCTTCGTCATGTACTACAAGATCTACAACCTGCCAGTGCTGAACTTCATCTTCCGCACCGCCGGCACCGTGCCGATCGCCGGCCGTAACGAGGACCTGGAAGTGTTTGAGCGGGCTTTCACCCGCATCGCCCGCTACCTGGAGGAGGGCGAGGTGGTGTGCATCTTCCCCGAAGGCAAGCTGACCACCAGCGGCGAGATCGACGAGTTCAAGGCGGGCATCGAGCGCATCCTCGCCGCCAACCCGGCGCCGGTGATTCCCATGGCGCTGCAGGGGCTGTGGGGCAGCTTCTTCAGCCGCGCGCCGCACAAGGGGCTGTTCAGGCGCTTCTGGTCGCGCATCGACCTGGTGGCCGGCCAGCCATTGCCGGCGGACACCGGGCGACTGGTGCTGCAGGAGCAGGTGACGCGGCTGCGGGGTGACCTGCGCTGAGTCCAGGTCGAACGAAAAGCCCGCCGATCGGCGGGCTTTTTCATGGCTGTCGTAGGGTGCGCCATGCGCACCGGGGCCTGCTGGTGCGCACGGCGCACCCTACGGGCATCAGTGGCTCAGCTTGAGCCCGACCAGCCCGGCGACGATCAGTGCCACGCTGGCCAGGCGCATCAGGGCCATGGACTCGCCGAACAGCAGGATGCCGGCGATCACCGTGCCGACCGCGCCGACGCCGGTCCAGATCGCATAGGCGGTGCCCAGCGGCAGCTCCTTCATGGCCAGGCCGAGCAGACCGATACTGACGATCATGGCGCCGACGGTGAGCAGGGTGGGTATGGGGCGGGTGAAGCCGTCGGTGTACTTGAGGCCGATGGCCCAGCAGACCTCGAACAGGCCGGCGAAAAACAGAATGATCCAGGACATGGGAAGGCTCCTTTCGCTGATGGGCGGGCCGTCCCGGATGGTCACTCGGATGGAGCGGCGAGGTCGTCCTCGCGTCGTTCGCTATTCTGCACACTGGACTGCACAGGGCAAGGCCCGAGGGACGGGCATGCCCTGGCAATGGTTACCGGAGTTGTCCGGTCGGTCAGATCCCCTGGGGAATTTCCTCGCCGCCCAAGGCTTCGAACAGCGCCGGCAGGAAGTCGCTCAGGGTCAGCATCATGAGGACGAAGCTGGCGTCGAGCTGGCCCAGGGCATCATCGCCGCCGTCCTGGGCGGCCTGGTCCTGCAGCAGTTCCTCGAAGCGCAGGCGCTTGATGGTCAGCTTGTCGTCCAGCACGAAGGACAGCTTGTCCTGCCAGGCCAGGGAGAGCTGGGTGACCAGCTTGCCGGCGGACAGGTGCAGCTGGATTTCCTCGCTGGTCAGGTCCTGGCGCTTGCAGCGCACCACACCGCCGTCCTCGCTGGTGTCGCGCAGTTCGCATTCGTCGAGCACGAAGAAGTCCGGCGCGGCGGCCTGGGTCTTGACCCAGTCGGTGAGAGTGGCGGTCGGCGCCATCTTCACCGACAGCGGGCGCACCGGCAGCGAGCCGATGGCTTCGCGCAGGGTGGACAGCAGGTCCTCGGCCTTCTTGGCGCTGGCGCTGTCGACCACGATCAGGCCGAGCTTGGGCGCGATGGCGGCGAAGGTGCTGGAGCGGCGGATGAAGGCGCGCGGCAGGAAGGCCTGCACGATCTCGTCCTTCAGCTGGTCGCGCTCCTTCTTGTAGACCTTGCGCATCTGCTGCGTCTCGATCTCGTCGACCTTGTCCTTGAGCGCGTCGCGCACCACGCTGCCGGGGAGAATGCGTTCCTCCTTGCGCGCGGCGATCAGCAGGAAGTCGCCGCTGACATGCACCAGCGGGGCGTCGGCGCCCTTGCCGAACGGCGCCATGAAACCGTAGGTGGTCAGCTCCTGGCTGGCGCAGGGGCGCGCGGCCTTGGCGGCCAGCGCCGCTTCAAGGGCCTCGGCGTCGAAGGGCACGTCCTGGGTCAGGCGGTAAACGAGCAGGTTGCGGAACCACATGGGGGAAACACTCCTTGAACACGAAGTGCGCATTATTCTCCGCCGGGGCCGATTGGCCAACCCGAAGCTAAGCCTTTGGAAGTGCTCGAAAATTTTTTTCAAAAAAGGCTTGCCAAGGGGAAAGGGTCTCCCTAGAATGCGCCCCACTTCGAGAGTGAAGGGTGATTAGCTCAGCCGGGAGAGCATCTGCCTTACAAGCAGAGGGTCGGCGGTTCGATCCCGTCATCACCCACCATCTCGCTCACGAGGTTACGCGCAGCGGTAGTTCAGTCGGTTAGAATACCGGCCTGTCACGCCGGGGGTCGCGGGTTCGAGTCCCGTCCGCTGCGCCATACATAAAGCCTTGGTTAGACTGAAGACCGAGGCTTGAAAGAAACGACCGAAAGGTCGTTTTTTTTTGCCCGCGATTTGCTTCGCCCGGCACCTGGCCTTGCCCATTGCGATCAGGGGCGGCTGAACTTCTCGGCTTTTTGCCGTTCCTACTGTGCCGTAGCCAGTGCTCGGTGCAGGCTGCTAAGCTCGCGCTCTCTTTCTGCCCATACGTGGCTTCTACAAGGAACAAGCATGAAACAACATCGTCTTGCTGCGGCGGTTGCCCTGGTCGGCCTGGTTCTGGCCGGTTGCGACGCGCAGACCAGCGAAGTGGAACTCAAGACCCCGGCGCAGAAGGCTTCCTACGGTATCGGCCTGAACATGGGCAAGAGCCTGTCCCAGGAAGGCCTGTCCGATCTGGACTCCAAGGCCGTCGCCATGGGCATCGACGATGCCATCGGCAAGAAGGAGCAGAAGCTGAAGGACGAGGAGCTGGCCGAGGCCTTCACCTTCCTGCAGAAGCGCGCCGAGGAGCGCATGGTCAAGCTGAACGAGGAGTCGGCCCAGGCCGGCAAGAAATTCCTCGAAGAAAACGGCAAGAAGGATGGCGTGGTCACCACCGCTTCCGGCCTGCAGTATGAAGTGCTCAAGAAGGCCGACGGCGCCCAGCCCAAGCCCACCGACGTGGTCACCGTGCACTACGAGGGCAAGCTGACCGACGGCACCGTGTTCGACAGCTCCGTGGAGCGTGGCAGCCCCATCGATCTGCCGGTCAGCGGCGTGATCCCGGGTTGGGTCGAAGGCCTGCAACTGATGCACGTTGGCGAGAAGTACAAGCTCTACATCCCCAGCGAACTGGCCTACGGTGCCCAGAGCCCGAGCCCGGCGATCCCGGCCAACTCGGTGCTGGTGTTCGAGCTGGAACTGCTTGGCATCAAGGACCCGGCCGCCGCCGCTGGCGCCGCCCAGTAACGGTCCCGCTCCGAGAAAACGCCCCGCTAGCCGGGGCGTTTTCATTTGTAGAACCGGCATGCGACCCGTCGGTCTGAATGGAGAGCGGCGGGCCCCATGGTGTTACGGTTATGCACATCGCTCCGGTTACCGGCTCCGCCCGCCGCGTTACCACGAACGCGAACTGTGTGGCGATCATAACTGCATGATTTATATTGATTTTTTGTGGTGAGCAAAATTTGCCCGATCTGTGGGGAAACCGCATGGGACGGGCGTTTGATCGAGTCATCAAACAACTGTTCACAAGGTTATCCACAGATCCGGTGGATAACCGCGTGGGGCCCAGCAGGCACGCGACATCGCGGAGATCGACCATGAAACCACCCTTCAATTCTGCGCGTTACTTCCGGCTCGCCCAGCGTGTGCTGGCGCGTGGACGACTCCCCGCGCTGCTCCTGGCGGTGACCCGAAAGGGTGAGCGTGGCGCGCGTTTCGCCCGCCTGCGCGGCGATCTCAAGTTGCTGCAGGGACTGTGCGCCGCCTGGTGGCGGGGCGAGTACCGCGCCGTCAGTGGCCAGGCGCTGCTGGCCGTGGTGGCTGCGCTGGTGTACTTCGTCATGCCGCTGGACCTGGTGCCCGACTGGCTGCTGGGCGTCGGTCTGCTGGACGATCTCGCGGTGCTGGCCTGGGTGCTGCGTACCTGGGAAGGGGAGCTGGATGCCTATCGCACCTGGCGCGATGCCCAGGCGCCGGAGGTGCTGCAGCGGGTCGAGGCGCTGCCGGACGCGCGGGAGCGCCAGCCCGGCTGACCGCCGCCTGCGGTCTTTCCATCGGCTATGTCGCCGTATCTTGTGGGAGCGGATTCATCCGCGAATTTCGCGGCCAATCGGAATGCGCCCAGCCGCTCCCACAAACGCAGGATTGCGCCACCAGCGCGTAACGGTACATAGCCTTTCCATCGGCCACGATGGCCGTTCCCGACTCTTGTCTGACAGGTCAGCATGGGTCACGCTCTTGGCCTGTCCGGGCTGATAAGATGGGCGCCTGCAAGGGAGGTGCCGAGCGTTTCGGCACTGCTTTCCACGGAGAGCTGTAATGAGTGTGCAAGTGATCATGCGCGACGGCGAGGCCGAGTATGCGGTGCTGCCGTGGGCCGAATACCAGGCGCTGCTGAAGGCTGCGAACCAGGCTTCGGCAGCCGATGTCGCGGAGGCGCCGGCGGCCGTTTCCCGGCTCGATCGGCTGGCCAGCCTGCGCGAGGCCAAGGGCCTGTCCCAGGCCGACCTGGCCCGCGCCGTGGGCATCAGCCCGCACTATCTGAATCTGATCGAAACCGGCGAGCGTGAGCCCGACGGGGCGATCCTGCGCTCGCTGGCGCGCGTGCTGGAAGTGGTCGACTGGGAGCGGTCGTCTTGAGTGTGCGTATCCACAGGCAGCACTGGCAGGCACTGCTCGGAGAGCTGGAAGACGCTCGCCGGCAGCGACACCTGCTGACCTACCGCGCCCTGGTCGAGCGCCTGCAGCTGCCGACCCCGGCCATGCAGACCCTGACCGCCGCACTGGAGCACTTGGCCGCGCTCGACGCGCGTGCCGAGCGTCCGCTGCGCAGCGCCCTGGTGATCAGCCAGGGCGCCAGTCGCCTGCCGCGTACCGGTTTCTTCGAGTGCGTGGCCAGGCTGGGGCGCTTTGCCGGCCCCTCCGATGGCATCGCCGCCGCCTCCTGGCACGCGGCCGAGGTGGCCCGCGTGTTCGAGTTCAGCTACCCCGAGGAGCCCTGATGCTCTGGCGCCTGCGTGCATGGATCGGCTACTGGGTGGCGCGGCGCCTGTTCCGCTGGAGCTGGATGGTGCGCCAGCCCCGTGCGTGGGCCTGGATGCAGGGCCAGTTCGCCCGGATGGCCGCGCAGGGGCATGTGCCCGCCCAGAGTTTCTATGGTCATCTCCTGCTGTTCCGTGGGCAGGGCTTCGGCGCCCGCGAGGAGGGCCTGCGTCTGCTGCGCCTGGCTGCCGAGGGCGGCGATGGCAAGGCGGCCTACCAGGTCGGCGTGCAGTGCCTGGCCGGCGACAGCCGCCAGGCGCCGGATGCCGCCGAAGCCGCGCGCTGGTGGGAGAGGGCGGCGGAACTGGGCCATCCCCTCGCCGCGCAGCGTCTGGCGCAGCTCTACCGGGACGGCGGTGATGGTCTCGCGCCCGATGCGGCGTTGGCCGAGCGTTTCGCCCGGCGGGCGGAGTCGCTCGGCTTCAGGCCGAAAGGCTGAGCGTGTCGAGGATGTGCAGGCTGTAGCCGGGGATGGCCTTGGCGTGATGCTTGGCCTGGGACGCCAGGCTGGCGAGTTGGCTGGCATCCAGCTGGGCGCAGCTCTGCGGGTGCAGGTGTACCACGCCGATCGACAGTGACAGCAGCGGGAACTCCTCGCGATTGCCCTGGCGGTTGTGGCTGACGAAGCAGCCCGCGCGCAGGTGCTCTTCCCGATAGAAGCGCCGGCACTGGGCCTGGAAATCCTCCAGCAGCTGATTGAGACGTTCGCGCCAGTTGTCCGGGCCGAGCACCAGCAGGAAGTCGTCGCCGCCGATGTGGCCGACGAAGTCACGGTTGGGGTCGACCCGCTCGTTCAGGCACTGGGCCAGGCACAGCAGCACCTCGTCGCCCCGGGCGTAGCCGTAGAGGTCGTTGAACGGCTTGAAGCTGTCGATATCCACGTAGCACACCAGCGCTTCGCGGCCCTGTTGCAGCAGGCGGCCTAGACACTGCTGGATCGGCACGTTGCCCGGCAGCAGGGTCAGCGGGTTGGCGTGGCGGGCCTGCTGGATCTTCAGCTCGGTGATCAGCTTGAGCACGTCGATCACCCGGCCAAGGCCGCGGTAGCGACCCTGCTGGATGATGATGAAGTCTTCCTCCATGCGCTGGCGCGCCCGGCTGGTCAGCAGGCGGCTGACCTGCTGCAGCGATTGGCCGATGTCCACCGCGAGGAAGTCGCTGCTCATCAGCCGGCTAATCGGCTTGCGCGCGAACAGGTCGGTGGCGAAGGGTTTCAGCAGGGCGTCGGACAGCGAGTGGCGGTGGACGATGCCGACCGGCTGGCGCTGTTCGTCCAGCACCGCCAGGGAGTTCAGGTTGGCCTGGGCGCGGAAGGCTTCGAGCACTTCGGCGATGGGCGTGTCCTGGCCGACCGCGGGTTGTTCGTTGAGCAGCGCGGAGAGATCGCCGCTGTCCTCGCCGAGCGCGGGCGGCGAGCTGTCGAGCCGTGGCAGGAGTTTCTGGGCGTCCCGTGGCGGCTGTTCCTGGGGGCGGCACAGCAGGTAGCCCTGGACCAGGTCGACGCCCATCTCGGTGAGGGTCGCCAGTTCCTCGACCAGTTCGATGCCCTCGGCGATCACCTGGGCGCGGGAGGCCTTGGCCATCTTCAGGATGGAGTCGACGAACTCGCGCTTGACCGCGTCCTGGTGGATGCCGTCGATGAAGTGGCGGTCGATCTTCACATAGTCCGGGCGCAGCTCGGACCAGAGGCGCAGGCTGGAGTAGCCGGCGCCGAGGTCGTCCAGGGCGATGGAGAAGCCCATGGCGCGGTAGTGGTGCAGGGCGGTGTCGAGCAGTTGCAAGTCCTCGATGGGAGCCTGCTCGGTGAGTTCGATCACCACCTGGCCGGGCGGGATGCCGAATTCCTGCAACAGCCTCAGGGTACGCCCCGGCTGGTGGCTGGCTTCCAGCAGGGATTCCGGTGAGACGTTGAGGAACAGCTTGCCGTCCAGCTGGAGGTCGCTGTAGCGGCGGCAGGCGCTCTTGCGCGCCAGCAGTTCCAGCTCGCTCAGGCGCCCCGCGTTGCGGGCCACGGTGAACAGGGCGATGGGGGCGTGCAGCGAGCTGTTGGAGGGGCCGCGGGTCAGCGCCTCGTAGCCCAGGATGCGTCGCTCGGACAGGCTGACGATGGGCTGGAACAGGCTGTGAAGGTCGCCGTGAGCGAGGATGGATTCCAGCGCGCTCAACTGCTCGGTGACGGTCATGGACATCTCTCGGCGTCAAAACAAGGGGGCCGGTATCGCTACCGGCCCCCCTATTTCACGACAGAGCGATGACCGTTTGATTACGCCTCGTCTTATTGCTCGGCATGTCTCAATTGGCCGCGGCGAGCCGCGTCATCGGTGACACGCGCTATTGCTTGGCCACGGTGGCTTCCATGCCGAGGTAGTCGAGCAGGATGCGGCCGCTCTCGGTCAGGTAGGCATCGTCTTCCGGCTTGGTCTTCTCGGGCTCGACCGGAGTCACGTCCTCGTCGTCTTCCTTGATTTCCTTGAGCAGCTCTTCGCCTTTGGCCTTGCGCCTGGCGTTTTCCAGCGCCAGTTGCTTGGCCTCGATCTCGGCATGCCGGGCGCGGCGGGCCTGCTCGTTGAGGCTGACGGTGGTCTCGGCCATCAGCTTCTGGGTCAGGTCGAGCCGTTCGCGGGCGAAGACGAAGTCCGGATTCTCCGCGGTGCGCGACTCGTGGCGTGATTTCAGCTGGGCCAGGAACGGCTTGTAGGGATCGATCTCCGGGTTGACCGCCGGCTTGATGCTGTCCCACGGCATGGCTTCCGGCAGGGCACTCTCGCCGATCTGCTTGGTGTCCACGATATCGGGGTAGGCGATGTCCGGCAGGACGCCCTGGTGCTGGGTGCTCTGGCCGGAGACGCGGTAGAACTTGGCCATGGTCAGCTTCAGCTCGCCATGGTTGAGTTCCTGGATGGACTGCACGGTGCCCTTGCCGAAGGTCTGGCCGCCGAGGATCAGCGCCCGGTGGTAGTCCTGCATGGCACCGGCGAAAATCTCCGAGGCGGAGGCCGAGAGGCGGTCCACCAGCACGGCCAGCGGGCCGTCGTAGAACACGCCGGGGTCCTCGTCGGCCAGCACCTGGACGCGACCGTCGCTGTTGCGCACCAGCACGGTGGGGCCCTGGTTGATGAACAGGCCCGTCAGCTCGGTGGCTTCCTGCAGGGAGCCACCGCCGTTGTCGCGCAGGTCGATGACCACGCCGTCAACCTTCTCGTCCTTCAGCTCACCCAGCAGGCGCTTCACGTCGCGGGTGGTGCTCTTGTAGTTGGGGTCGTGGGCGCGGTAGGCCTTGAAGTCCAGATAGAAGGCCGGGATCTTGATCACCCCGAGCTTGTAGTCACGGCCGTCGTGCTGCAGCTTGAGCACGGATTTCTGCGCGGCCTGCTCTTCCAGCTTCACGGCCTCGCGGACGATGGTGACCACCTTGCTGGTCTGGTCGCTCGGCGCGTTGCTAGCCGGGATCACTTCCAGGCGCACCTTGGAGCCCTTCGGACCGCGGATCAGCTTGACCACTTCGTCCAGGCGCCAGCCGATCACGTCGACCATTTCCTTGTCGCCCTGGGCGACGCCGATGATCTTGTCGGCGGGGGCGACCTGCTTGCTCTTCTCGGCCGGGCCGGCAGGTACCAGGCGCACCACCTTGACGTATTCGCTGTCGGTCTGCAGCACGGCACCGATGCCTTCCAGCGACAGGCTCATGTTGATGTCGAAGTTCTCGGCGTTGTCCGGCGACAGGTAGTTGGTGTGCGGGTCGTAGGTCTGGGCGAAGGCGTTGATGTAGGCCTGGAACACGTCCTCGCCACGGGTCTGCTCCAGGCGCTTGCGCTGGTTCTTGTAGCGCTTGAGCAGCAGTTCCTGGATGTCCTTGGGTTCCTTGCCGGCGATCTTCAGGCGCAGGACCTCGTCCTTGACACGCTTGCGCCAGAGGTCGTCCAGCTCGGCCTTGTCCTTGGCCCAGGGGGCCTTCTCGCGGTCCACCAGCAGGCTCTCGTCGAGGGTGAAGTCGATCTTGTCGACGCCGCCTTCGAGCATGGCCTCGACCTGGTCGAGCCGCTCTTCGGCGCGTTGCAGGTAGACCCGGTAGATGCCGAAGCCCGGCTCCAGGTCGCCGCTCTTGAGGAAGTCGTCGAACCTGGTCTTCCAGCGGTCGAACTGGGCGATGTCGGCGGCGGTGAAGTAGCTGCGCGCCGGGTCGAGCATCTTGAGATAGCCCTCGTAGATCTTCACCGAGCGCTCGTCGTTCAGCGGGGGCTTGTTGTAGTGGTGGCGCTTGAGCAGCTCGACCACGTTGAGGCTGGCGATCACCTGCTCGCGGTCGGGCTGCAGGTAGGTCCAGTTTTCCGCGGCGGCCTTGGCGGCGGCCGGCAGGGAGTGCAGGCCGAGTAGCAGGGCCAGGGCTGTAGCGGAGAAGAGACGATGCATGTTGGTTCGACGCGAGGGCAAGTGATAACGCATATTAGGCCGTCTAGTGGAGCGCCAGGTTCCGTTCGGTTCCGGCGACAAAACGCAAAAGCCCGGCATCAGGCGCGAAGCCGCGTACTGTCTGTACCGGGGGGCTCACTCACTATGGAGGCAGCATGAAGGCATTGCAAGGCGTCGAAGGGCAGTTGGAGTGGGTCGAAAGACCGTCTCCTGCCTGCGATGTGGGACAGGTCCGCATTCGCGTGGCCGCGGCGGGACTGAACCGGGCCGACCTGTTACAGCGTGCCGGGCATTACCCGCCACCACCGGGCGCCAGCGACATCCTCGGCCTCGAATGCTCGGGGGTGATCGCCGAGGTCGGCGCCGGCAGCTCGTGGCAGGTGGGCGACCGGGTCTGCTGCCTGCTCGCCGGCGGCGGCATGGCCGAGGAGGTGGTGGTCGACGCGCGCCACGCGCTGCCGGTGCCGGCGGGGCTGTCCCTGGCCGAGGCGGCGGCGCTGCCGGAGGTGTACGCCACCGCCTGGCTCAACCTGTTCCAGCTGGCCGCGCTCAAGCCCGGCGAAAAGGTGCTGCTGCACGCCGGGGCCAGCGGCGTGGGCTCGGCAGCGATCCAGCTGTGCAAGGCCTTCGGCAACCCGTGCTGGGTCAGCGTCGGTTCGGCGCAGCGCCTGGCCTACTGCGAGGAACTCGGCGCCCAGGGTGGCGCGCTGCGTGGCGAGGGGCTGGAGAGCCTGCGCGACTTCGGGCCGTTCGATGTGATCCTCGACCCGGTGGGGGCGAACTACGCCGAGATCAACCTGCAGCTGCTGGCGCGCGACGGTCGCTGGGTGAACATCGGTCTGATGGGCGGCAGCAAGGCGCAGCTGGACATGGCCCTGGTGCTGGGCAAGCGCATCCAGCTGATCGGCTCGACCCTGCGCAATCGCGACGAACAGTTCAAGGCCGAGCTGATGGCCGACCTGCAGCGCCATGTCTGGCCGCTGTTCGAGGAAGGGCGGCTGCAGCCCCGGCTCGAGCGGGCCTTCCCGGCTGCGGACGCCGAGCAGGCCTTCGCCGAGCTGGCTGGTAATGGCGTGGCCGGCAAGCTGGTGCTGCTGGTCGACGAGAGCCTGGGCTGAGGCCTCAGCGGCACTCCAGCTGCGCGTGCAGGTCCTCGAATTCGTTGTCGGCCACGCAGTAGCTCAGGCCGGCCGGCAGCGGGTGGACCAGGCGCAGCTCGTTGTCGGCGAAGGTGCAGGCCATGTATGGCGGCTGGCCGGAGAGGGTCCAGTCCAGCGGTGCGACGCCGATCTCGTTGACCGAATCCGACTCGATCAGCGCGGCTCCCTGGCGCGGGTCGCCCGCGTACAGCTCGATGATGGATCGCCACCCGCCGTCGGGCGCGGGCGTATCGGGCGTGAAGCGCTGCCAGTCGGCGCCGGCCGCCTGTGGCGCCTGCGGGCAGACGAAGACCTGGGCCTGCAGCGTGGGGGCGGCCAGCAGGCAGAGCGCGAGGAGGGGGTATTTCACGTTGGCATCCTTGCCTTGGGGGCGTTGCTCGGAGGTCGGTCAGTTCCAGTGCAGGATATCCCAGCCGGCCTGCTCGGCGTGAGCGCGCAGGGTCGGGTCCGGGTTGACGGTGTGGGGGTGCGGGACGAGCTGCAGCAGCGGCAGGTCGTTGTGCGAGTCGGAGTAGAAGTGCGCGCCGTCGAGCGATTCGCCCTCGCTCTCCAGCCAGGCCCGCAGTCGCGTGACCTTGCCTTCGCGGTAGGTAGGGACGCCTGAGAGGTTGCCGCTGTAGCCGCCATGCTGCAGTTCGCAGTCGATGGCCAGCACTTCCGCCACGCCGAGTCGTTCGGCGATGGCGCTCACCAGGAAATGCGCCGAGGCGGAGACGATCAGCAGGCGGTCGCCGGCGGCGCGGTGGGCCGCCAGGCAGCGCATGGCGTCGCTGAAGATGATCGGCTCGATCACGTCCTCGACGAAGGGGCCGACGATGAATTCCACCTCCTCCGGCGTGCGTCCCACCAGCGGTGCCAGGGTGAAGGCCATGTAGTCCTCCATCGCCAGCTCGCCGCGGGAGTACAGCGCCATCAGCTCCTGCTCGCGGGGCACGAAGGAATCGCGGTCGACCCACTGGAGGTCGGCCATGTGCTGCGCCCAGAGCGAGGCGCAGTCGCCATGGATCAGGGTTTCGTCGAGGTCGAAGATCGCCAGGGCCATCAGGCCACCTCCCGGATCGAAGCGCTGTCGATGGACAGGCCGACGCACTGGCCCCTGTCGATCAGCGAGCCTTGCGAGCGATTGAGCACGTCCACCAGCAATTCCACGCCGTTGGCCTGTACCCGGTAGCGGATGACGTTGCCGAGCAGGCTGTGGCCGAGCACTTCGGCGGCGATGGCGCCGCTGTCCTCCAAGCGGATGGCCTCGGGACGGATGGCGATGCGGCCGCCCACCGGGCGCAGCAGCAGGCGGCTGGCGGCCTCGGCGTCGAGCAGGTTGTAGTTGCCGATGAAGCCGGCGGCGAAGGCGTCGACGGGCTCGGTATAGAGGGATTCGGCGTCGCCGCTCTGGACGATCCGCCCGGCGTTCATCAGGAAGATGCGGTCGCTCATGGTCAGCGCCTCTTCCTGGTCATGGGTGACGAACAGGGTGGTCAGCCCCAGCTCCTGCTGGATGGTGCGGATCTGCTCGCGCAGGTGCTTGCGGATGCGCGCGTCGAGGGCCGACAGCGGCTCGTCGAGCAGCAGCAGGCGCGGGCGGGTGACCAGCGAGCGGGCCAGGGCCACGCGCTGGCACTGGCCGCCGGAGAGCTGGTGCGGGTAGCGCGTGGCGTAGTCGTTCAGCTCCACCAGGCGCAGCACCTCGCCGACCCGCCGGGCGCTCTCGTCCTTGCCGACCTTCTGCATGCGCAGGCCGAAGGCGACGTTCTGCGCGACCGTCATGTTGGGAAACAGGGCGTAGCTCTGGAACACCATGCCGACGCCGCGCTTCTGCGGCGACAGCGGCACCAGGTCCTGGCCGTCGAGGAGGATCTGCCCGCCATCGACCCCGGTCAGGCCGGCGATGCAGCGCAGCAGGGTGGACTTGCCGCAGCCGGAGGGGCCGAGCAGGGTGACGAACTCGCCACGCCCGATCTCGCAGTGGATGTCCTGGAACACCGGCGTGGCGCCGTAGCGTTTGTGCAGATTGCGGATGGAAAGGTAGCTCATGCCTGTGTCTTGTCCTTGTTCAGGCGGGTGGCCGCCCAGGTGAACAGTAGTACGAAGAAGAAGTAGGAAATCACCAGGGCGCTGTTGAAGTGGCCGCTGCTGTTGCGCATGTTGTTCAGGTACACCTGCAGGGTCTCGTAGCGGGTGCCGACCAGCAGGTTGGCGAACACGAACTCGCCGAACAGGAAGCTGAACGAGAGGAACAGCGACACCATCAGGCCGTTGCGCAGGTTGGGCAGCACCACCAGAAGCGCGGCCTTCCAGGTGCTGGCGCCGAGCAGGTGGGCGGCATCCACCAGGTCGCGCAGGTTGATCGCCTGCAGGTTGTTGGTGATCGCACGGTACATGAACGGCAGGGCCACGGTGAAGTAGCAGCCGATCAGGATCCACGGTGTGCCGACCATCGCCAGCGGGCCGGAGCCGTAGAGCTGCAGCAGGCCTACCGAGGACACCACCGGCGGCACCGCGAACGGCAGCAAGATGAGGATGTTCATCAGCCGGTCGAGCCTGGGGAAGTGGTAGTGCACCACGAACAGCAGCGGCAGGATCAGCAGCACCGCCAGCAGCAGTGCGCCGACGCACACCAGCAGCGACTGGCCGAAGGCGGCGAGGAAGCGCGCGTCGCTCCACAGCGCCAGGTACCACTTGAGGGTCAGGCCGTCCGGCAGGATGGTCGCCGACCAGCTGGTGGACAGCGAATAGAGCAGGGTGGCCGCCAGCGGCAGCAGCAGGATGGCGAACAGCAGCCAGACCACCACGCGGTGGTAGAGGGCGGCGGGCCTGGCTTCAGCGCGCATCGTGGTAGCTCCTGCGCAGCAGCCACTGGTGCACCACGGTGATCAGCGCCATCAGGCCGACCAGCACCATCGCCAGGGCGCTGGCCAGGTTCGGGTCGAGGCTGATGTCGCCGGCCACCAGGCCGGCGATGCGGATCGGCAGCACGTTGAAGTTGCCGGTGGTCAGGTAGTACACGGTGGCATAGGCGCCCAGGGCGTTGGCCAGCAGGATGACGAAGGTGCCGAGCAGCGCCGGGGTCAGCACCGGCAGGCCGATGTGGCGCCAGAACTGCCAGGGGCCGGCGCCGAGCAGCTGGGCCGATTCGCGCCAGTCCTCGCGCAGGGCGTCGAAGGCGGGGTAGAGCAGCAGCACGCCCAGTGGAATCTGGAAATAGGTGTAGAGCACGATCAGGCCGGTCTTGGAGTAGAGGTTGAAGCCCTCGATCAGCCCGGCCTGCTTGAGCAGCAGGGTCAGCGCGCCGTTGAAGCCGAGCAGGATGATGAAGGCGAAGGCCAGCGGCACCCCGGCGAAGTTGCTGGTCATGTTGGAGAAGGCCATGACGAAGTCGCGCAGTTTCGAGTCCACCTGGCGCAGGGAGTAGCTGCCGAGGATGGCGATGGCGATGCCGAACAGGCTCGACCAGAAGGCGATCTCCAGGCTGTGCCCGATGGCCTGCCGGTAGAAGCGCGAGGCGAGGATCTTATCGAAGTTGGCCAGGCTCCAGGCGTCGCCGACGATCAGGCTGTGCACCGCGACCCACAGCAGCGGGGCGACCTGGAAGGCGAAGAAGAAAACGGCGAAGGGCAGCAGGCAGAGCAGCGCCAGCCACTTGCCGCGCAGTGCGACTCTCACGTGAGCGGCTCCTTGTACAGGGGTTGTCGCGGGGTGCGCCGGGCCAGTGTGCGTCAGCGCATGACCACGATGAAAGCGGAGCCTGTGCGGGCTCCGCGTCGCGTTCACTGCATTTCGATGATCACGTGTTCCTGCCACAGCTGCGGCAGGGCCTTGGAGGTCGCCTCCCAGGCGGCGGCATCCCTGATCGGCTGGACCTTGGCGTACTGCTCGTTGGGCAGCAGCTGGGCCTGAACCTCGGCCGGCAGGGTCAGGTGCTCGGCGCGGATCGGCCGGGCGTTGCCCTTGGCCAGGTTGATCTGGCCGGCGTCGCTGAGGATGTACTCGCGCGCCAGCTTGGCGGCGTTCGGATGCCGGGCGTACTTGTTGATGACGGTGGTGTAGCCGGAGATCACCGAGCCGTCGGACGGGATCAGCACCTCGAAGCGGCTCGGGTCGATCTGGGCGCGGTAGGACAGGCCGTTGAAGTCCCACACCACGCCGACTTCCACCTCGCCCTTCTCCAGGGTCTGGATGTTCGGGTTGGACAGCGACAGACGGCCCTGCTTGGCGATCTCGGCGAAGAAGTCCAGGCCCGGCTGGATGTTCTTCTCGTCGCCGCCGTTGGCGATGGCCGCGGCGAGCACGCCGTTGACGGCCTGGGCGGCGGCGCTGACATCGCCGATGGCGACCCGGTAGCTGCCTTGTTTGAGATCGGCCCAGGACCTGGGGGCCTCCTTGACCAGCTGCTTGTTGACGATGAAGGCGATGGAGCCGGTATAGGCCAGCATCCAGTGGCCGTCCTGGTCCTTGGCCCAGGCCGGGATCTGCTCCCAGGTGCTCGGCTTGTAGGGCTGGGTCACGCCCTTCTGCACGGCGATGGGACCGAAGGCGGCGCCGACGTCGCCGATGTCGGCGCTGGCGTTGTCCTTCTCGGCCTCGAACTTGGCGATTTCCTGGGCCGAGCTCATGTCGGTGTCCATGTGCTTCAGGCCGTACAGCCTGTTCAGGTCGGCCCAGGTGTCCTTCCAGTTGGCCCAGCTGTCGGGCATGCCGACGCTGTTGACTTCGCCCTCGGCGCGGGCGGCCTGTTCCAGCGCCTTCAGGTCTTCGCTGGCCATGGCCTGGTTGCCCAGAACGATGGCCGATCCCAGCAGTGAAGCCAGCAGCAGGCGTTTCATGTGGAGCTCCTTAGTCGGGTTGGTCTAGATCAGTGCGGCTGCGGCTCAATCTAGAAGCCTTATGTGACGTTTTCATGGCGGCCAGGCCGGCGTGCGAGGCGCAGGAGCTGTTCGGTTGGTCCGCCGTCTACCGACACCAGGCCCGCAAGCCGCGGCTGTCATCCGGCAGTCATCTGGGCTGCCTAGCATGGCCACATCCGGGCAGGGTTCCGGTGCTGGTCTAGTCCAGATGGGAGAAGCCTGATGCGCGAAGAAGCGCCCCGTACCGTCACCGCCATCGGCCGCGCGCTGCTCGAACAGATCGAGTACGGCCTGCTGCCGGAGGGCGGCAAGCTGCCGGCCGAGCGCCGCCTCAGCGAGCTGTTCGAGACCACCCGCATCACCCTGCGCGAGGCGCTGGGCCAGCTGGAGGCCGAGGGCCGCATCTATCGCGAGGAGCGCCGCGGCTGGTTCGTCTCGCCCCGGCGCCTGGCCTACAACCCGCTGGGACGCAGCCATTTCCATGCGATGGCGCGTGAGCAGGGTCGCCTGCCCTCGACCGAGCTGTTGAGCGCACGGTCGATGCCGGCGCCGGTGGATATCTGCGCGCGCCTGGAGCTGCCGGCGCTGTCGGCGGTGCTGCAGATCCGGCGGGTGCGGCGCATTGACGGGCGGCTGGTGCTCTACGTCGAGCACTACCTGAACCCGGCTTATTTTCCCGGCATCCTCGACCATGACCTGACGGCCTCGCTGACCGAGCTGTATGCCAGCCGCTACGACATCCGCTATGGCAGGGTGGCCTTCGACATCCTGCCCACCGTGCTGCCGGCCGAGGCGGCCCTCAACCTCAAGGCCGCGCCGGGCAGCCCGGGGCTGCGCATCACCCGGGTCAACCGCGACCAGCACGGGCGGATCATCGACTGCGACGTGGAGTACTGGCGCCACGACGCCGTGCGGGTCAGCGTCGAAGTGCCGGATTGAAGGGCGGTTCTTTCCCAGCTTCTCTTGGGAGAGGGGCTCAGGCCAGTTCGGCGCTGGCGTAGAAGGCGGTCAGCACCCGCACCAGATGGGCCAGGTCATGGCTGCCGGCCAGTTCGCGGATGGAGTGCATGGCGAAGGTCGGCAGGCCGATGTCCACGGTGTTCACGCCCAGCTGGCTGGCGGTGATCGGGCCGATGGTCGAGCCGCAGCCCATGTCGCTGCGTACCACGAAGCTCTGCACCGGCACTTCCTCTGCCAGGCACAGGTGGCGGAAGAAACCGGCTGTCTCGCTGTTGGTGGCGTAGCGCTGGTTGCTGTTGACCTTGATCACCGGGCCGGCGTTGAGCTTCGGGCCGTGGTTGGCGTCGTGCTTGTCGGCATAGTTGGGATGCACGCCGTGGGCGTTGTCGGCGGACACCAGCAGCGACTTCTGGATGACCCGGACGAAGGCGTCGCCCTCCGGCAGCACGCGACGCAGCACCTGTTCGAGGAACGGGCCGTCGGCGCCGCAGGCCGAGCAGGAGCCGATTTCCTCGTGGTCGGTGCATACCAGCACGCAGCTCTCGTCGCCCCCGGCCGCGAGCAGCGCCTGCAGGCCGGCGTAGCAGGACAGCAGGTTGTCCAGGCGGGCGCCGGCGATGAAGTCCTGGTTGAGGCCGATGACGGCGGCGCTCTGGGTGTCGTAGAAGCTCAGTTCGTAATCCAGCACCGCGTCGGCGGCGATGCCGTGCTCGCTGGCCAGGCGGTCGGCGAGCAGGGCGCGGAAGTCGGCGCGCTCGTCGCCACTGATCTGGGCGAGGATCGGCGGCAGCTCGGTCTGGGCGTTGATCGGCCAGCCCTGGTTGGCCTCGCGGTTGAGGTGGATGGCCAGGTTGGGGATGACGGCGATGGGCTGCTCGAAGTCGATCAGCTGGCTCTTGACCCGGCCGCTCTCGCGGAAGGTCACCCGCCCGGCCAGGGACAGGTCGCGGTCGAACCAGGGCGCCAGCAGGGCTCCACCGTAGACCTCCACGCCCAGTTGGAAGAAGCCCTGACGCTGCAGCTCCGGCTGTGGCTTGACCCGCAGGCAGGGGCTGTCGGTGTGGGCGCCGACCAGGCGCAGGCCGCCTTCAAGCGGCGGGCGGTTGCCGAGGCGGAAGGCGATGATCGAGGAGTCGTTGCGGGTCACGTAGTAGCGGCCGCCGGGCTCGGTGTGCCAGGGCTCGCGTTCGTCCAGCGGGCGGAAGCCGGCGCTGTGCAGGCGCTGCGCCAGGCTGCGGGTGGCGTGGAAGGGCGTGGGCGAGGCCTTGAGAAAATCGATCAGGCCCTGGTTCAGTTCTGCTCGCATGACGGACTCCGGACGGCGATGGCCCCGAGTTTATCGCACTGTCGTCGTGAAAGGGCTCAGCGCCTGCGGGCGACCACGGCGAACAGGTGCCAGTGCTTGGCGTGTCCGGTGGCGGTCTTGCCGTCCCACTCGTGTTCCTCGAACTGCAACGGCTCCCAGCCGTCGAGCAGCCGTTCGAGTTCAGCGCGGGTGTGCAGGGTCAGGTCGCGTGTCTGCCACTGGTCGCGCTCACCGAAGAAGTGGCCGGCGAACAGGCCTCCTGGCACCAGCGCCTGCCCGATGCTGCGCCACAGCCTGGGAAAGTCCTCCGACGGGCAGAAGGGCAGGGCGAAGCTGGCGTTGATCAGCTCGGCTGCGGGCAGCTCCAGCGCCTGGAAGGCGCCGCAGCGCAGTTCGAGCCGTTCGCCATATTCGCTCGCCTGCTCGCCCAGCCCGTCGAGGGCGGCCTGGCGGTTGTCGATGGCCTGCACCCGCCAGCCCTGGCGCAGCAGTTCGAGGCTGTCGCGGCCCATGCCGCAGCCCAGGTCCAGGGCGAAGCCCGGCGCGCCGTTCCAGTGACGCAGGGCTTCCAGCAGCGTGGGATGGGCGGGCGCGCCGCGGGTGGCGGCGTCGAAGTCGGCCACGCTCAGAACGGCGCCGGGCAGTCGAAGCGCAGGCGTTGGCTGCTCTGCGGGTGGGTCAGGGCGAGCATGCTGGCGTGCAGGCACAGGCGCTCGTGGGCGGCCAGGGCTTCGTCGTGGGCGTAGAGGCGGTCGCCGAGCAGCGGGTGGCCGATGGAGAGCATGTGCACGCGCAACTGGTGCGAGCGGCCGGTGATGGGCGTCAGCTCCACCCGGCAGTAGTGGCCGCAGCGCTCGACTACGCGCCAGAAGGTCAGGGCGTGCTTGCCCTGCTCATGGTCCACCACGTGGCGCGGCTTGGTCGGCGGGTCGTAGCGCAGGGGCAGGTCGACGCTGCCGCTGTCGAGTTCCGGCTGGCCCCAGCACAGGGCGGTGTAGGCCTTCTCGGTCTCACGGTCGTGGAACTGGCGCGACAGCTCGCGGTGGCTGTCCGGGTCGCGGGCCAGGACGATGAGGCCGGAGGTCTCCCAGTCCAGGCGGTGGACGATCCGCGCCTCGGGGTAGCCGTTCTCCTGCAGGCGGGTGATCAGGCAGTCGCGGTTGTCCTCGGCGCGGCCGGGCACCGAGAGCAGCAGGGTGGGCTTGTTGATCACCAGCAGGGCGTCGTCCTGGTGGATGATGTGGATGTTCGACAGCGGCATGGCTTTTCCACAAATGACAACGGCGGCCGTAGCCGCCGTCGCTCACCGCAACCCGATCAGCGATCGGGCAAGGTGATGTTGAGTTCGAGGATGGAGCAGCTGCCCTGGTTCTCCAGCGCCACCTGCACCTGATCCTGCTCGATCTTGACGTACTTGCGGATCACCTCGACCAGTTCCTTCTGCAGCGCCGGCAGGTAGTCCGGCTGGCTGCGCTGGCCGCGCTCGTGGGCGACGATGATCGACAGACGCTCTTTCGCGATCGACGCAGGGGTTTCCTTCTTGCGTTCACGAAAGAAGTCGAAAATGTTCATTAGCGCGCTCCAAACAGGCGTTGCATGAGCCCTTTCTTCTGGACATCGAGGAAGCGGTGGGGCACGTCCTTGCCCAACAGGCGATCGACAGCGTCGCCGTAGGCCTGGCCGGCGTCGCTCTGCTCGTCGAGGATGACCGGCACGCCCTGGTTGGACGCCTTCAGCACGGCCTGGGATTCCGGGATCACGCCCAGCAGGTTGATGGCGAGGATTTCCTCGACGTCTTCCACGCCGAGCATCTCGCCCTTGGTGACGCGCTCCGGGTTGTAGCGGGTCAGCAGCAGGCGTTCCTTGATCGGCTCCTGGCCCTGCTCGGCGCGGCGCGACTTACTGGCCAGCAGGCCCAGCATGCGGTCGGAGTCGCGGACCGAGGAAACTTCCGGGTTGGTCACGACGATGGCTTCGTCGGCGTAGTACATAGCCAGGTGGGCACCGGTCTCGATGCCGGCCGGGGAGTCGCAGATCACGTATTCGAAGTTCTGTGCCAGTTCGTCGATCACGCGGCCGACGCCTTCCTTGGTCAGGGCGTCCTTGTCGCGGGTCTGGCTGGCGGCCAGCACGTAGAGGTTCTCGAGGCGCTTGTCCTTGATCAGGGCCTGGGTCAGGGTCGCTTCGCCGTTGATCACGTTGACGAAGTCGTACACCACGCGGCGCTCGCAACCCATGATCAGGTCCAGGTTACGCAGGCCCACGTCGAAGTCGACGATGACGGTCTTGTGGCCACGCAGGGCGAGGCCGGTACCGATGGCGGCGCTGGTGGTGGTTTTGCCCACGCCGCCCTTGCCGGAAGTGACTACGAGGATCTTGGCCAAGGTGATTTACCCCAAATATTTGAAAATAAAAGCTTTTCTGAGCCGAAATACGGGCTTCCGAAGGCTTTTTTGGTCCTTGAAAATTGGCCGCAGTATCCGTTAAAGGCGGGTGATGTTCAACACGTCTCCCGACAGGCTGACCTGTACCGATTGGCCCCACAGAGGGTCGCGGCGCAGGTCCTCGGCGGTCTTGTACTGACCGGCGACGGAGAGCATCTCGGCGCCCATCTGCTGGCAGAATATCCGCGCCCTGGCATCGCCCTTCACGCCGGCCAGGGCACGTCCGCGCAACGGACCGTACACATGGATGTTGCCATCGGCGAGAAGTTCCGCGCCGGCACTGACCGGCGCCATCACCACCAGGTCGCCGCCCTGGGCGTAGATCTGCTGGCCGCCGCGCACCGGCGTGGTGATGATCCGGGTGGGCTTGTACTGCGGTTCGGCCGGTTTCGTTTCCTTCTTGCGTGCTTCCACCGGCTCGATCAGCTTCTCCCGGGCGCCGGAAGGCGGCAGGACCGGGATGTCGAGGGTTTCGGCGGCGGCGATGTCGGTCTCGCGGCTGGCGCGGATGGCCAGGGTACGCAGGCCGTGCTGCCGGCAGACCTCCATCAGTTTGCCCAGATCGAGGTCGCCTTCGCCTTCCGGCAGCTTGTCCAGGGCCAGCACCAGCGGCGTGTTCTGGAAGAAATTGGGGGCCTGGGCCACCTTTTCGGCCAGCTGCCGGTCCAGGCGCTCCGGGTCGTTGTGCGCCAGTTCCAGGATGGTGATGGCGAGCATGCTGCCCTTGAGCTGGAACACGGGGTCTTGGTCGAGGAGGTCGGCTTGGCTCATGGTCTGCCCACTGCATTGAATGGGCACGACTTATAACGAGAAGGCCGCAGCGCCGCAAGCCGCGAGCGCTGCTGTAGAATGGCGGGCTTTGTCGCCTGCCCGGAATCACAATGGACCGCCCGCAATTTCGCGCCCACTTCCTTCACCCGCGTTTCTGGCTGCTGTGGCTGGGCCTGGGGCTGCTGTGGTTGCTGGTGCAGTTGCCGTACCGGGTGCTGCTGGTGTTCGGCCGCTGGCTCGGCGCGCTGATGTACCACACCGCAGGCTCTCGTCCGGCCATCGCGGCGCGCAACCTGGAGCTGTGCTTTCCCGACAGGAGCGAGGCCGAGCGCGCGCGGCTGTTGAAGGAGAACTTCGCGTCCACCGGCATCGCCTTCTTCGAGATGGCCATGAGCTGGTGGTGGCCGAAGAAGCGCCTGGCCCGGCTGGCCCACATCGAGGGGCTGGAACACCTGCGGCAGGCCCAGCAGGAGGGGCAGGGCGTGATCCTGATGGCGCTGCACTTCACCACCCTGGAGATCGGCGCGGCGCTGCTCGGCCAGGTACACACCATCGACGGCATGTACCGCGAGCACAAGAACCCGCTGTTCGACTATATCCAGCGCCGCGGCCGCGAGCGGCACAACCGCGACGCCACCGCCATCGAGCGCGAGGACATCCGCGCCATGCTCAAGGTGCTGCGCGCCGGCCGCGCGATCTGGTACGCGCCGGACCAGGACTACGGCCGCAAGCAGAGCATCTTCGTGCCGCTGTTCGGCATTCCGGCGGCCACCGTCACCGCCACCACCAAGTTCGCCCGCCTGGGCAAGGCGCGGGTGGTGCCCTTCACCCAGGAGCGCCTGGCCGACGGTTCCGGCTACCGGCTGGTGATCCATCCGCCGCTGGCGGACTTCCCCGGCGAAAGCGAGGAGGCCGACTGCCTGCGCATCAATCGCTGGATCGAACAGGCGGTCAGCCAGTGCCCCGCGCAGTATCTCTGGGCGCACCGCCGCTTCAAGACCCGGCCGGCGGGCGAGCCGCGTCTGTATCGCAAGCGCGGGAAATAGCCTCCTAGACTCACGATAAAGAGTGGAAAACGCCCATGACCGAATCAGTGGATGTCGCCAGGCCCATCACCGGTCTGATCCTTTCCGGGGGCGGAGCACGGGCGGCCTATCAGGTGGGCGTGCTGGGGGCGATCGCCGATCTGCTGGGCGAGTCGTGCCGCAATCCCTTTCCGGTCATCGTCGGCACCTCGGCCGGCGCCATCAACGCCGTGGGGCTGGCCTGCGGCGCGTTGCACTTCGCCAGCGCGGTGCGCCGGCTGAACGAGGTCTGGCAGGCCTTTCACTGCGCCGACGTGTACCGCAGCGACTGGCCGGGCGTGCTGCGCCAGGCCAGCCGCTTCCTCGGCCATAGCCTCCTGGGGCTGGGCAAGGACCTGCCGGTGGCGCTGCTCGACAGCTCGCCGCTGGGCGGCCTGCTGGCCCGCGAGCTGGATTTTTCCGGCATCGCCGCGGCGGTGCGCATGCGCCAGCTGCGCGCGGTGGCGGTGACCGCCTTCGGCTACGAGAGCGGCCAGGCGGTGACCTTCTACCAGGGCCGCGCCACCATCGACCCCTGGTTCCGCCATCGCCGCGTGGGCGTGCCGACCCGCCTGAAGCTGGAGCACCTGCTGGCCAGCGCGGCGATTCCGCTGATCTTCCCGCCGGTGAAGGTCCACCGTGAATACTTTGGCGACGGCGCGGTGCGCCAGTCGGCGCCGATCAGCCCCGCGCTGCACCTGGGCGCCAACCGCGTGCTGGTGGTGGGGGTGAGCGGCAACCCGGTCGGCAAGGACGTCAACCAGCAGGTGGTGCGCCCGCGCAGCGGCCTGCCGCCGACCCTGGCGCAGATCGGTGGACACATGCTCAACAGCACGTTCATCGACAGCTTGGAAGGCGACATCGAGACCCTGGAGCGCCTCAATCACATGAGCCGTCTGGTGCCTTCCGGCCTGCATCCGCGCGGCCTGGGGCTGAAGCCGGTGGAGGTGCTGGTGATCTCGCCCAGCCAGCCGCTGGACCAGATTGCCGCGCGCCATCGCCACGAGCTGCCGCGCTCCATGCGCTTCTTTCTGCGCGGCCCCGGCGCGACCCGCGCCAGCGGCGCCGGCGTGCTCAGCTACCTGCTGTTCGAACCCGGTTACTGCCGGGAGCTGATCGAACTCGGCTATCAGGATGCAATGGCGCAGAAGGGCGCCCTGTGCCGTTTCCTCGGCCATACCGAGGTGGCGATAGATGAGGCGCCGGTGCTGTCGTCGCGCTAGCGCGACTCAATAAGGCTTGAGGAGGGGCTCGGGGTTGCCTGCAAGACCCTCACCCCGCCCCTTTCCCGAGGGGAGAGGGGCGTCACTCGGCGACCTGCAGCTTGCGCGCCTCGCGGTAGACGTAGCGCACCTTCTCGTACTCGAACGGGCTGTTCAGCTGGCCGTAGCGGAAGTTGGTGCTGTAGCGCGTGTCCACCGCCCGCAGGACAGTGATCTCCGGGTGATCGCTGCTGATCTCGGCGACGTTGAGGTAGTTGATCTGGTTCTCGGCCACGAAGTCGAATACCCGCCCGCCGGTGTCGCGCAGGTTGGACGGGCCCAGCAGCGGCAGCATGACGTAGGGGCCGTCCGGCACGCCGTAGAAGCCCAGGGTCTGGCCGAAGTCCTCGCTCTGCCGGGGCAGGCCCATGCGCGTGGCCGGGTCCCACAGGCCGGCGATGCCGATGGTGGTGTTGACCAGCAGGCGCCCGGTGGTCTGCATCGAGCGCTTGCCCTTGAACTGCAGCAGGCTGTTGAGCAGGTTGGGCACGTCGCCCAGGTTGCCGAAGAAGTTGCTCACCCCGGTGCGCACGAAGCTCGGGGTGACGTAGCGGTAGCCGCGCACCACCGGCAGGAACACCCACTCGTCGAAGCGGTAGTTGAAGTGGTAGACCCGGCGGTTCCAGGACTCCCAGGGGTCGTAGACGGCCAGCGCGCCCATGGTGGAGCGCTCGAACTCGCGCTGGTCCAGGTAGGGGTTGAATTCCAGCTGGTCCAGCGGGTTGGTGAAGCCGTCCTCGTCCACGGTGGGTTCGGCCCGGGCCAGGCCGGTGGCGAGCAGCAGGGCGAGCGTGAAGGTCCATTTTCTAGCCACGGAAGAACTCCAGCATGGCGTCGCCGTTGACGCGGTAGTTGAGATTGCCGCAGTGCCCGCCGCGCGGGTAGAGGGTCAGGCGCTCGCCGAAGGTGCGGCGCAGGAAGCCGAGGTCGCCGGGGCCGAGGATCAGGTCGTCGGCGTTGTGCATCACCGCCACCTTGGGACTCTTCTTCAGGTAGTCCTCGAGGGCGTACAGGCTGACCTCGTCGACCAGTTGCGGCAGGCTGCCACCGTCGAATTTCTCGCGCCAGTAGGGCATCAGCTGCTCGACGATGTAGCAGTCGAAGTCGCATTGCAGCGCGCGCTTGAAGAACGGCGTCAGGCTGGTGCCCTCGCTGATCGGGTAGCGCGGCGGGGTGATCAGGCCGCGGCGGTTGATCAGGTCGGCGGTGAAAGCCATGTCCGATACCGAGAAGCGGAACGAGCTGCCGATCAGCATGGCGAGCTGTTCGTCGCTGAGCTTCTGCCCGGACTGCTGGAAGTCGTAGAGCAGGGCGTCGTTGAGGTCGATGTGGCCCTGTTCCTCGAAGTAGCGGGTGAGCTTGGTCAGGATCAGCTCGAAGTAGGTGGTGCTATTGTCGACGCCGGCGACCCGGGTCTGCACCAGGCGGTCGAGGTTGGTCACCGAGGTGTACAGGTTGACCGGCGGGTTGAGCAGCAGCACGCGCTTGAAGTTGAAGCTGCGCAGGCGCTCGTCCAGTTCGCTGACGAAGGCCGCATTTAGCGCGCCCAGGCTGTAGCCGGTGAGGTGGTACTCGCTGATTTCCAGGTCCGGGTGCTGCGCGCGCACGGCCATCATCACCCGGTACAGGTCTTCGGCATCCTGCTTGGACAGGCCGGGGGTGGCGGTGCGCGAGGCGGCGCTCATGAAGTCGTAGCTGGTCGGCGAGGACAGCTGCACGACGTGGTAGCCGGCGCCGTAGAACAGGCGCTTGAGGTCTTCCGTCTTGCCGCTGGCGTAGCTGGCGCCGGTGCCGGAGATGATGAAGATCAGCGGCGCGTTGCCGTCCTGGCGGGCCAGGCGGTAGCGCAGCTTCTTCACCGGCCAGAAGTTGTCCGGCAGCTCGAATTCGCGCTCGGGGCGCAGCTTCAGCTCGTAGTCGGCCTGGTCGATGTCGTCGTCGGTGGGCAGCTGCGAGCGCAGCTCCGGCGGCGTGGTGGCGATGGTGGCCTCGAAGGGGTTGGCCAACGGGTAGCCGTAGGCCGCGGCATCGATGTCGGCGGCCAGCGCCGGCGCACCGGAGAGCAGGCCGCCGAGCAGGGCAGCGAGGAGTGGGAGACGGGACATGGCCAGATTCCTTGGCGAAGGACTGCTGAAGTGAATACCGGGCTTATGACAAGTGCAAGCGTTGCGAGTGCCGTTTGGCTTTGCAAGCCTATATACGGACCCCGACGCGGCTAGTCCAGCGCGCTCAGGCTCTCCAGCAAGATCAGCTCGCAGGCGCCTTCGCCCACGTCGTCGCGGGTCAGGGAGCTTTGCCAGCGGAAGCCGTCGTCGCCGTCCACCCGCACCAGCTGCCCGGACAGGGTGATGCGCTGGCCGGGCCTGATGCGCTTGAGGGTGTGGGCCACGGCCTGGTTGGCCGGGATCAAGTGCATGTTGGCACTGTGGGTCTCGATGTCGCGGCGGGGGATGGGAAAGTCGGCCGTGCGCCAGTAGTACCAGCGGTTGCCCTGACGGATGTCGATGCGCGCCAGCACCTGTGGGTCGGCCATCGGTCCCCAGCCCAGCGCCAGGTCGGTGGGCGAGACCTTGGCGCCGCGGTCGAAGCGGTAGTCCTCGCGGCCCAGCACCAGGGCCTCCAGCTGGAACGGCTGCAGGGGCGTGATGGTGTGGCCGTCGAGGCGGATGACACCGCCCGTGGAGGTCACCTGGGGCATCGGCGTCTGCGGGCGCAGCCACTGCCAGCCGAGCGCGATCAGCGTCAGCAGGACCAGGGCGAGTAACAGGCGGCGGGCGTTCATGGGGGGAATTCTAGTGTCCGGTATTGCGCTCGGGGATGGGCGGATTAAGCTGGGCGCCTTTTCGGACCGCCGGAGCGCCAAGATGTCCCGCCATTTTCCTGTTCTGCTGCTGTTGCTGGTAGTGCCGCTGTGGCTGGCGGCCAGCTACGGCGTGCGCTTCGCCCTGATGGAGGATGGCCAGTGGGTGGGCGCCTGCGTGGAGCAGGCCGCGCGCTGGGAGTGCCAGGTGCGCGCCGGGCTGGGTTACCTGATCCATTTCCGGGTGATCGCCTGGATCGCGCTGGTGCTGGCCATCGTGGCCTTCGTCGTGCCGGGTAGGGCCGGCAAGGCCCTCGGCGGGCTGGCGCTGTTCTTCGGCATCCCCGCCCTGGTGCTGTACAGCGCCAGCATGGCCGTGTTCGCCCTGGTGCTGGCCGGTCTCAGGCTGGTGCGCGCGCCGCGCCCGGCCTGATCCGCCTCAGCCCCGCGAGACGCGCAGGCTGCGCCACAGAGCCGCGACCAGCAGCGCGCTGGTCAGCGCCCAGCCGATGGCCTGCAGGTTGTAGAGACCTTCCTGGTACAGCTGAGGGGCGATGCCGGCGCCGATGATGATGGCCAGCAGCGCCAGTTCCCGGCGCGGCCCGCGCACCGGGCTGCACAGGTAGACCAGCGCCGGCAGCAGCAGGGCCACGCTGGGGAAGCTGCGGTAGCGCGAGTCGAACACCAGGCCGAGCATCAGCACCGCGCCGGCGAAACCGGCCGCCGCCAGCCACCAGCCGCCACGGGCCTCCAGCCAGGCGAAGGCGCGCTCGCGCCAGCCGCCGCGTGTCGACAGGGCCAGCACGGCGTGCGCCAGCACCAGCAGATTCAGACCGAGCAGGGCGGCGGCCCACAGCCATTCGCCCCAGAAGCGGCTGCCGATCAGGGCCAGTTCGCTCCAGCCCAGGGCGCAGGCGGCGCCGAGCGCGGCCGTCGGTGGCAGCAGCAGGGCGGCACGGGTCGAGGCCGGGCGGCCGGCGAGGCCCAGCGCGGCGAGCAGCAGCAGGCCGCTCGCGCCCAGCCACAGCGGCCAGTGCGGCAGGTTGGATACGGGGCCGGCGAGGATGCCCTTGTCCTGGCGGTCGGCGTCGAACAGCCCCCAGTAGCCGCCCACGGCGCCTTCGCTCTCGCGCTTCCAGGGCTGGTCGAAGGCTTCGATCAGGTTGTAGCGCCAGCCGTTTTCCTCGGCCATCTTGACGAAGCCACGGATGAACAATGCCTCGTTGACCCGGCTCGGCACGGCCGTCTCACGCTGGCGGCCCTCGCTGGGCCAGCCGGTCTCGCCGATCAGGATGTCCTTGGGCGCGTAGGCGGTGCCGAAGGTGCGGCGCACGTTGGCGACCTGGTTCAGCGCGGCGTCGATGCCGGTGGGATCGTCTTCCCAGTAGGGCAGCAGGTGGATGGTGAGGAAGTCCACGGCCGGCGCCACTTCCGGGTACTGCAACCAGAACTCCCAGACGTCCGCATAGGTCACCGGTTGCTCGACCTGCGCCTTGACCTGCCCGATCAGCTCGACCAGGCGGGCGGCGGTGACTTCCTTGCGCAGCAGGGCCTCGTTGCCGACGATCACCGCTTCGATCACGTCCGGGTTGGCCTTGGCATTGGCGATCAGCGCGTCGATCTCCAGCTGGGTGTCCACCGGGTTGCTGCTCACCCAGGCGCCGGCCAGCAGCTTCAGGCCGTGCTTGCGGGCCAGCTCGGGCAGCGCCTCGAGGCCGGTCTGGGAGTAGGTGCGCACGCATTCGAAGCGCTTGGCCAGCTGGGCGAAGTCGATGTCCACCTGCTCGGGGCGGATCTGCAGCGGCTTGTCGAAGGGCGACTGGTCCTTGCCGAACGGGGTGTAGGAGGCGCACTGCAGCTTGTGGGTGGGCGTCGCCACATCGTCGAGGACCACCGGGCGACCGATGCCGTACCAGATGGCGGCGAGCGCCGAGAGGGCGAGGGTGAGGGCGAACAGGTACGGCAGGAGCAGGGCGCGCGGGCTGGAGGTCATGTCGGCTGCGAGTGCGAGGTGGCAAAGCCCCGCATCTTAGCGGAAGCGCAATGCGGCCGTTGAGCTTTTCTGGTGGCCGGGGAAGGCCCCTGGGCGCCCCGTTCCAGGGGCGCTCAGGCGTGGTGGTGCAACCAGGCGTGGCGGGGAATCCCGTTGCCGGTCTTGCCCGGTTTCTCGAAGCGCTTCCAGAGCTTCTCGTGGAAGTAGAAACCCACCGAGTTGCACAGCGGTTCGACCGCCGCCACGAGGCCGCCCACCGCGATGCTGCCGGTCAGGGCGTAGGCGACGCCGAAGGCGATGCAGAAGTGCATGAGGGTGAAGGTTACGGTCTTGAGCATGGTGCACCTCGGTTAATGAGAATTGTTCTCTTGGGTGCACCTTAAGGCGTCGGCCGGGCAGGCGTGAAATCGCCCTTGCCGATGGTTTCGATAGATTCGCTTTATTGATTGTCAGGAATCGATTTTCTTTGTGACGTCGAGCGACCCGCTAAGACTTTGGTCGAGAGAGGCGGGGTGTTACGACTAAGGTCGTCTGTCTCGCCACGTCCGCCGCTCGCAGAGTGACCTCACCGTAACTCGTGCTGTGGAGGACAACAACAATGAACGACAGCGTCTACAAGCGGATTGAGCAGAATCCGCGCTTCCAGGAACTGGTCGCCAAGCGCGACCGCTTCGCCTGGACCCTATCTGCCATCATGCTCGGCCTCTACGTGGCCTTCATCCTGCTGATCGCCTTCGACCCGCAGTTGCTCGGCACCCGCATCAGCGACGACTCGCCGATGACCCTGGGCATTCCGCTGGGCGTCGGCCTGATCCTCTCGGCCTTCGTGCTGACCGGCATCTACGTCAAGCGCGCCAACGGCGAATTCGACCGCATGACCCAGGAAGTCCTGGACGAGGTGCAGAAATGATCGCGCGTCTCCTCACCGCCGTCGGCCTGATGGTCGCTGCCCCGGCACTCTGGGCTGCCGGTGCTCTCGAAGGCGACGTGCAGCGTCAGCCGCTGAACATGGCGGCCATCGTCATGTTCGTCGCCTTCGTCGGCTTCACCCTCTACATCACCTACTGGGCTTCCAAGCGCAGCAAGTCGGCCGCCGACTTCTACACCGCCGGCGGCGGCATCACCGGCTTCCAGAACGGCCTGGCGATCGCCGGCGACTACATGTCGGCGGCGTCCTTCCTGGGCATTTCCGCCCTGGTGTTCGCCTCCGGCTACGACGGCCTGATCTACTCGATCGGCTTCCTGGTCGGCTGGCCGGTGATCCTGTTCCTGATCGCCGAACGCCTGCGCAACCTCGGCAAGTACACGTTCGCCGACGTGGCTTCGTTCCGCCTCAAGCAGAAGGAAATCCGCACCCTGTCCGCCTGCGGCTCGCTGGTGGTGGTGGCCTTCTACCTGATCGCGCAGATGGTCGGCGCCGGCAAGCTGATCGAGTTGCTGTTCGGTCTCGACTACCACGTCGCGGTGGTGCTGGTCGGCATCCTGATGGTCTGCTACGTGCTGTTCGGCGGCATGCTGGCCACCACCTGGGTGCAGATCATCAAGGCCGTGCTGCTGCTGTCCGGTGCCTCCTTCATGGCGCTGATGGTGATGAAGCACGTCGGCTTCGACTTCGGCACCCTGTTCAGCGAAGCGGTCAAGGCGCACCCGAAAGGCGAGGCCATCATGAGCCCCGGCGGCCTGGTGAAGGACCCGATCTCGGCCATCTCCCTGGGCCTGGCGCTGATGTTCGGCACCGCCGGCCTGCCGCACATCCTGATGCGCTTCTTCACCGTCTCCGACGCCAAGGAAGCCCGCAAATCGGTGTTCTACGCCACCGGCTTCATCGGCTACTTCTACATCCTGACCTTCATCATCGGCTTCGGCGCGATCCTGCTGGTCGGCACCAACCCGGACTTCAAGGACGCCGCCGGCGCCCTGATCGGCGGCAACAACATGGCGGCGGTGCACCTGGCCGATGCCGTGGGCGGCAGCCTGTTCCTCGGCTTCATCTCGGCCGTGGCCTTCGCTACCATCCTTGCGGTGGTCGCCGGCCTGACCCTGTCCGGCGCCTCGGCGGTGTCCCACGACCTGTACGCCAGCGTGATCAAGAAGGGTAAGGCCAACGAGAAGGACGAGCTGCGCGTATCGAAGATCACCACCGTGATCCTCGGTGTGCTGGCGATCGGCCTGGGCATCCTGTTCGAGAAGCAGAACATCGCCTTCATGGTCGGCCTGGCCTTCTCCATCGCCGCCAGCTGCAACTTCCCGGTGCTGATCCTCTCCATGTACTGGAAGAAGCTGACCACCCGCGGCGCTATGATCGGCGGCTGGCTGGGCCTGATCACGGCGGTGGTGCTGATGGTGCTCGGCCCGACCATCTGGGTGCAGATCCTCGGCAACGCCACTCCGGTCTACCCCTACGAGTACCCGGCGCTGTTCTCCATCGCGGTGGCCTTCATCGGTATCTGGTTCTTCTCGATCACCGACAAGTCCAGCGCCGCCGACGAGGAGCGCGCACGCTTCTACCCGCAGTTCGTCCGTTCGCAGACCGGCCTCGGCGCCAGCGGCGCTTCGGCTCACTGACAGCGGTTTCCCATGCGTGACTGGGGCAGCCTTCGGGCTGCCCTTTTTTGTGGCTATGTACCCGTTATATGTTGGTGGCGTAATTCTGCTCTTGTGGGAGCGGCCTTGGCCGCGAAATTCGCGGATAAATCCGCTCCCACAAGGCGTGCAACAACTAACGAGTACATAGCCTTTTTTGTGGGCGGCGGTATGATCGCCGGCCATGCACATGGACGAACCGAGGAACTCTCAAGGATGAATACCCCCGTTACCCGCTGGGGCGCCGTTGTCCTGGCGCTGTGCCTGACCCCGCTGGGCGGCTGCTCCAACAAGAGCTTCGAATCGCCGAGGGCGGCCGCCGAGCCTGCATTCATTCCCGCAGAGCAGGTGTCGTCCGTTGGTCGGCCCGAGGGACGCCTGCTGGCATGGAGCGCCGATCTCTCCGTGGAAGTGGTCGATGTCGACAAGACGGTCGCGGAGCTCAACGCCCGCATCGTCGCTCTTGGCGGATACGTCGAGGAGAAGAGCGACTATCGGGGGCTGAATTACAACCTCGTCTACCGCGTGCCCGACAAGCTCTTCGACAGTACCGTGAGCGAGATAGAACAGAGCGGCAAGGTGTTGTCGCGCAGCGTCAAGGGCAAGGACGTCACCGAGCAGTATGTCGATCTGGATACCCGGCTCAAGACCAACCTGGCCCTGCGCGACCGCTTCCGCGACCTGCTGGGCAAGGCCAGGGACGTCAAGGACATCCTGCAGATCGAAACGGAGCTGAACCGCGTCCAGACGGAAATCGACGCGATGGAAGCCCGCATGCGCATCCTCAACGACCAGATCCACATGTCCGTCATCCGCCTGACGCTGCTCCAGCAGACGCCACCACAGCAACCGACCATCTACGGCCCGCTGGGCTACCTGTACAAGGGCGTGGAGTGGGTGGTGGTGAAGCTGTTCGTGATCCGCGAGTGAACTGAGCATGGAACTGCTTCGCATGCTGTCGTCGTCGCTGGCCTTCACGGCTGGCATCGCCTGCCTGGTATACGGCCTGACCGGCGATTCGTTGCTGCCGTGGCTGGTCGGCATGGCGCTGTGCTTCCTGCTGGCGTACTGGCTGTGGCCCCGCGGACGGGACGTGCAGAGCCCCTGGCTCGACGTGCTGGAACTGCTGGTCGAGCTGCCGGTGAATGCCGTGCTCTGGCTGCTGCGCCAGTTCGGCCGGCTGTTCCGTGATGTCGACGGGGTGGACCTGTGAGGCGGCGCACGCTCGCGGCCCTCGGGCTCGGCGTGCTGCTGGCGGGCGGTGCGGCCACCTACGCCTGGCTCAAGGCGCCCTACGACAATGCAGCGGCCTGGGCGGTGGCGGAGGAATTCCTGCAACTGCTGCGCGACGACCGGATGGAGCAGGCCTACGAGCTGACCCTGAAGCAGGACGGCCTCACGGGCCGCAATCTGGACGACTTCGCTGTGCTGGCCGGGCGCCAGCTGTGCTCGCGCGAGCCGTTGGCGCGGGTCTGGCTGCACCCGCCGCAGTCCAACGGCAACCGCCTGCGCCGCTGGCTGCATGACCGCGAGCTGGACATGCCCAGCCTCGTCGCCCGCTTCGAGGGCGCCTGCCTGATCAGCATCGAACTGCGTCGCGACGGGGCAGGACGCTGGCGTGTCCATTACTTCCAGTCCACGGCGGGCTGAGGCTTGAGGCGCCCGCCGTCCTCGGGCATGGTTGAGCATCGGCTTCCCGCACGAGCGAACGCACCATGGACTGCACCTTCCTGATCATCCCCGGCTATGGCGACTCCGGTCCCGACCACTGGCAGAGCCTGTGGCAGCGCCGGGACCCGCGTTTCCGCCGGGTCGAGCAGAGCGACTGGTGGAATCCGGTGTGCGAGGAGTGGGTGGCGACCCTGGAGCAGGCGGTGGCCGCCAGCGGGCCGCACACCGTGCTGGTGGCGCATAGCCTTGGCTGCGGGCTGGTCGCCCACTGGGCCGCGCAGACCCGCCAGCGCATCCGCGCCGCGATGCTGGTGGCGCCGCCCGACCCGGAAGGCCCGGCGGCCGAGCTGAACATCCAGGGCTTCGTGCCCGTGCCCGATCTGCCGCTGGCCTTCCCCAGCCTGGTGGTGGCGAGCAGCGATGATCCCTACGGCAGCCTGGAGCACGCCCATGGCGCCGCCACGCGCTGGGGCAGCCGCTGGCACAACATCGGCGCCCGCGGGCACATCAACAGCGACAGCGGCCTGGGCGACTGGCCCGAAGGGAGGGTGTTGCTGCAATCCCTGCTGGACTGAAGGACTACGCCATGGTCCCCGTTACGTGTGTTGCAGATGCTACAACTGCCTGCCCCTGGATTATTCCCCTTCGGGCCAGCGCAAGCGCTGTTCAGCGATACAGCTGCTGTCCCGCCTTCGCGGGAATGACGGTTTCGGAAGAAATTCCACCCCTACCTCGTCATCCCCGCGCAGGCGGGGATCCAGAAAGACTCAGGGCACGACAACCTCTATCGGGGACATAGCCATGAAAAAGGCTATGTCCTCGTTAGATGTTGGCGGCGCAATCATGCGTTTGTGGGAGCGGCTGGGCGGCATCCCATAGGCCGCGACATTCGCGGATAAATCCGCTCCCACAAGGTATGCAACAACCAGCGTGGACAGAACCATGAAAAACGCCGCGACCCCCGGCGGGGATCGCGGCGTTTCGTCTGGCGCGAGGGCGGAGGTTCGCGGCCTTATTCGTCCATCTGCGACTGCAGGTAGTTCTCCAGGCCGACCTTGTCGATCAGGCCCAGCTGGGTCTCCAGCCAGTCGATGTGCTCTTCCTCGGATTCGAGGATGTCTTCCAGCAGTTCGCGGCTGCCGTAGTCGCCGACGGCCTCGCAGTAGGCGATGGCGTCCTTCAGGTCCGGCACGGCCTGCATTTCCAGGCGCAGGTCGCTGGCCAGCATTTCCTTGGTGTTCTCGCCGATCATCAGCTTGCCGAGATCCTGCAGGTTGGGAATGCCTTCGAGGAACAGGATGCGCTTGACCAGTTTGTCGGCGTGCTTCATCTCGTCGATGGATTCCTTGTACTCGTGCTCGCCGAGCCGGTTCAGGCCCCAGTCTTCATACATGCGGGCATGCAGGAAGTACTGGTTGATCGCCACCAGCTCGTTGCCAAGGATCTTGTTGAGATGCTGAATGACCTTCTTGTCGCCTTTCATGAGGGAGTCCGCCCGGAGTTGTGAGTGATGATGGCGAAGTTTGCGCTCCAAGTTGCACTTGGTCAAATATAAGTTATTGAATTATATATAAAAATTAATATAAATAAGAATGTTTAGCTTCTGCGTTTGGCGCTAAGTAATTGATATATTGAAGTAATTGTCGGGGTGGCGGATCAGTGTCGCCATTTACGGCAAACAGCGCCGATAGATATATTCGCGATGAACTGCGGAGTGAATGAAAATGATTCTTCGATTGGCGGCCGACGCGGTCGTGCTGCTGCACTTTTCGTTCATCCTGTTCGTGGTCTGCGGCGCACTCGCTTTGCTACGCTGGCCGCGCCTGGCCCTGCTGCACCTGCCGGCGGCGATCTGGGGCGTGACCGTGGAGTGGCTGCACCTGCAGTGCCCGCTCACGCCGCTGGAGAACCGGTTGCGCCTGGCGGCGGGGGAGGCTGGCTACGACGGCGGGTTCGTCGAGCACTACCTGATCCCGCTGATCTACCCGGCCGGGCTGACGCCGCAGATCCAGCTCTGGCTGGGCGCCGTGGTGCTGGCGATCAACCTGCCTATCTATATCTGGCTGCTGTGGCGCCTGCGTGCCGGCCGCTGATGCGCTTGTGAGTGGTCATTCAGCCGCCTGATGCTGCGTCGCGGCGCGGGGCGCCTTGGCTACACTCGCCCCAACCTCACCACAGAACAAAGGCAGCAGTATGCAAAAACGCATGATGATTACCGGCGCCGGCTCGGGCCTGGGACGCGAGATCGCCCTGCGCTGGGCCCGCGAGGGCTGGCGCCTGGCGCTGTGCGACGTGAACGAGCAGGGCCTGGCGGAAACCCTGAAGCTAGTGCGAGAGGCGGGGGGCGACGGCTTCACCCTGCGCTGTGACGTGCGCGACTACAGCCAGCTCACCGCTGTGGCCCAGGCCTGCGACGAGCGCTTCGGTGGGCTGGACGTGCTGGTCAACAACGCCGGCGTGGCGGCCGGCGGCATGTTCGCCGACCTCAGCCTGGAAGACTGGGACTGGCAGCTGTCGATCAACCTGATGGGCGTGATCAAGGGCTGCAAGGCCTTCCTGCCGATGCTGGAAGCCAGCGGCGGGCGGATCATCAACATCGCCTCCATGGCGGCCCTGATGCAGGGCCCGGCCATGAGCAACTACAACGTGGCCAAGGCCGGCGTGGTGGCGCTGTCGGAAAGCCTGCTGATCGAGCTCAAGCCGGTTGGCGTGGGCGTCCATGTAGTCTGCCCGTCGTTCTTCCAGACCAACCTGCTGGATTCCTTCCGTGGCCCGACCCCTGAGATGAAGCAGCAGGTCGGCAAGCTGCTCGAGGGCAGCCCGATCAGTGCGGCCGACATCGCCGACTACGTGTACCAGGAAGTGGCCAAGGGCGAGTTCATGATCCTGCCCCACGAGCAGGGCCGCATGGCCTGGGCGATCAAGCGGCAGAACCCGCAGCTGATATACGACGAGATGACCAAGATGTGCGAGAAGATGCGCGCCAAGATGGGCGCTGCCTGATCGTTCGCGATTCGCGGATGGAAGAACGCCGTTTCCCCGCCGAGGGGAAACGGCGTTTTCATTTGCGCGATCAGCCGCGTGGCGACTTGAGCAGGCGGTCCAGGCGGGCGTCGAGACGGCGCTTGAGCTCGGCCTCGATCTGCGGCACGAAGTCGTCGATCACGTCCTGCAGGATCAGCTGGGCGGCGGCGCGCAGCTCGGCGTCCAGTTTGCCGGAGGTCAGCAGGCTCTGCTGCACGGCGGCGCCGATGGACGGGGCGGCGGGTGCGGCTGGTTTGGCGGGTGCGGCGCCGGCAGCGGGTGGCGCGACGGCGGGCTGCGCCGGGTAGGACAGCGGCATGCTCGTCACCGGCGGGCTGGCCGGGATGGTGGTGGTCGGCGAACTGCCCGGGCCAGGCTGGATGATGTCCGAGAGCAGGGGAATCTGCAGGTCGTCATCCAGGCTTTCGGTCAGCAGCGGCGGTTCCAGCTGGTCCTTCTCCAGCAGCTGGCGGATGGCTTCCAGATCATCCAGCAGGAGATCGCGCTTTGGTGGTTTGGAGCTGTCCATGGGCGTGGCGTTGCGGCGGCGGAGTGGGGACGAGGCGTGGGATTCTACGCGCAGTACAGGCCTATTTCGACCTTGCTTTCCTTCAGAGTTCCACGCGCTGCGGGTCGTGGCCGAGCTTGCGGTACTGGCGGAAGTTCTCGCGGCACTGGGCCAGCAGCGCCGGCTCCTGGTTGACGATCTCGATCACCCGGCTGAAGCGGGGGAGATGGGGCGACAACTGTGGGTGCAGGTTGAGCAGCACGCCGCCGGCCAGCGCCGGCTCCTGGTCGAGACCGATCACCACCGGCGCCTGCGGGTCGGCCTGGTGCAGGTCGTGCGGCACGAAGGCTTCCTGGCGGAAGCTCCACAGCAGCCGGTCCAGCTCCTCGCACTGGGCCTCGTCGCTGCCGCGCAGGAACACTGGCAGGCCGGCCTTCCAGGCCTTGGCCGCCAGCTGGCAGGCCGCGCGCAGGCGGCCTTCCGGAGTGGCGGAGGAGAGCACGTAGAACTCGATGCGGATCATGGGGCTGTCGGCGCTGGGGAAATGGTCATTGTAGGAGCGAGCTGTGCTCGCGAAGCTTTCGGGTTGCCTGTGTTCGCGAGCAGAGTTCGCTCCTACAGGGGAATCAGTCGTAGCCCGGATGCAGTCCGGGGCAGTGTCGCCCCCGGACTGGCATCCGGGCTACGGGGCCGGCGTCAAACCTTGGCGCGGTCCAGCAGGTACTGGGTGAGCAGCGGTACCGGCCGGCCGGTGGCGCCCTTGTCCTTGCCGCCGCTGATCCAGGCGGTGCCGGCGATGTCCAGGTGCGCCCAGTGGTAGCTCTTGGCGAAGCGCGAGAGGAAGCAACCGGCGGTGATGGTGCCGGCCTTCGGCCCGCCGATGTTGGCGATATCGGCGAAGGGGCTGTCCAGCTGCTCCTGGTACTCGTCGTACAGCGGCAGCTGCCAGGCGCGGTCGTCGGCGTGCTCGCCGGCGGCGAGAATCTGCTTCACCAGGGTATCGTCGTTGCCCATCAGACCCGAGACGTTGCTGCCCAGGGCGACGATGCAGGCGCCGGTGAGGGTGGCGATGTCGATCACCGCCTGCGGTTTGAAGCGCTCCGCGTAGGTCAGGGTGTCGCACAGCACCAGGCGGCCTTCAGCGTCGGTGTTGAGGATTTCGACGGTCTGCCCGCTCATGGTGGTGACGATGTCGCCCGGGCGGGTGGCGCGCCCGCTCGGCATGTTCTCGGCGCAGGCCAGCAGGCACACCAGGTTGATCGGCAGCTGCAGCTCCAGCACGGCGCGCAGGGTGCCGAACACGCTGGCGGCGCCGCACATGTCGTATTTCATCTCGTCCATGTTGGCGGCCGGCTTGATGCTGATGCCGCCGGTGTCGAAGGTGATGCCCTTGCCGACCAGGGCGAAGGGCTTGTCGTCCTTCCGCCCGCCGTTGTACTGCATCACGATCATCCGCGGCGGCTGCTCGCTGCCCTGGGCCACGGCGAGGAAGGCGCCGGCGCCCAGCTCCTTGAGTTTCTTCTCGTCGAGGATGTCGACCTTGAGGTTCTTGTGTGCCTTGGCCAGGGCCTTGGCCTCGTCCGCCAGGAAGCTGGGGTGGCAGAGGTTCGGCGGCAGGTTGCCGAGGTCGCGGGTGAAGGCCATGCCGGTGGCGATGGCGCGGGCGTGCAGGCTGCCGCGCTCGACCTCGGCCAGCTCGGCCTTGTCGGCGATCAGGGTGATCTTCTTCAGGGCCCTGGGTTCGGCCTTCTTGCTCTTGAAGCGGTCGAACACGTAGCCGCCGTCGGCCAGGGTCTCCACCAGCAGGCGGGCCTTGGCGTAGGCGTCGCGGCCCTTGACCGCGAGTTCGCCGAGCGCCAGCACGGCGTCGCCGCCGCCGAGGTTCTTCAGCACGCCATGGGCGCCTGCAACCAATTTGCGGAACTGGCGGTCGGATAGTTCGCCCTTGCCGCTGCCCACCAGCAGCACGCGCTCGGCCTTGAGGCCCGGCAGGCTGTGCAGCAGCAGGGTCTGGCCCTGCTTGCCGGCGATGTCGCCGCGCTTGAGCAGGCTGGAAATCGCACCGCCGCTGGCGTCGTCCACGGCCTTGGCCGCGGCGCCGAGCTTGCGGCCTTCTCCGAGCGCGACCACCAGGGTCGCGGTCTTCAGGGTTTCCGGACGGGTGCTTTTGACGAGGAATTCCATGTGCTGTCCCCAAGACAAAGAGTCGGGTTTGGCGGATAATGCCCGCTATTTTTTCGAGGCCCGCCGAGGCGGGCCGTGCCATCGAGAGCGGCTAGTGTGAGCGTTGCCGCCTGAGCCTGACAACCCTGGAGCGTCCGGTTTGATCGTCTTCCGTTATCTGTCCCGCGAGGTGCTGGTCACCCTGGGCGCGGTGAGTGCCGTGCTGCTGGTGATCATCATGAGCGGGCGTTTCATCAAGTACCTGGCCCAGGCCGCACAGGGCGTGCTGGACCCAGGCGTGCTGTTCATGATCATGGGCTACCGCATGCCCGGCTTCCTCCAGCTGATCCTGCCGCTGGGACTGTTCCTCGGCATCCTGCTGGCCTACGGCCGGCTGTACCTGGACAGCGAGATGACCGTGCTGTCCGCCACCGGCATGAGCAACCGCCGCCTGCTTGGCTACACCATGGCGCCGGCCGCCATCGTCGCCGCGATCGTCGCCTGGCTGAGCCTGGGCCTGGCGCCCCAGGGCGTGGCCGAGGTGGCCCGCATCTTCAACCAGCAGGACGCCCTGACCGAGTTCGACACCCTGGTGCCGGGCCGCTTCCAGGCCATGAAGGACGGCTCGCGGATGACCTACACCGAGGGCCTGTCCGAGGACCGCGGCCAGCTGGAAGGCGTGTTCATCACCGAGAAGCGGCCGAGCGCCAAGGACGGCAGCCAGCGCGGCATCACCGTGCTGGTGGCCGAGAAGGGCAGCCAGGTGATCCAGTCCGACGGCAGCCGCTACCTGATCCTGGAGAACGGCTACCGCTACGACGGCAACCCCGGCGAGGCCGACTATCGCGCGACCCAGTACGAGACCCACGGCGTGCTGCTGCCCAAGCCCAGCGTCAGCGCCGAGATCGGCGAGCGCGAGGCGATTCCCACCCGCGAGCTGATCGGCAGCGACCAGCCCCGCCATCAGGCCGAGCTGCAGTGGCGGCTGTCGATCCCGCTGCTGGTGTTCGTCGTCACCCTGCTGGCGGTGCCGCTGGCCAAGGTCAACCCGCGCCAGGGCCGCTTCCTCAAGCTGCTGCCGGCGATCCTCCTGTACATGGCCTACCTGGCGCTGCTGATCGGCGCGCGCGGCCAGCTGGACAAGGGCAAGATCCCCATGCAGCTGGGGCTGTGGTGGGTGCACGTGCTGTTCCTGCTGATCGGCGCCGGCCTGTTCCTCTGGCAACCTCTGAAGCTCAGGCTGGCCAGCCGCCGCGCGGCGCAGGAGGTGGCCCATGCATAAGCTCGATCGCTACATCGGCACCAGCGTCTTCTTCGCCATCGTCTCGGTGCTCGGCATCATCGTCGGGCTGGCCCTGCTGTTCGCCTTCATCGACGAGCTGGGCGACCTCAGCGACAGCTACGGCACTCTCCAGGCCCTGACCTACGTGATCATGACCCTGCCGCGGCGGGCCTACGAGATGCTGCCCATGGCGGCGCTGATCGGCTGCCTGATCGGCCTCGGCAGCCTGGCCAGCAACAGCGAACTGACCATCATGCGCGCCGCCGGCGTGTCGGTCGGGCGCATCGTCTGGGCGGTGATGAAGCCGATGCTGGTGCTGATGCTGGCCGGCGTGCTGATCGGCGAGTACCTGGCGCCGTGGAGCGAGAACCAGGCCCAGGCCCACCGCGCTCTGGCCCAGGGCGGCGGCGAGGCGCAGAGTTCCAAGCACGGCCTGTGGCATCGCCAGGGCCAGGAATACGTGCACATCAACGCCGTGCAGCCCAACGGCAGGCTGGTCGGCGTGACCCGCTACCAGTTCGACGGCGAGCGCCGGCTGCAGTCTGCCAGCTTCGCCCGTCGCGCCGAGTACCAGGGCGATCACTGGCAGCTGGAGGGCGTGCAGACCACCCGCTTCCACGAGAACAGCACCGAGGTGGTGGAGGCGCCCGCCGAGCGCTGGGACATCGAACTCAACCCGCAGCTGCTCGGCACCGTGGTGCTGGAGCCGGAGGCGCTGTCGGTGACCGGCCTGTGGCGCTACATCCACTACCTGGCGGAGCAGGGCCTGAACAACGGCACCTACTGGCTGGCGTTCTGGACCAAGGTGCTGCAGCCGCTGGTGACCGCGGCGCTGGTGCTGATGGCGATTTCCTTCATCTTCGGCCCGCTGCGCTCGGTGACCCTCGGCCAGCGGGTGTTCACCGGCGTGCTGGTGGGCTTCGTGTTCCGCATCGCCCAGGACCTGCTGGGACCATCCAGCCTGGTGTTCGGCTTCTCGCCGCTGCTGGCGGTGGCCGTGCCGGCGGCGATCTGCGCCCTGGCCGGGGTGTTCCTGCTGCGCCGGGCTGCCTAGGACTGGTCGCGTGCGCGTGGCCTGGGAGGCCCCGCTCACCCCTATGGAAAGGCCGGGTAATGCCCTAATGCTGTTTAATCAGACGCGACCAGTTGTTGGGCCAACCCTGTAGGAGCGGACTTGTCCGCGAATGAGGCAGACAGCACAGCTTCGCGGCCAATCGGAATGCCGCCCAGCCGCTCCCACGAGGGCAGCCATAAGTGAGCAGCATTAGGGCATTGCCCGGCCTTTTTCGTTTCACTGTTCGCTCTGCTGTTCCATCTGTTGCAGGCGCTGCTGGCTCTGCGCGTTGACCTGATCGATCTGCTGCTTGAGCTGCTCCATCTGTTGCTGGGCCTGCTGCGCCTTGTCGGCCTGCAGCTTGGCGGTGGTGGCGGTGGCCGCGCCGCCGTCGCAGGCGGCGAGGGCGAGCAGGCTGGCGAGAAGCAGTGCGTTGCGCATGACGGTCTCCGGCGGAAGAAAGGCCCACCTTACCGAGGTGGCGGCTGCCTTGCAGCGACCGCCGTCACCAATGGCCTAGGGCTGGTGAAGGGGTGATGGTCAGCCGTAGCGGCGCGCGGCCTCGATGGCCAGGCCGCTGCCGATGCTGCCGAAGGTGTCGCCCTCGGCGATGCGGGCGTTGGGCAGCAAGTCGGCGACGCAGCGGCGCAGGGCCGGCACGCCGCTGGAGCCGCCGGTGAAGAACAGGGTGTCGACCTGCTCGTGGCTCACGCCGGCGCGGACCAGCAGTTCGTCGACGCCGGCGCGGATGCGCTCCAGCAGCCCGTCGATGGCCTGCTCGAACAGCGGCCGGTCGAGGTTCGCTTCTAAGCCGTCCTCGATCCGCGCCAGGTCGATTCGGTGGGCGTCTCGCTCGGTCAGGGCGATCTTCGATTCTTCCACCTGCATCGCCAGCCAGTGGCCGGCGCGCTGCTCGGTGAGGCGCAGCAGGCGGTCGATGCCGGTGGGATCGACGATGTCGTAGCGCATGTTCTTCAGCGCCAGCTGGGCCTTCTGCGCGTACACCGCGTTGATGGTGTGCCAGGTGGCGAGGTTGAGGTGGTGGCTGGTGGGCATCAGCGCGTCGCTCTTCATCCGGCTGCCGTAGCCGAACAGCGGCATGACGCCGTCCAGGCTGAGCTGCTTGTCGAAGTCGGTGCCACCGATGTGCACGCCGCCGGTGGCCAGGATGTCGTCCTGGCGCTCGGCCTTCTCGCGGCGCTCCGGCGCCAGGCGCACCAGGGAGAAGTCCGAGGTGCCGCCGCCGATGTCGACGATCAGCACCAGTTCCTCGCGGGTCACGCTGCGCTCGTAGTCGAAGGCCGCGGCGATCGGCTCGAACTGGAAGGAGACGTCCTTGAAGCCCAGCTTGTGCGCCACCGCCAGCAGGGTGTTGGCGGCCTCGGCGTCGGCCTGCGGGTCGTCGTCGACGAAGAACACCGGGCGGCCCAGCACCACCTGTTCGAATTCGCGGCCGGCCTGGCGCTCGGCACGACGTTTCAGCTCGCCGATGAAGAAGCCGAGCAGGTCGCGGAACGGCAGGGCGCTGCCCAGCACGGTGGTCTCGCTCTTCAGCAGCTTGGAGCCGAGCAGGCTCTTGAGGGCGCGCATCAGGCGTCCCTCGTAGCCCTCCAGGTACTCGCCCAGCGCCTGGCGGCCGTAGACCGGGCGGCGCTCCTCGGTGTTGAAGAAGATCACCGAGGGCAGGGTGATCTTGCCGTCCTCCAGTTCCAGCAGCGGTTCCACGCCCGGGCGCCACCAGCCGACGGTGGAGTTGGAGGTGCCGAAGTCGATGCCCAGGGCATTGGCGGGACGGGAATTCATGATGCGCTCCGGAAAAACGGCCGCGCATTCTATGTCAGTGCGTCGGTCGTTGCATGCCGCAGGTCGGCCTGTCGTGCTCGACGCCTTTCGACGCAAGTCCTAGGATGACTCGCAGGACCCGACGGAGAATGCGATGCCTGCCCGGTTGTTCGCCTGGCTGATGCTGGCCCTGCTGCCTGGCCTGGCGGTGGGCGAGCTGCGCCTGTACACCGAGGAGGCGCCGCCCACCAGCTTCCTGCGCGACGGAGAGCCGGACGGCTACGCGGTGGATCTGGTTCGCGAACTGTCTCGGCGTACTGGCAGTGATGCCCATATCGAGCTGATCCCCTGGACGCGCGGCTACTACCTGGCCCGCCACGAGCCGGATGTCGGGCTGTTCATGGTGGTGCGCACCCCCGAGCGCGAATCGGTTTTCCAGTGGGTCGGCCCGATCCTGCAGGGCACCACCCGCTTCTATTCGCTGAAGGACAGCGGCCTGCGCATCGAGAGCCTGGAGGCCGCCCGGCGCGCCGGCACCCTGGCGCTGCCCAAGCAGTGGTACACCTACGAGACCCTGGAGCGCATGGGCTTCACCAACCTGCACGGGGTGGCGAGCCCCCGGCTGATGGTGAGCATGCTCAAGCACGGTCGGGTCAAGCTGATCGCCACCGAGGACCTGTCTCTGCGCGAGGAGCTGGCCGGCGGCGGACTGACGCCGGACGAGGTGCAGGGGCACATGGTGTTCATGCAGTCCGACTACTACATCGCCTTCTCCGCGCGCACGGCGCCCGGCCGGGTCATGCGTTGGCAGCGGGAGCTGGAGGCCATGCGCCGCGACGGCAGCCTGGAGCGCATCCGCCAGCGCTGGCTGCCGCGGGCGGAGCGGTTCTGAGAGATTATTCGTGGTGCTCGCTGCCGAGGAAGGTCAGCGAGCTGAACAGGCCCAGTTCCTCGATATCGGCGTCGCCCTTCACCGGCAGGTAGAGCTGGGCGGCGATCACGTTCAGGCCCTCGTTGCGCACCGTCACTTCGGCATAGCCCTCGGCGTCGGTGGTGGCACTGACCTCGTGGGGCATGCCGCGGTAGTCGCCGATCAGCTTCACTCCCTTGGCCGGCTTGCCCTCGGCCAGCACCCGGATGCGCAGCGGCTTGCCCGGGCCGACGGCGGTCGGGTCGCTCTGCGGCACGATGGCCAGGCGCAGCTTGTCCAGCTCCGGCAGCCTGGCGCCGGCCTGGAGGATCGCCAGGCTGTACTTGTAGGTGTGCAGGGAATGGGTGGAGTCCGGCACCTGGCTGCGGCCCTGGTTGACCCAGCTCTTGTCCGGCTTCTGCGACCAGGCGCCGTTGTCCAGGGCCACTGCCAGCACCGCGGGCGCGCGCAGGGGCTGCAGGCGGGCGTGGTCGTCCAGGCGCTGGACGCCGACCGGGATGGTCCGGCCGCTGGCGTCGTAGGCCCAGGCGCCGCTGACCTTGTGCGCCTTGAAGGCGTCGTCCTCGGCGCCGTGGCCGTAGATCACTTCATGGTTGCCGCGGCGCTGTTCGGTCCACAGACCGTGGGCGGAGGCCTGTCCGCAGAGGATCAGGCCGGCGAGCAGCAGGGGGAGGGGAGTACGCATCGAGAGGTCCTTTCGGTCAGAGGTCGAGGGTCAGGCTGAAACTGAGGTTGCGGGGTTCGCCGGGCAGTACCCAGACGCTGTTGTAGGCGCGTTCGTAGTACTTGCGGTCGAACACGTTGTTGAGGTTGACGCCCAGGGTGACCTGCTCGCTGGCCTTGTAGTGGGCCAGCAGGTCGAGGGTCTCGTAGGCCGGCAGGCGGAAGTCGCTGCCGGCCTGGCCGGAGCGTTCGCCGACGTGGGTGACGGCGGCGCCGATGTCCGAGCCGCGCAGCGCGCCGTGCTGGAACTCGTAGACGGCCAGCAGGCTGCCGCTGTGGCGGGGGATGCCGAGCAGGTCGCTGCCGGCCGGGAGGGCGGTGTCGCCCTTGGTCACCTCGGCGTCGATGTAGGCGTAGGCGCCGATCAGGCGCAGGGCATCGCTCAGCTGGCCGCTGAACTGAAGGTCCAGCCCGCGGCTGCGCGCCTCGCCGGCCGCCAGGCTGTCGCCGAGGGTGTCGGTGGTGACGACGTTCTCCTTGTCGATGTGGAACAGCGCCACGTTGCCGCCTAGGCGGCCGTCGAGCAGGTCCAGCTTGAGCCCGGTCTCGTAGCCCAGGCCCTTCTCGGGCTGGTAGACCTCGCCGCGGCTGCCGATGGCGTTGGGCTTGAACGAGGTGCCGGCGTTGGCGAACAGGCCGACCTCGGGGACGAGTTGGTAGAGCAGGCCGATGCGCGGGGTGGCGACGTCCTTGCGTTGTTCGTTGGCGACGCCGCTGGCGCGGTTCAGCGAGCGCTGCTCGACCCGCTCCAGGCGCACGCCGAGCAGCCCGCGCAGGCGGTCGGTGAAGGCGATCTGGTCCTGTAGGTTGAGGGCGTAGCTCTCGGTGCGCTCGTGGAAGTCGTTGGGACGGGTGATCGGCGGCTTGGGCGTGCCGTAGACCGGCTTGCGAATGTTCAGCCCGTAGCTGGCCAGGGTCTCGCTCTGGGGATACTTCTGGCTGTTGCGGTAGTTCTCGTATTCCAGGCCGATCAGGCTCTGGTGCTGCCAGCCGGCCAGCTCGAAGCTGCCGTGCAGCTCGGCCTGGGTGATGCTGTCGTTCCACTCGAAGTCGCGCTGGCGGTAGAAGCGGGTGAGGGTGTCGCCGACCAGCCGCTGCGGCTCGGAGCTGTCGCCGCGCAGGTGGCCCTGGGTGTAGTGGCTGGCCAGGCGCAGCTTCCAGCCTTCGTCGAGGTGGCGTTCCAGGGCCAGGTCCAAGGTCTGGTTGTCGTTACGGATGTCGCCGTCGTTGGGCTCGCCGAAGAAGGCGGAGCGGCGCACCGCGCCCAGCTCGCCGTTGACCGCCGGCAGGCCGCGGTCGAACACGGATTCGGTGCGGGCGAACTCGGCGTCGAGCTGCAGCAGGGTGTCCGCGTCGAGCTGCCAGCTCAGCGAGGGCGTGACCACCTGGCGGCGGTTGCCCACGTGGTCGCGGAAGCTGCCGTTGTCCTCGACCGCCAGGTTGATCCGCGACAGCAGGCTGCCGTCCTCGCTCAGCGGGGTGTTGGCGTCCAGGCTGGCGCGGTAGCGGTCCCAGCTGCCGGCGCTCAGGTTGAGCCGGCTGAACGACTCGGCCTGGGGCTTCTTGCCGACGATATTGACCAGCCCGCCGGGGTCGCCGCGACCGTAGAGGCTGGCCGAGGGCCCCTTGAGTACTTCGATGCGCTCGATGCCGGAGGCGTCCGGCGCGCTGTAGCTGCCCCGGTTGATGGCGAAGCCGTTGCGGTACAGCTCGCCGGTGGTGAAGCCGCGCACGCTGTAGTTGAGGAAGGTCAGGCCGCCGAAGTTGTTCTGCCGCGACACGCCGCCGGCGAAATCCAGCGCGCGATCGATGCGCGTGGTGTTGAGATCCTCCAGCACCTGCGCCGGCACCACCTCGATGCTCTGCGGCGTGTCGCGGATATCGACGTCGCTGCGGGTGGCGGTGGCCGAGCGGGTGGCGCGGTAGCTGTCGACGGGACCGGTAGCGCTTTCGTAGCGGTCGCCGCTGATGGTCACGCTCTCCAGCTGCACGGCGTCCTGCGCCATGGCGCCCTGCATGACCAGGGAGGATATTCCTATCGATCTGTAGATGAGCTTTTTCATGCTGCTTTCCTATATAGATGTAATAACATAACAAAATAGAATCGAAGGAATCCAGCACCCGCAGCGACAGGTGGGCAGGCTTGTGAAGGGCGTCCCGGTATGCGCCGTGCATGAAGAAGGGCCGGGGGTACTTGGCTGGTTTTGTAGTTTTGCTACATAATTGGTCCGGCCAAAAGTACGACGAACCAGCCGTGGCGCCTTTCATGCACAGAGCTTCACATCACGATCTTCGCGCGCAGTTCCGCGCGCTTCTCGACTCGAACGCCTGCTATCACACCGCGTCGGTGTTCGACCCCATGTCCGCGCGGATCGCCTCCGACCTAGGCTTCGAGGTCGGCATCCTGGGCGGCTCTGTAGCTTCACTACAAGTTCTGGCCGCGCCCGATTTCGCCCTGATCACCCTCAGCGAGTTCGTCGAGCAGGCTTCCCGCATCGGCCGGGTCGCGCGGCTGCCGGTGATCGCCGACGCCGACCACGGCTACGGCAACGCGCTCAACGTGATGCGCACGGTGACCGAACTGGAGCGCGCCGGGATCGCCGCCCTGACTCTCGAGGACACGCTGCTGCCGGCCCAGTTCGGGCGCAAGTCGACCGACCTGATCGGCGTCGCCGAGGGCGTCGGCAAGATCCGCGCGGCGCTGGAAGCGCGCATGGACCCGGCGCTGTCGATCATCGCCCGTACCCATGCCGGCGTGCTGGAGGTCGACGAGGTGATCCACCGCACCCGCGCCTACCAGGAGGCGGGCGCCGACGCCATCTGCATGGTGGGCGTGCGCGACTTCGCCCACCTGGAGCTGATCGCCGAGAACCTCAATGTGCCGCTGATGCTGGTCAGCTACGGCAACCCGCTGCTGCGTGACGATGCCCGCCTGGCCAGCCTCGGCGTGCGCATCGTGGTCGATGGCCACGCCGCCTACTTCGCCGCGATCAAGGCCACCTACGACTGCCTGCGCGAGCAGCGCGGGATTGCCGCCAGCGACCTCAACGCCACCGAGCTGACGCACAAGTACACCCAGCCCGAGGACTACATCGTCTGGGCGCGCGAGTACATGAACGTCAAGGAATAGCGGTCGCCTCGTCGATCAGGCGCTGCAGCGAGCCGTCCTCGTGCATCTCCCGCAGCGCCTGGTCGAAGCGCAGCAGCAGGTCCTGGCGCCGGGCCTGCTTGGCGAACACGAGGTAGGTGGGGTTGATGCTCAGCGGTTGGGGCAGTGGCTGGAGTTCGTCCAGCCCGTCCTGTTCCAGCAGCCGCCTGGCGGCCATCTCGATGACGACCACGGCGTCCAGCCGGCCAGACGCCAGCTTGCGCAGGTTGGCCTCGTCGGAGCTGCCCGGCTGGGCGTCGATGCGTCCCTCCCGCACCGCCCGGTCGAAGTCGTCGGTGTAGCTCCAGCCGCGGATCACGCCGATCCGGCGGCCGTGCAGGTCCTCGATGCCGCGGAAGTCGAACGCCCGGTCGCGCCGCACGTAGAGCAGCAGGCGCTCCTCGTAGATGGGGTCGGAATAGTCGAAGACCCGCAGCCGCTCGGCGTTGCGGTAGATGCCGCCGATGCCCACCTCGCCGGCGGCGCCCTTGAGCAGGGCGCGCTTCCAGGGCATGGCCTGCAGGCTCAGGGGCTCGCCGAGGCGGGCGAACACCGCCTCCAGCATCGCGGGATACAGTCCCCGGGCCTGGCCGTCGTGCAGATACATGAATGGCGGGTTGGCGTTGTCGATGGCGACCAGGGTTTCGGCGCGCGCCAGCAGCGCGCAGCAGCCCAGCACGAGGGCCGCGAGCAGACGAGAGCAGGGCATCGACGGACTCCTTTCGCTGTTCCTTCCAGCATAGTCCGGCGGCGCGCTTGCATTCGGCGCGGCGGGCGCCCATATCTTCAGGATCACATCCCCTATCCGGAGGTCATCATGGCCGGAGGCTGGACCAACGACGATGCGGTACAGGAGCAGATCGACAGCAGCATCGAGGACGCGGTGGCCCGCGCCCGCAGCCAGCTGCCCCGGGGCGAGAGCCTGAGCCGCTGCGAGGAGTGCGATGCGCCGATCCCCCAGGCCCGCCGTGAGGCGGTGCCCGGCGTGCGCCTGTGCGTGAAGTGCCAGGCCGAGCACGACAGGGAGCAGGCGGCGTTCAGCGGCTACAACCGGCGCGGCAGCAAGGACAGCCAGCTGCGCTGAGCCGGCGTCACAGCAGCGGTCGTTCCGCGCGGATCATCAGCAGGCCCTCGCACTGGCCGTTGTTGCCCGAGTAGGCGGCGCAGCGTTCGCCGCCCAGCGAGGAGCCGCCGTAGGAAAGCTTCAGCGCGTTGCCGCCCCAGGCCCGCGTCAGGTTCAGCGACCAGTCGCCGAAGGAGCGCACCTGGGCGCCGGAACCCAGCCTGACCGGGTTGTCCAGGCGATGCGCGCCGTACTGCAGGGTCATGCCCAGGTCGAGCGGGCGGGGCAGGGCGAGGTCCAGCAGCAGGTTGCCGTCCTGGCGCCCCGGGCGGTCGGCGACGGCGAGGCCGAAGCGGCTCTCCAGCAGGGTCAGGCCGGCGTAGTACTGGTTGTGATCGAGGCCGTCGACGCCGAGGCGGCTGTAGCGGATCAGCCCCACTTCGTAGCCGAGGCGGTCGTCCAGCGGGCGCCGCAGGCCGACGTAGGCGTCCAGTTGCGGCTGGCCGCCGTCGAGCAGTCCCATGCTCGGCGCCCAGCCGCCGAAGTACCAGCCGTCCTCGCGGCTGAGGTCCAGGCCGCCGTGGAAGGTGCCGCTGGCGCTGGGCTGGATCAGGCCCTGGGCCATGCTGCGGGTCGGCTGGGTGGCGAGGCGCAGGTCGTAGCCGGCGAGTTCGCGCTCCATCACGTAGGCCTGCGCGCTGGCGCAGGCGAGCAGCGCGAGGCTGCCCAGCAGGAGTCTTCGGACATGCATAGCGGATTCCCCATGATGCTGTCGCTGGCAGAAGCGAGGTGATCGGGGCGGGCACTCTGGGGCGCCTCGCCATGGCGGAAGTGGCTTTCTAGAGCGGTCCGAGGATAACCGCGGAGGTCTGGCGCGGGCGTCCGTTCGTCGATTGGCGGAGTTGGATCGACGTGCGGTCGGCTCGTGGGACATTGCCGGGACGGGGTGATACTTGCGAAGCTAACGAAGTTTTTCGCCCGCCGGAGCCTCCATGCTGTCCTCCATCCTCGCCACCTTGCTGCCGGTGTCCCTCATCGCCGGGTGCGGGGCTCTCTATGGCCGTTTCCGCAGCCCGGACATCCGCCAGCTCAACACGTTGAACATGGAGCTGTTCGTGCCTCTGCTGGTGTTCGTGGTGCTGGCCGAGCGCCAGGCGCCGCTGCAGGACTACGCCGGGCTGGCGCTGGCCGGCGCCGGGGTGGTGCTGGGCTCGGGCCTGCTGCTGTGGCCGCTGGCGCGCCTGTTCCGGTTGGACTTCCGCACCTTCCTGCCGCCGATGATGTTCAGCAACGCCGGCAACATGGGCCTGCCACTGATGGTGCTGGCGTTCGGCGAGCAGGCGTTGTCGGCGGCGGTGGTGCTGTTCGTGGTGGAGATGCTGCTGCACTTCTCGGTGGGCCTGCACATGCTTGACCGCCACGCGCCGCTGTGGCGCCTGCTGCGGGTGCCGGTGGTGATCGCCAGCGTCGCCGGTCTGGCCATCAACCTGGGTGGCGTGCCGCTGCCGGGCTGGCTGCTGGAGGCCTGCCGCATGCTCGGCGAGATCAGCATCCCGCTGATGCTGTTCGCTCTCGGCGTGCGCATGCTCGACGTGGATTTCGGCGCGTGGCGCATCGGCCTGCTCGGCGCCGTGGCCTGTCCGGCGAGCGGTCTGCTGCTGGCCTGGCCGCTGGCCCATCTGCTGGACCTGCAGGGCGTGCAGCTGGCCACCCTCTGGCTGTTCGCCGCGCTGCCGCCGGCGGTGCTCAACTACATGGTCGCCGAGCAGTACCGCCAGGAGCCGCACAAGGTCGCGGCGCTGGTGCTGATCGGCAACCTGGGCAGCGTGGTCGTGATGCCGCTGGTGCTGGCCGTGCTGTTCGCGGCCGGCTACGGCAAGTGACGCTCAGGGCCAGCGGCGGATGCGCAGGGGCGGCACGCCCGCCAGGGCCATGCTGGCGCCAAGCAGGCCGAGCAGCAGGGTGCTGCCCCAGAGCGCGCCGGCGTCGTCGATGACCGCGCTGCTGACCGGGGAATCCGGCAGGTAGCGCACGTTCACCGGCATGCCCAGCTGGTAGCCGAAGACCAGCCCGGACTGGGCGTAGGAGACGGTGTTGCCGCGCTCGTCGACGAAATCGATCAGCGGCTGCGAGCCGTTGGCGTCGAGGGCGCTGACCTGGCCCGAGGCGGACTTGGCCGTCTGCAGGAAGTCGAGGCGCTGGGAAAAGGTATGAGCGGCTGCCAGTAGCAGCAACGCACCGATCAGGGCGAACGGCATGCCCCTGGAACGGGAGAGAGAAGGCGAGGCCATGGGGACCGAGCTCCTGTCGTCCAAGGATGAGATGACTCAGGGTAGTGGCGTCGCGGCGGACTTACCGTGACGGCGCTCACAGCCATGCGGGAACGGGAAGTATTCCCGGCCTGTTCAAGGTCTCGCGGGCTGGAGAAAAGCAGAGTGGCTGAGGACGCGGAATTCACGGGTGGTCAATGAGCATGACTCGCTCCGCTCACCCTTCGGGCCGCGCTAAAGCGCGTTAGCAGCAAGCTGCTTTCCGAAGTCGCTTTCAACGCAGCTTTTCCGACGCGCAGCAGACTTTGAGCAGGTTCTCACTCCAGGACCAGCTGCATGAAGGTCAGGTCCAGCCAGCGGCCGAACTTGCGGCCGACCTGGGGCATCTGCCCGGTGACGGCGAAGCCGAGCCGCTGGTGCAGGGCGACGGAGGCGGCGTTCTCGCGCTCGATGGCGGCCACCATCACGTGCAGGCCGGCGGCGCGGGCGCGTTCTATCAGCGCCTGCAGCAGCGCCTTGCCCAGGCCCTTGCCCTGCTGGTCGGCGCGTACGTAGACCGAGTGCTCGACCGTGTGGCGGAAGCCGTCGAAGGCGCGCCAGGTGCCGTAGCTGGAATAGCCGAGCACGCCGCCGGCCGCGTCCACCGCCACCAGCACCGGGAAGCCGGCGGCGTTGCGCTCGGCCAGCCAGGCGCGGCGGTTGGCGAGGTCCACCAGGGTTTCGTTCCAGATGGCGGTGCCGTGCTGCACGGCGTCGTTGTAGATGGGCAGGATGCCCTCGAGGTCGGCTTCGCCGGCGTCGCGGATCAGGTAGGACGTCATGGTGTCGGTCGTCGGGTTGGGCGGCCAGTGTACCCCGGCGCGCTCAGGCGGTGGCGGTCTGCAGCCATTGCCGCGGACTGGCGTCGAACCAGCGGCGGAAGGCGCGGGAGAAGGCGCTGGTCTCGGAGTAGCCGAGCAGCGGCGCCAGTTCGCTGACCGGCAGGCGCCGGCGCAGGTAGTGCAGGGCCAGTTCGCGGCGCACCTGGTCGATCAGTGCGGAGTAGCTCAGGTTCTGCTCGCGCAGGCGGCGCTGCAGAGCGGCCGGGGTCAGGCCGAGGCCGGCGGCGATCTGTTCCAGCGCCGGCTCGCCGAGTGGCAGGGCGTCGCGCACCAGGCCGCGCGCCTGGTCGACCAGGCACTGGCGGTGCTGCTGGCCGCCGAGCCGCTGGATGGCATCCTGCACCAGCATCAGCAGCACCGGGTCGCGCTCGGGCATCGCCTGGCCGGCCAGGTCGCGCTTGGGAATCAGCAGGGCGTTGCACGGCTGGTCGAACAGCACCGGCGCGTCGAACGCGGCCAGGTGCTCGCGCCAGCCTTCCGGGCGGGCGTGCTCGAACAGCACGGCGCGCGGCGCCCAGTTCGCGCCGAGCACGTGGCGTACCAGGTTGAGGGCCATGCCCATGGTCAGCTCGGCGTCCTGGCGCTTGTCGAGGATCGCCGGGTGGCGCACCTGGTAGTCGAAGCGGTAGCACTCGCCGATGTCCGCCAGGCGGATCAGGGTGTCGTGCTGGTGGTAGGGAAAGGCCCGGGCGAAGTTCTGCAGTGCCTGTTCCAGGCTGTCCGAGCACAGCCCGACGTAGCCCAGCAGGCCGAGGGCGCGCGGCTGGAACTGCTGGCCGTAGCGCAGCCCGAAGTTGTCGCAGCCGGATTGCGCCGCCGCTTCCTCCAGCACCTTGCAGTAGTTGCTCAGGCTGAGGCTCAGGGTCGGGTGCAGCAGCAGGTCGGGGTCGATTCCGGCCACGCCGAACACCCGGTCCGCGTCGCCGCCCTGCTGGCCGATGAAGCGGTCCAGGCCGCTGGCGGCGGCCGACAGCACGCCGAGGTTGCTCGGCGAGTCGGTCATGGCCAGCGGGTGGGGGATGCTCAGGGACATAG